>JAMCQP010000038.1:27648-110198 GCA_023381695.1 Bacillota bacterium | reverse complement strand
ATCGCAAACGCCAGGAAGGGTTAGTTCCACCCAGCATCCGGGCCAAAAAAGAAGCGGTAGCCAGGGTGGTGAGGGACTTTTCAACCCGGTGTATGATTGAAAAGATCGTGCTGGAAGATGCCCAGATCGATGCACAAAAGTTGAAAAGCCCGACTATCGAGGGGGTCCAGTACCAACAAGGCTTCACCAAAGATTACTGCAATCTCCGCGAGGCGGTGCTTTACCGGGATAAGCATACCTGCCAGCACTGCGGGGAGCGCAACAAGAGAATGGAGGTCCACCATCACCTCCCACGGTCCGAGGGAGGGACAAACCAGACGGAAAACCTGATTACCCTTTGCGTGGATTGTCACGAGGGAGTAACCGCCGGGAGGATCAAGCTTAAGAGGAAGCCTGTCCGAGAGGGCCTGGAAGGCGGCGAGGAAGGCAGCGCGGTCATCCGGGGATTCCTTGGTCCAGGTAGAAGCCGCCAGTGCGCGGGCACGGGCCGGGTCGCTGGCGCGCAGTTTTTGTAGCAGTGACAGGCGCGCAGCCCGGCTGCCAGTCTGCCAGATTGCCTCGTGGTTATCGCCGCCCGCCACGTAGTCCCATTCGGAGTTTTGCGCGGCCAGCCAGTGACCCCGCTTGCCCAGCACGGGCAGGATGGCGTCCCGCAGACCGGGTTGCTTCTGCCCTTTTTCCAATAAGAAAGGCAGGTTTTCCTCGGGAGCGCGCTGACCGGCCCGGGCTACCACCGCCAGCCACTCGGGCAACACCTCGGGATGCTGGCTGTTGAGGATCATCGCCAGGTGTTGCCCGGCACGGGGGCTGCAACGCGGCAGATCATCCGGGCTGCATGGTTCTGGCAACGGTTGGTTATCGATCTCCGGCGATCGCCCGGCGCGTAGATAAAGAGAAAGAATTGCTGACGCTCCGAGCAAGGTACCTTCCCGGCCGCCATTGTCACCCCCATTTAAGCGGGCCAGCAGGCCACCAAGAGGGCCGTCCAGCGACGGCAAGGGCAGAGCTTGCCGCTCACTGCCGAGCAGTGCTACGGTAACCGCTTTCCGCCACAATAAAGAAGGCTGGGTTATGAGGTCGGAAGGCTGAGTCATGGTCTCCCCCGTTCTCGTCCAGTCATATCACACGGAAACTTCCTTCGGCCCACACGCTGAGGGGCAGGAAATGGTCGCCATCCCATTCGCCGAAGAGCGCCAGCTGGCGCCCGCCGCTCAATGCCAACAGTTGCCAGCTTCTCTCAAAGCGCGGCGCAAGGGGCAGATAGCGCCCCGCCGAGTCACGTATCGCCCATTTCCCATCGCAATGCGTCGGGATCACGGCTTGTAATGCCACCGGAAACCGTTCCAACCAGGGGTTGCGCGCCAATGCACCGGTGTATGCCCCGGTGGCATCGGAGATGTTGTCGTAACCGGGCACCGCATCGAGCGGGGTGGGCGGAGCGTGCCGGTTTTTGATCAGGGCGCGCAGCGGGTAAGCGCCCGGATAGAAGACCAATTCGGCGTCCAGACAAATGCCGGGCACCAGGGTGGTGTCAAGGGGTTGATTGTTGGGGGCGAAGTGCAGGAGCAGGGCGGCCCGGCCGCTGTCCCGCCCCAACAGCCAGGTGCGCTGGACACGCAGGCGATCTTCTTCTGCCACGCGCTGTCCCAATACCAGCCAGCGGTCCCGCAGGCCAGGCTCCGCCAGCAATTCCTCCTAGTCTTGCGTCCAGCCGATCTGAGTTCGGAGGTCGACCTGGGTCTCCGGGGGCAGCATGTCGAGGTGTTTGAACCCTTCCAGCAGGAGGTGAAGGCGTCCCAGCCGCTCCAACAGCCGAGCCTGCCAGCCCTCGCCGGACCAGATCATGGAGCCAGAGTTCCAATTCCTCCAATCCGGCGATGACTTTGGCCTGGCGTTCGGCGGCACGCCGGGCTTGTGCGTCGGGATCAGCCACCGGCCCGGTGCGTTTCTCCTTCTTTCTCTCTTTTTTAGCGGGTTGTTGCGTACGCTGGGTGCGAGCCGTAAGCCATTCCGTCACCCAGTCTGGCGGCGTTTTCTGGCTGAAAGCATCCGGCTGGCTATCCAGCAACAGAAAAAGCCCCAAAGCGTGTTTGCATGGGAACTTGCGGCTGGGGCAAGTACAGTGGAAGGCCGGCTCGCTCAAATCAATCTGTGTCTGATAAGGGAGTTTGGCGCTGCCCTGGCATTCGCCCCAGGCGGCTTGCTCGTTGTGACCGAGGGACAGCCATTTGCGCGGGGTCGCCAGGTCTTTCCCAGCTTTGGTGGAGCCGGCGTCCGGCGCCAGCGCCAGGATTTGCTCAGTTGTCCAGGTCATAGACATCGACGCGCCCCCAAGAAAGTCGAAATCATGAAATGCAGGATTATAAAAGCAGAAGACATAAAAAATGCCGCATATAATTGGTATACAGCCTTATTGACAGCCTGATTGCTGTATGGCATTCTCTTATTTCTTCAGATTTCCTGCCAAGAGAAAATAAAATGTTTGGATTGAGCAGCTATCATCGGGGAGTTATAATATACCAGGATCATAACACTTGAAGGGGTCTTTTGCTGTCTGTTGGGGGCCTGATAAGCATGGGGAAGATGGCGGTCATTGCGGACATTCACGGCAACCTGGGGGCGCTTGAAGCCGTTCTGGAGGACGCCTCTTCGGCTGGCGTCCAAACTTTCATCTGTTGCGGCGATCTGGTGGACTACGGCCCTGACCCGAATGAGGCGGTCGACCGGATCAAAGCGGCGAAGATCCCCTGCGTTCTGGGAAATCACGACCGGGCGGTGGGGGAGTCTTTTCCTCTGGAGGACCACCGGACGGCACCTGGCCGCGACCGATCCGTCGAACTTGCCTGCTTGAAATGGACCAGGGAGCGATGCACAGAGGCGACGAAGGCTTTTTTGCGGGCCTTGCCGCCGACATTGAGCATTGAGCGCCAGGGCTTGAAAATTCTCGTTGTTCACGCCACACCTGCTTCGGTGGATGATTATCTATGGCCGGAAGACGGCGAGGGCTGGCGGGAGCTTCACCGGGCTACCGTCGGGTACGACCTGGCCCTGCTCGGCCATACGCATCTACCCCTGGTTCGCACCATGGGCGATGCGGCAGCGGGCAACACCCTGTACCTCAACCCCGGCAGTGTGGGAAAACCGAGAGGCGGCGACCCGCGTGCGAACTACGCGGTTGTGGAATTCACCGGTGTGAAATTTACCGTATTGCAGAGCGGTTCGGTAGCGGCCGGCACAGCCCCGATCAATACGGCTCATGCGGCTCGCCCCGAAGTTGAGTTTCGAAAGGTGGCATACGACGCGGAGAGGACGGCGGCCAGGATGCAGCGATACGGCTTGCCGCAAAGCACCGTCAAAGCGATCAGAAATGGCTCCTTTACTTGAAAAAGAACCTGGGGAGTAATCGGCTTTTAATCGGCATCCTGCGTGTAGGGTTGCCCAAGCTTCAGAGCGGTCTCCGCTCTCGCAAGTTCTCTTCCAAGGTAGGCGGCATGATCGAGACGGGATAGCAACCCGTGTTTTATGGCTGTATAGGCTACATCTTCGGCCCGCGTCCCCCGAATTGTCTCGTCAAGGACGCCTTCCTTCGTGTAGTGCTCGCAAACAAGCATTTGAGCATCTCGATCCCAGATGGCGACGCTTGCAGAGGGATCTCCCACCAGGTAGTCGCCCTCCGCCCCCGGCCATTTCCGCGCAGCCTCCGGCTGCGCCGGCTTGACCCCTCAGGTGTCCCCGCAGTCGCAAGGGGGCGGCGCTGCTGCCGGAGATGATTCAGAACCGGATAACGTCGTCGGTTCCGGTTCTTCGCGGGCAGAGATTATGGTTCCGCCCTCAAGGTCGCGCAACGACCTGCTGAACTGATTATACGGCTCGATGGGGAGGCAGTTTTCGCATCCCAGGCATTTGTGCCGTTCCTTATTTCCCTCCTCCAGCCAGCCCTGCATGCTAACCCGGACGGCTTGGGCCTCGGGGCTTTCGAATCGCGCTAGATCCCCTTGTACCGCCTCCAACACATCAAGTAAGCATTCACAGTTCGAACATTTTTTGACCCGGCGAACTTGCCCCAGATCACGGTGGGCAAGTCGCACGACTTCTTCAAGATCGGGCATGGGCGGCGATCTCCTTTTCCAGGAAGAATTTCCGGATCCAGCCCAGGATTCCGGGCTTGCTCAGGCTGTAGTGGCTCCAGGTGCCAGGGGTCTCGCGGGTTACCAGCCCCGCTTCAAGCAAGACTTTCAAAAGACGAAATCAAGAGAAATTCATGGCCGTTCAAAGAAGGAGTTCCATGAGGCGGGTGTCGGTCCAGCGGCCGCCGAGGAATCCCTGCTCCCGGTAGTCGCCCACGGTGCGGAAGCCGCATTTTTCGTAGAGCTGGATCGCAGCGGTATTCTGTGGAAAGGTGGTGAGGACCAGCTTGTGGTAAGACAGCGCCCTGGCCTGCTCGATCAGGTTGATCATCAGGGCGAACCCGAGGCCGGTGCCGCGCTTTTCCCGTCCCACGTAAACGGAGACGTCGGCGACAAAGTGGTAGGCCTGGCGGGGGCTAAATGGATTGAGCGACGCCCAGCCCTGCACCTCGCCCTGACGGACGGCCACGATCACCGGATTGCGGGACGGGCGGCGCTGCAGCCACTCCCGGCGCTCATCGACCGTGCGCAGTTCCGTCTCCAGGGTGCCCTGGTCTTCAATACCCTGGTTATAGATCCGGGTAACGGCCGGCAGGTCTTCTTCGGCGGCGGGCCGCACCAGGATGGGCGGATGCTGGAGCCCAAGCATCATGGCGATGGCCGAAGCCGGGCAGGCTCCCTGGAATTCTGTGGACACCAGGGCCTCGGTCGGCACTTCGGCCCGGCTGATCGTCCGGAATCCGAAACGCTTGAAGAAGCGAGCCGCGGTGGTTGTTAGCAGCACGACGTTTTTCAGGCCGTCGGCATAGGCCTGATCGAGCAACCGGCGGACCAGTTCCTGGCCGAGGCCGGTCCCGAGCTCCACCCTGGTGACGGCGACGGATCGCAACAGAGCGGTGGGACCGTAGCGTTCAAAGGCGGCGCAACCAGCCAGCGAATCATTCCTGAAGGCGAGAAGAAACCCGCTCAGGTGGTTTTCGGCTCCTTCCAGTGGCAGATGCGCGGCGGCCAGGAGATCGGCGATCTTCGGCCAATCAGCCGGGGTGGTGCTGCGAAAGGTCCATTCGTTCATGATGGTTCCCCCTTGGAGGCAAGTGCGCTGGTATCCGGCAACAAGAATCGTGCGGTGAGACCATTATATCTTTTATTTTGCCGTCGGGCAATGACAAACAGCGTCAAAAAAACTCTTGACATATCAACGATTTTTGGTGTAAGCTTTAATTAGATACATATCAATACGTTTTGATTTGGAGGAGTGAGGCCGCGATGCTTCAGGACGTAAGCGCCAACCACAGGCAACAGTATGCCCGGCCCGTTACCAGTGTGATTACCATGGCGAACCGCCGGGATCATTTTCTGGCGCGTTGGGGCGTTAACCGAGGTGGACACAGGGTTGAGCTGGGGCTGTATGCCCTGGGCAACCCCACGGCGGATTCACCTGTTTTGGTCACCGCGAATTACACGCTCAGTTTCGACGCGCTACGGTCGGCACTGGCGGGAATCGACAGCTATATCCTGGTGCTGGATACAAAAGGCGTGAATGTCTGGTGTGCCGCCGGAAAGGGGACCTTTGGCACCGACGAGTTGGTGCGGCGGATCGAAGCGACCGCTCTCCAGGATGTTGTTTCGCACCGCGTGCTGATCTTGCCGCAACTGGGCGCGCCAGGCATTGCCGCGCACGAGATCAAAAAGCGCTCGGGATTCAGGGTTGAGTACGGCCCGGTGCGGGCGGCCGACCTGCCGGAATATCTTCAGACCCGCCAGGCCACGCCGGAGATGCGCCGGGTGCGCTTTACCCTGCGTGACCGTCTGATCCTGATTCCGGTGGAACTGGTTCAAGGGCTTTTGCCCATGCTGGCGGCGGCGGTAGTATCGTACTTTATCGGAGGATTTTTGGCCGCCATGGGGGCGATTACGGCCATCCTGGCCGGCGTGGTCTTGTTCCCCATCCTGCTTCCCTGGCTCCCGGCGCGTGATTTCAGCACCAAGGGGTTCATCCTGGGCGAGGTGGCGGCGCTCCCATTCGCACTGGCGATTTTCCTGGAGAGGCCGGAGGCCGCGTGGTGGCTGAAGGCCGGCCAGGCGCTGATCTATCTGTTGGCCTTGCCAGCGTGCACGGCTTATCTGGCGTTGAACTTCACCGGCTCGACGACATTCACGTCCAGAAGCGGGGTCAGGCGGGAGATATTTACTTATGTCCCCATCATGGCCGGGATGTTCGGAACAAGCCTTCTTTTGATCATCACTTTTGCCCTGATCGGGCTGCTGGGGGGATTATAATGGCTAGAACACCGGTTAAAAACACACTTCAATACGACCCAGATCTGTGCGTCAACTGTGGGATGTGTACCATGGTCTGCCCACATGCGGTATTTGCGTCGGGCAGCAGCGTGGTTCAACTGGCCCGGCCGGAAGCGTGCATGGAATGCGGGGCTTGCCAGCTTAATTGCCCTGCGGGCGCGATTACGGTGGAGAGCGGCGTGGGGTGCGCCGCCGCGATGATTCGCGCCGCCGTGACAGGCAGTAAAGAGGTTACCTGCGGCGGCGAGAGCAATTCGTCCTGTTGCTCTGATTCATCCTGTTGCTCCTCGGATGAATAGTTGTTGCAGCAGGTTGCTGAAGCATGGTTATACTCTAGTTGGGTGGTTGTTATGGATAAGAGTGCCGTTCCATCGGGGATCCTGGATACCAACCGGCTGTCGGTGATCAATAAGGCGTTGAGCGATTCCACGCGGATTAAAATACTTCGGATGCTGGCGCAGGGCCGGGAGGCGTGTTGCAGCGTCCCGCCTTCAGTTGATGCTCCCGAAGGAGGGATCTGCATCTGCGAATTTGTTAAAGAGACCGGCCTGATCCAGTCGCTTGTCTCGTACCATATGAAGGTCCTTAAAGAGGCAGGCCTGGTACGGGAGCAGGTGCGCGGCAAATGGAACTATTACAGCCTCAACCGGGCCCTGGTCCGCGAGTACCTCGGCGCGATGTCCGAACTCCTGCTGTAAAATCCGAACTCCTGTTATAATGGGGAAGATATGGTTTGTGGCGGCGCCTTCTCCTTTCTTTTTGATCCCCTGGTCTTTTTTCGTCCATTTTTCATATTCTTAGACAAGAAGGAAGATCAAAAGGAGGGGAAGGCGGATGAAGATCGTGGTCCTGGGCGGTGCGGGGGACATGGGCAGCCGGGCGGTGCGGGATCTCGCGGCGCAAACGGACGTGTCGAAGCTTACCATTGCGGATATCCAGGAGGTTCGGGCCCACAAACTTGCGGAGGAGTTGAACAGCCCGAAAGTGTCCGTGGCCAGGGTGGATGCCACCGATCCGGAGAGCCTCAAGCAGGCCATCTCCGGCCATGACGTGGCCGCCAGCGCCATCGGCCCGTTTTACAAGTTTGAGGCCCCGGTGGCCAGGGCGGCCATCGAAGCCGGGGTGAACTACGTGAGTATCTGCGACGACTACGATGCGGCCGCAAAGGTCCTGGAGATGGACGAGATGGCCAGAGAAAGGGGACTGCGCGTTCTCACCGGCCTGGGATGGACGCCGGGCATGACCAATGTGGCCGCCCGCAAAGGCGCCGATCAGATGGACGAGACGCAGGAGATCAACGTGGCCTGGGCGGGCAGTTCGGCCGATTCACAGGGTTATGCGGTGGTGCTGCACACCATCCACATCTTTACCGGCCTGGTGCCGTCATTCAGGGACGGGAAGCGGATCGAGGTGGAAGCCGGGACCGCGGGCGAGGTGGTCTCCTTCCCGGCGCCCATTGAAAATGTCAACGTCTGCCACCTGGGGCATCCGGAGCCGGTCACCATCCCGCGTTTCATCAAGGGGTTGAAGGTGGTCACCCTCAAAGGCGGGCTCACCGAGCCGTTATTGAACAAGCTGGCGATCGCCATCGCCCGGATGCGCCTTACAAATACCAGACGCAAAAAAGACGCGGTGGGTCGGATCATCAAAACCGCCCTGCCGGTTCTCGAAAAGCTTGGCAAGCCGGGAATCCCCATCTCCGGCCTGCGGGTGGACGTCAGGGGCCTCTACAAGGGCAAACCCCGGCACCTGGTCTACAAGGCCGCCAATCACATGAACAACCTGACGGGGGTGCCGCTGGCGGTGGGCGCCCTGATGCTCGGACGGGGGCAGATCCAGCGCAAGGGGGTCTTCGCGCCGGAGGCCGAGGGGGCGGTGGATCCAGCTCTCTTCTTTGCGGAATTGGCCGAGCGCGGGGTTTTTGTGAGCGAACAGGAGCTTTGATGGAGCAAAAGGAATATTGCTGCAGGCATTTTGTAGTAGTATAATTAAGTAAAACAGGGATCCCCCCCGATAATTAATATAGGCGGCCTTCACGTGAACATATAAAAAGGTTGCCAATCTCATTGACTGGGGTGGGAAAATGCCTGATGCGGCACTGAACGAAACCTCATACGTCGAATTTAAACGCAAGATACTCAAAAAGAGCGGCATCGACCTGAGCAGTTACAAGCAACAGCAGATGCAGCGCCGGATCAATGCCCTGATGGAGACCCTGGGGGTAAAGACTTACGAGGAGTATTTTCGGCTGCTGGAGGAGAACCAGCAACGTTACCAGGAGTTCTTGAAGCGGCTGACCATCAACGTTACCGAGTTCATGCGCAACCCCGAGCGTTTCGGGGAGCTGGAGACGGAGATATTGCCGGCCTTGCTGGCCAAAAGCGGGAAACTTAAGATCTGGAGCGCGGGATGCGCCATAGGAGCCGAGCCATACTCTCTGGCGATTCTGCTGCAGGACCTGGATCCAAAGGGAAGCCGGCAGGGTAACCATCGTATTCTCGCCACCGATGTGGACAGGCAGGTGCTGGAAAAGGCCAGGCAGGGGATTTACGCAACCTCCGAATTGCGCAACCTGAGTCCCGCCCGGCTGGCCAAATATTTCACGAAGGTTGGGCCGGATTCCTACCAGGTGACCGAGGATTTGAAGAAGCTGGTGGATTTCCGGCAGCACAATCTTCTCACGGACTCCTTTGAAAATGACTTTGACCTGATTCTTTGCCGGAATGTGGTTATTTACTTTACCGAAGATGCGAAAGATAAGCTGTATCACCGATTCTACGATGCCTTGAAAACCGGCGGCGTCTTTTTGGTGGGAGGAACCGAACCCCTCCTGCGGTACCGGGATTTTGGGTTTGAGTGTCTCTTCTCGACTTTTTACCGGAAATGAGGTGGCGGCCTTGGTAGTGGGCGTTGGCGTGGACATTATTGAGATTGCGCGGATTGCGGCGGCGGTGGAGCACTCCGAGCGTTTTGTTCACCGGATCTATACGCCGGGAGAGATCGCCTATTGCCAGCAGGCCAGCCCGCCCTTTGCCAGGCTGGCCGGGCGCTTTGCCGCCAAGGAGGCGGTGATGAAGGCTCTGGAAAGCGGCTGGGGTCCTCTGGCCTGGCAAGAGATTGAGGTGCAGAAGGGGCCGCAGGGGCAACCGCTGGTCGCGCTTTCCGGCGCCGCCAGAGAGCTGGCGCAGAAGCGGGGGGTGCGCCGGGTGCTCCTGAGCATCTCCCACAGCCGCGATTATGCGGTGGCTTATGCGACCGCCATAGGTTAGCAAGGAGGGCGCCATGAGGCTGGTCACGCCGGAAGAGATGCGGCGCATCGAGGAGTGGGCAATCAAGGCCCTGGGTCTGCCGGGGATGGTCCTGATGGAGAACGCGGGGCTGCGGGCGGCGGAGGTGGCCGGCCGGATGCTGGCGGGCGCGGACGGGAAGACCGTCCTTGTTTTTGCCGGCAAGGGGAATAACGGCGGGGACGGTTGCGTGATTGCCAGGCATCTGATTAACCGGGGCGCCGTGGTATGGGTGGGGCTTTTGGCGGAGCCTGGCGAGTTCAGGGGCGATGCGGCCGCCAACCTGCAGGTTCTTGAGAAGATGATCGAGCGGGACCGGCTCTTTGTGGTTACCGCGGAACGCCTCCCGGAGGTCGAGCGCCTGGCTGGCGGCGTCCACCTGATTGTGGATGCGATCTTCGGCACCGGCCTTTCCGGCGCGGTCCGCGGGCTGGCGGCATCGGTGATCGAGCTCCTCAACGCCTCCGGGCGCCCGGTTATGGCGGTGGATATCCCCTCGGGGCTCAACGGGGGGAACGGCCGGGTGGAAGGGACGGCGGTCCGCGCCACGGCCACGGTGACTTTCGGGGCCGTCAAAATCGGCCTTGTGCTTCATCCTGGAGCCGAGTATGCCGGGGCGGTATACCTGGCGGATATCGGAATGCCGGATAGCTGGACCGGCGATCCGGACCAGCTCGACCAGGCTCTGGACAACCAGGCCCTGATCGGTCGAGCCCCAGCCACCTATTTGATCACGGACAGGCTGGTGAGGGACCTCCTGCCGCCACGCCCGGACGATAGCCATAAGGGCGCCTTCGGGCATGTGTTGGTGGCCGGCGGGTCCGGAGGGATGAGCGGGTCGGTGGCCATTGCCGGCCAGGCGGCTCTGCGTTCCGGCGCGGGGCTGGTGACGGTCGGGGCGCCTTCCGGCCTGCAACCGGTTCTGGCCGCGAAGTTGACCGAGGAGATGACTGTCGGCCTGCCGGAGACCCCCGGGCACCTTCTCTTGCCGGCGGCAGCCCGATCCATTCTCGAACAGGCGGGCAGATACACGGTGATTGTGGTGGGGCCGGGGATGGGAACGGGGGATGATCCCGCCGGCTTTCTGAAAGAGCTTCTGGAAGGGCTGGCCCCGGGCGGTCCCGGCGCGCTGGTGATCGACGCCGATGGGTTAAATATCCTGGCCGCCAGAGGGCAGGAGTTTAAGACAGCAGTGCAGAATCTCTCAGACAGGCTGGGGGGCCGCGTGGTTTTGACGCCTCATCCCGGCGAAATGGCCAGACTGATGGGGCTTTCCACCGCCGAGGTGCAACGGGACCGGTTGGGAATGGCCAGGTGCGCCGCCGGCGATTGGCGGGTCACGGTTATTTTGAAGGGATCCCGGACGGTGATCGCGGACCCGGGCGGTCGGGCCTACATCAACCTCACCGGCAACGCCGGCATGGCCACGGCCGGGATGGGTGATCTCCTCGCCGGCGTGGTGGGCGGCCTGCTGGCCCAGGGGCTTGGACCGGCGGCAGCTTCGCTGGCGGCGGTATTTTTGCACGGAGCAGCCGGCGATCTGGCTGCGGAGGAGATCGGCCCGGCCGGGATCGTGGCGGGGGATCTCTTGCCGCGCCTGCCCAGGGTCATTGCCGGGCTGGTTAAAGGCAATGACGAAAAAAGATCGGAGTGACCGTAAATGAACCAACAGCCGGAGCCGCGTTTACAATTGCCGGATGACTTG
Organism: Bacillota bacterium; assembly: GCA_023381695.1. GTDB lineage: Bacteria > Bacillota > UBA5301 > JAMCQP01 > JAMCQP01 > JAMCQP01. The sequence goes on along the minus strand of JAMCQP010000038.1, from coordinate 98,778 downwards.
AGGCCCGTCTGGGCCGAGATAAATCTCGACCATATCGCCCACAATATCCGGGAAATTCGCCGCAAGGCGCCGAAGGACGCCAAAATCATGGCCATTGTGAAGGCCAACGGTTACGGCCACGGGGCGCTGCAGGTGGGGCGGACGGCGCTGGCAAACGGCGCCGCCCTGCTGGGGGTGGCCATTGTTGAAGAGGCCATCCACCTTCGCAAGGGCGGGATAACGGCTCCCATCCACATTCTCGGCATGCCCCCCGCCGGACAGGCGGAACTGGTGGTGGAAAACGACGCCAGTTGCGCCATTTCCAGCTGGACAGTGGCGGAGGCCCTGTCTCAGGCCGCCCAGCGCCTCGGCAAGGCGGCCCGGGTCCACCTTAAGGTGGATACCGGCATGGGGCGGCTCGGACTTCTTCCGGGAGATGCGCCGGAGTTTGCGGAGAAATTGACGCACTTGCCCGGACTTCAGGTGGAGGGGATCTTCACCCATTTTGCCACCGCGGATGAGGCGGACAAATCCTTTACGCGCTCGCAGTTTCAGGTTTTCCGGAAGGTCCAGGCCGCCCTGGAGGCCAGGGGGATCCGGATCCCCCTGGCTCACGTGGCCAACAGCGCCGCAATCCTGGACCTGCCGGAGATGTGCACCGGGGCGGTCCGTCCGGGGATCATGACCTACGGGCTCTACCCTTCCCGCGATGTTTCCAGGTCGGTGGAGCTCAGGCCCGCGATGCGGCTGAAAGCGCGGGTGGTGCTGGCCAGGCACCTGCCGGCCGGCGCCGGAATCAGTTACGGCCGCACCTATGTCACAAAGCGGCCCACCACCGTTGCTCTTCTGCCGCTGGGCTACGCCGACGGGTTTTCCCGTCTTTTGTCCAACAAGGCCGAGGTGCTGATCCGGGGGCGGCGCATGCCTGTCGTCGGGCGGATTTGCATGGATCAGAGCATGGTGGCCGCGCCGGTGGGCGCGGAGGTGGCGGAGGGGGAGGAGGCGGTAATCTTCGGAACCCAGGGGCAGGAGGCCATTCCGGTGGAAGAGGTCGCCGACCGCCTGAGGACCATAAATTACGAAGTGGTCTGCATGGTGGGCGCCCGGGTGCCACGGGTCTATATTCAGGACGGGCGGGTTTCCGAGATTGTCGATGTAAACCGTTGAATCGCGCTCATGTGATTGGGGCCAATTGGGAACTTGATCGGTAAAATGGAATCAAGGTGAAGGGCGATGCGAAACAAGCGACTGAAAGACATCAAGGAGAAGCTGGCCGCCAGGGATTACCGGCTCACCCCCCAGAGGGAGCTCATCCTGGAGATCTTTGCCGAGAACAGTGATCGCCACTTGAGCGCCGAGGAGATCTACGACCTGATCAGGCAGAAGAACCCGGATATCGGGCTGGCCACCGTCTACCGGACCCTGGAACTGCTGGAGGATCTGAAGGTCATTCAGAGCATCAACTTTGGCGACGGCTGTGCGCGTTACGAATTCACCGGGGACAGGCACCACCACCATCACCTGATCTGCCTGGAGTGCGGCGAGGTGGAAGAGGTGGACGAAGATCTTCTGGAGAAGCTGGAGCAGTCCATAGAAGAGAAGCACGGCTTCCGGATAACCGACCACCAGGTGAAATTTTACGGGATCTGCAGGCGGTGCCAGGAAAAGTTCGCCACTACTTGACAGAAGCGACCCGGCGTAGTAAAATTGGATAAAGTTTTTTAGTAGAAGTGATCCTTTTCGCAGGAGCGATCCTTTCGGAAGACAGCCTTTCGGAAGAGTAGGTTCGTAGGGTGGAGCATAAGGATATCCAGAGTTAAAACGGCCGGCCCCGGGTGGGTGGCTTTGCCGTCTTTATCTGTCTCTGGTGATGCCGCAAGCTCCGAACTACATGTTCTGGGCTTTTTCATTTGATAAAGAGGGTATCGCTGGATAAAGAGGAAATCGCCAAAGAGGGGTTTGCCATGGGTGTCGCCAGTCAGTTGCCGCCGGAATTTATAGTCAGGGTCGACCGGGAAAGGTGCATTCGCTGCAAAAGATGCGTGGTTAACTGTGGCTTTGGAGCACTGGACTTCAGGAACGGGGTTGTCTCCGACGACACCAAGTGTGTGGCCTGCCAGCGCTGCACGGTTGTATGCCCGGAGCGGGCCATCACCATTGAGGAGAACCGGCTGGCATACAAAGCGAATGCCTACTGGACGCCGTTGGCGCGCAAAAACATCCTCAAGCAGGCCGAGACCGGCGGGATGCTTCTCACCGGGATGGGGAACGACAACCCCTATCCCGTCTACTGGGATCACCTGCTCATCGACGCCTGTCAGGTGACCAACCCGTCCATTGACCCGTTGCGGGAACCGATGGAACTGAGGACCTACCTCGGCCGTAAGCCGGATGCTCTTTCATTTGACCTGGCGACCATGATCGGGCCGCAGATCAAGCTGGATACGCCCATCGTCTTTGCGCCGATGTCTTTCGGCTCCATAAGCTTAAACGCCCACCTGGCGCTGGCCAGGGCCGCCCAGGCCGCCGGCACGGTGATGAACACCGGCGAGGGGGGCCTGCATAAGGATCTTTATTCCTACGGCGACCATATTATAGTCCAGGTGGCCTCGGGCCGTTTCGGGGTGCACAGCGCCTACCTGAACCAGGGCGTGGCGGTGGAGATCAAGATCGGGCAAGGGGCCAAGCCGGGTATCGGCGGCCATCTGCCTGGCGAAAAGGTGCCGCTGGAGATCTCCGAGACCAGGATGGTGCCGCAGGGGACGGACTGCCTTTCTCCCGCGCCGCACCACGACATCTATTCCATAGAGGACCTTTCCCAGCTGATCTACGCGATCAAGGAGGCCACCGGCTACTCCAAGCCGGTTTCGGTGAAGATCGCCGCGGTGCACAATGTGGCGGCCATCGCCAGCGGCATTGTACGGGCGGGGGCGGACATCCTGTATATCGACGGCTTCCGGGGAGGTACCGGCGCGGCGCCCACCATCATCAGGGATCATGTGGGGATTCCCATTGAACTGGCCCTGGCCGCTGTGGACGACCGGTTGCGCCAGGAGGGCATCCGCAATCAGGCTTCGATTATCGTCTCGGGCGGGATCAGGCATTCCGGGGATGTGGCCAAGGCCATCGCCCTGGGCGCCGACGCGGTGGCGATCGGGACGGCGGCGCTGGTCGCCATGGGATGCCGGATCTGCCAGAAGTGTTACACCAACAACTGTTCCTGGGGGATCGCCACCCAGCGCCCGGAACTGGTGAAACGCCTGGATCCGGACGAGGCCACGGAACATCTCGTAAATCTGCTCCGGGCCTGGTCGCTGGAGCTCAAGGAGATCCTGGGCTCGCTGGGGGTAAACGCCATTGAAAGCCTGAGGGGCTCCCGGGAGCGCCTGCGGGGTGTCGGACTGGATGCGCAAACTCTGGAGATCCTGGGGGTCAAATCGGCGGGGCGGTAGACATCCGGTTAGAGTAGCGAGCAGGGTGGAGGAAGTTTTAATGCAAATCAACGCCAAAGGCATGCATTACCGGAAGCTCAACGCCATCTTGAAGGAGGCGGCGGCCTCCGGGGTGGCCCATTTTGAACTGGAAAACGTCAATGGCCAGCGTTACCTGGGGACGGGGCTGGATCGCCCCGTGGAGATCGTGGTGAACGGGGTGCCGGGCAATGACCTTGGAGCGTTTATGGACGGCCCGACGGTGATCGTCCGGGGGAATGGACAGGATGCCATCGCCAACACCATGAATGCGGGCAAGATCGTGGTTCACGGCCATGCCGGCGATGTGCTGGCGTTTGGAATGCGGGGCGGGAAGCTTTTCATCAAGGGCGATGTCGGGTACCGGGTGGGTATCCACATGAAAGCTTATAACGAGCAGGTACCGGTGGTGATCATCGGCGGCGGCGCCGGGGCCTTTTTCGGGGAGTACATGGCCGGTGGGGTTCTGGTGCTTTTGGGCCTGGGATACGCCCCGGGGCAATCGCTGATCGGCGATTACACCGGCACCGGGATGCACGGGGGCGCGATCTACATCCGGGGCAAGGTGGATCCGGAGTTGCTCGGGAAAGAGGTGGCGGTCTTTGAGGCCAATGCTGAGGACCGGGCGGTATTGGAGCCCCACCTTTTGGAATACTGCCAGGAGTTCGGGCTGGATCCGGCGGAGATCAACCGGCAGCCATTTCAGAAGCTTGTGCCGGTGAGCCACCGCCCCTATGGGAATTTATATGCCTATTGACTGGGGCAAAGGAGCGAAGTGATGTGGCGGATAATGAAGATCTTACGGCCGGATCGGCGAATGATAAGTCCGGCCATGATAAATCGAGTAATGTTTGGGATATCGTGATCATCGGCGGCGGGCCGGGCGGCTACGTGGCCGCAATACGCGCCGCCCAGATGGGCGCCAGGGTCTGCGTCGTGGAAAAGGATGAACTGGGCGGGACCTGCCTCAACCGGGGTTGTATTCCCACCAAGGCTCTGGTGGCGAGCGTCTCGGTGCTTGATCAAATTCGCCAGGCCAGCGTTTTTGGCGTCGAGGTGGGGGAAGCCAGGCCGGACTTCTCCAGGATGATGGCCCACAAGCAGGAGACCGTGGAGCGCCTGGTCAAGGGCGTCCAATACCTGTTCAAGAAGAACAAGATCGCCCTGATCAAGGGAACGGCCCGCCTGGCGGGAGCCGGCCGGGTGGAAGCGAAGCTGGCGGATGGCACCCAGGTTCTTGCCGCAAAAAACATCATCATCGCCACCGGCGCGGATCCGTCGGTTTTTCCAGCCTTCGGCCACGACGGGAAGCAGGTAATCACCAGCGACGAGGCGCTGTCCCTTTCTGAAATTCCAGGGCGGCTGTTGATCATCGGCGGCGGCGTCATCGGCTGCGAATTCGCCTGCATCTTTGCGGGACTCGGGACAAAGGTTACGATTGTGGAGGCGATGCCCTCCATCCTGCCGATGCTGGATAAGGAGGTCTCCCGCCAGTTGCAGAGCTACCTGAAACGGCGCGGGATCACCGTCAAGACCAGGATCAAGACCGACACCATCAAAAAGGGGCCGGGCGAAGTGACGGCCGTGCTGGAAGGCGGCGAGGAGATTGCCGTGGACAAGGTGCTGGTCTCGGTGGGGCGGGTGGTAAATACCGCCGGGCTTGGCCTTGGCGAGGCGGGTGTGGCCGCCACGGCCCGCGGCGAGGTGATCGTCAACGACCGGATGCGGACCAACGTTCCCGGCGTCTATGCCATCGGGGACGTGACCGATTCGAAGTATAAACTGGCGCATGTGGCCTCCCGCCAGGGGATCGTGGCGGTGGAGAACATCATGGGGAAGGATTCCCGCATGGATTACGGGGCGGTGCCCAACGCCGTCTTCACTTTGCCGGAAGCGGCATCGGTCGGCCTGACCGAGGATGAGGCCAGGGAGAAAGGTTTGGAAATCCGGACCGGCAAGTTCGCCTTTATCGCCAATGGGAAGGCCATCTCCATGGGCGAGACCGAAGGATTTGTGAAGTTCATCGCCGATGCGGCGACGGACCGGGTGCTGGGCGTGCATATCGTGGGCCCGCACGCTTCGGACCTGATCGCGGAAGCGACTCTGGCGATCCGGCTGGGGGCGACCTCGGCGCAGGTGGCCGAGACCATTCACGCCCACCCGACCCTGGCCGAAGTGGCCATGGAGGCGGCGGAAGCGGTGCATGGCCTGGCGATCCACGCCTAGTGGGATAATTTCGGTAGGATTTGTGGGGAGTTGATCTTATGGATCAGGTGTTTCCGAGGATTCCTTCGGGGTGCGCCATCAGCGGAATGATCGACCGGAGCGGCGGGCGGATGACCGGTGAGGCGATCATCGCCTCCATCGCCTTGATGCATGAGCGTTCCAACGGCCTGGGCGGCGGATTTGCGGGGTACGGGATCTACCCGGATTTCCCCGAACATTATGCCTTTCACCTGATCTACGACTCCGAGACCGCCAGGGCGAATACCGAGGCGTTTCTGGCCTCCCGCTTTGCGATCGACGCCAGCGAACCCATTCCCACCCGGCCGGTGGCTGGCATCCTTGATCCCCCCATTCTGTGGAGATACTTCCTTGCGCCCAAGGAGGAACTGGTGCACGGGAAAGATCGCCCCGCGGACGCCGATGATTTCACCCTGAGGGCCGTCATGCACATCAACCACTCCATTGCGGGGGCCTACGTGGCTTCCAGCGGGAAGAACATGGGGGCCTTCAAGGGGGTCGGTTACCCGGAGGATATCGGGCGTTTCTACCGGCTGGAGACCTACGCCGGTTACAGCTGGACGGCGCACGGGCGGTTCCCCACCAATACTCCCGGCTGGTGGGGAGGGGCGCACCCCTTTACAATCCTGGACTGGTCGGTGGTCCATAACGGGGAGATCTCCTCTTACGGCATCAACCGCCGTTATCTGGAGATGTTCGGCTATACCTGCGATCTCCAGACCGATACGGAGGTGGTGGCCTACCTCTTTGACCTGCTTGGCCGCCGGCACGGCCTGAAATTCCAGGAGATCTGCCTGGCGCTGGCGGCGCCGTTCTGGAAAGACATCGACCGGATGCCCGAACCGGCGCGCCAGAAGCTCACCGCCATCAGGATGGTCTACGGCAGCGCGCTTTTAAACGGGCCTTTCAGCATCATCGTGGGCAACCGCCGGGGCATCACCGGCTTTAACGACCGGATCAAGCTGCGGCCCATGATGGCGGCAAGGAAGGGCGACATGGTCTATATGGCCAGCGAGGAGAGCGCCATCATCGAGGTGTGCAGTTCGCCTGACGAAGTCTGGGCGGCCAGGGGCGGCGAGCCGATTGTGGCCGAACTCTACGACAACGCCGCGCGGAAGATCGCCCGGGCCAGCTGATCGCGCGCGGAGACTATAGCAGGAAGATGTGCATCTCCGCCGGAGCATAGGAGGTGTTGTAACTTTTTGTACAACATCTCCTACGTGTTGGCGGATGTACTTAACAGCTATGGTGGATAAACTTGGAAGAAGGAATGGCTACGAGCTTGAGGACAGGGAAGAGATTGGCAACCATCGGGTTCCTAACCGTTGAGTTTCTGGCGTTATTTACATTGTTCACGCTTTGGACTTCCGGCCTGGCGATCGCCGCTGATGCACCGGAAACCGCTCCCGCATCGTTGCCGGCGCTCCCTGCCACGGCGGCGCCTCCTTCCACCCACGTCAAGCCCGGCATAGAGGTATTGTTGGAGAAACATCTGGGGCTGCTGGAAGGGAAACGAATCGGTCTGGTTACCAACCAGACCGGGGTTAACAGCCAGTTGATCCACGATGCCGACCTGCTCCGGCAGGTGGAGAGGCAGATGGAGAAGCAGGTGGACAATCAGGCGGAAAGCACCCGGCTGGCGGCTCTTTTTGCGCCGGAACACGGCCTGCGCGGGGACCGGCCGGCCGGGGAATATGTCCCATCTTACATCGATCCTCAGACCAAACTCCCCGTGTACAGCCTCTACGGCAAGACCAGAAAACCGACCCCGGAGATGCTGGCAGGAATTGATCTGTTGCTCATTGATCTCCAGGATGTGGGCGCCCGGGCTTATACTTATATCTCCACCATGGCCAATGTGATGATGGCCGCCAGGGAGAACCATCTTCCGGTGATGGTCCTGGATCGGCCCAACCCGATTGGGGGCGTGGCGGTGGAGGGGCCGGTGCTGGAGGATGACTTCCGCTCATTTATCGGAATGTACCCGATTCCGGTGCGGCATGGAATGACCATCGGCGAGCTGGCCGGCCTATTCAACAAGGAGTTCGGCATCGACGCCGATCTGACCGTCATTCCCATGGAAGGCTGGCGCCGGGAGATGTTCTTCGCGGATACCGGCTTGCCGTGGGTGGCTACCTCTCCGAACATCCCAAAGATGGAGACCCCCATCTTTTATCCAGGTGCGGGGCTCATTGGCGAGGCGGGGTTTGTCGAGGGCGCGGGGACGGACCAGCCGTTTGAATATGTGGCGGCCCCCGGGATCGACGGGTCGGCGCTGGCGGAAAGCCTGAACGGCCGCGGCCTGGCGGGGGTGAGGTTCAAGCCCATTTCGGTTGTACCGGCCAGGGGCGGGTATGCCGGCAAGACCAGCGGCGGGGTGCAACTGGAGATTAGCGATACCAGGGCCTTTCGTCCGGTCGAGACGGCTGTCTACATTCTCACGGCCATCCGTGACCAGAATCCGGACCGATCCTACTGGCCCAGGGTGGCGCCCGGAGCGAGAAACATGTTTGATCTGGCGATGGGTACCGATGCCGTCCGTCTGGCCATCCAGCGCGGCGAAAAACCCGAAACGATCATCGCGGCCTGGCAGGAGAAGTTAAGCGACTTCATGGCGGTCCGGGCCAGGTATCTGATCTATTGATCTTGATTTTCCTTGTCGAGTTCGATGTTGCCTGGGGCGTCAAGTTCCTTGCCGGCATCGTCAACATCACCTGCCTCATTTTTATCAGCTTCCTTTTTGCTGGCTTCTACTTGGCCAGCTTTTGCTTTTTTATCAGCGGTAAAGAGCAGGAGCCCGAAAACCGTCACCATCAGAAACAGGGCCACCCAGGCAAGTATGTCTCCAGGCTTTCCAAGCTTGTCGGCGGCTGATAAGCCGGTTCCCATGCTCCCCGTTCCGGTGTTTGTGGCGCTGAAATAAGTGATGAAGGCCAGCAGCGCGCCCGCCAGAGTGTCGCCGGCGGCCAGCGCGGCGGCAAGGACGTTTTCCGGCGCCTTCAGGGTGAGGACCTGCCGGAAATATGGCTGCCGGACGGTGGCGGATGCGCTAGCGGCGGCGCCAGCGGCGGGGGTGGTCGTGGCAGTGCCCGCCACCTCAACCGGGGTTGACCCGGAACGTGAATCGGCGTCGAACACCCGGTGCAGAATTCCTCCCAGTCCCAGAGCGAAACTTGTCTCCAGCGGGATGATGGTTCCGAGCGCAAAGAGCAGGCCGTTTCCGGTAAGCAGGTGGGCGCCTATTCCCGCCAGGCAACCCGAAAGGATCAAGGCCCAGGGCGGCGCCTGATTCGCAGGACCACCGAGGATCAGGCTGAACCGGGCGGCAAGGGGGGCGGGGAATTCGACGGAACCAAGCACCATCTTCTGGCTGAAAGCCCCGGCGACGCCGGCGACAAGCAGGGCGGCGACGACGATGCTGGAGAGCTTGGCGGTAAAAAGCCAGGGCAGGCTTTGCCGGGATGCTTCTTCCCCCGATGAGAAATAGATGAGCCGCCAGGTGTGCAGGTTCTGTGCAAAATCCCCGCCTACAGCGGCCGCCAGGGTAGCGAGAAACGCTGCGCCCAGGGGGACAAGGTAGGCGCTGTATGTGTTGTAGGCGCCGTATGCGCCGGGATTGCCGCCGATTGCTCCCCGGGTAAGGATGCCCGCCAGTAGAAGACCGGCGCTGCCCAGCGCGGCGGCAGGCAAGGTAAAGAGCCCCACAAGGCCGCTTCCCCTGGCATATACCCAGATCATGGGCACCGCGGCAGCCAGGCCGCCGACTACCCCCAGGTAACCCGGAAAAGGCAGGTCTGTCAGGAGGTTCAGGCAAAGTAGCGCAATCACCGCCATGGCCAGGCCGGGGAAGACGAGAACCGGCGGCAGGGTGGAGACAGGCCGGGAGAAACCCATGCCCGCCAGAGCCCGGGAAAGCGCCCGCGGGAGCTCTTTGGCGGCCAGCATGATCAGCGCTCCGGCCAGGGCGCCGATTCCCAGGTACAGGCCGAAGTAGTTCCACATCTGGGGGATGGGCAGGTTGGCCATGGGGATGGGGGACGGAAAGATTATCGCGTCGCGGCCGGCGAAGAAACCGGCCACCAGTGGAAATCCCAGCCAGGAGAAGATGCCGCCCGCCAGCACCTGTCCCGTAATCTTTGGACCCGCCAGGTAGCCGAATCCCAGAAGGGCGGGCGAGACCTGGATGCCGATCCCCGCATTCCACGGCACACGAGCCACCGCGGGCAGTGGAAGGTACGCTGACGAAGACCACCAGCCCAGGCCCTGCTGGCAGATCCGGGCGGCGATACCCAACACAAAGAGCCCCGTAAACCTCCACCGCTCCGCGAGTTCATGGGGAAGCGACGAAAGAAGGACGGCGACCGCCCTGGCCTCGGGAAAGACAGCGAGCCTTTTGGCGGGGCCGGCGGATGGATCAAAGGTGATGATCGCCGCCCAGAACCCCAAAACGCTCCCACCCAGCAAAAAGATGAACAGAACCGCCACTGAAGGCCGCCAACCCCAGGCCCATATCGCCGGGAGGAAGACGCCGGCCGCCAGAGCCACGGGGAATGCGGTGGAGGCCATGCTCTGGACCAGGTTGGCCTCATGGCTTACCGTCCTTCCGGGGAGACCTCCCGTGGGGAAGCTTCCGATGACGATCACCGCTAAAAAAGCTGCCGGAAGGGCAGCGATAAATCCCAGTTGTTGGGTCAGGCCGAGATAGGTCTCCACCACGGAAAAAAGCCCCGTCAGCAATAACCCCAGAACGAGCGCCAGGGACCGCACCAAGATCACCCGCCTTGTTTACAGATGGCGTAACCGTCCTTGTTTGCAGATGGAAAGGGCGCATCCGGTTATTCATCTTCCATGTTTATGAAGGGCGGAATCAGGTTATGCCCCACCAACTGGAAAGAATTAAAAGGGCTGGATCTCGCTCTTTTGAGAGGAATTTCTTTCCCCGGGTCGAAATATTTTGGTGGTCTTTGGATGAGAAGAAGTGCTTTTCAAGGCGCTGCGGGAGCGCTCCAGCACAAAATTTTGAAGGAGGCAGGAAAATGAGAAAGGCATTGGGTCTGCTGGTTGCGGTTTTACTTCTCGTGGGGTTGGCGGCCACCGGTGTCCTGGCCGAGAGCAAGGTCCTGAATGTGTGGATCATGGAACCCGGCAACCGGGAGGCAATCACCAAGTACTTCAACGATGTGAACGGCGACTTTGAAAAGTCGCATCCCGGGGTGAAGGTGGAGATCCAGTACATACCCTGGCTCTCCGGGCAGCAGAAGTTCATCACCTCCATCGCCGGCGGGGTGGCCCCTGACGTGGCGGAGATGGGCAGCACCTGGAACGGCCAGTTTGCCGATATGGGCGCCCTGGAACCGATGGACAAGTACGTTGATCAGTGGGGATACCGGGATGATTTCTCGCCGGGGCTGGTGGAAAGCGCCACTCTGGACGGCAAGCTTTACGGCGCGCCCTGGTACGCCGGCGCCCGGGGCTTGATCTACCGCAAGGACTGGTTCAAGGAAGCCGGTCTGGAGGCGCCCAGGACCTGGGACGAGTTCCTGCAGGCTGCAAAGGTGCTTACGAAGGATACCGACAAGGACGGCAAGATCGACCGGTATGGCTTCGCTCTGCAGGGTAACGGTCGGCATACCTGGCTGCCCTTGATCTGGCAGAACGGCGGGGAAATTGCGGTCAGGAAAGACGGCAAATGGGTGTCCGCCATCGATCAGCCCGCGGCCGTTGAAGCCTTGAAATGGTTTACCGAGCTATTGACCAGATATAAAGTGACCCCGGAGGCCAGCGTCACCTGGGGCGCCCTGGAAGCGCGGCAAGCGTTCGCACTGGGTAAGGCGGCGATGTTTATCGAAGGTTCCTGGGGTCTGGAGCCTATCCTGAAGTCCAATCCGGATCTGGCGGGGAAGATCGGGGTCGCCATGATGCCCAGGGGCAAGAAGGATGGTTCCTCCTTCGCCGGCGGCAGCAACCTGGTGATCTTCAGGCAATCGAAGAACAAGGAGCTGGCGGCCGAGTACGTGAAAATGCTGCTCCAGCCCAAGAACCTCATTGACTTTGCCAGGGAGGTCAAGTTCTTCCCCGGCCGGGTCTCGACCTATGACACCTATAAAAATGACCCGGTCTTGAAGGTCTTTGCCGATCAGATGAAGGTGGCTCGCTCTTATCCGGCCACGCCGGCCTGGGGGGCCGTTGAGAAGAGTGTCGTGACCAATATGATTCAGGAGATGCTCAGCGGCAAGATTAGCGTGGAAGAGGGCGCCAAGAAGTACGCCGCCAGGATGAACGAGATCTTCAACTACTAGGTCGGGTTGGGCTATCAGATCAGGTTACCATGCTTGAAGAAATGCATTACAAGTAATGAGCAAGAGGAGGGGGGAGGGTCTCCCCCCTTTCCCTTGCCGGGAGTTAAGGAGGCATTCTTTATGCCGTACCCGAAGGTCGGGTTTCGCCGCATCGACTGGTTCCCGTATGGTTTACTGGCTCCGGCTCTGGTGGTGGTCACCGGCTTGATGCTCTACCCCCTCTTGAATACCGTCTGGCTCAGCTTTTACAAGTACTCGCTGCTGGACATTCTCAGCCAGGAGAAGACCTGGATCTGGTTTGGCAATTACCTGGCGATCTTCAAGGACCCGTTCTTCTGGCAGGTTCTCGGGAATACCGCGCTTTTCACGGCGGCCTGCGTGATTGTCACGATGCTGGCGGGGTTCGCCGTCGCCATGTTGCTGAACGTCAAATTCCCCGGGCGAGCGGTTCTGGGGGTGGCCGTGCTGTTGCCGTGGGTGATCCCCCGTGTCGCCGCTTCAATCGTCTGGAAGTGGATCTTCAACGACCAGTACGGGATCCTGAACTACTTCCTGGTCCTGCTGGGGTTTGACCAGTTCAAGGAGTTTTCGTGGCTGACCACCCAGATGCGGGCTTTCACCAGCATCCTGATCGTGGTGGTCTGGCAGAGCTTCCCCTTTGTGGCTTTCTCGCTTCTGGCCGGTTTCCAGTCCATCTCCTCGGAGATCTATGAGGCCGCCGAGGTGGACGGGGCCTCCTGGTGGCAGAAGCTGACCGGGATCACCTTGCCCTTGCTCAAGAATCTGCTGCTCATCCTGTTCATCCTGGAGACGGTCTGGGACTTCAAGATCTTCGACCAGGTCTACGTGATGACCGAGGGCGGGCCGGCCCAGAGCACCTATATAATGGGCATTTACGCCTGGATGGAGGCGTTCGGCAACATGATGATGGGCAAGGCTTCCGCCATCGCGGTGATCATGTTCGCGATCCTGGCGCTGGTGACCTGGCTCTACATCCGGGTGTTGAGCAGGGAAGAGGAGGTGGCCTGAGATGGGCAGGAAGATTGCCAGGTATCTCTTCGTCTACTTCTCCGCCCTGGCGGTGATGTTCGTCTCCGTCTTTCCATTTCTGTGGATGCTGTCCACATCGCTGAAGCGCAACCGGGACATCTTCAGCCTGACGCCGAAGATCATCCCGCCCGTGGCCACCATTGAGCACTATGCCACGGTCTTCAGCCAGTCAAATTTCCCCCGCTACTTCATGAACAGCGCGATCATCGCCGTCGCCACCACCTTCCTGGGGATCGGGGTTGCGGCGCTGGCCGCTTACGCTTTTTCACGTTTCCGGTTCGCAGGGAAGAAGATGCTTCTGGTGATGATCCTGGCGGTTCAGATGTTCCCGGCGGTGGTGCTGATCATCCCGCTCTTCATCGTGATGCGGCGCCTGGACCTGCTCAACACCTATCAGGGGCTGGTGATCACTTATATTACCTTCACGCTGCCGTTTGGGGTCTGGATGCTGAAGGGGTTCTTCGACGCCATCCCCAACGAACTGGAACAGGCGGCGATGATCGACGGGTGCGGCCGGATGGGGGCTTTTTTGCGGGTGGTCCTGCCGGTGGCCGGCCCGGGGCTGGCGGCCACCTCGATCTACTCCTTCATCGCGGCCTGGAACGACTTCATGTTTGCCATCACCTTCATCAACAAGGAAGAGATGAGCACTCTACCCATGGCGCTGCAGTCCTTCTTCGGGCAGTTTACCGTGGAGTGGGGGCCGGTGATGGCCGCCTCGGTGATCTTCACCATTCCGGTGCTGGGCTTCTTCCTGGTGGTGCAGAAACAGCTTACCACCGGGATGGTGAAGGGCGCGGTGAAAGGATAGGGTTACCGATCGATCTTCACCAGTTCGTACTCCCGCCTGCCCAGGCCGAGTTCCTCGGCGTAGGAGAGCTGGGTGTGCCAGTCCACGCCCTTGTGAATGGCGCCGAACTTGTCCCCGGCGTGCAGGTCCTTCTCCAGGCGGGAGTTGGGCAGCGCCGGCGCCGCGTTCACCAGATCGATGCAGGCCTGATCCAGGGCAACCGGATCCTGGGAGGCCAGAATGCCGATGTTCGGCACGATGGGCGCGTCGTTCCAGTTGGCGCAGTCGCACTCCGGCGAGACATTCATCACAAAGGAGATGAAACCGGCTTTGCCGGGCTTGGTGTTCAGAACGCCCATGGCGTATTCCACCATCTTCTCCTGCAGGGCGCCCTTTTGCCCCTCGACCCAGTTGATGGCGATGGCGCCGTTGGTGCAGGTAATCGTGCACTCGGCGCAGCCGATGCACCTGGAACTATCGATGACGGCGATCTTGTCGGGGCCCTGGGTGATCGCGCCGGCCGGGCACCACTTCAGGCACCGGCCGCACCTGGTGCAGATCTTGGGATTGACCCTGGGTCTCACATCGGAGTGTTGCTCCTGCTTGCCGGTGCGGCTGGCGCTGCCCATGCCGATATTCTTGAAGACCCCGCCGAAGCCGGTGGCCTCGTGGCCTTTGAAATGGGTGATAGCGATCAGCGCGTCGGCATGGGCGATGGCGGCGCCGATGCGGGTCTCCTTGAGCTTCTTGCCCTGTACCGGAACCTTGACGTATTCATGGCCGTTCAAGCCGTCGGCGACCACGAACGGGGCGCCCACGGTGGCGTAGCTGAAGCCGTTCTCATAGGCGCTGATCATGTGATCCACCGCATTGGCCCGCCGCCCCACATAGAGGGTGTTGGAGTCGGTGAGGAACGGCTTGCCGCCCTTCTCCCTCACCTTTTCGACGATACGGCGCACAAACGGGGGGGCCACAAAGGCCAGGTTGCCCGGTTCCCCCACGTGCAATTTCAAGGCCACCAGGTCGTTCTTCTCGATGATCTCCCCGAGGCCGGCCAGATCAAACAGGATGGCGGTCTTGTCCAGCAGGTTGCGCTTGCTGTTGGTCCGCATGTCGGCGAAATAGACCTTGCTTGCCAAAACTGATTCCTCCTCATTATGCGACAATTTCCCTGATCACGTCCAGCGCCTTTTCGATCTGCTGGCGGGTGACGTCCTTGTGGGTTACGAAGCGGATCCGGTAGGGGGCGGAGGCGTTGGCCTTGACCCCTCTGGCGGCCATCCGCCGGGAGAACTCTTCACCGGTGATGCCGGTTCGCCGGGTTTCCATGGCCACGATGTTGGTTTCGACCCCGGCCAGATCCACCTCCACCCCCGGCAGCGCCGCCAGGCCCTCGGCCAGAAGCCGGGCGTTGGCGTGATCCTCCGCCAGCCGCTGAATCATCTCCTCCAGGGCCAAGATTCCCGCCGCGGCCAGAATCCCCGCCTGACGCATGCCCCCGCCCAGCATCTTCCGGTTTTTGCGCGCCCGTTCGATGAATTCACGGTTGCCGGCCAGCATGGAGCCCACCGGGGCGGACAGCCCCTTGGAGAGGCAAAACATCACCGAATCGGCGTACCGGGTAAATTCGCGGGCGTCTCGGCCCGAAGCCACGGCGGCGTTAAAGATCCGCGCCCCGTCCAGATGAATTGCCAGGCCGTGCCGTTTGGCCAGCTCCGCCACCTTTTGCATCTCCTCCGGCGGGGTGATGGACCCGCCGCCCCGGTTGTGGGTATTTTCCAGGCAGATCAGCCGGGTCTTCGGGAAATGGATGTTTTTGTCCCGAATGGCGGCCTCGATCGCCTCCACATTGACCTTTTTGCCATGCAGCCCCTGCGCCGGGCGGGCCTGCACGCTGGACAGGGCGGCCAGAGCCCCCACTTCGTAGTAGTAAAGGTGGGCTTCGGGATCCAGGATAATCTCATCACCGCGCTGGGTGTGGGTCATGACGGCCACCTGGTTTCCCATCGTCCCGCTGGGAAGAAAGATGGCGGCCTCCTTGCCCACCTTCTCCGCGGCCAGCGCCTCCAGACGGTTCATGGTGGGGTCCTCGCCGTAGACGTCGTCCCCCACGGCGGCTCTGTGCATCGCCTCGCGCATCTTTTCCGTGGGCGTGGTCACCGTGTCGCTGCGCAAGTCGATAATCTCGGCCATGTTGATCACTCTCCAGTTGCCTTGCGGCTCTTGCCTGATTTTTGTTCAGCCTTGCCGGCCGAGCCGGCAGATACATTAGATATACGAGATTGAATTTGATTCCCCTGCATAACCTCCTCCAAAACTGAATAGGTTTTAACGGCATAAGCAGGTTTATTGCTGGCTAATGACAGGAGCAGGTCTTTCGGCAAAAGGAGGGCGTCCTTTGATGAAACGAGACGCGCTGGTCTGGCTTGCGCTCTTTCTTGCCATTCTTGGGGGTTTACTGGCCGCGACCGGGACCGGGGCACGGGCCGGCGAAAAGCCGATCTTTTCCATGGCCGACCCGTCCGGTGACGATTATGGAGCCGGCGCCGTTGTTTACCCGTCCCGGCGGGAATTTCAAGATCATCCCGGCCTCTTTGACCTGAAGAAATTTCAGGTGGCGGAGGAGGGAGGCCAGATCCTGTTTGTTCTCGCCTTCGGGGAGATTACCAACCCCTGGAGCGCTCCGGAAGGGTTTTTTCACCAGCTGGTGGACATCTACATCGATTCGCGGCCGGAGGCCGGCCGGACCGACACCTTGAGGCCCGGCGCCAATGTGCGGTTTTCGGCGGACTTCGCCTGGGATCTGCTGGTGCAGATCAGGCCATTCGGCAAGAGCGCGGTGTATGACACCAGGGGGAGAATGCTGGCCAGCAAAGGGCAGGGCACGGTAAGCGTCGGGGTGATGGACAAAAACACCATTCGCCTTTCGGCCCCGAAGGCCGTCCTCGGCGCCCCCAGCCGCGGCTGGCGCTATTATGTGCTGGTGGGCGGTTACGACCCCTTTGGGCCAGATCAATACCGGGCGGTCCAGGCCAAACCCGGCGCCTGGCTCTTCGGGGGAGGGGAGGAGAGCGCTTACCAGCCCAACGTGGTTGACCTCCTGGCGCCGAAATGGGGAGGCATGGCCCAGGAGAAGCAGTTGCGCGGCGCCCGGCGCCCGGAGAAGAAGTTGCCGGTGCTTTTCCCGGTGGGGGTTGGGGTGCGGGACGACAGCTGGTGGCTGATACCGCTTCTGATGGTGATGGGCCTGGTGATGGTGATGGCGATCCTTCTGCAACGGATGAAAGGCAAAGGCGCCGGCGGGGGACCAGGCCGCCGCAGATAACGTTCAACTGTTGGCGGCCTTTTCTCTGTGCCGGTCGCGGGCAAGCATCCCGAGCAATTTATAAAGCCTTGAGATAAGCCTGTCCGATACATAGACAGGCTATCCCCTCGCGGAATAGATCGTTGATCTCCCTGGTCAGGGCCAGGGCTTCGGTGAAATGCAAAAGGCCCTCTTCCCAGGCGCCGCGCCGCAGCCGCTCCGCTGGCCTGACCCTGTTGACAAATAGGGGCGCAGTACATTAGCCTGTTTCGTTTGTGTTAATTTTGCTTTGTATCTGTTTTTCAAGCCAGCAACTATCTAAGATCCGCTCCCAACCAATTTGGCCTTCTAAAATTCCTACAAAGTAACCACCATATTCTTCCAAGGGGGAAATCCAGCTTCCCATATGCTTAAAAATAAACTCACTGCTTGGTTCATATAGGAATTGTCTAACTAGCTCTTTTCCTTCTCCATTTTCTGGGCTTGCAAATAAGATGTTGCAACCAATTGGTATATACGGGGGGATTAGGCTGAAAATCTCTTTTCCAAAAGGGGATACACTTTTTGTTGTTACGGAGGTCCACATAACATTTTGCGCGGTAGTCATACCTTGAAGCACTGAACCAATGTAGCTAAAACAAGATTCAGCTCCTTTTTTCTCCCAAACTACATCACTATTTAAGAAACTAACCCATGAATCAAGGATATCTGTCGGGAAAGAATCTTGTATCATAGTCATGATATAGTCATTGGGAAAAATCATTTCACTTATAAGCGTTTCTCCAAGAGCTAACCATTCATTTTTATTACCTTCTTCAGGGAACCTGATCAGAGCCATTTTTTTTTGCTTCGTATTTTTCGTGAACCAATGCAAATTATCTCCAAGCCACTCCGGAAAACCTTGAGGGCCTTTAAGTTTATCTACAAACTGAACAATTAACATATTCAATTTCCTCCGCATTGATTATTAGTTGTCGGATTTGGTGCTGGTTTAAGCGGTGGTTTATCATCTATAGGAATACGTTTCCAAGGGTTATTCTTTCTACCCGGTGCTTTATAATCCCAATGTGGGTTATGGTATTCATCTTCTGGATGGTAGTGCCATTCGCCCTTCTGGGGGTCATAATAACTATCTTTTGGTTCGGTCGGCCTGCTAGGCCTACCTCTTGTCCAGGTATCGGGATCATACCCAGGAGGGGTAGCATCATCTTCACCTTCTTTCGAATCATCGCTTGAATCCTCTTTGGCATGCATTATTAGATCTTTCGCGGCATTATAAATAACTTCAGCTGTTGTATCAATTACAACCGCGGTTGTTACTGCAACTGCTGTCGCGGTAAGGATTAAAGTTGCTGGGTAACGTAAAGTTTCTACCCATGTTGAAAATCCATAAGGGTCAAGGTAATTAATTGGATTGTTGTAGACATATTGATAACGATGCAGACTTTCAGGGCCCGCGCCATCGTGGCTAAACCTGGTGACCCGCCCCAGGGCACCGGTGATTGCCACCAGGTTGCCCCGGCTGTCATATTCCAGGCGGAACTCCTGATGCTTGGGATCGATCACCCGCTTGACCTTGTTAAAGACCGGATCGTATTCCAATTGGGTAATGCCGCCCAGCGGATCGGTGACCCTGGTCAGGTTCTGTTTGCCATCATAGGCAAAAGCGAAGACCTGTCCGCGGGCGTTGGTGATGCTGGTCTTGTTGTACGCCGCATCCCAGGTCGTCCGGGCCTCATGGCCCAGCGGCTCCACCTCGCGGGTTACGTTGCCGGTGGCATTGTAGTAGAAGGTGGTGGTATTGCCCCTGGCGTCCGTCCGGGTGGTCACATGGCTGGCCGGATTGTAGACAAGCAAATCTCGCTGGCGTAAGGCTCAGGTAGCGCCATTACTCCCATGGCGTCTTCAAAGCCAGCCTCATCAAGCCGTTCCACCGCCTTAGGCGCCTGCGTATCAAAATCCTGCGCCAGTTCATTCATCAGCCGCCTGTGCATCTTCCGTTGCAGAGACTTGGGGGCAAGCCTCAAGGCTATCCAGGATGAAATGTGTCTGACACCGCTACCAAGTTGCTCCTTGGAAATGGGTCATAATGGCAGGCGGGCGGGTAGGAAGAAGTTCCTACCTGCCCGGTCATGGAATCTGAGAAGACTGCGTCAAGGATTGTTAGAAACTGCACCCTTGCCGACATCAGTTGGAAATGTTAGTATTACCAGAAAAGGTTGTATCCTCCTTCAAAAAGCTTAAATTTCCTCTTCCCATCACGACTTGTAATCCAAATACTTGGTGGGCTTTTTCTTTTAACAACCACATATGCAATTTGGGAATTATCTCTTGACCAAACTGGTTGGATTGGCTGCTCCTCCAGACTACCAGATATTATATTAATTTTTTCCTTCGACAGTCGATTCCAAATCCATATTCCCAATTCCTTTTCCTCTTCTTTTTGCGTTCCATTATTTGTAAAGTAATTGTTATAAACCAGGTTTTCGCCAGTCCAATCCCAAGCTGGGTTTTGTGAATGGTATCTCTCCGTGATCTCTTCTTTTTCTCCAGAAAGTTTAACAACGATAATTCCATAGCCAATATTGAAGCCTTCGGTAATAGCAATGCTTTTCCCATCAGGTGCCCAATTTGGTTTGGAAAGTGGTTCCTTAGAGGTATAAATTGTCTTTATGTTATAAGTTTCTACGTCTGCCAACATCAAACTATAGCTGCCATTATTCCAGCTCACAAAGGCAATTTGCTTTCCGCTTGGTGACCAAACCGGATCTGCATTACCTTTCTCGCTACTGAGCCGTTTAGCACTTGTAGGAGCATTGATTTTCTGAATCCAGATAGCACCTAGAGCCCCATCGACCTTGGTGCCATATGCTAAAAACTTCCGATCAGGGGACCAGCTTCCGGAAATGATATTTCCATTGTTTGTTAACTGGCGAAGGTTAGTTCTGTCAATCTTAATTGACCAGAGATCTCCTCCCTTTCCTATTGATGAGGCTTTAACAAAAAGAATCTCTTCTTTTTCTTGGCTAGCCACAAGGCCAAAGGAAGCGCCGACTATTATAGTCAAAGAAACAAGCAAACTCAGAATCATCTTTGAGCGCATTTCTCCTACCTCCATAACCATTTGAATAAACCAAAGCCCTTACGGTGTAACGAATCGCCATCTAACCCAATCGTTGTCTTTCATTCCCAATGCCTCAAATAAAGCGTCGGAAAGATCCATACCGGCTCCATTGGTGCCTTTCATAGATTTGCTTATTCCTTCTTCGGCTAAGGGCCTGGTTCCTTTTTCCCAATATGGGTCATTTTCATTCCAAGGGCCAACATCCCAAACCTCCGATTTAATACTTTTATCTTTGTATTTGACCTCCACCCAACGACCTAATGCGCTTCTTGAAGGAAGAGCTACGAAAATACTATTTTCCTCAATTATTTTTCCACTTGCTGTTTGCCCACCAATTAGACCATGGGCAAGGCGACCAACTACGCCGGTGGATGCCCTGGGCCGGGTTACGGCTTACGGCTACGACCCGCTGGCCGTCCTTTTGCTTGTTGTTTCCGGGGGGCTGGACATCTTGACGCGGTTGCCCACCCAACTTTGGCGGCTTCTTTGCCGGGATCCTGGAGTGGTCATCGAGGTATGACTGATTCTCCACCACGGGTGGAGTTTGCCTATGACCAGGAAGGCGGCGGCGGCGGTTCTCAGCCTCCTCCTCAAAGGTTTCGGTCCTTAATAACTGATTATCTACCCAAATCTCCACTTTCCATTGTCCCGGGATTTCTGCCGCCCTATGTCCGGCAATATTGATCCATTGCCCGGTCTTTAAACTTGAAGGACGTATTATGCTCCGAATTTCGTGATATTGCTGGCCCAGCGGATTATAAAACCTGGCAACCACGACATGTTCTCCACGGACATTTGCCCATTCCTGCCAGACAACCACGCTTTCATCAGTACGCAAAAAGGTCTTTTTCAGGTTTCGGAGTCTTCCATTACCGGTTTCTCCCCCCACCATTAACGACCACAAAACAGGTGGACGGCTGGGCTGTCCCAATAAAAATACCGGCCTCTTTTCGGGGGGGAATAAACTCTGGCCAATTATTCCACCCTGACGGTTATAAGCAGTGACCTGCCAGGTAAATACCCCTCCCAAAGCCCAACTGAACAGGGTTTTCTGGCTGGGGCCCGTTATCCCTTTTTCCTCGTGCAGCAATCTTCCTTGGGCGTCAAAAATAGATAAGGTATAAGAAGCGGCTCCCGGTCACGTTTCCCAGAGGAATTCCACCGGTGTTTTCGGCATAATTTCCCCGTTTTGAGGCGATTTTGTCTGGATAGCTCTTATTAATTCAACATCGGGGGCTACCGTTGCGCCATCTCCCACCTCAGGAACTTTTTCTCCAACCTCCCCCCAAAATCCCGGCTGGCCTACAAAACTGCTTGGGGCATGTTCATCGAAGATAAAGACCTGGTAGCTTCCTTCCGGGACGCCAGTTATGGTATAACGGCCTTCGGCGTTGGTAAGGCCTCCCTCCCCCACGGCAACGCGCGCATCGGGAATCTTTCGCGGCATTTTGGCCACTTCGGCCTCGGGCACCAGGTAAACTTTTATCCCGCTGATCCCCTGGCCATTGTATAGTACCCTGCCGCTGACCGAGCTGCGGCCGGCAGCGTTTATATCTGCCTCCATGCCGGACAGCGCCGCCAGAACAAGTGCCAACGACAGCAACAGCTTTATGGCTTGCTTCATCCTGCCCATTCACCTCAAACTTGGCTACTTGACCAGATACGGCGTGATAAAGATGAATAGCTCCGTCTGCTTGTTCTCCTGCCGCACGCTGGAAAAGAGCCGGCCTATAAACGGGATATCCCCCAACAGCGGAAGCTTGCTGGTCTGCTTGATGGTCCGGTCCTCCAGCAAACCGCCGATCACGATGGTCTCCCCGGCCTTCACCCGGATGATGGTGGTGGCCTCCCGCGAACTGGTGGTGGGGTAACCGGCGCTGGTCACCCCGGTGATGTTGGAGACTTCGGTGCGAATCCGGGTCGTGATGATCTCCCCTTCATTGACCCTGGGGGTGATCTTCAGCTCAATGCCCGCCACGATGTCCTGCTTGATTTGAAAGGTCTGGTTTCCGTTGGTCTCGGTCACAAAGATCGGGATTCGCTCGCCGGTGACCACCGAGGCTTCCTCGCCATCCATGGTGGTGACCCGCGGGTTGGCCAGGACCCGGGCCTTGCCCTGCGCCTTGAGCATATTCAGCGTGGCGGAGATGGCAATCGGCGAGCGCACAAATGGCTGAATCTCCATGGGCACCTGCCCGAAGGTCTCGCTCTGTTCGGTGGCGGTGGTGAGCAGGGCGTTGCTGAGTCCCACCCCGAGGTTTGAGATGGCGTCGGAGTTGATCTCCAGGATCTGGGCATCGATAAAGACCTGGGGGAGGGGCTTGTCCACCTAGGCCAGAAGTTGCCTTACCCCCGCCAGAGCTTCCGTGGGCAGGTCGGCAACCACGATGGCGTGCCGGCCTTTTTCCACCTGCACCTTGTTTTCGCCATACGGGATGAGTCGCTTCAGAATGCCGGCCACGGCTTCCGGATCGGCGTAAACCAGCGGAAAGACTTGAAAGGGTGAGGGAGTCAACGCCTGGCTGGTAGATGGAGTGGTAGCCTGAACCGTCTGAGCTGCCTGATCAGTCTGAGCACTCTGAGATGAAATCTTTGTAAACTGGATCAGCACTTCTTTGGCGTCCGGAGAAAGGTAGACCTGGGGGGAAGCCGGTTGGGCCAGAGTCACCACCACGGTTACCTTCCGGGCCGCCTGATCCTCCCGAACCTCCACCTGCTTGATGAACTCATTGGCCACCGCTGGCGCGGCAAAGTCAGACGGCAAAGCCGCGTCGGGGAATTCAAACAGCAGGTTCTGGGCTGGCGATTGATCGCTTGTTTCCCCAACCCGATCCTGGCGAAGCTGGTAGGTGAGAAGCTTGGTACCTTTGACCACCAGTTCCACCTGATCGCTCGTTTCCCGGGCCAGGATCCGGGTAATCATCCGCGCTTCATGGGATGTCTGGGGCTCCTGGCCTAATTGGGCCAGTTGGGATAGCAGTGGCTGCGCCGCAACTGGAGCGGTTAAGGCATTAAAACTAAAGACCAAGGCCCCGAAAAAAACTACAAGGATAGCGACTTCCCTTGTCTTTGACCTTGAATCCAGGTGCACCCGATCCATCTCCTCACGTCCGTGTATCAGTCAGATGGCTTGATAAGAATAAAGGGGCCGTCATTATCGAACACCAAAAGCCTGCTCCCCCGAAACCCGAAGAGCAGGCTGTCAATCGTTGCTCCACCTTCGGGAACCCGGCGATCCTGGCCGCAACAATGGCGCCGCCTGAAGAACAGGCAACATGTCATACTCTTTGCGGCTGTAGACCCGTGGCTTTGCGTCCCCGTCTTTCGACGGGTTTGCCCTTTCGGGGAAAAAATTGTATACTTGTGTTTACTGCAATTGCATTTAATTTACTATTATATTATCACGCATGGATAGTTTTGTTAACTCAATAAAACATCAGCTCAAAGCTGGCCGCTCCCGCGGAGATGTCCATGTCGATCTTGTTCCTGGCGGTGGCATAATTCGGCGAAGTGTACAGGTCGCCCGAGCGGACAAGTCCCGCCTGGCTGAAGTTGTTCCCTTTCAGGGAGACCAGCGCGCCGTCCATGGCGATCTTGAGGCCCGAATCACGCGGCACCGAGAGGGTCATGTGTGATGCCCCGGATTCCACGGAGACTTTCACATGTTGCTCCAGGCCACCCAGTTTCACGTAGGACGAACTGGCGCCCACCTGCATGCGCAGGTCCCGGATCCGGTACTGGGAGAGATCCAGATAGCTTGAGCCGGCGCCCAGCTCCAGGCGCAGATCCAGGGGGATGCGGTTGTTCAGCTTGAGCAGCCAGGTCGCCCCCCGGCTGGAACCCAGGTTGGGCCGCCAGTTGACGGACTCCCGGATCTCCACCTCCGCCTTTTCTCCGTGCCGATCCTGCCAACGGATCTCCGGTTTACGCCAGCCGGAACCGGTAAAGCTGCCCGAGACCAGCGCGCCGGTGGTATCCTCGATGGTCAGCCTCCCCGCCCCGAACTGGACCCTTACCCCGGCCTCGGTAACCCCCCTGGGCAAGGGCTCCTCCAGCTTGACCGTCCGTTCCGCGCGGTCCCGCGGGTTAACCCGCTCGCCGGACCAGCCCTCATACCATTTCCCGAACCGGCTCTCCCCGGGAGACGCAGCCCCCTGCCAGAAAGCAAACCCCAGGAATAGCACCAGCACCGCCAGCGTCGCAAAAAACCCGGCCTTCCTCCCCAGGAGCATCTTGACGCCAAACAGGATCAAAAGGACTGGCCACAGATCCACCAGCACCCGCCAGACAGCCCAGTCCAGGTAGCCGTAATTGATAAAGAGAAAGACCACCCCGATAAAGATCAGGATCAAACCGCTGGTAAATCGCTCGTAATTGATGTTCACGCTCTTCTTCCCCCCTTGAACCCTCCGGCGATCAATACCACGCCGATCAGCACCAGGATTACCGGCCAGAAGAGGTCCATATCCACCCAGGGCCAGTAGTTGCGCACCAGAAAGAGGATGCCGATGACGATCAGAATCCAGCCGAAGGTCCGCCGCCGGTATTCGGCGCTGTACCTGTTGTGGTTGTGGACCTCTGTGCGGCCCTGTTCGGATATATAGCCCTGTTCAGAGGCATGGCCCTGCTCTGTTGTGTCGCCCTGGCCCGCCCCCGTCCCAATCGGTTGGGCTCCTGGATCTCGCCTTTCCAGAGGTGAATCCGGCGCCGGCGGGATGATCAGCCAGGCCGCCAGGTAAGCCAGAACCCCCGTGCCGCCCAGGAAGACCGCCATTACCCACAACAACCTGACAATCGTGACATCGATCTCGAAGTAATCCGCCAACCCGCCGGCCACCCCGGCGATGATGCAATCGGTCTTCGACCGGTACAGCTTTCTGTTCATAACCGTTCCTCCCCTAAATGTCGACCTGATTTCCGAGACTTTTAACAAAGATCCTGAGCTTTTCAAGATCCACGGCCTGTTTCAAGCGGAGCGCCTCCGGAGCGACCTCCACGCCAAACCTTTTCAGTCCGGGGCGTCCCTCCGCCCGCCAGGCATTTAAAATCGTGTCTTCATCAATTCTTTCGGCAGCCTCCCGGTATTTCCAAACCCCCATGAGGCCAAGCCCCATCTGTTCGTCCAGCGGCAACCCCGGCATCCGCCTCAAAACTAAAGCCAGAGCGCGGGCGAGCGCCCGGCCTCCATCGGGGTCCAAAACATCGGAATCCGCGCCACGGCGATCATCTCCCCGGTAAGCCCCCCGCAAGGGCACGAAACAGACCGGCACGCCCACAAACTCTCCTGCCAGTCGGAGATCCCCGTGGTCCAGGTGAGCCGGGCGACCCGGCGCTTCTCCAGGGTTGACCTCTTTGCGCAACCGCAGCAAGAGCGAGGGCAATCCGGGGAGGTTGAACGGCGTCAGAAGCACCCCGCCCACCGCCAGCTGTTCCACCAGTTGCGGCGAGATCCGGGCAGTCGTGGCGGTGATCACGATCCGGTCAAACGGCGCCTCTTCCGGCAGCCCGAGGCTGCCGTCGCCGGCCCTGACCTCCACCCCCGGGTATCCCGCCCGGTCCAGGGCCTGCCTGGCCTGCTGTGCAAGCTGGGGGTCGATCTCCACCGTGTAGACTTTCCCCTCCGGGCCCACCAGTTCCGCCAGCAGCGCCGCGGAATAACCGGAAGCCGTGCCGATCTCCAGAACCTTTAGTCGCGGCTCAAGCTCCAATCCCTTCAACATGATCGCCACCACCGACGGCTGCGAGACTGTGCTTGCGCCGGGCTTGAGCGGTATCACCTCGTCCCGGTAGGCATAACCAGGATCGGCCACCCCGGCCACGAAGAGGTGTCGGGGCACCGCCCGGAAGGCTTCTTCAAGCGGCCTGTCATCGAGATCGATATAGCCTTTGCTGATCAATTCATCGACCAGCCCCTGGCGCAAACGGGCGGCCACCGCCTCCTGGGCGTCGCTTCCCCTTTTACCGGGGCTCCCGTGTTCTCTCCTTGCCACGGCGATCCCTCTCTCTTCTTTCCTACATACATACCTATTTTACATGACAACCACGAAAAAAAGCCAGCGTTTTTTATGCTGGCTGCAGGGTGAATGGTTCCTCCCCGCTCAGGATGAATTAATCCGCCGCGCTGTCGAAGAAGTCCTCGATCCCCTTCACGATGGCCACGGCGGCCTTGCGCTGAAACTCCGGCTGGGCCAGAAGCGCCTCTTCCTTTGGGTTGATCATGAAGGCCACCTCGATGAGAACCGCGGGCATCCAGGTAATCCGGGTCATGGCCAGATTGCGGTAGAAGACCGCGTAGTCCGGCAATTTAAGAGCCTCCACCAGGGAGCGCTGGAGCGCCCGGGCCAGGGGAAGGCTCTGAGGGTGATAATAGTATGTGCTCGTGCCGTGGACCTCCCAGGGATTGAACCCGTCCGATAGGGCGTTGTTGTGAATGCTGACCAGGAGATCCCCCCGGTTTTCCACGGCAATCTTGACCCGGTCCGGGAGTTCCAGGGTGGCGTCGTTGACCCTGGTCATCACCACCCTGGCGCCGGCCTTCTCCAGAAATTCCCTCAGTTCCAGCGCGATCCGCAGGTTCACCTCTTTTTCCATGAGCAGCGTGGCCCCGATTGCCCCGTTTTCCGTGCCGCCGTGGCCGGCGTCGACCACAATGGTCCGACCGGCCAGCGGCCCGCCCATGCTGTGGCGGGCCGGCGGTTTCTTGACCTCCAGAACGAGTTCGGTCTTGTCGTAGTAACAGTCAAAGCCCCATTGCTGCTTGACGTTCAGATCAATCCGCAGCTGATAGGCACCGGCGGCGGGCTGCGACCACCGGATCTCCCGGATCAACTTGTCCGCCGGGTCGTACAGGATCGACTCGGTCGCCGCCGTGGCGCCGTAAACCGTCAGAGTGAGCCGGTTCGGATTATCGGATTGCTCCACGCGGAAAGGCAACCGCTCGGACAGATACAGGCGGATCTGGGTCCGATCCGGCATGGCGATCGTCCGGAAAGAGGAGACGGTGCTGAAAGGCACCGGGGCGCCGGGCGGGAGCACCTTCAACTGTTTTACGGCCGCCCAGCCGGTGACTCCCTCCGCCAGACGAACCTTGAAGAAATCCCCATCCTGGCCGACCACCCACAGCCTTACCCCTTTCGGAAGGTGCATGGTGCGGCTGGTGTTGGGGCCGGTCCGGATGATCCCCGGCTCCTCCACAAATTCCGCGATGCGGGGGATGGCCCCCGATTCAAAGGTCACCCGGCCCGGAGCGACAGCGGTGGCTATCTCGCCGTTGGGCATCACCAGCTTAAATCCGATGATCGCCGAATCGATCTTATCGCCCGGCTGCACCACGTAGGTGCCGCTGTACAGGCCCTTCACGTCCCGGATCAGCGTGGCCTTTGTGCCATCGCCGAAGAGAGCTTCTCCCGAATCCCTTTCCACATACTCCGTGGATTCCACCATGGGAAGGCTGACCTTGAAATTGCCGATGCTGAAGGTCGCCTTGCCGCCCGGGCTTCCCTTCATGAACACCCTGAGAACGTCTCCCGGCTGGAGCACCTGTTCCCGGGCCGGGCGCAGCCGCCCCTTCTCGATGGTGGCCGGCGAGACGGGAGAAGTGGTCCAGGGGGCGGGAAAGACCACCGAGCGGGTCACCCTGGTGGTTTCCCCGCCTTTTGAGGCTTCCAACGTCAACATGCTGGCGCCGGCGGGAACGGTCACCATGGTCAAAAAGGCCCCGTTGGGCTCCAACTCCACGGGAGCCCCATTTACCTTGAGAGTTGCGTCGGGAGTCGTGGAGCCCAGGACGTAGAAGGTCTGGGAGTCGACCACCTGGCCGTCCGCCGGGGGATAGACCAGACGGAGAACCGGCGGCTGGGCAAAGGCCTGGTCATGGTTTGCAAAAACGCCGCCCAGGAGAACCCCGGCAGCCATCACCATCATCATCCATCGTTTAAATCGCATTCTCGATTTGTCCACCCCTGAGTTGCTTCGAGTTGGTATTTCAGGAAAGTATTTCACTTTTTGATGGGCTTCGACGCCGATCCGGCACCTCCGGCCTGGTTAAAGTGCTCTCTAAGTTTTACCAATCTATCTTCCAGACTGGGTTCGGACTGTCTCCGTTGCCCTGAGCCGGGGGATCGGGAACCCGCCCCCGGCGAACCGGAAACTGGCGCGGAAGCCGATTTTGGGGCTGTCCCGGCGGGCTTCGCCGGCTTCTCCAGGCGCATGGTCAGGCCGATTCGCCCGCGCTCCAGATCGATGCTCTTGACCCTGACCTTGACGATATCCCCCACCGCCGCCACCTCGGTGGGCTCCTTCACGAACCGGTCGCTCAGCTCGGAGATATGCACCAGACCGTCCTCCTTCACCCCGATGTCCACAAAGACGCCGAAGTCCACCACGTTCCGCACGGTCCCGTCCAGTTCCATCCCCACCTGGAGATCCTCCATGGTCAGAACATCGGTCCGCAGGAGGGGTTTATTAAGCTGATCCCTGGGGTCGCGGCCGGGTTTTTGCAAGGCCTCGATGATGTCCCTCACGGTGGGCACCCCGGCCCCCACCTTCGCGGCGGTCTCCTCCATCTTGAGCCCCTGGAGCGCCTTGCGCCGCCGGGCGGTCTGCTCCGGATCACGATCCCGCAAACTCTCCAGATCGTAACCGACCAGCGCCAGAATCTTCTCCGCCACCTCGTAGGATTCCGGGTGGACCGGCGTGTTGTCCAGCGGGTTATCCCCTTCGGAAATCCGCAGAAACCCCGCGCACTGGGTAAAAGTCTGCTCCCCCAGCCGCGAGACCTTCATCAACTGGCGTCGGGAGCGGAAAGCCCCGTTTCCCTGGCGGTGTTTGATAATATTCTTCGCCACCGCCGAGGAGATCCCCGACACATACTGCAAGAGCGCCGGCGACGCGCTGTTCAGCTCCACCCCCACGTAGTTCACGCAGGATTCCACCACGTCGCCCAGTGATTCGTCAAGCTGGGTCTGGTTCACATCATGCTGGTAAAGCCCAACCCCGATGGACTTCGGATCGATCTTGACCAGTTCCGCCATGGGGTCTTGCAGCCGCCTGGCGATGGAGACCGCGCCCCGGATGGAAACATCCAGATCGGGGAACTCCTCCCTGGCCAGCTTCGACGCCGAGTAGACCGAAGCGCCCGCCTCGCTCACGATGATGTAAGCCACTTCCCGCGGCGCCTCCCGGATCAGGTCCGCCACCAGAAGCTCCGTCTCCCGGGAAGCAGTGCCGTTGCCGATGGTGATGATCTCCACCTCATGCCTTCTTATGAGATCCAGGAGTACCGCCTTGGCCTGATCGTACTCCTTCTGGGGCGGGTGCGGGTAGATGGTGGCCGTGGCCAGGAGATCGCCCAGCCTGTTCACCACCGCCACCTTGGACCCTGTGCGGAAGCCGGGGTCGATCCCCAGAACCACCTTCCCGCGCACGGGCGCCTGCAAGATCAGGTTGCGCAGGTTGATGGAAAAGACGCCAATCGCATGCTTCTCGGCGGTTTCGGTCAGGCCGGCCCGCACCTCGCGTTCGATGGAGGGGGCGATCAGCCGCCGGTAAGCATCCTCGCAGGTCTCCTCCAGCGCCGCCTTGAAAATGGAACGGGGGTTGGTAATCACCATGTTGCGCACCAGCGACAATACCGTGTCGACGGGCGCCTCGATGCTTACCTTGAGGATCTCATCCGACTCGCCGCGATTCAGGGCCAGCACCCGGTGCGGCGGGATCTTCGCGACCGGCTCCGAGAACTCGTAGTACATCTGATACTCGCTGACCTTTGCGGGATCTTCGGTCCGGGAGGTCATCACCCCCTCTTTGAAGGTGAAATCCCGCACCGCCTGCCGGATCTTCGCGTCGTCCGAAATTGCCTCGGCGATGATATCCCGCGCGCCCGCCAGGGCCTGCTCCGCCGATTCCACGCCAAGTTCGGCGTTGATATAGGCCGCCGCCTGTTCCTCCACGGAACCGGATTCCATCTCCTGCGCCATGATGAGCTGCGCCAGGGGATCCAGCCCCTTCTCCCTGGCAATGGTGGCCCTGGTGCGCCGTTTCTGCCTGTACGGGCGGTAGAGGTCCTCCACCTCCTGGAGCTTGACCGCCGCCTCGATCGCTTCCTGAAGCTCCGGGGTGAGCTTCCCCTGTTCGCCGATGAGCCGGACGACCTCCTCCTTGCGGGCCTCCAGGTTGCGCAGATAGGCCAGGCGTTCCTCGATATTGCGGATGGCCTCCTCATCCAGCTCGCCGGTCATCTCCTTGCGGTACCGGGCGATGAATGGCACGGTGTTCTCGTCGTCGAGCAGTTTCACCGTGTTCTCCACCTGGCTCCGCCTCAGTCCCAACTCGCGCGTGATCACCTGAACAACGTCCAATTTCGCCAAAGTTCCTTGCCCTCCATGAAATTGTTGATTTTGTCCTCTTCTTCCGTCTGCTATATTTCTGCATCTTTCTGCATCTTTTCTGCATCTTGGCCGGACAGGGACATCCGTCTATCTATTCTCCCCCCAAAACGCCATTCCTTCAATACTTTTCCTCTCGCATCCTCCGCTTCCTATTTCTCCGCATTACATCCTCCACTGGCAGGAATTAACGGGAGGGGATCGGCCGGGACACGCCGAAAACATTATGTTAACTTAACACGAGTACGGGAGTACGTGAAGGCAATGAAGCAAGCTTTTGGGATGGGCATCCTGCTGATTCTCATCGTCGCCATCCCGGCTCCTACAATCGCGTCGGCCGGCCAGGCGCCCGGGAGCCAGGCAACCGTTTCCAGCGCCCAGAGAGGGCAGGGTGGACGCCAAACCGTCCTATCGGCAAAGGATGCCTTTTTATATACCTGCAGTCAAATCGCCCCCCTCGATCACGAGGAAGCCCGCGTGCTCTTCGTGGACGCCACGGGAGCGGTGCTGAAGGTTGCCAGCGTGACTCAAAATTTCCGGGACGGGATCTATTATATCCCGTGGGAAGTGGCTTTCGGCAACTTCACGCCAGCCGGCACGCAAAAGATCTATATGGTTCACAACCATCCCAACGGCGCAAACTGGCTGAGCGACGCCGACATCGAACTTGGCTCGTTTTGGGCGCATAAGGTCGCCCGGCTGGGGATTACCCTGGATTTGATGGCGGTCACCGCACACCACGGCTACGCCAGCATGCGTGAATCCGGCCAGATCAAGCCGGAACAAAAGGGGCTGGCGGGAGCCCTCGACAATCTGGATTTTATCGTCCAGCCCGGGCTGGCCATGGTGGGAGAGGAGATCGCCAGGGTGGTAAGAAGGTGACGGAAGAAGAGCCTTGAGCCTTCCTACAGGGTATTTTTCAGAAAACCGTCATCGAGAAGAACCACACCTTCCTTTGCCACAGCGACAGCCGAAGGGTTTTTCTTCCCGAGCAGCTTTTTGAATTCGTCACGGGTGTACCCTTTAGGCTCAACCAGGGGCTTGGCAACACTATATAGCAACTCAGAGCGTTTCAGGGGTTCTGCAGGCATATTGTCCGAGATAACTACCACATCCAGATCGCTCCACAGGTTGAAATCCCCTCTGGCCACCGAACCGATCAGCAC
The DNA here is from genome assembly GCA_023381695.1 of Bacillota bacterium. Lineage (GTDB taxonomy): Bacteria > Bacillota > UBA5301 > JAMCQP01 > JAMCQP01 > JAMCQP01. Next base: position 66,967 of record JAMCQP010000038.1, on the reverse strand, counting down.
CGCGCTTAAAGATCCTACCCGCTTTTGTAACTCCAGCGCATATGATCGAGCTGTGCCGATATATTCCTCCCTCTGGCGCCTACGGACCTCAAGAGCTTTTTGCATGGCCACCTTGCTCCTTCACAAACCGAACCACCGATTGAGCAGCCCATCGACAGTCAATGTTGTCTTCCGGCAAGCAGCCGGCGGACCTCGGCGGCAGTGCCCAACCCCGGCACGGCCCCGGCCAACTCCTGAGCCTGGCGGAAATTCGTTGCCCGGATGGCCTGTTTTACCGGCAAAACCGCCGGCAAGGCCATGCTCAGTTCATCAAGCCCAAGGCCCAGCAATAAAGGGGTGGCCATGACGTCCCCGGCCATCTCGCCGCACATCCCAACCCAGATGCCCGCACGATGCGCAGCCTCCACCACCCCCCGGATCAACCTCAGCACCGCCGGGTGAAAGTGGTCGGCCAGGGCGGCGACCTTGCCGTTGCCTCGATCCGCCGCGGTTACATACTGGGTGAGGTCGTTGGTGCCGATGCTCAAAAAATCCACTTCCGCGGCCAGCACATCGGCGATTACCGCAGCCGCCGGCGTCTCCACCATCGCCCCGATCTCCACTTCTTCGTCAAAGGGTACATCCTGCGCGCGCAACTCGGTGATCGCCTCGCGCACCAGGGCTTTGCCCCGCCGTACCTCCTCCACGGCGGTCACCATCGGGAACATCAACCCCACCTTGCCGAAGCTGCCGGCCCGTAAGATCGCCCGTAACTGCGTTTTGAACAACGCCGGTTGCTCCAGGCAGAAGCGGATCCCGCGCCAGCCCAGGAAGGGATTCTCCTCGCGAGAGATGCCCAGATATGAAATCGCCTTATCCCCGCCCACATCCAGGGTCCGGATGATCACCCGGTGAGGGGCCATCAGTTCAACCACCCGCCGGTACACCTTAAATTGCTCCTCTTCGCCGGGCGGGGACTCTTTTCCCAGGTACAGAAATTCGGTGCGGAAAAGGCCCACGCCAGCCGCCCCGCCGCTGGCCGCCGCTGCTTTTGCTTCGGACGCCCCGGCGATATTCACCGCCAGATCCACCCGCCGGCCATCCAGGGTCACCGCTTCAAGCCTTTCCAACCCGGACGCCGCCCGGCGGTGCGCTGCATCGCCCGCAGCCCGTGCTTTTTGGCGATATTCCCGGAGTTCCTCCGCCCCGGGCCGGACAATGACCAGGCCGGCATCCCCATCCACAATGATCTCGTCATGGGAGCCGACCGCCTCCAGGATCTCTTCTCCGGCTCCGACCACGGCGGGAATGCCCATGGCCCGCGCCAGAATCGCCATATGTGAGTTGGGGCCGCCTCTGGCCGTCGCCAACGCCAGCACCTTCTCACGCGGCATCTCCACCGTCTCGGAAGGCCCCAGATCTCCGGCGACCACCACCCGTGGCTCGACGGAAGACGCCAGCTCGTCCCACCCGCTGGTTAAGACAGCACCGTCAGCCACGGCAAGCGCCCGCAAGAGCCGCCTGCCCACATCTTCCACATCGGCGGCCCGGGCTTGCAGGTAAGGATCGTTCACCGCCGCCAGCTTGCCAGCCAATTCCCGGATTACCTCGGGCAATACGGCCTCGATTTTTTTCCGCTGATTGGCCGCCTCCTGACGGACACGACCCACCAGGGCTGGATCCTCCAAAAACAGCAGGTGGGCGGTAAAGACCTCCGCCTCTTTCCGGCCCACCTCCTTTTCCAATTTTTGGTGCAGCGCCTCAAGTTGCTGGCGGGTTTGCCGGATTGCCGCCTCAAACCTGTCCAGTTCGCCCTGAATATCCTCCGGTGAAAGCGCCGGTGGCTGTACAAACCGCGAATCCGCCCAGATCAGCGCCTTGCCAGTCGCAACCCCCCCGGCGGCGGCAATACCCTTGAAGAGCATTCGTGTCCCCCCTCATTTGCGCAACCGTCGTCTCAATCAGCCGGGAAGCCCGTCTCAACCAACCGGCACAGGGCCTCTACAGCTTCCGTGGCATCGGCGCCTTCGGCGGAAATTTCCACCATATCCCCCCTGGCGACCCCCAGGCTCATCACGCTGATAATGCTCTTCGCATCGACCCTCTGACCGCTTTTGCCCACCCAGATTGCCGCCTGAAACCCGCTGGCCTCTTTCACAAAATAGGCCGCCGGCCTGGCATGGAGCCCCGTTTCATTTTTGATGACAACCTCGCGACGGTACAAAGTCTCACTTCCCACCCAGAATTTCCACGAAAAGGCTCTACCGCAGGGGCGAAAGCCCCATCCGCCGGTAGGTATGCCGCCGGCCCTTGATCGCGATGGAATACGCCAGGATATTCTCCGGCACCGCCACTCCACTAAACCCCGCGTCCCCGATGTGATGGATATCCGCGCCGGTGGATTTGCTGTCGATGGCAATCCGCCGGATAGTCCCTTCGTCGGCTCCCTCCTGCGACGTGCCAATGGCGGTCATCGCCAGGGCTCCAAGCCGGTGCGCCCGGCTCACCATGGCCCGCGCCACCTCCACCGTCATCCCCGGCACGGTACCCGGCGCCGGCACCAGAATCACATCCGCCCCCGCCGTCACAAATTCCTCCAGCGTCTTCTCGTCCACTAAAAGCGCGCCAGGCTCATCCACCACCCCGGCGCCGTGCATCTTGCCAGCCGCCAGAAACAGGCGCCCGCCAACACGGTTTTTGATGGCCCGCAGCGCCCCGGCAATCGCCTGGTTGGTTACTCCGGTGTTGGGGTTGCCGGTGATCACCACAAAATCAACTCCCTGCCCGGCAGCCGCCTCTGCATTGGCCGCCGTGGCCCGCCGCCCCGGAGTAACCGAGGGACTGTCCGAAGGTTCAAGATTTATCCCCACCGGCCGGCCGATTAGCCGCTTGAGCTCGGCGGGGGTAGCCGGAACCAGGCCGGTTATCAAGGGATTTTGCACGTCATAGGCGTTCAGCAAAACCAGGTCCGCGCCAAAGGCCGCCGCCAGTTCCGCGTTGGTCAGCCCGTCCACCAAAGGCGGCGCGATACAGACTGTCTCCGCCACCAGGGTACGGCCCTCCCCAAGCCGGATGGCCTGCAAAAGCTCGGCAGGAGACATCTGGCGAAAATCACTGGCACAGGCTTCCAGAATACGTTTCATAAGCTCACCGGCTCTCCGTTCCTCTGTAAGATTTTCCACAATACTCCCCGCTCATATATACCTCAAACAAAGGGTCCCTACCGGCTTTAACCTTCGGGCCCCCGGTAATCCGCAATCTGGCTCCCCGCGGGAGGTTGGTGACCACCACCGGCGAGAGCATGGACGGCGCCTGCCGGCGCAACCCCTCCAGATCGATTTTAATCAACGGTTCACCCCGGCGGACATGGGCTCCCTTGGCGACCAGAGCCTGAAAAAGCCCCACGCTTTTCACCGTGTCCACTCCGATATGGACCAGCACCTCAAATCCGCCTGGCGTACGCAGGGCTATGGCGTGGCCGGTGGGAAACAATGCCGCTATTTCACCATCCACCGGCGCCAACACCAGATCTCCCTCGGGTTCAATGGCTGCCCCGTCGCCAACCATCCCGGCGGCAAAGACCGGATCCGGCACCTGCCCAAGGGGAAGCACCTTTCCAGAAATAGGCGCATACAAACATACCACCGGCTGTTCTGTAACATCCGGGATCTCCTGGTTCATCTATGACTGCCTCCTCAGGCGCCGGCCATCAGTTTCCTCATCTCATTCTCAATAAGCTCGGCGGTGGTCCCCATCACCACCTGAACCGCGGCGCCAAGCTTCATCACCCCGATCGCCCCCTGGGACCGCAGCTTTTTTTCGTCCACCAGCTTGGGATCCTTGAGGACCAATCTCAACCTGGTAATGCAGCAATCCAACTCCTTGATATTCTCCTTGCCACCCAACGCGGCGATAATCTCCTGGGCCTGACTCATGGGAAACCTCCTCTCAAACAGCAATCTGGAAGAAAAGCAGGGACCCTGCCGGAGGAATCCCTGCCGGAGTAACCACCGTCAGGAATCCTTTCTGAAGTACCCACCGTCAGGCAGGGCTCCCCGCATAAGATCAAGCGCTAATCGACTTACCCGAGCCCTTCGCCGCCTCTCCGGCCTCGGCGCCCTCCTCAACCCGGCCCGGCGTGGCCAGGTTCATGGCCCGGATTACCAGCCGGAAGATCAGGTAATAGACCACAAAGGCCGCAAGGCCGACAGGAATCAGCAGGAGCGGTTTGGTCGCCAGGTTGAAGTTCAGGACGTAGTCGATGAGCCCGGCGGAGAATCCAAAACCATGTTTGATCCCCAGCGCGGTCACCACCGCCATCGACAATCCCGAAAGCAGCGCATGGACCACATACAGGACCGGCGCCAGGAACATGAAGAGAAATTCCAGCGGCTCGGTGATCCCCGTCAAAAACGAGGTAAGGGCCGCACTGAAGAGCAGGCCGCCCACCGCCTTCCTTTGCGATGGTTTCGCTTCGTGATACATGGCCAGCGCCACGCCCACCAGCCCGAACATCATCACCGGGAACCAGCCCGCCATGAAGTTGCCGGCCGTCGGGTCCCCCGCGAAGAAACGGTTCAAGTCGCCGGTAACCGCAGTCCCGCCGGGTTTGGTAAAGGTCCCGAAGACGAACCAGACCAGGCTGGGTTTCCCATGAGTCAGGCCCAGGGGCAAAAGCAACCTGTTCAGCACGCCAAAGACAAAGACGCCCACCACGCCGGCGCCCACGATCCAGTTGCCCACGGCGTGAATCCCCTGTTGAACCGGCGGCCAGATCACGCCGAAGATCAGGCCCAGGATCAGGGCGGCCAGAGCCGTGATGATGGGGACAAACCGGCGTCCACCAAAGAAGGCCAGGTACGGCGGAAGTTTCACCGTGTGGTATCTGTTATAAAGAATGGCGGCAACCGCACCTGTGAGGATCCCAGCCAACACCCCCATGTTGATATCCTTGTTCATAGTTACCATGACGTTGGTAAAGACAAAATAGCCCACCATGGCCGATAGTCCGGCGACGCCTGCTTCGGCGGCCAGGCCGATCGCCACGCCGATGGCAAACAGCAGCGGCAGGTTGTCGAAGATCGCCCCGCCGGCCTTGGCGATGGCCGGGATATTCAGGAGATCCGGCTGGCCAAAGCGCAGCAACAGCGCCGCCGCCGGCAATACCGCCACCGGCGTCATCAGCGCCCGGCCAATCTTTTGCAGTGAACCGAGGAAGTTGTAATTGGAACTCAATTAAAACACCTCCATTTTTCAAACTGACCAGTTGATCCTACCCTATTGAGCTACCCAGATGAACCAAACCTCACCTCCTTATCAAATACCCGGAAAAGAAAATGAGCCGCAAGAGGTGCATAAAGTGCAACACACCTCTTTCCGGCTCATGCCCGGCACGAAACTTACGCCAGTAACACGCCAGCTTCGGTCTTTTCAGGCGACCGAACCATTTTTGATTCGCTCCAGATGCAATGCCAGATACCCGACCTGCTCCTGCGGCACTTCCCGGCCAGTCCGGGATTTCACCAGAGCCGCCAGTTCACCGGCTAACGCGAAGGCTTCGGAGAAACCGGCCTGGATCTTGTCCAGCAGAGGATTCTCCACTTTTTTGCCGGTTTCCAGCGCTTCAAAAAGGCCCTTCAGGTGGATAAGCAATCTCTCATAGTCCAGGTTCCCCTCGGCCAGAACCACCTGGTAGCGGCCCTCCACGATCCCGATGATCTCCCGGATCAGGCCCAGATAGCGGGAAGCCTCCTTGGGATCCCGTTTTGACCTGGCGGCATAAAGGTGAAGGGCCAGAAAGCCCACGTCCGACTCGGGCAACCTGGCGTCCAGACGTTGTTCAATGAGAGTTGCCGCCTCTTTGGCCAGGCGATACTCCTGAACATAGAGGTTGCGAATCTCGTTCAACATGGGGTTGGGAATCTCCAGCCCCCTCCGTAAGCGTTCCAGGGCAAAACCAATGTGATCCGGCAAGGCCACATGGATATGATCGCTCAACGGGCAACCGAAGCGCTCTGAAGCCATTTCAATGATCTCCTCCGCCACCCCGATGATCCGCTCATCAACGATTTTGAGGAGCTGCTGGTATTGTTCGCGCCGGGAACTGTCCACGATCAAGGAGGCCTTTTCGATCCTCGCGTCATCGAGGGTAAGCTTTGATCCCCTTGGCAAGAGAAAACCAAGCCCCTTGCCGATGAGGATCATCTCCTGGCCCGCGGGTCGCTCTCTGGCCAGGATCACATTGTTATTCAAAGCCTTAATCACTTGCAGCTCGAAAGGCTGCTGGATTTCCACCCTGAAGTCTCCTTTGACGCAGCTTCTCCCGGGTGATATCTTTGTTAAAATATGTATTCTGCACCAGCCAGGAATTTCCTCTTTTATGGGGGCGGCCGCCCAGACTATGCCCGGGCGGCCGGAAAAACCTCAACAGGGGTTAAAAAGCTTCCGGATAGACCTCGAACTCGTACAGGGAATACCCCCACTGGGTTCCCCGTCTGACGCCCTGCAGCCGGACAAACCGCGCCTCTACGGGATTGAAGCTCAACGCATCGATACCTCCATCGCCATTTACGACCCTGGCCACATCCAGCCAGTTCGAGCCGTCAGCGGAGACCTGGATGGCATAAGCCGCGCCGTAAGCCGCCTCCCAGCGGAGGACGACCTTGACTATTCGCGCCGGTCCGGCCAGTTCGACCTGGATCCACTCGCTATCCGTATCCCTTGACGACCACCGGGTGGACAGGTCACCGTCGACGGCCATTCCCGGCGCAAACCGGGGAAGATCGAGCTCTACGCTGGAAGCCGTGGCTCTTCCACCCAGGGCCAGGTTCCGGTCGCCGGCCTTCGGGACCACCTCCACCGCGAAGGTGGTGTAAACCTGTTCGCCGGCGTCGGAGACAAACCGTACCTCCACCGGATTTGAGCCCATCGGGGTACCGCCGGGAACGGATACCAACAATCCCACGGCGGCGTCATGACCGCGGGGAATGCTGAGACGGGTCCGTTCGGGCTGGACGATCCAGCCCGCCGGCGCCGTCACCACGAGTTCGCCCGCCATATTGCCAAGCCGGGTGGCCTTGAGCCGCGCCGTGGTCGTCACCGGGCTCCCGCCCTCCAGCGCCTGGGCCTTGTCCGGATCCAGGGAAAGCTCCACGGGCGGCACATCAGCGTACCAGGGGATTACCTCATAGATCACCGGAGCGGAAGAACTTCCAGCCCACACGAGCCGGATCGCATCCGCGTACTGCCCATTTCCCTGAAACTCGGTGTAACCGCCGCCGAGATTCCCGAGCGCCTTCCAGAGGCCGTCCTTGCCGCGCGCCTCAACGAACGCCGCCGCCGGCCTCTCCGGATCCTGGAGGATCACGATTCCATCCAGGGGACGTGTGGCAGGAAGGGTGATGACCAGCGCTTCGCCAGGTTGGGGAGCCCGAGCAGCCTGATACGCGGTGCGCAGATTCCCGTCCGCGGCCGCAACAAGGCTGGAACCGGCAGCAGCCTCCGGCCCGCCGGAAACTTCGACGGTACCAAAGTCCCCCCTGACCCGGAACTCCCGCACCTGAACCCAGGACTCCTGGGAAGCGGTGGCCCGGAAGCGCACGAAACGGGCCAGGACGCTGAGAGCGGTAAGGCGCACCTCCGGTTGGTCACGGACCTCGGTCAGAGCCTGCCAGCTCGTCCCGTCCGCGGAGATCTCCAGGACCCCGTGGTGAATGTAGTCGTTTGGCCGTGGCGCGGGGCCCGAGGTGGAACCCATGAGCAGTTCGATGCCGTTGATGGCCCGCACCTCACCCAGATCAATTCCCACCACGTCGCCCGGATTTGCACCCCGGTCGCTCCAATAAAAGGTGCTATCGTCGCCGTCAATCATCCTGGCGGGCACGTAGTCCTGGTAGTGGCCCATGGTGGTGATCAGCTGCAAACCTGCCCCGGCTCCCAGCCAGCGGTCGCTGATCTCCCGGGAATGTTCCAGGAAGGAATCGAAGACGCCGGAAGCCATCACCTGAGGAATGGCGCTGGCTTCTTCCACCACCTTTTCCAGCGCCAACCGTTCCCGCCATGCGGTATTGCCATCGCCCGCCTCCTGGCCCTGGATCATGCGCACCACATTCTCGCCAGCGGAAGCCAGGAGGGTCAGTTTATCCAGATAGGGGGCGGCCTCCGCCAGGAACCGCTGGTTGGCCAGATTGGCTCGCAGTTCGGCTGGCGCTTGCCGCACCGTTTCCAACGCGGCAAGCAGCTGCCCGGCCGGCAACTGCACCCCGCCTGAGGTGTAGCCGTCCCAGAATGCCTTCATGAGTGGAGTCAGGACTGGCGACTCCACCGGGTTGATCAGCGACGACCGGCTGTTCTCGGCAAAAGTCCGCAGCGCGCCTGCCGCGGGGCCGCCAAACTCTTTCAGGCTGAGATCCCACGAGTGGTCGGGATTGTAAGCCGGCGGGTTCCAGACATAGTCCGCGATGGTAAACAGCGGGATCTTCGATGCTTCAGCCTCGTTCATCGGGTTGGAGGTGAGCCCCGCCACGCCATTGTCCGTGAGAGCGGCGTCCCGGCCCATCAGAGGACCCAGGAACAGCCGGTTCCGCGCGTAATCATTGACGGGGTAGTTGTCCCAGATGAGCAGGTCATGCCTGAAGATGCCCGCGATCTTCCTGGCATCGGCTGAGGTAATGGTCGGGGCCACCACGCCGATACCCGTCCAGTAGACGATGATCTCCGGGTTGACCAGCTCGGCGAACCTCTCGCGATAAGGAGTGGAGCCGGCCTGGTAATAGTCCGTCGGAACGGTAATCAGCCGGCGGGCCCCCGGATGGGTGGCAATGAACTCCTGCCGGAAGCGGTTCAAAAGATAGGCCTGAGCCGCCGCCGGAGGGTTCGGATCGTTTCCAAACCTCTGCTGATCCTGCGGGTAGCGCAGGGAGGGATCGATGTCGTCGAGAAGAATGGCAAACGACCGGACCCCGATCTCCCACATCGCCTGGGCTTTGTTCACCAGGGCCTGGAAGTCCCCGTCATCCGAATAAGCGACGCTCACTCCCGGAGAGATCGCGAACACAAACTCCACGTGTTTCTGGCGGGCCAATTTGACGAGTTCGGCGATCTCCGCCAGCTTCTCCGATGGGTAAGGATCGCGCCAGCGCTCACGGTGGTAAGGATCATCCTTCGGTGCGTAGACATAGGTGTTAAGTTTGTGCGCGCCATAGAAGGCGATCTGGTTTAACCGGTCCAGGTGGGACCACGGTGGACCGTAGAAGCCCTCAATCGTGCCGCGCATGGACATTCCCGGCCAGTCCCGGATGGCCACCCCCGGCAGCCAGTTGCGGCCGTAGTGTTTCACGATGATCTGCCGCAGAGTCTGAGCTGCATAGAATGTCCCCGCCTGATCCACGCCGGCCAGCACCAACCGCGCCCGGTCGTTGGCATCACGCCCGGCAGCCAGAACATAGCCCTCCGCAGGCAAGCCGGCAGGCCCCTTAACGCCCAGGGCGTCCAGCGCCAGGGTGGAGGCTCTGTTCTCGGACGGCCCACCAACCCAGATGGTGACAGGTGTCTCCGGGTCAGGATCGCCCTCGGAGACTCGTTTGATCTGGGTCACCCAGGCCAAACGCAGGGCCGCCTCCACCTCGTCGACGGCGGCGGGATCGGTGGCATCACCGGTAACGAGGCCGACCACGGGGGTAAGGGGAAAACCGTCAGGCCGCGGTTCAACAGATTGCGGCGTGGGCGAGATTGGCGCAATCTGCTCCGCCCACGGCGCCGCCGCCCCCACGGGCGACGCGGCAAGAGCCGCGGCGATTAACCCCACCAGCACAAACAGCGTCACAAAACGACGTACTCTCATACGTACTTCCCTCCTCAATCCTCATACTCCCTTGAGACTCTGCAAAAAAATTTCCTTGCCGCGCAATGGCGTGACCCAGCCCCTCTACCTCTCACCTCCCTGGCCGGCGTGCCGGAAAATAAAATGAGCCGTAAAGAGTGCAATGCACCTCTTTCCAGCTCATGCCCGGCGAAAAATGTCTCCGGTAACACGCCAGTATCGGTCTTTTAACGACAAGCCAGTTGAGACTTTACAAAGGATTATTCTCCCCCGACCAACGTTTTCCTTTTTTTATTTTGGCCGGCTTTTGGATAAGCCAGGCAACTGCTGGGGAGCAACTCGCCCGCCAGGGCTGAAAAATCCTCCGTGATCCTCGCCCGGATCTCCCCGCCCTCCAGCCCGTTCTTCTCATACCGCTTCTTCAGATCTCTGATCTTGATGGTGGACAGGGAAGGCACATAGGCTCGAAATGCATCCACCACGAGTTCCGCCAGGTGCACGCACCCATGAGGGCCGCCGACCGTTTCCCACACTTTTTTGGCTGATCCGGGAGCAATCTTTATCCCTACCAATTTTTCCACGTTGCCAAGCGCCTGGCGGCAGAGATCCCCATGCGGCACATCCCCCATTGTGGCGTAAGCCGAAATTACCACGCCGTCTGCCTGCCCAACCACCAGTTGAACGTCCATGACATGCGCCTCGTCCTTGAGATGCGCATGAAAAAGCAGTTGATCGTCCCTCAGATCCTGAGCGACAATTGTTCGTTCACGTTGTAAAAGAATCACTGGATCTCCCCCAAGTCCATGTTATCGGGATAAGTTATAGCAAAAAACGTGCCGGGAGGTTGCCTTCACCGGGCAACATCCCTCGCAGGTCGCTGGTCCCCTGCTGCCAGTTCCCTGCTGCCAGTTCCCTGCCGCCAGTTCCCTGCCGCCAGTTCCCTGCCGCTGACCCCAGGCTGCCGGTTCCCTGCGGCCGGTTCCAGGGCCACCGGTCTTCGGGGATTGATCCCGCCGGATGGACACTGTCCGTCTTCCGGACACCAGAAAAGGACACCATAAAGGACACTGGAGGAGGATTTTCCCATCCCCAAACGAATATATTTTTAAAAGCCTAAAAGTATGGTGAGCTAAATGATCGGGCAAAGATTTCCGGTATTTTGTCCTTTCTCCCTTTTTCAGTTTTGGCTGCTCCTGCTTTTCATCTTTTCCACAACAATTCTGGCGGTCGCTCCGCCTTCCCGGGCTGAACAGGCCGATTCTTCGCTGTTGCCCCCCACCCCCGAACAAATTGGCATCCCCGGCCTCTTGTCGCAAGCGCAAAGGGAGGATCTGGAAAAAGCGCTTTTGGAGTTGGCCGATGCGCTGGCGAACCTGGGCAACCGGGTTAACACAGCCGAAGCCGCCGTTACGGAACTTGGCTCGCTACGAAAGGCCCGCATCGTCGGAGGTCTTACCTGGTACCTGGAAGCCTACCATGGTATTCTACCCTGGCCTTCTCCCGTCGACAAGCATCAGGAGGAGGTGCAGGCTTCCCTGGCCGGTGGCAGCATCCCCGGCGTCCGGCAGATCGCCTCGCTGAAGATTGACGCACGATTGGCCGATTCCGGTTTCCATCTTGGTTTGCGCAACTACGGCTTCTGGGGTGTGGACGGGTACTCCACCGCCAGTTACGGCGTCGCCACCTTTCCGAGAGACCCGCTCTCGATTGAAGAACTGTATGCCACCTTCCCCTGGAGATCCGGCGATCTGATCATCGGCCGGCAGTATTTTACGTTGGGACCGCTGGGCCTTTTAAGCGACCTGTCGCCCCGGGTGGACGAGGGGTTGAGCTTTCCCCTGGAATTGGTCCGCCTCGACCTCACCGCCGGCGCCCCGGCCTTCCGCAACACTCTGGCCGTGGGGCGGTTGAACACCGAATACTACCCCAACACCAACTATGTTTACCGTTCCGACGAATACGCCGCTCTCCGGCTTGAAAAGGCCCTTGGAAGCTGGACGGCGGGATTCAACCTCCTGGCCAGCGGTTTTGAGATGGAAGAAGGAGCCAGTCTAGATTTGAGCGGCCTGGTTTTAAATAGGCGGCTGGTCGCGGAGATCGCCGGGTATACCCGGCAACACGGGGAAAGGTGGGGCGTGGGCGGCGTGGCCCGTTGGCCGCTCTGGGACGCCCCGCCAGGCAAACTGGATTTGACGATCGGAACTTTTCCGCCAGACTTCGATCCACATTACTCAGCCATCTCCCCGGGAAACTCCATGCGATTCCTCCCGGGGCACACGGGCTATGACCTGCTCTTAACCCGCCAGTTGCCGGGAGATTGGCGGTTTTCCCTGGAACACCTGGGCCTGTATCGCCGCCTGGGCGACGGGATCCCTGAACCCGTGAGCGAATCGGAGATTGGCATTTCCAGATCCTTGAGCACGGCCCTCCATCTTTCCCTGCAATACCGGCGCTTTTCCGGGGACGACGGCACATTCGGCCGTTTCCGAACCGTCTTGAGCTACGATTTTTGAGTTATGGCGTTAACGGCTTATGACAGGGGCTGGCAACGATGAGCTTCGCAAAGGATTGCCAAGGCTGCCGCGATAAATGCGTCCGTAATAAATTGACCAGGGCGCTCATTTCCGGCTTTTTTCCGCTCCTCGCAACTCTATTCTGGGCGCCGGCATTTCCGGCGCCGGTAAATGCCGCCCCGGCTGGCCAACAAACCCTCGATCCTTCATCCGCAAAAACCATCGCCGCGCTCCTCGGGGAACTTCAGGACGAACGGGCGGCCCTGGACATGCGTTTTTCGGAAGTGGAGCAACGATTGAAGGCCCTGGGGCAGGAAACACCACTGTTTACCATCAGCGGGGATTTCCGGCTAACCGGGGAGAGCTGGGGCGGCCTTCTCCCCGGAACAGATCCGGAAGAGGCCGCAGCCCCCTTGCCACAGCGGCCGTTTTTGGGAACCCTCCCCCAGGTTGGCCACGAACTCAGCCTGCGGTTTGAGACCTATCTCAGCCGGGAAGCCACCGCGACCCTGGCCTTGAAAAACCAAAAACTCTGGGGGGTCCCCGATGCGGGCCGGGAAGCAAACAGCGATCACCTCTTCACCGATGAAGCTTTCCTCCGCATCGCCACCAGCCGGGGCCTGCTTACCATCGGCCGGCAGAGATTCAAGCTGGGGCCGCTGGGCATCCTGGCGGCCAACCCCTTCGATGCCTTTGAGGGGGTCCAATTTGATTCCACCGTGGGGAAAGGGCGCCTGAGCCTGGTGTATAACCGCCAGACCGCTGATTACGCCTATGGCGGCCGGCCGCTCAATTATGTTTACGGCTCTGATGAATATCTGGCTGCCCGCTGGGCAACCCCGGGAAAAAGCGGATGGCATGGCGTTAACCTTCTTCTTTCCGGGCTGGCCGGGGAAATGGGCGCCAGTTGCGACTACAAGGGGGTTCTCTGGGGGCGAACCGCCGTGGTGGAAGTGGCGGGGTTTAAAGCCAGCCCCTCCTCCTACGATGCTTTCCCCGGATGGGTTGGCGCCGGGCTCCTGAGTATCGACCTCCTGCAAGGAAAGGATTATCTGCTCAATGTCAACGCAGGCAGCCTTTCACCCTGGTTTACCCCCATGGCCAGCAATCTCGGCCAGGCCGGGGGAGAGATCGACCTGCCCCGCGGCAGCACCGGACTGCAAGTCAACTATTCCAGATTGTTCGATCCCTCGCTGGTCTTCGACGTGGAAACAACCCTGGCCCACCCCCAGGGCAGCCCCTGGGAAGGCAATCTTTTGCTGAAAGCCACCAAAGCCGTCCGGCAAAATACGGAGCTGGAGGCTTCTTACCAGCGCTGGTTCTTCGCCGCCACCAATTACGCCAGAGCCGCGCTAAGCCTGGATTATCGATTCTGATTCCTGCTTTGAGGGGAGGTGGTTGCCAAGACCGCAGCCTGAGTACCAAAGGGAGGTCCACAATTACAACAGGACAGTTCAAAATTAAAAAATCAAGGAGGTTTTCCAATGAAAAAGGTGAAGTTTGCGACCCTCGCAGTTGTGGCTCTCGCTCTCGTCTTCGCGCTGGTTTCGCCGGTAATGGCCACCGGTGGGTTGACCGGCGTGAAGATCACCGTGGATCCCGGCCATGGTGGCAGTGATCCCGGGGCGGTCGGGCCGACCGGCCTCACCGAAAAAGCAGTCAACCTCCGGGTGGGCACCGTACTCAAAAACTGCCTGGTGGAGTACGGTTACGCCACCGTGCAGATGACCCGAACCACCGATGTGGATGTCAGCCTGGCGGATCGTGTCGCCTTAGCGAACAATTGGGGCGCCAACCGCTTCATATCGGTCCACCACAACGCCTCGACCGATCCGAGCGTAAATGGGACCGAAACCTACGCATACTACTACGGCAGCTCCGCCAGCTTTGACCTTCGTGATAAAGTGCATGCCAGGTTGCTTGCCGGCATGGGCCTGCCCAACCGTGGCGCGCTGACCGCTGGCTTCTACGTGCTGAAGTACACCAATATGCCGGCCATTCTCACCGAGGCTTCCTTCATCAGCAATCCCTATGAGGAAGCCCGCCTGAAAGACGCTGGTTACACCTGGCGCGAAGGCTACTACATCTACCAGGGCGTCGCTGATCATTACGGCGTGGCGCCCTAGATCATCACGGGCAACACCATAAATTTGCAGGAGGCGGGCATTAACCGCCTCCTGATCTTTCCCCACATACTCCTTACCCTCGTTCCCCGACACCCTTGGCCTTTCAGTGAGTTTGCCCCTCGGTTCCGCCTATCTCCCGGCTCCTCATAGCTCGATCTCCTGGTTGTAAGGCGCCATGATCACCCGGGGCTTCCCAGGTGCTTGTTCGAGATCCGCCTTGACATCTCGCAGATCCAGACTGCCCAGAAAGATGTCATAGTCGTAATGAACCGGAATCACCACCCCGGCGCCCAGGCGCCTCAATGCGTCCCTGGCTTCTTCCGGGGTGATGATGGGAGTCTCCGGCTGTTTGGTCACCGAATTCAGGGCCTGTCCACCCACGCACAGGATGGCCACGTCGGCCCGGACCGCCGGGATTCCCTCCAACTTCGTGTCGCCGCTGATGAAAACCCTTCCCTCGGGCGTTTCCAGTAGAAAACTCAACATCGGCCCCCCGCAGGGCATCGCGCCATACCGGTCGGGGCGCTTCGCAAATTTCTCCGCCGAACGCCGTCCCTCTTCGCCGGTAAACCAGTGCACGCCGGCAAAGGCGCGGATCTTGACGAGCTCATGCACTCCAACCTCGCCACCCGGCTCCAGCGAGATCAGATGATCTCCGGGGACCGCAAACTCCCGGTGAATGGTCTCCGTCACATCCTTGCTTCCCACAAAGACCGGGCCCTTTTCCGCCCAGAGCTTGCGCACCGTATGAAGGTCGAAATGGTCCGGGTGCCCATGGGTGATCAGCACGTAGTTCGGCCGACGGTTCCTGGCGTATTCCGGAAAATCAGGGGCGTGGGGATTGGCCAAAAACCAATCCCCATACTCCTCCTTGCGCGAAAAGGACGGATCCACAAGGAACTCCGTCCCCCCGGCTCTGATGGTATAGCTTGCGGAACCATGCCATGTAAACTGCATCGAGTCCACCTTCCATTAATATCACCAATATCGTCACATCATTTTTCGCCCCTGCAAACCGGGATCCCTCCCTGGTGGTTCAACAACCTAATTGCCTGGCGATCACCAGCCGCTGGATCTCCGAGGTTCCTTCGCCGATCTCGGTCAGCTTGGCGTCCCGGAAGTACCTCTCGACCGGATATTCCTTCATGTACCCGTACCCGCCGTGGATCTGGACGGCCTGGCCGGCCGCCCACGAGGCGGTCTCCGAAGCGAAGAGCTTGGCCATGGCCGCCTCTTTGGTGAAGGGCTGGTGGTGGTCCTTGAGCCAGGCGGCGCGCCAGGTGGCCAGCCTGGCCAGCTCGATCTGCGTGGCCATGTCCGCCAGCTTGAACTGGATCGCCTGGAACTTGGAGATGCTCTGCCCGAATTGCACCCTTTCCCTGGCGTACTTCAACGAGGCGTCCAGGCATCCCTGGGCGATCCCCACCGCCATGGCGGCGATGCCGATCCGCCCGCCGTCCAGAATCTCCAGAAACTGCTTGAACCCCTGGCCTTCGCGCCCCAGCAGGTTGGCCAGCGGGACCCGGCAATCCTCAAAGATGAGCTCGGCGGTATCCGAGGCCTGAAGCCCCAGTTTCCGGTACTTCTTGCCGATGCTGAATCCCCGCGTCCCGGCCGGCACGATGATCGAGCTGATCCCCCGGCTTCCCTGCCCCTTTGCGGTCAGCGCGGTGATCACCACCACCCCGGCGTAGCTGGCATTGGTGATAAAGCATTTGGAACCGTTGATCACCCATTCGTCCCCATCCCTGACCGCCGTGGTCTGGGTCCCCCCGGCGTCGGAACCGGCGTTGGGCTCGGTCAGGCCGAAAGCCCCGAGGAACTTCCCGCGAATTAATGGAAAGAGCCATCTTTCCTTCTGTTCAGGCGTTCCAAAGAGGTACAGGGGCGCCGTCCCCAAAGAGCAATGCGCCGCAAACGTGATCCCTGTTGAAGCGCTTACCCGGGAGATCTCTTCCACCGCGATGGCGTAGGCCAGGGTATCCGGGCCGGCGCCGCCGTACTCCTCCGGAAAGGGCAGGCCGAACAACCCCAATTCGGCCATCTTGCCCACGATCTCCCCGGGAAAACGGCTCTCTTCATCGATCTCCGCCGCGATCGGCGCCAATTCCCGCTCCGCAAAGTCATGGACCATCTTCTGGGTCATTCTCTGTTCGTCGGTCAACTGGAAATCCACCGTGAACCCCCCTTTTCTCCAGTTTCAAGCGGCTCCTTCGTTTGCTGGCCCAGAACCTCACACCGGCTCAAAGTACATCAGGCGAATGGGGTGCGCCACCTCCCCCTCGGCATAGGCCACGCGCACCCGCATGCCGGTTTTGATATTCGACCGGTCGCCGAAGTGGCGCAATTGATGGCAAAAGAGGGTATCCGCGCCGTCAAGGGCAACATAGGCCAGAACGTAGGGTTTTTCGCTGGAAACGAAGGCCGGGGCGAACTCGCAGATGGAATACCCCTCCAGAGTTCCTTCACCACTGAGTTCCACCCACTTCGTCACCTGGAGGTCATGGGGGCAAACCGGGCGGGGCGGCGTCCACACCTTGCCGCATTTGGGACATTTGGTGGCCAGGAAGCGCTTCTTCTCCAGCTCCAGGAAGAACTTGGAATACTTGCCGAGGCTGTGGTGGTAAGTCTGTTCCCAGTGCAGTTCAAGCATCTCCACCTCCCGGAAGTCCGCAAAGGGGTCCTCCTTCTGGTAAGCAGCCGCGGGGTTGGGAACGGTCAGCACCTCCCGTTTGTTCAAAATCTTTGCCATACTAGTCCCTCCTCTCGAAGATGTTTACCGCCACAAAGGTTCCGGTACCGCCGTGGCTGTCCATCAGCCCCCGCCTGGCGCCCTTCACCTGCCGCCCGGGGCCGGCCTCGCCACGCAACTGGAGCATAATTTCAACTCCTTGCGCGACGCCCGTGGCACCCACCGGATGGCCAAAGCCGATCAACCCTCCAGAGGTGTTGCAGGGCAGCTCGCCGCCCAGATCGAAGACGCCCTCCTCCAGAAGACGCCCGCCTTCGCCGTGCTTGCAAAAGCCCAGGTCCTCGTAGCTCTGGATCTCCACGCCGGAATAGGCGTCATGGATCTCCGCCACGTCGATCTCTTTGAGGGGGTTCTTGATCCCGGCCATGGCATACGCCTGCTGGGAGGCCACCTGTTTGCCGCGGAAATGGCAGATGCCCGGGTTGGGCCGGGGCCGGTCGCCCATGCGCATGAAGTCCGTGCCGCAGCCGGTGCCGGCAAAATAGATGTGCGGTTTGGCCTGCCAGGATTTGGCGTGTTTTTTGGCCCATTCCTCGGTGGAAAGGATCAGGCAGGCGGCGCCGTCGGAGAGCAGGCTGCAGTCCAGCCGCTTGTAAGGGGCGGCGATCATCGGCGATTTCATCACATCCTCCACGGTGATCTTCATCGGCCCGTGCGCCTTTGGATTATGTAGAGCGTTGCGGTGGTTCTTCACCGAAACCATGGCCATCTGCTCCTCGGTGGTGCCGTACCGGCGCATGTGCTCCTGGATCATCACCGCGTAGTAGGCGATATAAAAGCCGCCCACCAGATATTCCCAGTCGGTGTCCGAAGCCATGGCAATAAACTGTTGCGAAACGTCGGAAGGTACGTGACGGCCCATATTCTCGGCCCCGTAGACGATCATGCTGTCGCAGAGCCCCGCCTTGAGATACGCATAGGCGTTGCGCAAGGCCAACCCGCCGGTTCCGCCGCCCCCTTCCACCCGGACGTTGGGTTTCGGGCACATCCCGATGGAGTCGTGGAAGATCGCCCCCTGCTTGAGCTGCTTGTCGAAGTGGTCACTAAAATAGCTTGTGGTGGCGTGCTCGATCTCCTCGATCTCCACGCCGGCATCCTGGACTGCTTCCTGGACGGCCTCCACCATCCAGTCGCGGATCGTCCCGTCCCTGCGCTCCGCGGCAAACTTGGAGATGCCTCCTCCCAGCACTACTACCGGTCTTTCTTCCATGGTTCTCCCCCTTCCAACTAATTTGCCTTTTCGTGCTTGGAAAACTTGACATTCTTGATTGACTTGCGCGATAATCGAAGGCGGCACAAGGCCCTTCCCCCTTTGCCCAGGCTGGTCAAGCCCTTGCATTGGACACGGGTATTCCCACGGAACCGACACTCCGTTTGAACCGGCATCCCCCCTCAGCCGTGGAAGGGATGCCCGTTCCGACATCCCTTCCCAACATAGAAACCTAATCCACCTTCACAATGGTCGCCTCACCCTGGGCTGCGCCGCTGCAAATGGTGGCCAGCCCATACCCGCCACCGCGCCGG
Source organism: Bacillota bacterium (assembly GCA_023381695.1). GTDB lineage: Bacteria > Bacillota > UBA5301 > JAMCQP01 > JAMCQP01 > JAMCQP01. The sequence continues at coordinate 48,253 of JAMCQP010000038.1, read as the reverse complement.
CGCAGTTCGTAGATCAGGGTCATGAGAATCCGGCCGCCGCTGGCGCCAATGGGATGTCCCAGGGCCACCGCGCCGCCGTTCACGTTCACCTTCTCGAGATCCCAGCCGCCCAGCTTGATGCTGATGAGAGCCACCGCCGCGAATGCCTCGTTGACCTCGATGAGGTCGATCTCCCTGACGGACATGCCGGCCTTCTTCAAGGCCTTTTCCGCGGCATAGGCCGGCACCGTGGCGATATACGGCGGTTCCGCCGAAGCCATGCCCTGAGCCACAATGGTGGCCAGGGGCTTCCGCCCCATCTTTTCCGCGCGTTCCCGGGACATCAGGACCAGCGCCGAGGCGCCGTCGGTGACGCCCGGAGCGTTTCCCGCCGTCACCGAACCATCCCTGGCGAAGACCGGCGGCAGGGCGGCCAGCTTTTCCAGGGTGGCGTCCGCTCGCGGGCCCTCATCGGTGTCCACGAGCACCGGGTCACCCTTCCTCTGGGGCACCGGCACCGGCACGATCTCGTCCTGGAACTTCCCGCCCTCGATGGCCGCCACGGCCCGCTGCTGGCTGCGCAGCGCCCAGTGGTCCTGTTCCGCGCGGGTGATCCCGTATTCCCTGGCCACCACGCTGCCATGGACCGCCATGTGCACATCGCCGAAGGCGCACCACAGGCCGTCGTGGATCATGGCGTCCACCACCCTGGCGTCGCCCATCCGGTACCCCCACCGGTTGCCGTAGAGCAGGTAAGGGGCGTTGCTCATGCTCTCCATCCCGCCGGCAACCACGATCTCCGCATCCCCGGCTCGGATCAGGGAATCGCCCAGGTTAACCGCGCGCAGGCTGGACGCACAAACCTTGTTGATGGTATCCGACGGCACGGTCACCGGCAACCCGGCCTTGATGCTCGCCTGGCGCGAGGGGATCTGGCCCATGCCCGCCTGGATGACCATGCCCATGAAAACATTGTCGATCTCCGCCCCGGGGACCCCGGCCCGTTGGACCGCCTCCCGGATTGCCACCGCGCCGAGCTCCACGGCGGGAAGATCCTTGAGAGCCCCGCCGAACCGGCCAAATGGTGTCCGAACGGCGCTGACAACGACCGTTTCTCGCATCTTTCCCCCTCCATTCATCCCATCTATCCTTATTTAAGGATGTTCCGGGCGATCACCAGCTTTTGAATCTCCGAGGTGCCCTCGTAGATCTCGGTGGCCTTGGCCTCGCGCATGAAGCGCTCCACGTTGTATTCTTTTATATAACCGTAGCCGCCGTGAATCTGCACCGCTTTGGCGGTGTGCTTCACGGCCATCGTGGAGGCGAACAGCTTGGCTCTGGCGGCCTCGGTGGTCATGGGCCGCCCCTGATCCTTCAGCCACGCCGCATGATACAACAGCATCCGCGCCGCGTCCAGATCGGTGGACATCTCCGCCAGCATCCACTGGATCGCCTGGAAATTGGCGATGGGCTGCCCGAATTGCACCCGTTCCCTGGAATATTTGACCGCCGCCTCGAAGGCCGCCTGGGTAATCCCCACCGCCTGGGCGCCGATTCCCAACCTTCCTCCGTCCAGGACGGTCAGGGCCATCTTGAATCCTTCACCTTCGCGCCCCACCAGGTTTTCCCTGGGAATGCGGCAATCGTCCAGGATCAGATCCGTGGTGTGCGAGGCGGTGAGCCCCATCTTCTCCTCCGGCTGGCCGAAGGAGAACCCCGGGGTCCCCTTCTCCACCAGAAAAGCGCTGATCCCTTTGGTCCCGGCCTCCTTGTTGGTCCTGGCCATCACCAGGTACAGGTGCGCCTGGCCGCCGCTGGTGATGAAGCACTTGGACCCGTTCAACACATAGGAATCGCCCTGCAAAACCGCCGTGGTGCACATCCCGGAAGCGTCCGAACCGGAATTCGGCTCGGTGAGCGCAAAGGCTCCCAGGTACTCGCCGGAGGCCAGTTTGGGCAGGTACTTCTTCTTTTGCTCCAGGGTCCCGAACCGGTTGATGGATTCGCAAGCAAGGGTGTTATGCACTTCCAGCATCACCGCCATCACCGCGGATCCGCGCGCGATCTCCTCGATCACGATGGCATGGGTCAGGGTGTCCGCGCCCAGCCCGCCGTGCTCCGGCGGCAGCATCATCCCGGTAAAGCCGAGTTCGGCCATCTTCTTGAAGTGCTCCCAGGGAAATTCCCCGGTCTTATCGTAATAAGGAGCCCTCGGGGCCAGCTCGTGATCCGCAAACTTCCTGGCCAGGCGCCGGATCTCCTCCTGTTCCTGTGTGAGCCCGAAATCCAACATACTCCCCCTCTCCACAAGCTTGACTACAGGCTTGCATCCGCAACTCTCCAGGCTGCGCCAATGCTTTACAGGGCCGCCGCCGCCAACTCGGCCAGATCGTAGGCGGCCATGGCTTCGCCGGCCTCCCTGGCGTTGATCCCGTCTCCGATCATCGTCAGGCAGAAGGGGCAAGCCGTGCCCACCACTTCAGCCTTCACGTCGAGAGCCTCCTCGGTGCGCATCACGTTGATCCGCTGGCCGATGTTCTCCTCAAGCCACATCCGGCCGCCGCCGGCGCCGCAGCAGAAGCTCTTCGAACCGTTGTGCTTCATCTCGACCAGATCGACCTGCGGGATGGCCTTGAGAATCTCCCGCGGGGCGTCATAGACTTCGTTGTAGCGTCCGAGATAGCAAGAGTCGTGGTAAGTCACCTTCTTGTCCAGAGGCTTCGTGAGATTCAGCTTGCCTTTGGCAATCAGGTCGGCGATGAATTCGGAGTGGTGAATCACCTCAAAGTCCCCGCCAAACTGCGGGTACTCGTTCTTCAGCGTATTAAAGCAGTGCGGGCACTGGGTGACGATCTTCTTGACGTGGTAGCTCTTCATGGTCTCGATGTTCTGCCGGGCCAGCGTCTGGTAGAGATATTCGTTGCCCAACCGCCGCGCCGAGTCGCCGCAGCAGGTCTCCTCGGCGCCCAGGATCGCGAAGTCCACCCCCGCCGCCTGCATAACCTTCACGAAAGCGGTAGCCACCTTCTTGTTCCGGTCATCAAACGCCCCGGAGCATCCCGGCCAGTAGAGAACCTCCGCCTGGCCGGCCTCGGCCATGGTCTTGACGCCCGGATCCTTGGCCCAGTCGGCCCGGGTGGCCATTCCCACCCCCCAGGGGTTGCCGTTGTTCTCCATGTTCTTGAACGCCAGCTGCGCCTCGGCCGGGAACTGGCTCTCGGTAAGCACCATATACCGGCGCATATCGACGGTCTTTTGCACATGCTCCACGAAGACCGGGCACTGCTCCTCGCAGGCTTTGCAGGTCGTGCACGCCCAGAGGGTTTCCTCTTCAATGACCCCGCCGGCCAGCGACTTATCAAGAATCGCCGCGGTTGCCTCGTCGGCGGCGGTCTCCTGGCGCGCCGGGCCTTCCGCCGGCGTCTTGCGGCTCTTTTGCTTGATCAGAACGCTGCCACGCTCATCCAGGTTCGCCTTGAGATCCTGGGTCATCTGCTTCGGAGACAGGGGCTTGCCGCTCAGGTACGCCGGGCAGTTATCCTGGCAGCGGCCGCACCTGGTGCAGGCGTCGGTATCAAAGAGCTGCTTCCAGGTAAACTCCTCGATCTTGCCCACTCCGAAGCTCTCCGCGTTCTCGTCCTCCAGATCCAGCTTCGTCAGGGCGCCCCGAGGGCCAAAGTTCCGGAAGAACTGGTTGGCCGACGAGGTGAAGATGTGGAAGAGCTTGGACCACGGCAGGTACGCGATAAACCCGAAGGCGATGAACATGTGCGTCCACCAGAAGATCCTGTGCCAGGCAGTTTCAGTGGCGCCAGCACCACAAAGAAGAAGATCAGGGTGATCCCATCGTCACCCTTGTTATCCAGCCGGTCGGGGCGCAAGATGTACCTGCGCACGGCGGCCATCAACACCCCCACGATGGCCAGGAGCCCCACAATGTCCAAAAAGAGCGACTGGAAGTAAAGATAAAAGGCCCCGTATAATACATTCAAACCAAGATCAGCCTGTAACACCACCATTCCGGTACCGATAAACAAAACCACAAAACCCCAGAAAATGAGGACATGCATCAAGCCGGCATAGCCTTCCCGGAGAACCCTCTTCTGGCCCAGGCCATAGACAAGAAGAGACCAGATCCGCTTTCCGACATGGTCGATCCGGTTTTCGGGCTTGCCCAGCCGCCAAAGTCGGTAACGCTTGTAGATCCCGTAAGCGAAGATCCCCAGAGCGATTACCATAAACAGGTACATGAACACATGCCCCGCAATGTTCCAATAGACTTGCCTCGTCGGCATCCCAATTCCTCCTTAATGCACCCCACTGAAAAAGCCTCCCCCATTGCCCTTTGCTTCAGAAGAACAGAGTGGGCCTTTTCAATGGGTTGTCACATCGCCCTATGACGCCAACATCTTCTTGAACTCCTGGGTCAGGACGGGAACCACTTCAAAGAGGTCTCCCACAATGCCATAGTCGGCCACTTTGAAGATGTTCGCCTCGGGATCCTTGTTGATGGCCACAATGACCTTCGAAGAGCCCATTCCCGCCAGGTGCTGGATGGCCCCGGAGATTCCGCAGGCGATATACAGGGTCGGCGATACCGTCTTCCCGGTCTGTCCCACCTGGAACTTCTGCTCCCGCCATCCGGCGTCCACCGCCGCGCGGGAGGCGCCCACCGCCGCGCCAATCACGTCGGCCAGTTCCTCCAGGATCTTGAAGTTTTCGGGCCCTTTCATCCCCCGCCCACCAGAGACGATGATGTTGGCCTCGGTTAACTCCGGACGCCCGCTGGCCTGCTTGATAACCTCCTTGATGAGAGTCCGCAGGGAGGAGGCATCCAATTGCACATCCACCTTCGCCACTTCAGCCTTGCGTCCCCTGGCGGGCTCCGCCAGCGGCAGCACGTTGGGCCGGATGGTGGCCATCACCGGCCTGGCATCCGCGAAGATCGCCTCGGTAAATGCCTTCCCGGCGTAAATCGGCCGGACGAAGACCAGCTGGTTGCCTTCCAGCTTGATCCCCACACAGTCGGAGGCCAGGCCGGTCTTCACCCGCTGCGCCACGCGCGGCGCCAGGTCCTTGCCGATCGCGGTGTTTCCAACCAGAAACGCCGTGGGCTGGTGTTCAGCGATGAGCCTGGCGATTACCGTCGTGTAGGCGTCGGTGGTGTAGCTGGCCAGCTTCTCGTCTTCAGCCAGGTAGACCTTGTCGGCGCCGTATTCCCCCAAAGTGTCGGCCAGGTTGGCCACCCCTTTGCCCAGAAGCACCGCCGCAACTTCCTCGCCGATCTGATCGGCGATCTTGCGGGCCTCGCTCAAAATCTCCAGGGTGACCTTCCGCACCTTACCATCGTTGTTCTCTGCAAATACCCAGATTCCTTTTGACACCTGGTTCATCCTCCTTATACAACCTTGGCTTCCGAACGCAAGAGCTGTGCAAGCCTGGCAGCGGCCTCAGGAGCCTCGCCGGGAACAATCTTGGCCCCGGCCTTGGCCGGAGGCAGGTAGAACTTCCTGGGCTGCACCCTGGCGCCAGATTTGCCCACCAGGTTCGTGTCGATTCCCAGATCCTGCGCGGAAAGCTGTTTGAGTTCTTTCTTCCTGGCCTTCATGATCCCCTGGAGCGACGGATACCGGGGTTCATTGATCCCCTTCTGAACGGTAATCACCGCGGGCAGCGACACCTCCACCACTTCGACGCCTCCGTCAATCTCCCGGTAAGCCGTGGCCTTGCCGCCGGCAAGCTCCAGTCTGGTCACCACGGTCACCTGGGGAATCCCCAGAATCTCCGCCAGCCGGCTGGCCACCTGGGCCGAGCCGTCGTCAATCGCGCGCCAGCCGGCCAGGATCAGATCGTACTGGACCCCGCTGATGGCCTTGGCCAGGGCGTTGGCGGCCGCATATTCGTCGCTGCCCTCAAAGGCCGCGTCGGTAAGCAGGATCGCCCGGTCCGCGCCCATGGCCAGAGCCTGCCGGAGCGCATCCTGGGACTTGGGGCCGCCGCCCATGCCAACCACGATCACCTCGCCGGAACCCTGTTTCTCCTTGATCCGCAATGCCTCTTCCACCGCATACTCGTCGTAGGGGTTCATAATCAGGTTCACGCCCTGCGAGGAGATCTGCCCGTTGGCATCCAGGACGATCTTCGCCTCGGTGTCGAAGGTCTGTTTTACACATACAACAATATTCAAGGTATTTCCTCCTTTAAATCAAACCCATCTTGCGCGCGCCATCCTTGAGTTCGGCCCGGAAATCCGGATGTGCGATGGAGATCAGGGCCAACGCCCTTTCCCGCGCCGTCTTCCCCCGCAGTTTCGCCACGCCAAACTCGGTCACCACGTGATCCACATCATTTTTGCTGGTGGTGACCACCGCCCCCTGGGCCAGCATCGGCACAATCCGGGAGACCTTGCCGTCCTTGGCCGTGGAAGGCAGGGCCATAAAGCTCTTACCGCCCGGCGAAAGGTTGGCGCCTCTTACAAAGTCCGACTGGCCGCCCGTGCCGCTGAACTGCTTCGGCCCGATACTCTCCGAGGCGCACTGCCCCAGAAAGTCCACCTCAAGAGTGGAGTTGATGGAGACCATCTTGTAATTCTGGCCGATGACATACGGGTTGTTGGTATACGCTACCGAATGCATCTCCACCGACGGGTTGTCGTCCATGAAATCGTAGAGCCGCCTGGTGCCGAAGGCAAAATTACCGATGATCTTTCCGGGATGCAGGGTTTTCTTCTTGCCGGTAACCGCCCCCGCTTCCACCAGATCCACAATCGAGGAAGTGAGCATCTCCGTGTGAATGCCCAGATCCTTCTTTTCCGCCAGAAGCTTGGCCACCGCGTTGGGTATCCCGCCAATCCCGATCTGGACGGTGGAACCGTCTTCAATCAGCTCGGCGATGTACCTGCCGATGGCGGCATCAGTCTCGGTGATGGGCGGATCCGGCAGTTCGGCAATAGGCGAACCGTCTTCCACAATATAGGACACTTCCGAGACATGCAGGTGCCCGCTCCCCAGGGTTCTGGGCATGTTAGGGTTGACCTCCACGATCACCAACCGCGCCCTGGCAGCGGCGTTGCTGGTGTAATCCACTGTGACGCCGAGGGTAAAATAGCCGTGTTTGTCCAGGGGCGACACAATGGCCATCACCACATCGGCCAAATGGCTCATCAATCCTGGTATTTCGGAAAAGTGCCCGGGGGTGAAATCCATCCATCCTTCGTTCACACCGGTTCTGGTCAGGCCGCTGCTAAACCAGGAGTTGTGCTGGATATGAGGCGCCATCTTGGGGTCGCTCAGGTGCAATTTTTGCTTATGTTTTCTTTATATCTTCTTCGATTTTCCAGGCCCCCTGGTTTCCAGCGCCACATATTCGCTTCATTCTCCTTTGCAAATTACCTGTTCCGTTCCAAGACCACGGCGATCCCCTGTCCCCCGCCGATGCAAAGGGTAGCCAGGCCCTTTTGGGAGTTACGGCGCTCCATCTCATGCAGCAGGGTCACAATGATCCGGGCGCCGCTAGCTCCGATGGGATGCCCCAGAGCCACCGCGCCGCCGTTCACGTTCAGGATCTCCCGGTTGAATTCCAGGTCCTTGCCCACCGCCAGCGCCTGCGCCGCGAACGCCTCGTTGGCCTCGATGAGATCCATGTCGCTGACCTTCAAGCCGGCCCGCTCCATGGCCTTGCGGGTCGCCGGAACCGGACCGATCCCCATGATCCTGGGATCTACACCGGCGGCGCCCCAGGACTTGATGGTGGCCATCGACTTGATCCCCAGTTCCGCGGCCTTCTTGGCGGTCATCAGCACCAGCGCCGCCGCCCCGTCGTTGATCCCGGAGGCGTTTCCGGCGGTAACCGTCCCGTCCTTTTTGAAAGCCGGTTTGAGCTTGGCCAGGGACTCCACCGTGGAGCCGAACCGCGGGAACTCATCCTGTTTGAACACCACCGGATCGCCCTTGCGTTGCGGCACCTCCACCGGCACGATCTCCTCCACGAATTTGCCTTCCTTGATGGCCTTTTCGGCCTTCTGCTGGCTCCAGGCGGAAAACTCGTCCTGCATCTGGCGGGTAAGCCCATATTGTTCAGCGATATTCTCCGCGGTGATTCCCATGTGGTAATTATAGAAGGCGTCAACCAGCCCGTCCTTGAGCATGGAGTCCACCACCTGGCCATCGCCCATCCGGTAACCGGTCCGGGCGTCTTCCAGGAGGTAGGGGGCCCGGCTCATGCTCTCCATGCCGCCGGCCACGATGACCTCGGCGTCGCCCAGCAGAATCGCCTGGGCGCCAAGCACGACCGCCTTCATCCCGGAACCGCAAAGCTTGTTAACCGTGTAGGACGGGACCTCCTTGGGCAGGCCCGCCGCCATTGCCGCCTGCCGGGTGGGGTTCTGGCCCAGGCCGGCCTGCAGGACATTGCCCATGATTACTTCGTCCACATCGTTCGGCCCCACGCTGGCCCGCTTCATAGCCTCCTTGATCACCGTCGCCCCCAGTTGAGTGACCGGGATCGAACTGAGAGCGCCTCCGAAACTGCCAACCGCGGTCCGGACCGCGCTGGCGATCACCACTTCCCGCACTGAAATCCCCTCCTTACTTCAAGATATAGGAACCGATCACCACGCGCTGGATCTCGTTGGTTCCCTCGTAGATCTGGGTGATCTTGGCGTCGCGCATCATGCGCTCCACCGGGTACTCCCTGGTGTAACCGTAACCGCCGAAGATCTGCACCGCCTCGGTGGTGGCCTTCATGGCCACATCGGAAGCATACATCTTCGCCATCGCCGAGTACTTGCCGTAGCCCGGCTCGTGCTGATCGGCCATGAAAGCCGCCTGGAAGACCAAAAGCCTGGCCGCCTCGATCTCGGTGGCCATGTCCGCCAGCTTGAACGAGATGGCCTGGAAGGTCGAAATGGGCTGGTCAAACTGCACACGGGTCCTGGCGTAGTTCAAAGCGGCCTCATAGGCTCCCTGGGCGATTCCCAGCGCCTGCGCGGCAATCCCGATCCGCCCGCCGTCCAGTGTCGCCATGGCGATCTTGAAGCCTTCGCCCTCCTTGCCCAGCAGGTTTTCCCTGGGCAACTTGCAGTTTTCAAAGACCAGCTCATAGGTGGCCGAAGAGCGGATTCCCAGCTTGTGTTCCTTCTTGCCGAAGCTGAATCCCGGCGTCCCCTTCTCCACGATGAAGGCGCTGATCCCCTTGTGCTTCTTGGACCGGTCGGTGGAGGCAAAGACCACGTAGATTTCGGCCTCCTTGGCGTTGGTGATGAAGACCTTGGAGCCGTTCAGGACGTAATGGTCCCCCTGGAGGACCGCGGTGGTCCTGGTGCCGCCCGCATCGCTGCCGGCCGAAGGCTCGGTCAGCCCGAAGGCGCCCAGCTTCTTGCCCTCCGCCATCGGCCGCAGGAACTTCTGCTTCTGCTCCTCGGTGCCAAACTTGTAGATCGGGTTAGCACCCAGGGAAATGTGCGCGGAGAGCAACACGCCGGTGGAACCGTCCACCCGGGAGAGCTCCTCCACCGCAATCGCGTAAGAGATGTAGTCGGAGCCAGCCCCGCCGTATTCCTCCGGAAAAGGAATTCCCGCCAGGCCCAGTTCACCCATCTTGTCGAAGCTGGCCCGGGAAAACTCCTCTTTCTCGTCCCGTTCGGCCGCGGTGGGTGCAATCTCGTTCTCGGCGAAATCCCGCACCATGTTCCGCATCATCTGCTGCTCTTCGGTCAACTTGAAATCCATTTAAACCCTTCCCCCTTGTTTTCTTAAACAGAATCTTACTTTCCGGAGAAATTGGGCTTGCGCTTGTTCAGGAATGCGTCCATTCCCTCTTTCTGATCCGCGCTGGTAAAACACAGGGCAAAAGCATCCGCCTCGAAAGCCTGCCCGCGCTCGATATCCATATTCAGCCCCTGGTGGATGGCCGACTTGGTGAGCCGGACCGCCACCTGTCCTTTGGACGCGATGCGGGCGGCCAGATCCCTGGCGGCCTTCAGGAGATCCGCCGCGGGAACCACCTTATTAGCCAGGCCGATGCGGTGGGCCTCCTCGGCGGAGATCATGTCGCCGGTCATCAGAATCTCGCTGGCGACTCCCTTGCCGACCAACCTGGGCAAGCGCTGGGTGCCGGCAAAACCGGCGGTGATTCCCAGGCCGACCTCCGGTTGCCCGAACCTGGCGTTATCCGCCGCAATCCGCATATCGCAGGCCATGGACAACTCACAGCCGCCGCCGAGGGCAAAACCTTTCACCGCCGCGATCACCGGCTTGGCCAGGTTTTCGATCTTGTCGAAGACCTGCTGCCCCAGCCGGGCAAACTCGCGGGCCTCAAGCGGCGACATCTCCTTCATCTGGGAGATATCCGCCCCGGCCACAAACGCCTTCTCCCCGGCGCCGGTGACGATCACCACGGACACCGCCGGGTCGCCGGCCACTTGATCGATGGCCTGGGAGAGTTCCTGCAGGGTCTCGCTGTTGAGTGCATTCAGGGCCCTGGGACGGTTGATGGTGACCACCGCCGTATTTCCCTCGGTTTCCAGAAGGATATTGTTCCAGCCCAATTACTTTGCACCCCCGTTCGAGTAGTCATAGAAGCCCCGGCCCGTCTTGCGCCCGAGCCATCCCGCCTTCACATACTTGCGCAGCAGCGGGCACGGCCGGTACTTGTCGCCGAATCCGGCGTGCAGAACTTCCAGGATGGCCAGGCAGGTATCCAGCCCGATCAGATCCGCCAACTCCAGGGGACCCATCGGGTGGTTCATGCCCAGCTTCATCACCTGGTCGATCGCCTGTGGGGCGCCCACCCCTTCGTAGACCGCGTAGACGGCCTCGTTGATCATCGGCAACAGGATCCGGTTCGCCGCAAACCCGGGAAAATCGTTGATCTCCACGGGCTCCTTGCCCAGCTTGCGGCTCAATTCCACGATGATCTTCAGGACCTCATCGGAAGTGGCCAATCCACGGATGACCTCCACCAGCTTCATGACCGGAACCGGATTAAAGAAGTGCATCCCGATAACCTTCTCCGGCCGTCTGGTAGCGGCGCCAATCTCGGTGATGGGCAAAGAGGAGGTATTGGTGGCCAAAATGGCGTGCGGCGGCGCGATCCGGTCCAGATCGGCAAAGATCTTGCCCTTGACGGCCATGTTCTCCACCGTGGCCTCGATGGCCAGATCCACATCCCTGGCATCCTCAAGAGAGGTGGATGATTTGATCCGGCCAAGAACCGCCTGCTTGTCGGCTTCGGTCATCCTACCCTTTTCCACGCCGCGGGCCAGGTTTTTGGCGATATTGTCCAGACCCTTCTGAACAAACTCCGGCTTGATGTCGTTTAAGACAATGGAGTATCCGGCCTGGGCAGCCGCCTGGGCAATGCCGCTGCCCATCTGCCCTGCTCCAATGACCATCATCTTTTTGATCTCCATGTTACTCCCCCTACGGATATTTTTAGAACAAACGCGCCGCGATTTGATATAGCAAAAATCATGCCAGGGTAACCACGTTCAAACGGTAGTACAGATCCTCGCGGAACTCTTTTTTGCGGATGGATCTCGCCCATGATCCGCGAGAGTTCGATCATTTTTCCCCTACCCCTCATCAACTTGTCGTTGTTCCTCGTCCTTGCCGTTGCCGCTCCAAGATAAGGAGAATCCTTCTATGTGTATCGCAAGATTCGTGCCAAATCACGTGGAATGAAGTGTACAGTTTGCTATACAACCGTCCACGTTTCCGCACACACAAAAAAAAACAAGGCTACAATAGTAATTATAACCTTGCCGCCCATTCCCGTCCACCGTTAAAAAAACCCCCAGTTTCACCGCAAATCAGCTTGCCTCGGGCGTTTGCACCTGTCGACGCCGGAAGCTCAACGCCGCCAGGATATTTCTGGCAGCAACCTCCTAAGCACATCGTGGAAAAAAGCCCCCACCCACTTGACGGAGGCCTTTAGCTTTTTTATCGCAAATCTACCGACCTGGGCTGTCTTTTTAAAATTTCACCGTATAGCCCACCCGAAATTTATTAGATTTCGGGTAATCCGTCGTGTTATCCGAATCAGTGCTTAAGACAAGCATGTATAGATCGAGGCTTCCGCGTCCCAATGCAATGCCCGCGCCTGTCATGACGTCCAAAGTTGTGTACGGTGTTTTGTTGTTGGAATAGCGCACCACCCCACCACGCAGCGCCAAAGCCTCGGTAACCTGATATTCCACGCCTCCCCTGAGAGACATATATCTTTTTGAGCTATTGGATGACGATTCGGTGCCCACCCCCCCCCCGCAAGCAAAAACCGATCACTGGGTTTGTACGTCCCGCCGAAGGTCATCTTGCTTTCGGACCAATTACTCTTAATTCCGGCATTGTCCTCATTCAAGCTTTCGTTTTCAAAAACGGCGGCGATTTTGGCCTGATCAGTTAACGCGTATCCCGCCTTGCCGTGCACCGTGAACGAGGATAATTTGTAGGTGTAATCGTAGCCATAGTCACGGTTGCCATTCCAGTAACTGTCCATCATACTATTTTGTATTGAATTCAGAACGCCAAATTCTAATGTCGCCTGGTCGGAAACATGATACGTCGTGGCTCCTTCAAACCCGATTAAAGAACCCCTGTCTTTGTATTCATCCACATTGCCGTCATCGTATTTTATTATCCGGCTAAGAGGATACGGGCTGTAGGTAAAGGACCCGCCGATTGCAAATTGTTCGTTGATTTTAACCGCATCTTGAAGGTTAAAAGTCAGATCGGTAGCTTCACGAACGCCCGGATAACCGTAAAATACACCATCCACCGTCATCTTGCTGAGTACGACCTGTCCACCCAAAATATTTTGGTGACCAGCCAGCTCACCTAACGGCTTCACAAAAAGTAAGTCACCGGAATTTTCCGTAGCTACATTGCTCTGGTCGGGCTTTGTCGAAACCCAGTGTCCGTCAAAAGTGGCAAAGCCCTGGTCTGCCCAGGCAGAATTCGCCGGGTTGATGAAATTGTTCAGATCATCATCAATTATCCAGTTAAGGCTCCCGAGAGACCAAACCCTGAGATAACCGGCCTGAGCAACGGGTAATACCATTGAAAACAGTGCCAATAGAAAAACGACCGTAAACCATTTTTTCCCTCTGGACATGAATATTCCTCCTCCCAAAATTTTGACCCGGCTTTCGCTTCCTTAAAAGCCCGGTTTTTTAAGATGTTCGTCTTCTGGAATACTTTTCCTTCCTTTTGCCAAAAAAGCAAGCACCTTTTGCGGCTCCTCTACCAATCCCCGGGGGCACCGTCATTATTACGGGGCTAACAAGATTAGAACTTGATCTTATAGCCCGCCTGGAGAGCATTAAATTTGGTATCGGAAGAACTCGTGCCGGCAAGAGCGTACAGATCGAGCTGCCCAGGCCCTAATGCCAAACCGGCCCCGGCTGTAAAGTGCAAACGCGAATAGTTGGTTGAACTGTTTAATGTTTGCACTATTCCACCACGCAGCGCCAAATATTCTGTTAGCTGGTACTCAACGCCACCCCGCAGGTCAGTATAGGTGCTACCTTTGGTGTTTGATGAACTAACATCCGTCCCCATATCCGCAGAACCGGCAAGCAGCAACCGGTCACCGGGCTTGTAAGTGCTTCCGATTGTGACGACCCTGCTTGTCCCGTTGCTCTTGCTCCCGGCATCGTTTTCGGACCAGTTGCTGCCTTCTACCACCACCGCTACCTTCGCTTGGTCCGAAAAGGCGTAACTTGCCTTGCCATGCATAATATTTTCGGAATAATCGTATTTGTAGCTGTAGCTGTACTTACTGTCCACATACTTGTCTACGGAACTACCCTGGGATGAATTGATCATCCCAAATTCCAATTGGGTGTGATCAGTGGCACGATAAGTCACTGCTCCCTCAAGATCAATGCTTGACCCTTTATCCTTGTATTCGCTGAGCTTGCCACTATCGTACCTGTACTTCCGGCTTGCCGGGTTTGGAAAGTAAGTGAACGACCCTCCAATTGCAAACCGGTCATTGCTTCGTAGAGCGTCCTGCAGGTTGAGCACCGAAAATGTTTTATCGTAAACGTACGGGCCGTATGAGTACTTATCATCGTATTTATTCACGTCACTCAAATTTTGACGGAGCACACCCCAGCCGCCCAGCACATTTTGGTAACCCGCCAGCATGCCAAGGGGCTTAATGAAATACAATCTCCCGATAAGCGAACTATCTTTGTTTGTATTGGCATATTCAGCGGTATTCAAGGCTCCCTCAAAGTCCAGATAGCCTTCTTCCACCCACGCGGAGTTGGCCGGGTTGTTGAAATTGTCCGTGTCGTCGTCAATGATCCAGCTTTGGTCCCCCAGGGCGTAGATCCGCAAATTGCCAGCCAGAGCCACTGGCGTTGCCAAAGAAAGCATCATCAATACTCCGGCAATGATGGATAGCTTTTTAGTTAAAGCCATAGTTATCCCCTTTCTTAATCGGCCAGCAGGCTTATGTCCTACATAGCCATGGGATTTTGAAGATTTGGATAATGTATGTATCGGCATTTTAAATTTATGGTTTAGATATTTTTGGAGGATGTCCAAAGCCACTAAAAAGCCTTAAACGCCTGTGGCAGCCGGTTGATTGAGCGTATACATGTTCCACGTCCCAATGTCATTGAACCCCAGGCGCTTGTAGATACGACCGGCCTGGGGGTTTGAATAGAAGAGGCACGCCTCTTTGCCCTCCGCCAGGAGGTCCTGACAGAGTTTGGAGACGCAGGCGGAAGCCAGGCCCCTCCTGCGCTCGCGCGGATCGGTAGCCACCCCGACAATCATGGCGGAACGGGAGTTTTCGGCGGTGGATTGAGCCATGGAGACGATATTTCCGGAGTGATCTTCAATAAAATAGATGCGTCCGGCGTGGTTGGCCAGATTTTTTGCCAGCATCTCCCTGGAGGGGGGAGCCCCAAATTCCTTTATCAACTCATACAGCTTCAATATCCGGCCAATGTCTTCTTCCGTAGCGCTCTTTACGCGGGGATCCTGCTGCATCATCCCCGGGGCAAACTCTCTGAGTGTGCAAAAATACGAAGCCTTATTCCTGCCGCTATCGAGATGCAGATGCTTCTCCATTTGCGAGACGACGCTCGCCTTGCCGGAGAGGAGCTTGCCGTCGCCGTTTTCAATAATGATTGCGCTGAACCCGCTGGCATCGTAGGGCGAGTCGGCATAGAGCACATAGGAGTTGAAATACCTGAGCATAACCGCCACCAAGCGTTCCTGATCGTTAAACTCTCCCCATACTGCCTGGAAGTCCGTTTCGATCCCGAAATTCTCGATGTCGCCGATGATGAAGAGATTAAATGCACTCTCTTCCCCCAGAAAGTTCAGTGCTTCCGAAACATCTTCGGGCACAAGCTTGCGGATCATTACTCAATCCCCCTTTCCTGCTTCTTTTAACCTACTTTCGCTGCAAATTGGCCAAATCCTGCTATCTTTTACGTTATGGACAAGCATAACCCGTTCCTTCTGCGCGGAACTCGTCCTTGCTTCACCTTTTGGATGCACATATCATAGTCTACGGGTGAAAGGCCCCGCCTTTGTAAGGTGCCGCGCCTCGGGCGGGGATAAGCACCAAACGGTCGACGGGAGGAAAAATAAATGGGTAAGCGGTTGCTCTGCTTTTTGATCATCGGGATGGTTATCTTTGCCGGGCTTCAGTTCCTTGGAGCGGCTGAGGGTCCGGCGCAGGCGGCAAGCCCAAAGCCAACGACTGTCCGCCTTTCGGAGGTGGTGCGCTCGGTCTTTTACGCGCCGCAGTATGTAGCCCTGGCCAGGGGGTTCTTTGAGGATGAGGGGCTCACCATCGACTTGAGCACGGCGTGGGGAGCCGACAAAGGGGCGGCGGCGCTGGTGTCGGGCAGTGTGGACATCGGCTTCTTCGGGCCTGAGGCGGCTGTCTATGTCTACAAGCAGGGCGCTGTGGACTATATCACCGGTTTCGCCCAGCTCACCAGGCGGGACGGCTCATTCCTCATGTCCCGAAAGCCCATGCCCCACTTCAAGTGGGAGGATGTCCGGGGCAAATCCATCGTGGGCGCCCGGAAGGGCGGCGTGCCGGAGATGGTCCTGGAATGGATCCTGCGCCAGCACGGCATGGACCCGGCTAAAGACGTGGAAATTACCCAGAACCTGGCGTACACCTCCGCGCCGGGCGCCTTCCAGGCGGGAGTGGGCGATTTCATCGCCCAGTTTGAGCCGACCATGTCGCAGATGGAGAAGGACGGCGGCGGCCAGATCGTGGCCTCGCTTGGCGTTGACGGCGGCGAGATCACCTATACCCTGTACCATGCTCGCAGGAGTTTTATCAAGGAAAATCCGGACGTGCTCCAGAAGTTCACCAACGCCATCTACCGCGGCCAGCTCTGGGTCGCCAGGCACAGCCCGGAAGAGATCGCGGAGGTCATCGCCCCGTTCTTCCCCGGCACCGACAGGGACATCCTGGTGAAGACCATCCGCCGCTATAAAAATCAGGATAGCTGGAACCTGACGCCGCAGGTCTCAAAGAAAGGCTTCGCCCACCTGCAGGAAGTGATCGAGGCGGCCGGCGAACTCAAGGGGGGCCCTGTTCCCTTCGAGATCCTGATGACCAACCGTTTTTCGGATAAAGCCGCCACCGCGATCAAGGAGTAAACTCGTGGGCTATTCTCCTAAGGGGCTTTCCAAGGAGGAACCGGTATGGCTGAATCCAAAGTCGAATTGAGGAATGTCAGCCTGGTGTACTTTGACCCCCATGCGGAGATAACCGCATTGAAAGACCTCTCGCTCGCCGTGGCCGCCAGGGAGTTTGTCAGCATTGTCGGCCCCAGCGGCTGCGGCAAGAGCACCCTTCTTTCATTGATCGCCGGAATGCTCCCGCCAAGTTCAGGCGAGGTGCTCATCGACAGCCAGCCCGTGAAGGGCACCTCCCAGAAGGTCGGTTACATGCTCCAACAAGACTACCTGTTTGAGTGGCGGAGCATTCTGGACAACGCCCTTCTGGGAATAGAGCTCCGCCGGATGCGCACCCCCGAAACCGTGGCCCGTGTGCGCCGGATCCTGGCCGCTTATGGCCTGAGCGGGTTTGAGCGCCACCGTCCTAACCAGCTCTCCGGCGGCATGCGCCAGCGGGTTGCGCTGGTGCGGACGCTGGCGGTTAACCCGGAGGTCCTCCTCCTGGACGAACCCTTCTCCGCTTTAGACTACCAGACCCGGCTCACCCTGGGCGCGGAGATCGGCACCATCCTGCGGCAGGAGCACAAGACGGTGATCATGGTCACCCACGACATCGCAGAGGCCATCGCCCTGTCCGATCGCGTGGTGGTCCTGACCGGACGGCCGGGGACGGTCAAGTCCGAGTATCATATTCATTTGAGCGGCGGCCCGCCGGCCACGGTCGCCGCACGCAAATCACCCGAATTCCCGCAATACTTCAATCGGATCTGGAAGGAGCTCGACCCCTATGTCGAGTCAACCGGCTGACCGCCTCAACGTGGAGCATTGGACGGTTCCGGCGCCAACGGCTCCCGAATTGTCGAATACGGCCCCCGGAAACACTGCCGAAGCGCAGCCCGAGGCCACGCCCCGGGCCGCCAAACCTTCGGCCGCACGCCACATGCCTTCAGCCGCCCACCGAGCCTACCTCCGCGCCCTGACCCGCGAACGCTGGCTGATCATCGGCGTCAGGCTGGCCCTGCTGTTTGGTTTCTTCGCCCTGTGGGAGGCCGCGGCGCGCCTGGGATGGATCAACGCGTTCATCGTCAGCCAGCCCAGCAAGGCGTACGAAGCGGTGGCAAAGTTGGCTCATTCCGGCCAACTCCTTACCCACCTCTGGTTCACCACCTGGGAGACCGTCGCCGGGTTCGTCCTGGGGACGGCACTGGGGATTGCGCTGGCTATCAGCCTCTGGTGGTCGGAGTTCTGGTCCCGCGTTCTTGAGCCCTACATCGTCGTGATCAATTCCATCCCCAAGGTCGCCATCGGCCCCATCTTCATCGTCTGGCTGGGAACAAATCCCCGGGCGATTGTCGCCATGGCCGTCGCCATCTCGTTTATCGTCACTTTGCTCATGGTCTTCACCGGGTTCCGCCAGGTGGATCCCAACCGCATCAAGCTCGTGAAGAGTTTCGGGGCCAACAAGCTCCAGATCCTGACCAAGGTGATCCTCCCGGCGAGCGTCCCCACCATGATCGGCGCCCTCAAGGTGAACGTCGGGCTGTCCTTCGTCGGCACCATCACCGGCGAGTTCCTCGTCTCCTCCGCCGGCCTGGGTTATCTCATCGTTTACGGGGGGCAGGTCTTCAATATGAGCCTGGTGATGAGCTCCCTGCTTATCCTGGTGGCGCTGTCCACCATCCTCTACTACCTGGTCTCCGCTCTGGAACACTGGATCACCAGGGGGTGGAAGTGAGCAGTACCTATTTGATCGATTGGCCCAGCAATAGAATACCTCCCTTGAACCAGGCTTTAAAAACGGTATACGAAACAGCCTTCTTCATGTAGGAATATGTTTCGGCTTGCACCGTCTCAAACCCGGCTACCCCACAAAGAAAGGTAAAAGCCAGCCAGAAGGCAATAAAACTACCGCATTTCCGCATCCGGATCACCACTCCATTCCAATGGGAAAGTTTATATTTTAGTGATCGGCGCCCCCTGGTCTGTTCTAAAGAGACTCTCTTCATACGCCGATTATTGCAAAGGAAACGGTCGTGAAAAAGGCCCGCCTTCGAAAATGCGGAGGCAGGCCTTTAAATTAAGAAACCTTAGTTTTTCGCTACTGTTTTCTCCCTCTAACAAATTTACCTTTCCCCTGATCGTCTTGCTTCTTCTCCCCGGAGTCCTGGTCCAGGATCACTGGTATGCTGTCCACAAGTTGCGCGCCGCAGACCACACAAAAATCCTCATCATCGGGGTTGTCGGTTCCACAACGGTAACAGCGCACCGTGGCCAACTCCTTTCAATCTCTTTAAATTCCTAGATTTACCATTCCGTCCCTACCGTTTCACATTTTTGCCTTCGTCCAGAATCAGGGACACTGCGGTGTGTGGATCCATCTCCTTGGCCGCCACCTTGGCCGCCAGCTCCTTCAGCATGCCATTTTCCCGCATCGGGTCCAGAATTTCCCGCACCATCTGCTCCACGGCGGTTCCCACGATCTCCCGCTGGAATCTTTCCACCATACGTTTGCGCCGCAGGCCGCTCTTCTCCAGATAGGCCAGGTGCCGGTCAAGCTGGTCGCGTAATTCCGCGATCCCGATGTCGTCCCGGGCCACCGTCTTCAGCACCGGCGGCCGCCAGGCGTCGTCAACATCAGCATTGGGGCTGGCATCAGCGGTATGGCCCCCTTGGGCAGGCTCGTCGCCGGAAGTATCAGCACCAGCCACGCCGGCTGCACCATGCCCCACCGGTTCCTCGCTCCCGGCGCCCAACCCACGGCCCGCTTCCTGCCCTGGCGAGCCGTGATGCCCGGCAGGGTCGAAGTGCGCGGAATCAAACCGCCGGCCGTGGGCGGCCTCCCCCAGATCGAGCATCGCCTCCAGCTCGGCGGCGGTCTGCTCGGCGCCATCCCGGTCCGCCTTGTTCACCACAAAGATGTCCCCGATCTCCAGAATCCCGGCTTTGATGGCCTGAACACCGTCGCCGAGCCCCGGCGCCAGAACCACCAGGGTGGTGTCCACCAGTTCCATGATCTCCACCTCGGACTGGCCGGCGCCCACCGTCTCCACGATCACCACGTCCTTGCCCGAGGCGTCCAGGATCTTGATGATCTCCCCGGTGGTCAGGGCCACCCCGCCCAGATGCCCACGGGTGGCCATGCTCCGGATGAACACCCCCGGATCCAGCCCGATCTCCGGCATCCTGACCCGGTCGCCGAGGATCGCCCCACCCGTGAACGGGCTGGTGGGATCCACCGCCACCACCCCCACCGTCCGCCCGCCGGCCCGGTACGCGGTAGTCAGCCGGTCCGCCAGGGTACTCTTGCCGACGCCCGGCGAGCCAGTGATCCCCACCAGGTGCGCCCGGCCGGTATGGGCATGCAGCTTGCGCATGATTTCACGCGCCTCGGGAGCCCCGTTCTCCACCAGGGTCATCAGCCGGCCCAGCATGCGTTTTTCGCCGCGCCGCACCCGGTCCACAATATCCGCGATAATATTTTCGCTGTACAATCTATCCCGTCCCATGTCTTTGAGTTCCTGGCCTATCTGGAGAAGAGCGCCTGGCGCGCCTCGCGCTTCACGTTGCGCTGCGTGTAATCCACGATGGTTTCCGTGGCGGTCCCCGGGCCGAAGACGGCGCTCACCCCGGCGGCTTTCAGTTCCGGAACATCGTCCTCCGGAACAATGCCCCCGACAACCACCAGCACATCCTCCAGCCCGTTTTCCCGCAAAAGCCGCGTGATCTTCGGGACCAGGGTGTCATGCGCCCCGGAAAGGATGCTCAACCCCACCACGTCCACGTCCTCCTGAACCGCGGTGGCCACAATCTGTTCCGGCGTCTGGTGCAGGCCGCTGTAGATGACCTCCATCCCGGCGTCGCGGTAGGCCCTGGCCACCACCTTGGCCCCCCGGTCATGCCCGTCCAATCCTGGTTTGGCAACCAAAACTCGAATCTTTCTGCCCATCCGGATCCCCCCTTTG
>JAMCQP010000038.1:0-27638 GCA_023381695.1 Bacillota bacterium | reverse complement strand
ATTCGCCGAAGACCGCCACGGAAACCTGGATAATCTCCCCTAAAGTGGCATAGGCCTTGACCGCCTCCAAAATAGGCGGCATCAGATTCTCCGTGCCGGCCGCCGTTTCCTTAAGCCGGCGCAAGGCGGCCTGCACCCGCCCGTTGTCCCGCTCGGAACGCACCTTCTGCAGGCGGCGGATCTGCCGGGCCTGCACTTCCGGATTCACCTTGAGGAGATTGATCCGCGCCGGCTCGTCAACCACGTACTTGTTGACCCCCACCACCACCTGCTCGCCGGTTTCCACCTGCTTCTGGTAGCGGTAGGCCGAGTCGGCGATCTCCTTCTGGAAGAAGCTTTTGTCGATGGCGGCAACCACCCCGCCCAGAGCCGCAATCTTTTCAAAGTACTCCTCAGCGTCCTTCTCCATCTTGTCCGTCAGGGCTTCCACAAAATAGGAACCACCCAGCGGATCGATGGTGTTGGCCACGCCGCTCTCCTCCGCCACAATCTGCTGCGTGCGAAGCGCAACCCGCACCGCCTCCTCGGAAGGCAAGGCCAGAGCCTCATCCATGGAATTGGTGTGCAACGACTGGGTTCCGCCTAAAACCGCCGCCAGGCACTGGATCGTGGTCCGGACAATGTTATTCTCCGGCTGCTGCGCGGTGAGCGAGCACCCGGCAGTCTGGGTATGGAACCGCATCAGCCACGAGCGCTCATCCTTCGCCCCGAACTTGTCCCGCATCCACCGGCTCCAGATCCGGCGCGCCGCCCGATACTTGGCAATCTCCTCGAAGAGGTCGTTGTGGGCGTTGAAGAAGAATGAAAGCCGCGGCGCAAATTCGTCCACCGAAAGTCCCGCCTTGATGCCGGCCTCCACGTAGGCCATGCCGTCCGCCAGCGTGAAAGCCAGCTCCTGCACCGCCGTGGCCCCGGCTTCCCGGATGTGGTAGCCGCTGATGCTGATCGTATTCCAGCGGGACACATGCCTGGCCGCAAAGGCGAAGATGTCGGTGATCAGCCGCATCGACGGCTGAGGAGGAAAGATATAGGACTTCTGGGCGATGTACTCCTTGAGAATATCGTTTTGAATGGTCCCGGAGATCTGATCCGACGGGACTCCCTGCTTCTCGGCCACCGCGATGTACATGGCCAGCAAGATGGAAGCCGGGGCGTTAATGGTCATCGAGGTGCTCACCCGGTCCAGGGGAATCCCGTCAAAGAGGATCTCCATGTCCGCCAGTGAATCGACGGCCACCCCGAGTTTCCCCACTTCTCCGTCGGCCCGCGGGTGGTCCGAATCGTAGCCCATGATGGTCGGCATGTCAAAGGCCACGCTCAAGCCGGTCTGCCCGTTGGCCAGAAGGTACTTGTAGCGCCGGTTGGACTCCTCGGCGGTTCCAAACCCCGCAAACTGCCGCATGGTCCACAACCGCCCCCGGTACATGGTGGGATAGACGCCCCGGGTAAAGGGAAACTCTCCGGGCTCCCCCAGTTTAGTCCCGTAGTCGAAGCCAGGCAGATCGCCAGGCCCGTAGCAACTTTCGATCGGCATGCTGGATACCGTGATGAACCGCTCTTTCCGTTCCTTTTCCAGAACTCGGGACAACGATGCCACCTCCAGGAATACTCAAATACTCACGCCAGCTCAACACCTTACATCAGTTCACGCCAGTTTTTCAAGCTTCTTGCGTTCCTCGTCCACCAGGACCCGCCGGAGGATCTTGCCCACCAGGTTCTTGGGCAGTTCCGCCCGGAACTCAATGGCCCGCGGCACCTTGTACCGCGCCAGCCGTTCCCGGCAGAACTCGATGAGCTCCTCCTCCGTGGCGGTTACCCCGTCCTTGAGTACCACATAGGCTTTCACCATCTCGCCGCGATACGCATCCGGAACCCCGGCCACCACCACCTCCCTCACCTTCGGGTGCTCGTAGAGGATCTCCTCCACGTCGCGCGGATAAATATTGAAGCCGCCGGAGATGATCAGATCCTTCTTGCGGTCCACCACCTGGAAGAAACCGTCCTCATCCATGCGGGCAATGTCGCCGGTATACAGCCAGCCGTCGCGCAAGGCCATCTTCGTCTCCTCCGGCCGGTTCCAGTAGCCCTTCATGACCTGCGGCCCACGTATGGCCAGTTCCCCCACCTCGCCCTGGGGCAACTCCGTTTCGCCGGTGGCCAGGTCCATGATCTTGCAGTCGGTGTCCGGGAAGGGAATCCCGATGGTTCCAATCTTGCGATGGCCGAAGATCGGCGAGCAGTGGGTAACCGGCGAAGCCTCGGTCAACCCGTACCCCTCCACCAGTTTGCCGCCGGTGAGCGCTTCAAACTTGTTCTGAACCTCCACGGGGAGCGGCGCGGAGCCGCTGATGCAGGCCACAATCGAGGTCAGGTCGTACTTTTTCACGTCCGAATGGTTGTTGATGGCCACGTACATGGCCGGTGCGCCGGGAAAGAGGGTTGGGTGGTATTTCTGGATGGTCTTCAGCACCTCGGTGACCTGAAACCTCGGCAGGATGATGAGCGTGGCGCCAAGCAACATGGCCAGGTTCATCCCCACCGTCATGCCGTAGACGTGGAAGAAGGGGAGCGCCCCCAATATGATGTCCTGTCCGCCCCTTTTGAGCTCGAACCACTCCCGGGACTGGATGGTGTTGGCCACCAGGTTGCGGTGGGTGAGCATCGTCCCTTTGGCCACGCCGGTGGTTCCCCCGGTGTACTGAAGGAGCGCCAGATCCTCCGCCGGGTTGATCGCCACCTGTGGCGGCGCGGGCTGGCGCCGGTTCAACAGTTCCATGAACCGGTAAACCCCCTCCTCGGGCTGGACCGTGACCCGCTTTCCCTCCGTCCGCAGCTTCAACGGGTAAAGAAAATTCAACGGGAAGGGCATGAAATCTTCCAGGCCGGTGACGATGACCCGCTTCAGGGGAGTCTTCTCCTTTACATTCCGCACCCGCTGATAAAACAGATCCAGCACAATCATGGTCTGAGCGCCGGAATCGTTCATCTGGTGCTCGATCTCCCGCTCCACATACATCGGGCTGGTCTGGACCACCACGCCGCCCACTTTGAGGACGGCGTGGTAGGCAATCAGAACCTGAGGGCAGTTAGGCAACATCAGCCCTACTCTATCGCCCTTTTGCACCCCCAGGGCATGCAGGGCCGCCGCCATCCGGTCGATCAGGACCGCCAGCTGTTTGAAACTGAGCCTCGCCCCGAAAAAAATCGTGGCGGCGCGGTCGGGAAATGCTTTTGCCGCGTCATCCGCAAACTGATACAGGGGAATGTCCGGATAGTCGATGGAAGGCCGGATCGTTTCAGGATAATACCTGTGCCAGGGCCGCTGGAGATTGTGACCATTCTCATTCATGAGGATCCCCCCTTTTGTCTTGACCTGCTTTACCCGAGTTGCTTTAATTTCTCATAAAACCGGGACCGGCTCATGCCGAGCTGTCTGGCCGCCAAGGTCTTGTTCCCGCCCGCCTCCTTGAGCGCGGCCGCGATCATCTCGTATTCCACCCTGGCCACCGTTTCCCGGTAGGTATGCCATCCGGGCCTGTGTTCGCTCGCACCGAAGCCCGTCGCTCCCCCGTCGCCCCCCGCGCTCCCCGCGTCTCCCGCCCCCGGAATCTCGCCGGGCAGGTGTTCCGCCCGGATCATCTCCCGCACGTCGAGGTTCATGGCGCGTTCGATCACGTTTTCCAGTTCCCGGATGTTGCCCGGCCAGTCATGGGCCTGCAGCATCTGCAAAGCATCGGGCTCGATCCCCTTTACGGCGGTCTTGAACACTTTGTTATATTTCTGAATGAAGAAGTGCACCAGCGACAGGATGTCCTCCTTGCGCTCCCGCAGGGGAGGAATGTACAAGCTGATCACATTCAGACGGTAGTAGAGATCCTCGCGGAAGCGCCCCTCCGCCACCATGCGAAGCAGGTCCTGGTTGGAAGCGGCGATGATCCGGACATCGGTCCGGATGGTCTGCGTGCCGCCAACCCGCTCGAATTCCCGATCCTGCAGAACCCGCAAGAGCTTGGCCTGCAGCGCGGGGGACATATCCCCGACCTCATCCAGAAACAGGGTTCCACCGTCGGCAAGTTCAAATTTTCCCGGTTTGCCGCCTTTTTTGGCCCCCGTGAAGGCCCCATCGGCGTAGCCGAAGAATTCCGATTCCAGCAGGTTTTCGGGGATGGCGGCGCAGTTGGCCTTGATAAACGGCCCGGACCGGCGCGGGCCGGCGTTGTGGATGGCGTGAGCCAGAAGTTCCTTGCCGGTGCCGCTTTCGCCCTGAATCAGGATGGAGGAATTGCCGCGCGCCACCTGCTGGGCCACCTTCTTGAGGTTGGCCATGGCGGCGCCGGAGGATACGATGCTGTCGAAGGTGTACCGGGCGCCGTTGGTGCGATGGAGTTCCTCTTTATAGTAGGCGACCTGCCTTTCCAGGGCGCTGAGCCGGCGCGCCTGCTCCTTCAACTCCTGAAGCCCTTGAAAGACGATCTTGCCCACCGCCCCCACCACGTGCCCCTCTTTGATGATTGGCAGGCGGGAGATGATGGCCGGCCGGCCGTGGACCGTGATTGCGTCGCAGATTTCGGCAACCCCTGTCTTCGCCACGGTTTCCAGGTGGGAGTGCTCCATAACCTTGTCCACCGGCCGGTTGATCAACTCTTCCACGGCCACTCCGAGAAATTCCGCCAGGGATCGGTTGGCCATGGTGATCAACCCGTTTTCGTCCACGACCACAATCCCGTCGTAGGCCAATTCCATCACAGTCTCCAGGGTGTGGTACAGCTTTTTGACGCTATCCAGCTCCGTGGATAAAAAGTCCGTCTGGGTCAGCAGGCCACTGATCACGTTCTGTTTGGTGAGCATCCCCACCGCCCGGCCTTCCTCGGTGGTAACCACAGCCTGTCCCACCCGGATCTGCCGCACCTCTTTTTGAAGTTTGCTGAAGGATTCCCAACCCGGCACCGTCACCACATCCGTGGCCATATAAGCAGCCACGGACTCATCCAGGGATCGGCCGTCGAGCAAGCAGGCGAAAAGGCGCGACTTGGTAAAGATGCCGATCACCCGCATCTGGTCGTCCACCACCGGCGCTCCTTCCAACCTGGTGGTGTGAAAGATCCGGACCGCCTCCCGGAGAGTATCCTCAGGTTGCAGATAGGCAAACTGTTTGGACATGATCTCCCGAATCAACAAGCCTGGGACCCCCTTACTGGCCTATTCCTTGCCAGGTTCCTCACGGCATAATATTCGCGCTGCTATGTAAAGATTCCTTCAAAAAAACCAACAATTTCAGATATTCCGCAGTGAGTGAAAGTGTGCACAAGCACTATTAAATTCCTGACATGCGCGAAGTCACTCGCCAGAATGCAAAAGAGCATAAGCCCGAAAAGACGGCTTCTTCACGGGCAAAATAACGCTCTTCAACAGGCCCCGGTACATGGTTATGGCCGGGTATGATCTTTATGATATAATGGTTGCGGAATAATGGATGCCGCAAATAGACGCGGAATGGATCCAATATGGGGTGAGATTATGGAAGAAGGCACGGAAGAAAAGTTGCGGCGACTCAAGAAAGAACAGCGCCGGCAGGTCCTGGCGCTACGGAGGCAACTGGCGCTGGAAGAGGTCGCCAGGCGCAGCCAGGCGATCTGGAAACGGTTCTTGGCCCTTCCCCAGGTGCGGGAGGCTCAAACCATCATGGCCTACCTCGACACGCGCAATGAGGTCCAGACCTTCGAACTGATCTCCGCGCTTTTGAAGATGGGCAAACGCGTGGGGGTTCCCATCACCCTCCTCGCCGAGCATCGCTTGATCGTCTCCGAGCTGGTGGATCCGGAAGAGGACCTTCAAACCGGCACCTACGGTATCCGGGAGCCCAGGCCCGGCCGCGAACGCCCGATCCCGCCCCTGGAGCTGGCTCTGATCATCGTGCCCGGCGTCGCCTTTGACCCTGCCGGCGGCCGGATCGGGTACGGCGGCGGCTTCTACGACCGGTTTTTGGCGGAAATGCGGCAAACATCGGGGCGGCAAAAACCGGGCGCGCCGGCATCCAGGCAACCGGCGCCATTGGTGGCCCTGGCTTTTGAACTGCAGGTGCTGGAACGCGTGGCGCGGGAGCCGCACGACTTCCTGATTGACTGGATCGTCACCGAGGAGAGGCTGATCGATTGCCGGCAGCACCGGAGGGGCGGGGGAGACTAATACCTTACCCCGAAGTAATTCCTGCAGGAATCGAGAGGTTCAGGGCAGAATAGAAGAAGATGACCGTCTTTCTGAACCCGGGAGGATTTTAAGAATGATCAGACGCGCTTTTTCGGATCTGCTGGACAATCTCTTGAACGAGGCCATCAGGTTCTATGGGGACCGCCTGATCACCCTGGCCGTCTTCGGCTCCGTTGGCCGCGGCACGCCCAGACCGGATTCGGATGTTGATTTGCTACTGGTAGTTAATCCCCTGCCTTCTGGCAGAATGAAACGTGTGCAGGAGTTTGCCGCCATCGAGGAAAGCCTGGAGGATTTCCTCCAAGCACTAAAGGCCGGGGGGATCGACACCTGCATTGCTCCCGTTTTTAAAACCCCGGAAGAGGTGGCCATCGGAAGCCCCCTATTCCTGGACATGATCGACGATGCCCGGATCCTGTATGACAGGGATGACTTTTTTCAAAGGTTTTTACAAAATTTAAAAGATAAGCTTGAACATCTTGGCGCACGCAGGGTAAAATATCGGGGAGCCTGGTTCTGGGACCTGAAGCCTGGCTTCAAGAAAGGGGATGTCGTAGACTTTTGGCAAACCTGACTCTGGCTCAAAGCTACCTCCTCAAAGCAAAAAAGCGGCTCAAGGTTCTGGACCTCCTTTCCACGCTGAAAAACTTGCGTTGATCTCCAAGTGGCTCCGCAAGGAGAGGGAACTGGCCTTCTACGGCGATGTGGATTTCATCCCCACCGCGGAATACTCGAAGGAAGACGCGGAGAGGGCCATCAGCGATTCGCGGTTTGTGGTGGAAGTTGCCGAAAAGGGAATACCGCTGGTTTGAGCAAAACGTCCCAAAGCCATATTGGATCTGGCTTACGCAATGAATTCCCTGATGGGGGCCAGTTTGGCCCCCAGCTGCTCCAGCCGCCCCCGTACAGCCTTCAAGAGTTCCACCGCCCCCGGGGTGTCTCCGTGGAAGCAGATGGTGTCGGCCCGAATCGGAATCTCTGTCCCGTCGGAAGCAGCAACCTTCCCCTCTTTCACCATCTTGGCCACCCGAACCGCCACCGCCTCGGGATCATTTATGATGGAACCGGGGTGGCCGCGTTGGACCAGCGAGCCGTCCGGGTTATAGCCGCGGTCCGCGAAGACTTCGCTGGCAACCTTCAGGCCTGCCCTCTCCCCCGCCCGCGCCAGTTCGGAACCGGCCAGTCCCACCAGGATCAGTTCTCTATCAATCCCCGCCACCGCTTCCGCGATGGCGTCAGCCAGGGCCGGCTCCCTGGCCGCCACGTTGTAGAGGGCGCCATGAGGTTTGACATGCTGGAGAAGGACGCCTTCGGACCGGGCGAAAGCCCAGAGAGCCCCCACCTGCCAGATGACGTAGTTTTTCACCTCAGATGGGCTCATGGCCAGGTTCCGCCGGCCGAACCCTTGCAAGTCGGGAAAGCCCGGATGCGCCCCGATGGCGACCTTATGCTCCCTGGCCAGCCGAACCGTACGTCCCATCACTATCGGGTCGCCAGCGTGCACCCCACAGGCGATGTTGGCCGAGGTGACATATTTGACGACTTCCTCATCCCATCCGATCTTGTAAGCTCCGAAGCTCTCGCCGATATCCGAATTCAGATCAACGGTTGCCAGCACATCTCCACCCTCCCTGGTTACCTTTACTTGAGAAGCGCCTTAATCCCGGTTAAAGATTGCCAGCCAGCCCAGGTAGCGACCAGGAAAGCCGCGATACCGAAGGCTAACATCCAGGCAGGGTGTTTGTACTCCCCGACAATCCTCTTCTGGGTGGAAGCCCAGAGCATGGTGCCCAGGCTCAAAGGCAGGATGAGACCGTTCAGGGAACCCGCCACGACGAGAAGGTTAACCGGCTTTCCGATCACGACAAAGATTATGGTGGAAATTACGATGAACGCGGTGATCCAGGCTGGCCGGTTTCTCTCGATCGGCTTGAAGAGGGTTTGGAGGAAGGTGACAGATGTGTAAGCCGCGCCGACAACAGAAGTAATGGCCGCCGACCACATCACCAGCCCGAAAAACTTATAACCGAGGAGGCCAGCGGCTAACTTGAAGGCGGAAGCCGGCGGGTTGGCGGGATCCAGCTTCACCCCCTTGGCCACCACGCCAAGCACGGCCAGGAACAAGATAATCCTCATGATTCCTGTGATGACAATCCCCGTAACGGAAGCCCTGGATACCATGGGAAGATTTTCGACCCCTTTGACACCTGCGTCCAACAGCCGATGAGCTCCGGCAAAGGTGATGTAGCCGCCAACCGTACCGCCAATCAGGGTGATAATGGGCAGAAAATCCATCTGGGTGGGCGCCACGGCGCGAACGACCGCCTCACCCACCGGAGGAGCCGTAATAACGGCAACATAAGCCGTCAGCGCGATCATCAGAAAACCCAGATATTTGGCAAACGTATCCATGGCCTTGCCGGCCTCTTTGAACCAAAAGATGGCGATACCGATGGCGGCAGAGATGACGGCTCCCCACTTGAGATCTATGTTGAAGAGTACGTTAACGCCCAGGGCGGTGCCGCCGATATTGCCAATATTGAAGGCCAGGCCGCCCAAGGCAATCAAGAAGGCCAGCAGCCAGCCCAGGCCCGGGACGATCTCGTTGGCGATGTCCTGGCCGCGCTTTCCTGCCATGGTGATTACCCTCCATATGTTGAGCTGCGCCCCGATGTCGATGACAATGGACGCCAGGATGGCGAAGGCAAAATTCGCCTTGAACTTCTCGGTGAAGATCGCCGTCTGGGTCAAAAATCCAGGACCGATGGCTGAGGTGGCCATAATGAAGGCGGCTCCCAGGAGAATGCTCCAGTTAAAACCTGTGGTAATCGTTCCCTTTGTCTGAATTTCCGGCTTTGTTCCAGACATGTTCCATTCCTCCTTTTGGCATTGTTATATTTAGAGATATTGTGACGCATCGCTTCAAAGCTCCTCATCACCGGCGCACCGTCAGTTTAAGGCCTTCCCTTTGATAGAGCATCTCCGAGGCGGAAGCTTCCGCGAAAGCCTTCAGAAGGGCGAACACATCGGAAAAAAGCTGCTTGCGAATTGCCTGCAAAGCCGCCTGCTGTTCCCTGAGGGCGGTTATGGCTTCCGCCATGGACACGGACTTGAAGGAGACACCATCCCCTGGGCGGAGTTGCGCAAGCACCGGAAGATCCGCGGAGATTACCGTGGCGATCTTGGCGTATCCCCCCGTGGTCTGCCGGTCGGCGAGCATCACGATGGGGGCGCCATGACCCGGCACCTGAACGGCGCCGGGAGGAATCGCGTCGGAAATGATATCCGCTCCTTGCCGATGCTTTAGTTTCGGCCCTTCCAACCTGTACCCCATCCGGTCGGAAACCGGCGACACCCGGTAGATCGAGGAAAGGAACAACTCCAGGCTTTCCGAAGTGAAATAATCATCCTGAGGCCCTAAAATGACCCGGACGATTCCCCTGATTCCCCCATACTCCGGAGCCCCATACCGTGGAACAAGATGCGCCGGAAGCTTTCTCCCGGGGGTCGGCCTGGAGGACCTTCCCACAGGCAGTTCATCGCCCGCTTGCAGCGGCCTGCCATGAAATCCGCCAAACTTTCCGCGGACATAGGTGGACCTGCTCCCCATGACCTTTGGGACATCGATGCCACCGGCCACCGCAAGATAGGCGCGAGCCCCGCTCCTGGGCCGCCCGAAGCTAATCTGGCTTCCCTTGCGCAGAGCCACGGATTTCCAGAGCGGCAGTGGCTTCCCGCCAACCGAAGCGTCCAGGTCAGCACCGGTGATGGCTAAAACGGCATCCTCCAGAAGTTCCAGTTTTGGTCCCAGGAGAGTGATCTCCAGGGCCGCGTCGCTTTCGGCGTTCCCAACCAGCAAGTTCCCGGCGCGCAAGGCAAACTCATCCATCGCTCCAGCCACGGGGACGCCGTACTGCTGGTACCCGTACCGTCCGAGATCCTGGACGGTGGTGAAGATTCCGGGCTTTAGCACCCTGATCGTCAACGGGAGCGCCCTCCTTCCGCTATCCGGTAAAACCCTTCCTCATCAATGGGAGAGAACTTGAGATAGTCCCCCGCCTGAAACAATGCAGGCGGATCAACATCCGGGTCATAGAGCCGCAGCGGAGTACGGCCGATAATCCGCCAGCCGCCGGGACTGTCGATAGGGTAGATGCCGGTCTGGATTCCAGCGATCCCCACGGACCCGCCGGGAATCTGCTCTCTGGGGTTATCCAGGCGCGGACAGACGATCCGGGGTGAAAGTCCCCCTAAATACGCAAAACCCGGAGTAAACCCCAGCATATATATCAGGTAGGTACTGGAAGCGTGGATGGCGATCACTTCTTCAGGCGTCAAGCCGTTATGGGACGCAACATCGCCCAGATCCGGGCCGTACTCGCTCCCGTAGAGCACCGGCACCAGGACGGTTCGCGCCGGAGGCAGGTCAATCTCCAGGATCCTTTTCTGGAGACCCTTGAGTTTTTCCACCAGCCGGGGACCTTCCATAGCCAATGGGTCAAAGTATACCACCAAAGACCGGTACGTGGGGACGGTCTCCAGAACCCCAGGCAAGGGATACCTGGCCAAAGCCAGGGAAAAACGGCGGACCATCTGGCTGACTTCTTCGCTTATTTCATCGGCGAACTCCACGATTAACGCCCGGTCCCCTCCGGGGAGATACCTCGGCTCGCTGTACATAGCTTGTCCCTCACCATCAAGGCTTGCCACGGGCTAAAAGAGCCGCCCCGAGGGCCGCGGTTATCTCCGGGTCCGGGGGCACCAGAAGAGTCTGGCCGAGTTCATCCGCCAGGGCCCGCACCACACCGGCGTTGCGGGCCACTCCCCCCGTAAAGGCCACCTCCGGCTCCCGGCTCAGACGGCTGGCCATGGCAGCCACCCGGGAAGCCACGGACATGCAAACACCGGCCACAATATCCTCCCTGGCCGCGCCCCTGGCCAGGTTGGAGACCACTTCCGACTCGGCGAAGACGGTGCACACCGACGAGATCGAGCAGCGCTCTCTTGCCGCCGACGCCATCTTCCCCAGATCCTCCACTCTTACCTCCAGCGCCTGAGCCATAACCTCCAGAAAACGTCCTGTTCCGGCGGCGCACTTGTCGTTCATGGCAAAGTCCACCACCCGCCCGCTGGGAAGCACCTGCATCACTTTGCTGTCCTGGCCGCCGATGTCAATCACCGTGCGCACGCCGGGGAACAGGTGTACAACCCCCGCCGCCTGGCAGGAGATCTCCGAAATCTCCCGGTCCGCCGGAAAGGTCACCCGCCCGTAACCGGTGGCCACCGTCCTGGCAACTTCCCGGGCGGAAAGGCCGGATTCCCGCAGGAGCTCGTCCACCAGGCTCAAAGCCACTTCCTTCCCCCGGTAACCCGAACGGCGCACCACCCGGCCCACCAGGTTTCCCGCCCCGTCCACCAGAACCACCTTGGTGGTGAGCGACCCGATGTCCACCCCGAGGTAATATTCCACCATCATCAACCCTTTTACCGTTTATCCGCCGAGGTTTTCCAGGAAAGCCTGCACCCGGTTGCGGACCGGCTCTTCGGCATATACCCTGGAATCAGCCATGTCCGCTTCGATGATCAGGCCGGGGACGCCGGTTTTATTCACCACCCGCCGCCGGATCTCCTCCTGGATCAGGGAATATGGCTTGCAGGAACGGTTGGAATGCATGACAAACCCATCCACCTGGTAGTCGCGAATCAGATCCACCATCTGCCGCACCCGGAAGTCCACGCCCCGGTTGAGAAAGATCCCCGTGTAAGTCCTGGCCAGGCTCTCCAGCGGATCCCCTGGCGCCAGCTCCGCCGCCCAGCCGCCGGTATAGGTATCCGTGACGAAACAGGCGCCGCGGGCGGAAAATTCCTTATAAAAATTGTAAATCCGGTACCAGATGGCGATGTTGTCCCAGAGCAGCCGGTACCTTTCACCGGCCACCGCCGCCTGTCCCTGGCGCACCCGCTCCCTCACCTCGTCGTAAAGCCTCCGGTAATAGGCCACGGCCGCCGGTGTACCGCGCAGGACCACGATGGGCGCCATGTGCACGAAGAGATCGGGCACGTTCAGGGGTGATGGGCGGTGGTGGCACAGGCTCCGGATCTCCCCCCACAACCGCACCGCTTCGTTGCTCAACTCGAACCGGCGGGAAAGCTCCGCGGAGCGCAGACGGCGGCCGGTCAGGCGTTCCAACCCGGCGATCAGCGAACGCACCTGTTCCAGGACATATTCCACGGCGGCATCGTCCAGTTCCTCCGCCACGAAAGGCGTGTCCAGGATAAACAACGGCACCTGGAAATGGGCGGCCAGCGCCTCATACCACTTGAGCACCGTCCCGCAGATGTTGTTGCACACCACCAGAAGGTCCGGAGAAGGCAGCCCGCCCATGGGAGCCAGATCCGGGCGCAAAACCGCCCCGAGACTTGACCGGGCGTAAGAGCAGAGATCCGGGGAGTAGCCGGCCGCCTCGGCGACCTTGCATAATTCCGGGGCCACCCGCCGGGCGCCGCAGAGAGCTCCGTAGTTCTCCGGATAAACCACATCCACCCCGAAGGCGCGCAGGATTTCCACGGGCGCGCCGCTGGTAATCCAGGCCAGCGGGCGCCCCAGGGGACGGCCCCACAGCTTCTGGTAACGCGTCAACAAGTAATACTTCTTCATGGTCCGTTCCAGGTAACGAGCGCTTTGCAAGGGCAGATAACGCCGTTCCGCAGCCATCCGGCCCGACCTCCCTTATGATTTTACAAGCACTCCAGAAAAGCCTGCACCCTGGTGCGTTCCTGCTCTCCAGGAGTGGCGGTCTGCATTTCCAGCACCAGAACGGGGAGCCCCTCCCCCCGCAACCTCTTTGCAACACTCACCGCATCCCAGGCATGGGGGTCGCAATATTTGCGAACCACCAGAATCACCCCGTCGGCTTCTCGGTCCCGCGCCAGCGCCGCCAGGTGATCCGGCCGGTCGTCCAGGTGCTTAAACCGGCAGGGGCAGGCGGGAATAGAGGCGTAGCGGCCGGCGATGGCCGCCAGCGGCTCCTCATCTTCCGCCACCAGTCCCGTAAAATGCCGGTGGCCGGTGCAGGTGTCGTCGGCCACCACCCGCGCTCCAAGCTCCTCCAGTAACTCATAGAGGCCGTCGTTTTCCAGGGCCGGGCCGCTGATCAGCAGACGGCGGCGCCCTTGCGGGGAGGCGGCGGCCCCGGCCAGTTCCGGCAACGCGGCTTCCAGGGCGGCCGCATAAGCTTCCCGTGGCATGATCTGGCCGGCCCGCAAGATGGCCGACACCAGCGGGGAAGGCAGCCGCGGGCGCATTTCGTCGAGCCGGCCCGCCAGGGCGCGGATCCGGTTGGTGAGTCGGATGGCCCGGCGCAAGGCCGCCGGATCGGGCTCTTTTCCGGCCTGTCCGGCCAGGCGGCGCCAGAGGGAAGCCAGCTGGGCGGTATGATAGGCCAGGGCTCCCGGCGCCTGCAACGCAACGGGAGGAACCAGCAAAAATGTCCTTTCGTGCGGCCAGATGCCGGCCAGGCTCTGGATGGTGTCGCAGGTGTGCCCGAACCCCACGCCGGCCAGTTCCCGGTACTCCCCCGCCTCCGCGGCGGCCAGACAGGCCCTGGCCAGCGAGCAGCAGAAAGCAGGCAAGCGCCCGGGCGTCGCGTTGGCAGAGGCCGGCAGCATCCGGTATGGCTCCCACCCCAGACTGAGCACCAGTTCCTCCGGCCAGTAGCTGCAAAAATAGCCGAAAGGCGGGCCTTCCGGGTACAGCCGGGACCACCCCGACCCGCCCGAGGCTCCCACCTTTAACAACAGCTGGACCGGGCCTGCCTGTTCAATCGAAGACGTCATCTTGCTTCTCCTTGTCCTTATCTTTAGCGCTTGCTCTTTACGCTTCTCCCGTGTCTTTAGCGGCGCCTGGTCACTGCCCTTCCCTTAATGCCCGGCGCAAGATCTTGCCGATGACGGTCCTGGGGAGGTCCTCCCGAAACTCCACCTGGCGCGGCACCTTATAGGGGACCAGATTCTCCCGGCAAAAAGAGATGATCTCGCCGGCCCCGGCGGTCGTCCCATCCCGAAGAACCACGAACGCCTTGACGCACTCCCCCAGGTAGGGATCCGGCACGCCTATCACACAGGCTTCCTTAACCGCCGGGTGAAGGTAGAGGACCTCCTCCACCTCGTGGGGATAGACGTTGAAACCGCCGGTCAGGATCAGGTCCTTCTTGCGGTCGACGATATAGAAATAGCCGTCTTCGTCCCTGCGCCCCAGATCGCCGGTATACAGCCAGCCGTCGCGGACAGCCGCGGCCGTTTCTTCGGGCTGGCGATAATAACCCAGCATCAGATCCGGGCTGTGGATGGCAATCTCCCCCACTTCCCCGGGTGACAGCTCTCTGGTGCCCGTCGCCACATCCACAACGCGCATCACCGTGTCGGAAAAAGGAATGCCGATGCTGCCGGTCTTATTCACGCCCCGGTAGGGGTTGGCGCACTTGGCCGTAACCGCCTCCGTCAACCCGTAGCCTTCCATCAACCTGGCCCCCGTCAACTCTTCAAACCGGCGTTTGACCTCCGGCGGCAGCGCCGCCGCGCCCACAAAACAGCCCCTCAAGGAGGAGAGATCGTACTTTTTCAGGTCCAATCGATTAATCAGTCCAATGTACATGGTGGGTACCCCGGCGAAGAGGGTGGGACGATAACGATGGATGGCCTGCAGCAACTCCCGGGGGTCGTAGCGCGGCACAAGAATGCTGGACGCCCCGGAGAGGAGGATGGAATTCATGCCCACGCTCATCCCGAAACCGTGGAAGAGGGGAAGCACGGCCAGCATGCGGTCGACGGAGCCGGTATCCACCCAGGCCCGGCACTGGTAAGCATTCACCACCAGCGCGTAGTGGGAGAGCATGACTCCCTTGGGTTTGCCGGTGGTGCCGCCGGTATAGATTAAAACTGCCATGTCGTGTTGAACATCCAGAGATAAAGGCGGCGCCGGAGCCGGAGCGCCCGCCAGCAGCCGGGTAAAACGGAGGGAATCTCCGGGCAGCGGGGGCGGCTTCTGCTTGAGAGGATAGAGAAGTTTTAACGGAAGGGGAAGAAACTCGTCGATTGAGGCATAGATGACCTGCTCCAGCAGGGCGGACGCGCCGCTTTCCCGCAACCGGGAACGCACATCCTCAATGCGTTCGGCAAGCAGGTTGAGCCCCACCGCCGCGCGGATCTCCGCATCCCGGACGATGTGCTCTATTTCCCGCGCCGTGCTCAAGGGATTGATGGGGACCACCACGGCCCCCAACTGCAGGATTGCGTAGTAAGCGATCACGTATTGGGGGCAATTCGGCAGGATCAGGGCGACCCGGTCTCCCGGCTCTATGCCCAGCTTTCGCAGCGAGTTGCTCAAACCGTCCACGTGCCGGCCCAACTGCCCGTAAGTCAGGGTTTTGCCGAAAAAGGACAGGGCGGTCCGGTGGAAATTTTTCTGAACGCTGTTTTTCAAGAGCGAAAAAATCGGGCTGAACGGGTAATCAAGAAAGAGCGGCACCTCTGAATCATAAGCATCACTCCACGGAATCTTCTCCGCCGGTTGCAAGCTCGCCATAATTTCTCCTCCTTTTTCACCAGGCCGGATTTGATCGTTCGCTTCTGAATTTTCCGCTATAATTCGTCAGCCTGATCCATTTTCCTGCCGATCCAGCAGCTTTCCTTTCTTAATAAAAACACCCCACACAAAAAAAAGAAAACGCCCCGCCTTTTGCAAAGGCAAAGAGCACCGTTTCGGGTCCAAAAGGGGTACCGTTTCGGGTCCCAATCAGGCCGATGGCGTCAGGACCACCCGGGCGGGCGCGCCGTCGCCGCCCTTGATGCGCAACGGCAGGCAGGCCATCTGGTACATCCGCCCCGGAGCGACCGCGGCCAGATTCAGGCCTTCCAGGATGATCACCCCGTCTCCCAACAACTTGCGATGGACGGGGTAGTTCCGATCTTCCCCGCGTTCCACGGAAAGGTAGTCGAAGCCCACGAGGCGAAAGCCCCTTTCCACCAGCCAATCCGCCGCAGCAGAGGACAACTCTGTAAAGTCAGGAGTGAATCCCCGTCCCCAGAGCTCCGAATTCCGGGTCCGGATTAAAACACGGCTGGCGCCGGCCGGGATTCCAGCCTGCGCCAGATCTTTCGCCGTGACCTGCCCGCCGGCCTTCCGGCAATCGCAGACATAAGCAGGTCCCAAAAGCATCTCCACATCAAGTTCATCAACGGTCTTGCCGCCCTCGATAAAATGGCACGGTGGGTCAACATGAGTCCCGGTGTGGGAACCAAAATAAATAAAGGAGACATTGGCCACATCGCCTGCGGCGATTCGCAAGGCGGGACGCAACTGCACGGGCGGATCGCCTGGAAAGACCGGCATACCCGGTTCGATCGCCACGGTAACATCGATGGCCCTGGCTCTGGCCCTGGTTTTGGATTGGGCTTTAGCCTTGTCCATCATCCACCAATCCGTTCATCCACCGATTTTATAGCCTCCTGGCGGAGAGTCGCCGCTTCGGTCAGATACTCTTCCAGAGTGGCCCGGATCCCTTTGGTGAACTCGGCGTCTTTTATGGAGCCCAGGTTGATCCTCACATTGAGAATCGCCCCCTGTAAACCGACATAGGCCAGGTTGGCCGCTACTCCCGCGTCACTGGCCGCGCTGGCGTTCCCCCGGGCGGCCACCGCCGGAGTCAGCCTTAAAATTTCCAGGCAGCGGAAAGCAGTATTCAAGGGCACCTCGGCTGCCCGCCTGGAAGCAGCCTGAATGGCCTCCGTGCGAATCTCCTTTTGCCGTTCGGTCTCTTTTGGCAGCTTAAAGGCCACCATCACGTCGTTAAACGCCCCGGTGTCCAGATCCACCGATTCGAGCAGCTTGCCCCAGAGAGCATCCGCCCTGGAAAGCAGGCTTTTCATCTCTTTTTCGGCATCCTTGTACTTCTCCTTGCCAATCGTCAGCCGGGCCACCATGGCCACCAGCGCGGCGGCCATGGCTCCGGACAGCGCCGCGGCGCTTCCACCGCCCGGCGCCGGGGAGTTTGAAGCAAGTTCTTCCACAAAGCCTTCCACAGTTAACTTTGCCAGCATATTACGACCTCCTGCCCTGGTACTTTCTCAACAGCGTCCATTTTATCTTACACGATCACGGATCTGGTTGTAAATGGATTTGATAGCCCACTTTCTATTTTCGGCGAGTCCCGCTGGATTTATAGATAAAAAAGAAAGCCCGGCCCAAACGTAAAAAAGCCCTACAAAAAAAGGAAGCCGCCTTCCTTACGTTGCCATACGGCGGCAGCCTCCTCATCGTCAGGCCGAAATATGGCCTGGTAGAAATCCCCGGACGCTCTTTCCCGAGTTATATGAGACAGACGCCCGGATACCTGGATCAGGCGCCCCTGGTAAGCGCAAAGTGAACGATCATCAGAGCCGTCAACACGTACATGACCGGGCTGACCTCTTTGCCCCGGCCGGTGACGGCCTTGATAAAGGTGTAGCCCATGAAGCCGAAGGCCAATCCCTGCGCGATGCTGAAGGTCAGCGGCATCATCACGATGGTCAGGAAGGCCGGAAACGCCTCGGTGAAGTCGTCAAACTTGACGTTGGCCACCTCGCCCATCATCAACACCCCGACCAGCATCAGGATCGGCGCGGTGGCCTGTGCCGGCACCACCACCACCAGCGGCGCAAAGAAGAGCGCCAGGATAAAGAGCAGGCCCACCACCACTGCGGTCAACCCCGTCCGGCCACCCTCCTGGATGCCGGCGGCGCTTTCAATATACGAGGTAACCGTGCTGGTGCCCAGAAGCGAACCCACCATGGTGCCCGTGGAGTCCACAAACAGAGCCTTGTTGATGCGCGGCAGGCGTCCGCTCTCGTCCAGAAGGCCACCCTTCCGCGACACCCCGATCAGGGTTCCGACGTTGTCGAACAGGTCCACGAAAGTAAAAGCAAAGATGATGGAAATAAGACCATAGTTCAACGCCGCCCCGATGTCCAGCTTCAGAAAGGTCGGCGCCAGATTGTTCACGGAGGTCAGCGACACCACCTGCGAGAGGCTGGTGGGCGCCTTGGTCACCCCGGCCAGCATGGCCATAATGGTGGTCGCCACCATGCCGATCAACAGCGAGCCCTTCACCTTGCGAGCCAGCAGATACCCGGTAAACGCCAACCCGAAGACCGCCACCAGCACGCCGGGGCTCTTCATGTCGCCCAGCGCCACGAAGGTGGCCGGGTTGCTCACCACGACGCCGGCGTTCTTCAGCCCGATAAACGCGATAAAAAGCCCGATTCCCACCCCGATGGAAACCCGCAGCACCTGGGGCACGCCGTCAATGATGATCTGCCGGATCTTGGTGACCATCAAGAGGAAGAAGATCACCCCGGAGATAAAGACCGCGCCCAGGGCGGCCTGCCATGAGAGGCCGAGCCCCTTGACCACCGCGTAGGTGAAGTAGGCGTTCAGGCCCATCCCCGGTGCGACGGCGATCGGGTAGTTGGCGTACAGCCCCATGAAGAGCGTGGCGAATGCCGAAGCCAGGGCGGTGGCCACGAAGGCGGCGTCGCGCGGGATACCGGTGTCAGCCAGGATATTCGGGTTCTCGTCGATGGTTTTGCAATTCGTGCCCCAGTCCGACAGAACCTCAAGCAGCCGGACCCCATAGATGCCGCCGCTAGCCCCGGTAATTCCCACCACGGTTCGCATGTGCTTATTTTAAAGGATCTGGAGGAAGTTCGTCAACCCTTCTCGCACCCTCCCTGGGCCATTCAGCCCGGCCTTCCGGTTACACCACCAAGAAAACCATTTTTGTTGCAAGTATGCATCATTATGTTGTTGTATGGCAACTTATCTCAGCTTGTCCCTCTGAAGAACGGCACTTGGTGGAGATTTCACAAACTTTTATACTTGGCATGACATTTGCTATAAAAATACATTGCGGTCCAAGTCACAACAAAAGGCACGGCTCAGAAAAGATTAAAAAAAGATAAGGGGGAAAGATGATGACCTACCGCAAAAGCTTTCTGATCTTCTCCGGCATACTGGTATTGTTGTTGACGCTCTTCAGCACGCAGACCCTGGCGGCTTTTCCGGACAAGCCCGTCAACTACCTGCTCGCCTTTGATCCGGGTGGTGAGTCGGATATCACCGCCCGCTTGCAGCAAAAAGCTCTCGAAGACGTTCTGGGAGTAAAGGTGATCATCTCCTACAAGACCGGCGGCGGCGGCGCCTCGGGCTGGTCGGAGCTGGTGCGTTCCAAACCGGACGGCTACACCATTGCCGGGCATAACTTGCCCCATATTATCCTGCAGCCTTTGCAAAGGGGCAACGCCGGCTACCAGACTGAACAACTGCAAAACATCTATTTCTTTGAAAGCACGCCCAACATCCTGGCGGTTCGCAAGGATAGCCCGTTCAAGACCGTGAAGGATCTGGTGGAATACGCCAGGAAGAACCCGGAAGCAGTGACCATTGGCGGTAGCGGGAGTTTCACCGCCAACCACCTGGGCACTCTGGAATTCCAGAAGATCACCGGCACCAAGCTCACTTACATCCCCTTCTCCGGCTCGGGAACCGCCCTGCCGGCCTTGCTGGGTAGCAACGTCACGGCTCTGATGACCTACACCACCATGGGCGCTTCCTACAAGGATCAGGTCAGGATCCTGGCGGTGGCGGCCGAAAAGCGTTCGCCGGCCTTGCCGGATGTTCCTACCTTCAAGGAACTGGGCTATGATTATGTGGAAGGCGCCTACCGCGGCGTGGCCGCACCTCCCGGCACCCCTCCGGAAGTAATCAAGGCCCTGGAGAAGGCTTTCGACAAGGTGATGCACAATCCCCAGGTGATCAAGAAGATGAACGAATTGGCCTTCGATATCGAATACATCGGCGCCGAGGAGTCCAGGAAACTGGTGGAGCAACGCACCAAATACTACAAGGAAATGCTGGAAGAACTTGGCCTGGTGAAGAAATAGAGGGGTGAACCCATGCTTGAAGCCTTAGCGCAAGTCTTCCTGCCAAACAATATCCTGCTGATGCTGGCTGGAATTGTGGGCGGGCTTATCGCCGGGGCGTTGCCCGGTTTCAGCGCCACCATGGCGGTGGCGCTCATCGTGCCATTTACGTTTACCATGAACCCCACCTCGGGTTTGATCACGCTGGGGGCCATTTACATGGCAGCCATCTACGGCGGCTCCTTTTCCGCGATCCTGATCAACACCCCGGGGACGCCCTCCTCCATCGGCACCACCTTTGACGGCTACCCGATGGCCAAGAAAGGGAAGGGCTGGGAAGCAATCATCACCGCCACGGTCTCCTCGGTGATCGGCGGCCTCTTTGGGGTCCTGGTGCTGCTCTTCCTGGCGCCGGCGCTGGCCAAAGTCGCGGTGAGGTTCGGCCCGCCCGAATACTTCTGGGCGGCCATCTTCGGCTTGACCATCATCGCCAGCCTGGCCTCCAAGTCGCTTCTCAAGGGAATCATCGGCGGGCTGTTCGGCCTGGTGCTGGGGATGATCGGCATCGATCCGGTGGGAGGCGACGTGCGGTTCACCTTCGGCATTCCCCAGCTCCAGAGCGGCGTGGCGCTCATCGTGGCCCTGATCGGCTTCTTCTGCATCCCGGAAGTGTTGACCATGATCAAGGAAGGGGTCAAGGCTTACGATACGGTGGGCTATCAGAAGCAGAAGGGGGCCTTCCTGGCCACCACCAGGGAGATCTTCCGGATGCCCGGCAACCTTCTGAGATCGTCGGTCATCGGAACAATTATCGGGATCATCCCGGGCGCCGGAGGGAACATCGCCAACCTGGTGGCGTACAACGAGACGGTGCGGGCCTCCAAGCACCCGGAGAAGTTTGGCACTGGAATCATCGATGGCGTGGTGGCCACCGAGACTTCCAACAACGCCACGGTGGGTGGAGGTCTGGTGCCGCTGCTGACCCTGGGTATTCCGGGCACGCCGGTGGACGCCATAATTTATGGCGCGCTCCTGTTACAGGGGATCAACCCGGGACCGGAACTCTTCACCACCCGGGCCAACATCACCTACGCGTTCATCCTGTCGCTGTTCGTCGCCACCATCCTCATGATGCCCATCGGACTCTACATGGGCAAGATGCTCCATGGGATCGTCTCCAAGATCTCGTTGCGCTATCTGGCGCCGTCCATCCTGTTTTTGGCCATCCTGGGGTCCTACGCGATCCGCAACAGCGTCTTTGACGTGGCGGTGATGCTCACGGTGGGCCTGGCGGGATATGCGGTGAAAGAACTGGGCTTCCACCCCGGCCCCATTACGTTGGGCCTGATCCTGGGGCCCATGGCCGAAGAGGGGCTGCTGCAAGCCATGTTGATGGGTAAGGCCCTGCCGCAACCCTGGACGATCTTCTTCAACCGGCCATTCTCCCAGGTGCTGATCGCGCTCAGCCTCATCTCCATCCTGTGGCCGCTCATCACCAAGATCGTAAAACGGTCCAGCGGGAAGGAGGAAGTCTATGAAAAATATTGACCGGAAGGCAGCCATCATGATGCTGGCCGTCAGCATCATCTTCTGGGCGCAGATGCCCGGGCTGATGAACCCTTTCAGCATCGTTTTTCCAAGGGCGATCCTGACCCTGTTGACCATTACTTCTCTGGTTCTCCTGGTGAGAACCTATCTCCGGCCAAAGGGTCAGGCGCCTGAGGTGGCACAATCCGGTAAAGCCCAGGAGCCAGGCGCCGGCGCGGCAAACGCCGGCACGTGGAAGAACGTGATCATTTCGGTCGTGGTTGTGGCAGTATGGATCGCCCTCCTGGATGTAGTAGGCTTCTATGTGACCAGTGTCCTGGCCTTCGCCTTTCTCGCCTGGTTTTTGGGGCAGGGTGTAAAACACCTGCGCGAAGCCGTGACCATGCTGGTCATCATCGCGGCGGAGATCGGGGTCTTCTACGTCATCTTCGCCAAGTTGCTTCTGGTGCCGCTGCCCACGGGGGTGCTCTTTTAAGGTTGCAGATTTCGCATAGGGATTTGCACCTGGAGGAGATCCCTGCTTGCAGGGATCTCCTCTGCGTCCGGATGGGGATAGCGCAAAAGCCGCATGCTGTTCAAGATGACCGCCATGACACTGGCCTCGTGAACCAGCATCCCGGAAGCAAGTGCCAGTTTTCCCGTCAGCGCTGAGGCGATAAGGACCGCCACCACGATGACAGCCAGCACGGTATTTTGCTTGATTACCCGCATGGTGGCCTTGCCGAGGCCGATAGCGAACGGGATCCTATCCAACCGGTCAGACATCAGTGCAATATCCGCCGATTCCACCGCCACATCGGTCCCGGCGGCTCCCATGGCGATGCTCACATCGGCGGACGCCAGCGCCGGCGCATCGTTGAGGCCGTCTCCCACCATGGCCACTACTTCTCCACGGCGGCGAATCTCCTTGATGGCCTCCACCTTATCTTCGGGCAGCAACTGTGCCCTGATCGTGGTTATCCCCGCCTGTTCCGCCACCTGGCGGGCCGCCCGCGGGTTGTCGCCCGTGAGCATCACCAGGCTCTTCACCCCCACCTTCGCAAGCCCGCTAGCCAGGAAGGAGGCTTCCGGACGAACCACGTCCGCCGCCGAAATCGCCCCCACCACCCAGCCCTGTACCCGGTCCTGCACTCGGGCCTGCTGCCCGACAAGCATCACCGTTCGCCCCAGACTTTCCTCGGCCTCAATGTGAACCATAACCTCCGGGGGGATCGTGAGGCCCTGTTTGGCAAAGAGCTGCTGGTTCCCCACCAGAATCGTCACTTCCCCAATCCTGGCAATCGCTCCCTGCCCGGGCACCGCCTTGAAGTCCGCCAACCCGGCCTTGGAGTCATTTGAATCCACATCGTTTTGCTCCGGCGAGGCGGGCAACCCGGCTGCCGCGGCCAGTACGGCCCTGGCGATGGGATGCTCAGAACCCCATTCCACCTGGGCCGCCGTCCGAAGCACCTCCTCCGGACCCCGCCCCCAGCCCGCGGTCCGCACCACCTTGAGTTCCCCACGGGTCAGGGTTCCCGTCTTGTCCAGGGCGAGGGCCGTCACTTTTCCCACCCTTTCCAGGTGCTCCCCGCCCTTGATGAGCACACCCTGTGCAGCAGCGGTCCCAATACCAGCCACCACCGCCACCGGCGCCGCCATCACCAGGGCTCCCGGACACGCGATCACCAGAAGCGTGAGCACCATCCGCAAATCCCTGGTAAAGAGATAGGTTCCCGCCGCCAGGGCAATGACGCCCGGCGTATAGTACTGCGCAAACTTCTCCAGAAACCTTTGCACAGGCACCTTCTCCTCCTGGGCGTCCTCCACCAGGCGAACGATCCGCTCAAAGGTGGTATCCTCGCCCACCTTCTCGGCCGCAATCTCCAGAAAACCTTCCTCGTTCAAGGCGCCGCTGTAGACGTTGCTGCCGGGGGCCACTTCCACTGGCACCGATTCCCCGGTCACCGAGGCGGTGTTGACGCTGGCCCTGCCCGCCAGAACCAGGCCGTCCACCGGGATCAGTTCCCCCGGCCGCACCACCACTATCTCGCCCACCCGGACCTCTGCCGCGGGGATCTCCATTTCCACCGGCTCCCCGCCATGTTCCACGCCCGGCTCCCCGCCGGGACTCCTGCGCACATGCGCGGTCCTGGGCGCCAGCCGGATCAGTTTCTGGACGGCATCTCTGGTCCTGGTGATCGTCCGGGCCTCCAGGTACGCCCCGAAGACAAAGAGGAAGGTGACCACCGCCGCCTCCCAGAACTCCCCGATGCAGATCGCCCCGATCGCCGCCAGGGTCACCAGGAGATCGATCCCGACCACCTTGAAGCGCAACTCGCTCCAGGCCCGCCGGGCGATTGGCGCGCCGGCCGCGATGGCGGCGTCAAGATACGCCAACCGGCTGGCCAGAGCCAGAGGAGGGAACCGGCCGGCCAGCCACCCGACCACGAGCAGCAAGCCGGCCACCATTACTATCCTTGCTGATGCCTTCATGACCCCCACCTCCTATGCCCGGTCCT
This sequence comes from Bacillota bacterium, assembly GCA_023381695.1. Lineage (GTDB taxonomy): Bacteria > Bacillota > UBA5301 > JAMCQP01 > JAMCQP01 > JAMCQP01. The sequence goes on along the minus strand of JAMCQP010000038.1, from coordinate 3,429 downwards.
GGACGAGAAAGCCGAAACCCGCCAGAATCTGGTTGAACCGGGCCGAGGTGGTCAACCGGGGGTCGTATTTCACCCTGACTTTTCCCGCGGCAACGGAGACCGTGGCGCTCTCCACACCCTTCTCGCGCCTGAGAACACCCTCAATTTTAGCCGCGCAACTCGGGCAGGAGAGCCCCTCCAGCGTGACGTTGAACTCCACCTTCTCCTGATCCTTGACCTGCATCTTAACTCCTCCTTTAGTTTCTTCCCTTGCTTTGCCCCGGGTCCCCACCGGGGTACCGATGGGTACCGGGGTCTTCCTGATCCCATGGTACCGAAAAACGCCGGAGGAAAACATGACGCAGGTCAAAACTTAAATAAAGATCAAACGCTACTCCAGCCGCTCCGGATCCCTGATCGCCACCCCGCGCCAGCCTTTCAATACAATCTTCCCCTCCGCTTCCAGCTCGTGCAACCGCCTGCTGAGGGTCTCCGGGGTGATGCCAAGGAGGGCGGCGGTCTCTTTCCGGCTGGTGGGCAATTCCACCCACACTTCGCGGCCCTTGCCGGCTGGGCGGCCCGTCGCCGCGGCCTGGGACCGCAAGAACGCTACCACCCGCTGGCGTGCGTCCTGCAAGCCCAGGCCGCCCACCAGGCTCTCCGCCTTCTGCAGGCGCCTGGCCATCTGCCTGGACAATTCCAGGGACAGAGCCGGTTTGGCCAAGAGCAGCCGGCGAAAGTCCCGGGACTCGATAAAGCAGACCCCGGTCTCCTCCAATGCCTCAGCCGTCAATTCGAAGGGGGAATCCAGAAGCAACGTCAATTCGCCGAAGAAGTCCCCGGAAAAAAGCAGGTAGACCAGCTGCTCCCGGCCTTCCGTGGAACTCTTGTACAGCTTTACCTGCCCGCTGTTGAGCACAAAGAGACCCGCCCCCTTCTCCCCCTCCTGCACGATCACCGCACCGGCCGGGTACTCCTTTTTCCGGACCAGCTTCTGGATCTCCGCCTGATCGGCCTCGTCAAGCGAGGCGAAGAGCGGGACCCGGTTTACGCAAAATTCATGATGGCCGCATTCCGGCATATGATCACCCTTTCTTTTTTTGACAAAACAACTGACAATACACCAGCTTGACGATGACTAAAGATCTCCGGCTGGGGAATACTGGAACAGGCACAAACTGGGTCTTATAATCCAACCGAAAGACAGTGGGTAAAGATGTTCGAGCTGATCCGGCGGTTAGCCGCCTTATTGACCGGGAAACCCCGTAAAGATCCCCATACCTCAATCCAGATCGAGGAATACTCCCTATCCGGCCACCTGATGGCCGACCTCAAACAGGTTTACGCGGTCATCAGCGGGAGCGACGACATCGTGGTCCGGGAGTTCAAGATCGGGCCGGAGAGGGTCAAGGCCGCCATGATCTACATTGACGGCCTGGTTGACAAGGTGATCGTCAACGATGAGATTCTCAAATCCCTGATGCTCCTGGCACCGAGTTCGGGCAGCATCGCCCTGGCCAGGTCCAGAGCCTACACGGCCGTCAAAGAACAGGCGCTGACCGTGGGGGAAGTCAGCGAGACTGCAAAACTTGACCGACTCATGCTGGCTGTCTTCTCCGGGGACACGGTGATCCTGGTGGACGGCAGCGCCAAAGGGCTGGTTACCAACACCAAAGGCTGGCCGGACCGTGGTGTAGAGCAGCCGCAGACCGAAGCCACCATTCGCGGCCCCACGGGATAGTTTCAACGAGACCTTGCGCACCAATACCGCCCTGGTCCGCCGGAGGGTCCGGGATCCCAACCTGGTGGTGCAAATGGTCAAGATCGGCCGGCGGAGCAAGACCGACGTGGCCATTCTCTACATCAAGGGCATTGCCAACCCGGCCCTGATTTCGGAGGTCCAGAGCCGGCTGGATGCCATCGACATGGATCGGGTCATGGGGGCGGCTTATATCGAATTCATGATCGAAGACAACTGGCTTTCGCCTTTCCCGCAATTACAGTCCACCGAACGTCCCGATGAGATTGCGGCGGCGGTGATGTCAGGACGGGTGGCCATCCTGGTGGACGGCGCCCCCGCCGGCATTATCGCCCCGGCCACCATGAACAGCCTGATGCTTTCGCCGGAAGATTATTACCAGCGCTGGGTGGTCGCTTCTTCCATCCGGTTGATTCGCTTTCTGGCCTCATTTCTGTCCCTGATCTTTCCCAGCATCTATATCGCCATGACCTCGTTTCACCAGGAGATGATCCCCACCACCCTGCTCTTTTCCATCGGCACCGCCCGGCTTACGGTCCCCTTCCCTTCGATTATCGAAGCCCTGATGATGGAGATCGTCATCGAACTCTTCCGGGAAGCCGCCATCAGGCTCCCGTCGCTGATCAGCCAGGCGATCACCGTGGTGGGAGGGCTGGTCATCGGACAGGCTTCCATCCAGGCCGGAATTGTCAGCCCAATTCTCCTGGTGGTGATTGCGGTTACCGCCATCGGTTCTTTTGCCGTGCCCAGCTACGACCTTGCCCTGTCCCTGCGGCTCTTGCGCTTCCCCCTGATGCTTGCCGCCGCCACCTTTGGCCTGTACGGACTGGTGATGGGCATCATGGCGATCCTGGTCCACCTGGTCAACCTCGAAAGCTTTGGGACAAGCTACCTGGCGCCCTGGGTCCCGGTGACCGTTTCCGACTTCAAGGACACCATCTGGAAAGCCCCCTTGCCAGCCATGCATCAACGGCCTGACTACCTGAACCCCATTGATGTGGACCGGCTTACCGACCGGCGGCCAGAGAAGGATCGCGCCGGGCAAAACGACGAGAACGCCTGAAGGAGATTGCTGGGGATGAACGATGACTTCAAAATGAAAAATGACTTCAAGATAAATAGCAAGCAGCTTACCTTCTTCATGTTCGCCGCCATTTTGGAGATTGACTCCCTCACCACCTTCGGCTGGCTCACAAAACTGGCCGGACCCGACGCCTGGCTGGCGATTGTCTTCGCGCTGGTCCTGATCGCCCCGGGCACCACATTGATTGCCCTGCTCGGACGGCGATTCCCCCGGGAAAGCATTATTGAATACAGTCAAAGGACTTTCGGACGGCTGATTGGAATCTTGATTGGTTTATTCTACGCCGGTTTTTGGACGTTAATGGCCGCCAAGGTCCTCCGGCAAAATACCGATCTGGTGAATACCTTTCTGCTTTTTCGCACCCCCCGGGAAGCGGTCATGCTCATCATGCTCATTACAGTGGCCTACCTGATCCGCAACGGTCTGACGCCCATTACCAAGCTTAACGTGTTCCTCTTCCCGCTGATGTTCTTGCCTCTGGCGGTCAGCGCCTTCCTTTCATTACGGGATTTCGACTACACTAATTTTTTCCCTTTCCTGACCAGGGGAATCAGGCCGGTCCTGGAGGGAGCTTTACTGGTGGCCGGCGCTTTTCAAGGCCTGGAGA
>JAMCQP010000100.1 GCA_023381695.1 Bacillota bacterium | reverse complement strand
AACTGGCCCCGACAACGTAGGTACTACAAAGCAAGATGTGAAAGTAACGACTACTACTACGTTTAAGCCTCATAGACTCAATGAACTAGGAAACTACCGCTAGGAGAAATATGACGGGATGTGCCAGGGGGGCCAGCAAAAAATTAGCGCCGGCTACTTCATGCAGCCAGCGCCAACGACTTTGATTACTTGCCTGTTTCAGCTAACCTACGAAAATCTGCTTCAGTGGCGTTATCCACGGGCAAAGCGTTCACAATCCGGCCGACAAAAGCGGGACCTTTGTCATGGTGCAGAGACCAGAGGAATCTCATAAACTCCGTGTCAATATACTGAGGGTATGCTCCACGAGCAGCAACTTCAAGTAATTGTTTCTCGCCTTCTGTGGCATTATAATCATACGGGTCAGGCCAGGCAGATGCGCCCAGTTTTGGCCAAATGTAGTATGATATAAGGTAAGAAGCAACTACAAAAGCAAAAGATTCGTTTAATTTCGATTCATTTTTATAGTTTCCTGCTCCAAACCCCAAAGCGAGATGCGACAATTCATGGGCGATACCATATACATGACCGTAACGATTTTTCAGTTGATCGGGGCTTTCAAATTGTAGCCAAATGTAGCCCATTGCATAGAAACTGGCTCCTTTGCCCCAATCAGCATCTATGCGAATTTCTAGCTGCTTTCCCTGAGCGTGCCTGGTCTTCAGGTCGATGCCGTACATTTCACGCATGCCCTGATAATTAACTTCAAAAAGCCTGGCAATCGCGTTAAGATATTCCTCAGGAAGGCCACCGGAGTAGTATATAGAAAAATTCTCGGTATCAATACGCCTGTAATCGATATACACCACAGAATTTCGCCAATTTAGCCAGAGATCATCTGGGTGCCAGCCAGTCTCTTTGGTAAAATCACTGGAGTAAATGTAATTGTAGCGTCCCTTAGGCAGCTCTAACGTTATGGTCCACTGGCCGTCCATCAAATCCATGCTATATCCGCCGAGGGCGTAGTCGATGAACAGTTTCATTGATTTTTCGCTGTTGTAAGGGGCATTAAACGTAACTTTTTTCCATGCGTCCGCATTTACGCTCTGTAATGTCAAAATAATAAAAAAGACTACGCTTGACAAGGACCACCTCACCATGATCACGCCAGCGCCTCCAAATTTGATAGCCACTTAGATGGCCATCAGTATACCTCACTTTTCATTCAAAGATACCGCAACTTGACTGGGTCCCACTTGCTGTTCCACAAGCCGCTCTACGTGCCTTTTAAGCTTGTCGATCAATACATACCTATCTACATTACATAACAAGGCGCCATCGTCAAATGAACGACGCGGACATCCACCGAGGCAGAGAGGGAGAACCTCACATTTTTCACATTCTGGTCCTATTGGATTATAGTCCAACCATTTTAGTTGCGAAGCGCTCTCAAATTTATCGTAATCTTCTATTTTGCACAAAGCACGATTCGAATGACCCATGTCTTCAAGACACTTATAAACCAGTCCCCGATGATCAACACTTACGACGTGCATGGATTGGTGTCCGCAACAAAGAGAACGCGGTTTAGGTGGTTGCTCGAAATTTACTATGTTGTAGCCAAATTCCGTAGCACTCTCGATAATCTTTAGATAAACTGACGCATAATCTCTTCTGCTTATTGTCTTATTTACATAATGAACGCATGGGTCAAGATCTGAATTGATTTGTGAAAACGATACATTTACTCGATTCTTGAGGTTAGTCCGGGCCAATTCCTGTAACAAAAGTATTGCTCCTTGCACGTTACCTCTATCGACTCCAATTTTGATGACGACATTTATGATGTCACAACAATCCTTAATATTTTCAATAATGTTTCCGAACGATGGCCTTCCATTTTTGAGTTTTCGTCGCGCGTCGTGAAACTCGCCATAACCATCAATAGATACTTGAACAGTATCTACCCTACTATCAGCCAATATCTTAGCTGTATTTCTAGTAAGTAAGGTTCCGTTTGTATACAAAAAGGAAGAGTAATTACGTCCTTTTGCCGTTGCAAAATCGATTAAAGATTTAGAGAGGGCACTGAGTTTATCCAGAGCCAATAAAGGCTCGCCGCCAAACCAGACAACACTTAATAACTGCGCCACTTCCAGTCTCCTTTGGGCAAACTTTACAATTGCTGCTGCCACCTCGTCATTCATTATTCCTGATTGGTCCTCCTGATGCTCAAAACAATACACGCAGCGCATATTACAGGACATTGTAGGGGCAACAGTCAGTACAAGCTTTGTACGATCATATTTTGTGCGCAAATAAATGTTTTTAAGGTAAAGCAATTCGTCCAATTCATTCTCAAGAACTATCCAACCCCTTTTTAATTCCTCTAAACATACCTTCTCTATTTCTGATAACCCAGCTTCCGGAATCTGATTGAGGCCGATCTTTTCAAGCAATACTTCGGCTGTGTTATCAAGTAAAAGAAGGCCGCCGGAAATAGCGTTGAAAATGACTTGTTGACTTCCATATTGAAAGCGGAAATTAAATTTCGATAACTTCATGCTTCTGCCTCCTTATTTCGCCTGCTTTCGCTTGGAGTTCACGAGAAAGTACTTTTCCCCTTCTTCATCCGGTCACTGATTCTGAGAAATTACCGGTCATTTTACGTTGGAAGAAACAGTTCACCTTTAAAATTTTTCTGGGTTGGGGCAACCGGCTTAGCTTAAGTCTAACGTCTGGCAATACCATTAACGAAGAAGTTTTCCCTTTAACCTTTGTAGTTACAAGGTGGTGGGAAAATCGGGCGGATTCCGTATGCCCCCGTTTGACAGTAATCACAGCCATAAGATATACAGTAAGTAGCTGAGCAACATACCTCCGTGGGGCTGATTAAAGAGCCACTAACTGGACTAGGTGCGATAAGCCATACCATTTTTTCACCTCCCATCACTTTTCAAAGTAATTGAGTTGGATCTTCATCGGTTGCCCCAATCACATTCAAAACTCCATGGAAATTGTAGTCTTACGAAGCCAAAAACGATAAAATGAGCAAATGCTTAGTGCCTTTTCCTAAATTTGCCCAGGTTGACCATTGTGACCAACCAGCGGTAATGTGTTGCCCCAAATACAAGCCTAATATTCCGAAAGACTTCCAAAAGCCCGCGCCTTATTAAACCCCCACTTAAATACTGCTAAACCGAGCGGTAGGGTTATGCAACAAGTAACAGTCAGGATTAAAACTTGCGCCCAGACCTCCCATAAAGATGCATGCATCAGGAGTGCCTTCCTTAGGGCCACCAAGCCATATGTTGTTGGAAGGGCAGCTGCGACGTTTTGAAGCCACCTCGGGAGTAGTTCCACAGGAAAAGCAACTCCACTTAATAAACCGAAAATCGTTCCAAAAACCCAGCTTATTGGATCCCCCTTGTTTCGTCACCATAATCATCCCTGCCGACATCCACCCTATTCCCCCTACGGAAATCACAACAAGAAATAATATTCCGAAAGTTAAGACGATATTGGCATTTAGTTTAACTCCAAGTGCAAAAACAAAAATACCCAAGACGATAGTTGTACTGATACAAGCACTAACAAAGTTCCAAACGCCTGAGTACAACAGTACCGCACCAAGGGAAGTCCTAGATAGGAGCAGAAATTCGAGTGTCCCCATCTGCTGTTCTACCCGAATGGCACTACTGAATGAGTCCAATGAAACACCCACAAACGTCATAAATGTCGTCCCAATGATCAGATAAGCCAGGAGATTTCCGCCATAAGGTGCCAGAAGAGGATACTCCCGCCCTTCACCAACAAACCGGCCAATGTAATAGAACTGGACCGCGCCCATAAAGGTACTCAGCAGGGTCAGCACAAAAGCTATCCGGTAACTTATTAAGCTGACAAAACCCCTTTTGAGAAAGACGTAGAGCTTGTACAAGGTTTCTCTCCCCCTGCTATTTGCATGAAGACTTCTTCGAGAGTCGAATTCTCGACGTTGATTGACTTAAGTCGTATTCCATGGGACGATACAAGGCGTAGAACGTCATTTATCGCCTCTTCCTGCTGTAGTGTAACAAACTCAATATAAGGGCCGGCCCATGTCGTCAACTCTGCGGAGCCTAACATTTTTAAGGAACTTAAAAACGGATGTTCGAGCCACCGGCAGTCCGCCAATTCTAGCTTTATCTTTGAAAGGCCGATCGTGCACTTTAGAGTCTCGGGCTTATCAACGGCCCATTAGCTGACCCCGGTTTAAAATGGCAATGCGGTCACAGATTTTCTCCGCCTCATCCAGATCATGAGTAGTCACGAGCAAGGTTTTACCTTGGGCCTTCAACTCAAAAATAAGAATTTCTAATATCTTTTGCCGAAAGTGGGTCGATGCCTGATGTTGGCTCATCCATCAAATATACCAGAGGATCATTTAAAAGCGCCCTTGCTATGTTAAGCTTTTTCCGCATCCCGGTGGAACATTTCATGAATTTCAGGTTCCGCCCTTCCTGGAGACCCACCCTGGCCAATACCTCTTCTATGCGGTCGCGGAGTACATGTGGGCCTAATCCCTGAAGCGCCCCAAAAAATTCAAGGTTGTTTTTTAGTGAAAGCCGCCAATAAAATGCACGTTCCCCTCCCGCCACCAGCCCGACTGCGGATCGGACGCCCCTTGGCTGTTTGACCACATCAAATCCAGCCACATAAGCATCTCCTGCGGTAGGAAGGACCAAAGTTGCAAGGATCCGGATCAATGTTGTTTTCCCTGCCCCATTCGGTCCCAACAGACCAACAACCTCCCCAGGGTTGATCTCCAGGTCCACGGAATCCAATGCCCGCATCTTTAAGCGATTCTTATTTACTGTTGCAGGATAAACTTTTGTCAACCTGTTTAGCTGTATCATTTCGCCGCTGTACCTCCACAATTATCGGATATGTCATAGCATCGTTCATTTCTTATGTCGCAATTCAATGGAAAAAAGTTCGGTGCAAAGAGACAACAAATATTAATTCGATTCCACTATTTTTCGGAAGGATTTTCCGACTTCAGCACCGAAAAACAATAATCTGAGAACTGTTTGTTTAACCGGATCGAATCAATTCGTACCTGACATATGGTTAGGAGGGGGCCCCTCATGCAGACGCGCAATCCGGAAAGCAAGCGCCTCCAGGGTATTCGTTCGAAAGAAACTATTCTGGCGAAGAAAGATGATCTCCTTATGAAGGAAGTGATCTGCGGGAATGACGCCGCATTAGCCGAATTAATCGAACTGTACGAGGGAAAACTCTTTTGTTTCGCGTACCGTTTTTTAGGATGCGCTCAGGATGCCGAAGAGGTGGTTCGGGACACATTTATCGCCATTTGGCAACGAACTTCGGAGTTTAAAGGCGATTCATCGGTAAGATCATGGGTTTATGGCATATGCCGCAATATTGCAATCAGTAAGCTCCGGCGCAAAAAAGTCACTACGGCATGCCCGGTGCCGGATACCGTTTGCGATCCTTCGCCAAGCGTGAATCCGGAATATCAAGCATGGAGAAATTACCGCGCTAGCCTATTGGCAACATGTGTACAGCAATTACCACCAGCGGCCCGCGAAGCGCTGATACTCCGGATTTATCAGGAACTGGCCTACGAAGAGATTGCACGAATTTGCACTTGCCCGGTTGGCACGATACGAAGCCGGTTGAACTACGCGATGAAGCGCTTGACCCGACTTGTCATGGCAATGGACAAAGAAAATAATCTGGGAGAGAACGAACCATGAAAACCCAACATGCTGCGGTAAAACGCCTTCTGGGACTATTTGTTCTTGGTGAGCTTGGTCCAGAAGAAACTAGGTTTGTGGCAGATCATGTCCCGCGTTGCCTGTCTTGCCAGGCCGACTTGCAAAATCTCTTCGAGTTGCTCAGGAGTTGCGTAGTGTGAGGTTCAGGTTAAACTGCCGCCGGATTTTCGAATTTGACAAACAAAAAAGCCCTCCTCAGGGCTACTCTGCTTTCTAATCGCACGGTCTACGAAAATGAATTTCTTTAACTCCATTCCTTCGCCAGCGGCAATTCGTGCTCCCTTACTGCTTCGGCCGCAAATCGCAGTGCTTCGTCGATATCTTCCGGCTCCAGATCCGGATAGTACTCAATTATCTTCTCCCTGGTCAAACCGTTAGCGAATAGATCGACAATTGTGGCCACCGGTATCCGAAGATCACGGATGCAGGGTACGCCTCCCATTTTTTGAGGATCCACGGTTATCCTCGCGAAACTCATAACTCCACACCTCTCAGTAGTTTCGCCAGAATTCCTTCTGGTATTGCGGTGCTATTCAGTATTCCCCCGCTTTCTTCAACCCTTCCTGGGCTCGACGATAAACTTGATGGCCGTCCTTTCCTCGCCGTCGATCTGGATCTCCGCAAAGGCCGGAATGCAGACCAGATCCACCCCGTTGGGGGCCACATACCCGCGGGTGATGGCGATGGCCTTGATGGCCTGATTCACGGCGCCGGCCCCCACCGCCTGTAATTCCGCCCGATTCTTGTCGCGTAGCACCGCGGCTAAAGCCCCGGCCACCGATTTGGGATTGGAATGCGCGGAAACCCTCAGGACTTCCATTGTCCGGCACCTCTTTTTCGTGAATGCAATTGCTATTGAACTTCAGCCTCTAACTTCAACCTATGCTCAAAGTGAGGAGATCATCCGTGCAAAACCACCGAGATCAGCCCCAATTTGCGGTTTAACGCATCCAACGTGGCGCGCATCACGGCGTCAACATCGTCTTTGCGCAAAATACAGGTCCCGAAAAAGGTCTCTTCCCCCAGCGGCGTCAACATGGTGATGCAGACCACCATGGTTTCGAATCTGGCCAGCGTCACCTTCCGAATGTCGTCCACCAGAAAATAGTGATCGCCTTTGACAAACTGCTGCACCGCCCGCAAGGTCGCCTCGGCCACCAGGCGCAGGACGTTGGAAGACGAAGCCGGGCCCGAAACCACGCCCTCGCCCAGCATTCGCTCCGTGACCAACTCCACCTTGACCTCGGCGATCAGGTTGGCCTTTTTTATGGAAATCGAGCGGATCTCCAGGCGGCTGGGCTCGGCGTTGGCCTGCTCCTCTTCGCCGAGCTGGGCGATGCTGATCTTCTTGTGATCGATCTTGATATTCCACTGGGCCATCATCATGCTCTCGATGTCGCGAACAATCTGCTTGGGACTCCGGCCCGCATCCGCCAGGGCATGGATCTCCTGGATCTCTCCCGAACTGTCCGTTACCAACCGGACCTGAGTGATGTTCTGGACCTGCCCCAGTGCTTGCTCGATCTCTGGAATGGCCGCCGACCCCAATCCTGGCTCCAGCTGTCTATCGGACATATGCTGGCCCCTTTCCCATTATTTGCCACATCAGAACTATTTTACAGCAAATATGTATAAAAGCCAAATCCCGCCATGGGAGTTTAGCGCGGTTTATCTCCTTATAATAACCAAAATCTCCCCTGATCAACCAAAAACACCGTTGGTTAGCTATACACACGCCATGTAAAGGTTTTCTAAGCAGCCGATATAACTTTTATGTATATCTATTTAAGTAAGACTTTGCCCGGACAGCCAGGCTCCAGAAATGCGAAATGGGGTGTATCTATCGAATATGGAAATGCTTGAGAAGATTGCCAGGCTAATCATCGACAACCCCTCCATTACCGTGCAGGAGATTGCCAAACAACTCGGGTATTCGGAAGAACGGTCGATCTACTATTGGCTGGAAAAAGGAAACTTCCGGGGGATCAAGCCGTTTAAGAAAGCGGTCCTGACGAGACAATTCTTCATCAATGGGCCGGGTCCTGCTTATGGGGAAGAGCACCGGATCAAAGAACCGGGCGAGGGGGAAAGATACGCGCTAAAACGGGTCCCCATTGTCGGCCAATTTTCCTTGAACGGCCACCCGGATATCTCCGAAAGCAGCCAGTTTATGCTCACGGATCGGGTGCTGGGCCCCGACGCCTTCGCCTTCGTTTTGGAGACCAATGATTATCTCCCGCTGGCAAACTTCCGGGAAATGCTGATCGTTGATCCGCAGGCGGCGCTGGAAAATGGGGATCTGGTTTTAGTATGGACGAAGACGGCGGGCATCATGCTCCGCCGCTATTATGCAGACGAACGGCCCCTATTAATCCATCCCACCCGGGCGGCGGAGATCCGAAGACTTCCCGCCAGGCAAGGAGAGACACGGCTATTGGGGCGGGTCATGTTTTCGCTCCGGGAATGGTAGGCGGGCCGGCTGGCAAGGAGCAAGCGGCGTATGCGCCTGGAGACGCTCAAGGGCTTTTCCCGCGGCGATCTGTTGCGCCTCCTTTTTGGAGCCGCCCTCGCCCAGGCCTAAAACGACGCCGGCCAGGCTGACCTCCACGACAAAAGATTTCTGATGATCAGGTCCGGATTCCTTTATGATGCGATAGACCGGTCTTTCTCCGGAAGACTGCTGGGTCAGTTCCTGCAAGGCGCTCTTGGCGTCCAGAAAAGCACTTCGATCACCTGTCGCCGGCCCGTCAGCTTCCAACCCGGCAAACTGCTCTTCCAGGACGCGCCGAATAAGCTTTTGGATCTCTCCAAACCCCAGGCTCAGATAAACAGCCGCCAGCACGGCCTCCATGGCGTCGGCCAACAATGAAGCACGCTCCCGCCCCCCGGTAGCCTCTTCGCCCTTGCTCATCCAGAGGTAGTTGCCCAGCTCAAAGCCACCCGCCACCCCCGCCAGAGTGGTCTCGCTCACCAGCTGGCTCTTGAAGCGGGCCAGCAACCCCTCCGGATGCGCGGGAAACCGCTGGAAGAGTTCTTCGCTTACCGCCAGGCCCAGCACCGCATCCCCCAGAAATTCCAGCCGTTCGTTGTCACTTTCCGGGGGTGCATCTTTCCGGTGTTCATTAACATGGGAACGGTGCACCAGCGCCTGGTGCAGAAGGCCGGGATCCACAGCCGGACAGCCCAGCCGTCCGGCCAATTCGCCCAGCGTTTGTCTCCGCTCGGGGGTAAGGGCCACAGCGTCATCGGCCACAATGCCATCTCCCTGTCCGTGGTAGCGCCTCAACCGCGATTAGCCTCATCCGTGGTAGCTCCTGAAGGCCAGCACGGCGTTGTGACCGCCAAAGCCAAACGAGTTGGAGAGGGCCACCTCGATCTGCTTCTGGCGCGGCTTATTGGGCACATAATCCAGGTCGCACTCCGGATCGGGGGTATGGTAATTGATGGTCGGCGGGATCATGCCATGATGGATGGCCAGGGTGGTGGCCACGGCCTCCACGCCGCCCGCCGCTCCCAAAAGATGCCCGATCATGGATTTGGTGGAGCTGACCGCCAGCTTCCCGGCGGCTTCGCCGAAAGTCCTTTTGATCGCCATGGTCTCAAAAAGGTCGTTCTTTTCGGTGCTCGTTCCGTGGGCATTGATATAGTCCACCTCGGAAGGTTGTACCTGGGCGTCCTTCAAGGCCATGGCCATCGCCCGGGCCGCGCCTTCCCCGCCGGGCGCCGGATCCGTAATATGGTAGGCGTCGCCGCTGGAGCCATAGCCCACCACCTCGGCATAGATCCTGGCCCCCCTGGCCTGGGCGTGTTTGAGCGATTCCAGGATGAGCACCCCGGCGCCTTCCCCGACGACAAACCCGTCGCGATCCTTGTCAAAGGGGCGGCTGGCTTCCTCCGGAGCATCGTTCCTCTGGGACAGCGCCCGGGCGGCCGAAAATCCGGCAAGCGCCATGGGCGACACCGCCGCCTCGGCTCCCCCGCAGATCATCACGTCCGCGTCGCCGCGCTGAATGATCTTGAAAGAGTCGCCGATGGAGTGCGTCCCGGTGGCGCAGGCCGTCACCGTATTCTGGTTGGGCCCCCTGGCTCCGTAGATGATGGATACCTGCCCGGACGCCATATCGGAGATCATCATCGGGATGAAGAAGGGGCTGACCCGGCCCGGCCCCTTTTCGTGCAGGGTCCGCGCCTGATCCTCGAAGGTCTCGATCCCGCCGATCCCGGAGCCGATAATCACGCCCACCCGTTCGGAGTTTACCTTCTGGAAGTCCAGCCCGGCGTCTTTCAGGGCCAGGCCCGCCACGGCCACCGCATACTGGGCAAAGCGGTCCATCCGCTTCGCCTCTTTCTTCTCCATGAATTCGGCGGGGTCAAAGCCTCGCACCTCTCCGGCGATCTTCACCGGATAGTCGGTGGTATCAAACCGGGTGATGAGGGAGACTCCCGATCGCCCCGCCATCTGGCCTTCCCAGAACTTGTCTATTCCAATGCCGAGCGGGGTGATCGCCCCAAGACCGGTAATCACAACCCGTTCCTTTGTCATCTCTTTTTCCTCCAAGTTTGGTCGAAAGTCCCGCAGATATTCTACGGGACTTTCTAAGTTGGATGATTATGCCGGCTTAAGAGACATGCTCCTTGATATACTCCACAACATCGCCCACTGTGGCGATCTTTTCGGCATCCTCATCAGGAATCTCCAGGTCAAACTCCTCTTCAAGCGCCATTACCAGTTCGACGATGTCCAATGAGTCTGCCCCCAGGTCGTCGACAAAAGACGCTTCCATGGTCACCTCGTCTTCGTCGACCCCCAACTGATCTACAACGATCTCCCGCACGCGGCCAAAAATATCCATAAGTCCTGGTTCACCTCCTTCCGGTGAAATTTTAATTCAACACATCAAAAGCCCGCCGTCCACATGGATGGTCTGGCCCGTAATGTAAGACGCTTCGGGAGAAACCAGGAAGAGCACTGCTCCCGCCACATCCTCCGGGCTTCCGAACCTCTCCAGGGGAATCTGGGCCAGATAGGAACGCTTGACCTCCTCGGCCAGCCCTTCCGTCATCTCGCTCGTGATGAACCCCGGCGCGATGGCATTTACCGTGATCCCGCGGGATCCCAGCTCTCTGGCCACCGACCTGGTGAAGCCGATAATTCCCGCCTTTGCCGCCGCATAATTGGCCTGCCCGGCGTTGCCCATGATCCCCACCACCGAGGTGATGTTCACAATCCGGCCGGATCGCTGTTTGAGCATCGGGCGGGCCACCGCTTTGGTACAGTTGTAGATGCTTTTCAGGTTGGTGTCGATCACCGCGTCCCAGTCTTCCTCTTTCATCCGGAGAAGAAGCGTGTCCCGGGTGATGCCGGCGTTGTTGACCAGGATGTCGATCTTGCCAAACTCTTTTATAACCTGGTCGCACATCTTCTCCACCTGGGCAAAGTCCGCCACATCGGCGCCAATGGGCACCGCCTTGCGCCCCAGCCCGGCGATGCCGCCGGCGACCTCTTGCGCAAGCGTCGCGCTGCGCGCGTAATTTACGGCCACGTCCGCCCCGGCCCGGGCCAGCGCCAGCGCTATCGCCCTGCCCAGTCCACGGGAAGCTCCGGTGACCAGGGCTACTTGACCGCGCAAATCCATTTTACAGACCCTCCTTCAAAAAAGCAAGCACTTTTTGGCAGGACTCCGGATCTTCGGCGTTGAAGACCGGAACATCCCGGTCGATCTTGCGAATAAAACCGTTCAACACCTTGCCCGGCCCGACTTCCACAAAGGCATCCACCCCCGCATCCAGGATCCGCCGCATGCTCTCCTCCCAGCGGACTGAAGCCACGACCTGCCGGATCAGGCGCTCGCGCACTTCTTTCGCTGTTTCAACAAAATCCGCTTCAATATTGGCCACAAATTTCACGCGGGGATCGGCCAGTTCCACCGCCGCCAGGAGGCGGGACAGACCCTCCGCCGCCGGGGCCATCAACGACGAATGAAAGGGCCCGCTCACCTGCAACTCCACCACCCTTTTTGCGCCCGCGGCCCTGGCCAGTTCGCCGGCCTTCTGCACCGCGGCGCGGGAGCCGGAGATTACGATCTGCCCCGGACAGTTCAGGTTGGCCATCTCCACCACGCCGGCGTCGCTTGCGGCCCGGCAGGCCTCGGCGAGCCTGGAAGCCTCCAACCCGAGGACCGCCGCCATGGAACCCTGCCCATCCGGAACCGCCGCGGCCATGAGTTCCCCCCTGCGCCTCACCAGGCGCACCGCGTCGGCAAACTTCAGGGCGCCCGCGGCAACCAGGGCGCTGTATTCGCCCAGGCTGTGCCCGGCCACATAGGTGGGGCGCGCCCCCAATTCCAGAAGCACATTCAGTGCGGCCACGCTCGCCGTGAGGATCGCCGGCTGGGTTACCGCCGTCTCCTTCAGGCCCTCCTCCGGGCCGTTGAAACAAAGGCTCTGCAAGTCGAAGCCCAGCGCGGCGTTGGCCTCGGAGAAGGTCTTTGCCGCCACCGGGTAATGCTCCGCCAGCTGACGGCCCATCCCCACATACTGGCTCCCCTGGCCCGGGAAGATAAATGCCAGTCGTCGCACCCGACACACCTCATTTCCTTGATCAAAGCGTACGTAGACGTTCCAGGGTCTGGTCGGCCTGGGACATGATCTCCCGGATGATCTCCCGGGCGGGTTGAACTTTCTTCACCATCGCCGCAACCTGGCCGGCCATCATCGAACCGTCCCGGACATCGCCATCCACCACCGCCGCCCGGAGTTTCCCCACGCCCAGCTTCTCCATCTCATCCGCTGGCGCGCCTTCGGCTTCCATCTTCAAAAACTTCCTGGCCAGGTGGTTTTCAATCACCCGCACCGGATGCCCGGTGGGACGGCCGGTCACCACCGTGGAACGGTCCCGGGCCTCGATGATCGCCTGCTTGTACGCCGGGTGGGCGGTACATTCCGAGGCGCAGACGAACCGGGTCCCGATTTGAACACCCACGGCTCCCAGCGCCAGCGCCGCCGCCAGCCCACGCCCATCGGCAATCCCGCCCGCGGCGATCACTGGCAAGTCCACCGCATCCACGATCTGGGGCAGCAACGCCATGGTGGTTATCTCGCCCACGTGCCCTCCGGATTCCAGGCCCTCGGCCACAATCCCGTCGATCCCCAGCCGGCTGAGGCGTTTGGCCAGAGCCACCGAGGCCAACACCGGAAAGACTTTGGTGCCCGATGCCTTGAGCATCGGCATAAAAACGCCCGGATTTCCAGCGCCGGTGGTCACCACCGGCACTCGTTCGGAGGCCACCACCTCCATCACTGTCCGCGCATGGGGTGATCTGAGCATCACATTCACCCCGAACGGGCGGAGGGTAGCCGCCTTGACCTTATGAATCTCCGCCCGCACCACTTCCGCGGGCGCCTGCCCCGCGCCGACGATCCCCAGACCCCCTGCCTCGGAGACGGCCACGGCCAGCTCGGCCGTCGCCACCCAGGCCATTCCGCCCTGGAAGATCGGATAGTCAATTCCCAGCATCTCGCATAGCTTGGTCCGGATCATACCTACTCCTGCCACCTGCTTCTTATGCCTGTTTCTACACCCACCTCAGCGCGGCGGCGGCCCAGGTCAGCCCGGCGCCGAACCCCATCAGCACCAGAAGATCGCCGGATTGGACCCTGCCCTCGCGCACCGCTTCGTCCAGCGCCAGGCCGATGGAAGCCGCCGAGGTGTTGCCGTACTTCTGCACGTTCACGAAGACCCTGTCCATTCCCAACCCCAGCCGTTTGGCCGCCGCCTCGATGATCCGGATGTTGGCCTGGTGTGGTATAAAGAGGTCCACCTCCTGGGACTTGAGCCCGGCCTTCTCCAGGACCTCCACCGCCGCCTCGCCCATGATCCGCACCGCGAATTTGAAGACCTCGTTGCCGGCCATCTTTATGAAATGCTGCTTGTCGGCCACGGTCCGAGCACTGGCGGGCAGGCGGGATCCACCGGCCGGCAAGATCAAGTGCTTGCCGCCACCGCCTTCAGCACCCAGCTCAAAGGAGAGAAAGCCCTTGCCGTCTTCAACAGGCGCCAAAACCACGGCCCCGGCGGCGTCACCAAAGAGCACACAGGTGCTTCGATCCTCCCAGTCGGTAATCCTGGACAGCATTTCGGCTCCAATCACCAGCACCTTGTCGTAGGTGCCGGCGGCAATAAACTGCGAGGCGGTACTCAGGGCATAGACAAAACCCGAACAACCCGCCGAAAGGTCGAAGGCCGCCGCCTTCCTGGCTCCGATCCGGTCCTGGACGACGCACGACGCGGACGGGAACAACGTATCCGGGGTTACGGTGGCCACAATAATCAGATCCAGTTCCTCCGGCTTGACGCCGGCTGCCGCCAGGGCTTTGCGCGCGGCCCCCACGGCCAGATCCGAGGTGGCCATGTCCGGATCCGCGATTCGCCGCTCGGAGATCCCGGTCCGGGTCCTGATCCATTCATCGTTGGTATCCACCATCTTCTCAAGATCCGCATTGGTGACGACCCGCGGCGGCACCTCCGAACCGGTGCCGATAATTCCCACGGACCGGAGCCCGTTGTTATTTTTCATCTTCCTTCCCCTCTTCCTTCCCCTGGCTCTTCTCGTGAAGCACCCGGGCAATAGTTCCTACCACATCTTTTTCCACGGCCTCTTTTGCCACCCGGATCGCGTTGCGAATCGCCTTGGCATTGGAGCTGCCGTGGCTGATAATCGCGACACCGTTGACACCCAAAAGCGGGGCTCCACCGTATTCGGTGTAGTCCATGCGTCTCTTGATCTTGCGCAAGCCAGGCAGAAGAATGGCCGCCAGGCCGGCCTGAAACTCTTCCTTCATCATGGCAAAAAGGGCGCCGGCCAGGCCCTCCGCGAGCTTCAAAACCACATTGCCCACAAACCCGTCGCAGACCACCACCTGGGCCTTACCGGCCGGCACGTCCCGGCCTTCCACATTGCCGATGAAATTCAACCCACTCCCCAGGAGACGCCCGTAGACCTCCTGGGTGAGTTCGTTGCCCTTGGCGGCCTCCTCGCCTATGTTCAGAAGCCCGACGGAGGGTCCGGGCATCCCCCACACCCGCTCGGCGTAGACGCTTCCCATCTGTGCGAATTGGACCAGATGGCCGGGCCGGCAATCCGCGTTGGCCCCCGCGTCGGTGAGCAACGAGACCCCTTTCAGCGTGGGGAATGGGCTGCCAATAGCCGGCCTCTCCACGCCCCTGATCCTGCCCAGGCGCAACAGGGCTGAGGCCATGGCCGCACCGGTGCTCCCGGCGCTGACCACCGCCTGCGCTTTGCCGTCCCGCACCAGTTCCGTGGCCACCACGATGGAAGCGGCCTTCTTTTCCTTTATGGCGTTCACCGGGTGCTCATCCATGCCGATCACCTCGGGGGCGTGAACGATGGAGATCGCTTCTTCCCGGTAACCTCCCCGGCGCAACAGAGGCTCTATCGCCTCCTGGCGCCCCACCAGAACTATCTCGACTGGATAGGCATTTGCAGCCTCCACAGCGCCCCGGACGATTTCTCCGGGCGCGAAATCTCCCCCCATGGCATCAATGGCGATCTTCATCCTTGTTCAACCTCGCTGGAGATTATCAATTGCCGTCAATCGCCGGCCCACTGGCCGTCTTCCATGGCAAAAACCACAAAGTCGCCATGAAAGATCTCCTCCTGGTCAATGCGGCTTTCCACCTTCACCCGAAAACGGTTCTTTACACTTTCGATCACCTGCGCCTTGGCGACAATCCGTTCCCCGACCTTCACCGGCCGGAGAAACCGGATCTCCGCCGAACCGGTAAGCGCCGTCGGCGCATCGATAATCGCCACCGCCAGGGAATTGGCCTGCGCAAAGATATGGTGGCCGCGCACGATCTTGGTCCGGGCAAATCCCATGTTCTCGTCCGTATCCAGGATGGAAAGCCCGGACCGCCCCAGCTGAACGTCGATCAGATCGCCGTAAACCTCGCCCCCGCTCAAAGAACGTACCTGAGCGTAAACTTTGGCGGCAACCTGTTTGGTTCGCTCCCGCAACTCGGGCAAGCCGAGCTCCAGGCGATCCAGCCGGATTGTCTGAATGCTCACCTTGAAGAGCCGGGCCAGTTCCTCGTCGGTCAAAAACGGGTCCGCCTCAAGCTGCTGCCTGAGTCTTTGCTGGCGGGTCTCTTTGCTCATCCTGAATTCGGACATATCATCACCAAAACTTTTCATGGCCAATACTATTCATCACAAGGCTTTGGTATTAGAATCACATATTAATACCAGATGCCAATAGTAATTATACCGGCCCCCTGGATAAAAAGCAAGCACTTTCTGGCGCCAGGATCGAAATAAAAAGCCCGATAAAAACAAAAAAAGCCATGGGCCATCTCCCGGCCCAAAGCTTCTTTGTTGCACACGCTTTCGCCCCTTCTACTTCGCGCTGGCGGCCTTGCGAACCTCTTTACCATCGTAATATCCACAGTTGTCGCACATCCGGTGCGGCATCTTGGGAGCATGGCACTGGGGGCATTCGCCCAGATTCGGCGCCTCCAGCTTCCAATTCGCGCGACGCTTATCCCGCCTGGAACGCGAAGTCCGATTTTTGGGATTTCCCATCTCTCTTCCACCTCCATCCGTGACCGCCGGCCCAACTCAATCCCTCTTCTCCCGCCACAGGTCCTTTAGAACGGCCATGCGGGGATCAGGCGTTTCGATCTGGCAATCACATTGTTTTTCGTTTAAATTGGTTCCACAGTGCGGGCATAACCCCCGGCAATCCTCCCGGCAAAGCAATTTGATGGGAAGCGCCAGGGATAACGCCTCGCCCACGGCAGGAGCGAGATCGATCTCGTCACCGTGGAAATAGCGCAGATCCGGTCCCTCGGATTCGGAAGGCGCCTGTTCTTCTTCCACCCCGGTGTGCCTGGGCTTTTCGCCCTTCCGGAAGTACTCCTCCTCAAACGGCGCGGAAATCTCGCGGGAAAAGCGTTCCAGGCACCGGTGGCAGGTAGCTTCAATCTTTGTGCCGACCCTGCCCCGGACAACAATGCATTTGCCGCTGTTATCGGCGGTGGCCACCACCCGGACCGGTTCCGCATAGCGAAGTTCCCCGTCCAGGCCGTCCTGCCGGGAAGGAGCATCAGGCTGCAAAGGCTGCAAGGGCTCGGAAAGGTCGATGTCCATACTTGCGCCTTTTTCGGGCAAAATCCGGGAGATATTGACTTTCACGGGAACCACCCCTATGCACGCCGAAATTAATTATACCGGTAACCAGGTTGGTTGTCAATACGGCGGATCTCCATTAATTCGCGGATCCTGGGCAAGGCCTGTACCGCGGCGGCCTCACCGGCGGCAATGCAGGAGGTCGCCGCTTCGAGGTTGGTGGAGGCGATGGGGCCAAGATCGGGTTGGATCAGGACGTCAGCCGTCAGAACCTTCTCCCGGTGAATCTCGCGTTCCATGATATCGATGGATTGCATGATGACATCGATGATATTGTTCACTTTCACCACCCTGGCGCTGTCCCCCACGTCCACCCCGATCACGATATCGGCGCCCAACTGGCGCGCCACGTTGATCGGCACCCGGTTGATCACTCCCCCGTCCACTAAAAGCCGCTCGCCGATCCGGTGGGGGACAAAGACGCCGGGAATGGAGCAACTGGCGCGCACCGCATCGGCCACCAGACCTTCGGAGATCACCACCTCCTCCCCGCTTTCGATGTCCATCGCCACGGCGGCAAAGGGGATTTTTAGATCGGCGAAGGTCTTGTTCCTGGTGATCAGCCTGATAAACTGGAGGAGCTTGTTCCCCTTGATCAGCCCCATCCGGGGCACGGTCAGCTCCACCAGGTGATCCCAGCTTAAATGAGTGGCCAGCTGGATCACGCGTTCCAGCTCCATCCCGGCGGCATAAACCGCCCCCACCAGAGAACCAGCGCTGGTTCCGGCAACCACATCAATGGGAATGCCTTCCCGCAAAAGCGCGGCGATTACCCCCAGGTGCGCGGCCCCTCTGGCAGCCCCCGCCCCAAGAGCCAGACCTACTTTGACACCTTGCATTCAACTCACCTCGACATCCTGGCGACATATCGTTTTCCGTAGCATATTCACTTTTGCGGATAAATATAAATCAAAGAAACCGGAAATAGGGAGGTTCTCCTTTTGAATAAATGGCTCAATCAGCGCCGCCGTTCCGCCTACCTTGTGGCCCTGGCCGGCACGATCCTGACCGTTTCCATCGTCATCTACCCCCAGGAAGCCTTCGAGGCATCCATACACGGTTTGCGCCTCTGGTGGGAGATCGTCTTTCCGGCGTTGCTTCCCTTTTTTATTGCCACCGAGATTCTGATGGGGCTCGGGGTGGTGCACTTCACCGGCGCTCTTCTGGAACCCCTGATGCAACCGATCTTTCACGTGCCGGGCGTCGGGGGGTTTGCCGTGGCCATGGGGCTGGCGTCAGGCTATCCCATCGGCGCCAAGATCACCGCCCGCCTGCGAAACGACAATCTGTGCTCCCGGCAGGAAGCCGAACGGCTGGTATCCTTCAGCAACATGGCGGACCCGGCCTTTATACTGGGGGCGGTGGCCGTGGGCATGTTCGGCAGCCTGAGGATCGGCGTCGCCATCGCCCAGGCTCACTACCTTTCCAGCATCTTGCTGGGCCTTTTGATGCGCTTCTACGGCCGCCGCGAACCGGCGCCCCCCGCCGCCGCGGACCGCGAAAATATCCTGGACAAGGCGCTTCGGGACCTGTATCGCGCCAGGGTGGCCGACGGCCGTTCCCTGGGCCAGCTCATGGGGGATTCCGTGCGTGAGGCGGTAAACACCCTTCTCTTGATCGGGGGGTTTATCATCTCCTTTGCGGTGTTGATCCGGATCATGAGCGTAACCGGCCTGGCGGGGTGGTTTGCCGGGCCCGCCGCCACAATCCTCCGGTTTTTGGGTTTCGGCCAGGCGGCGATCCCGCCGGTCTTCAGCGGCATCTTTGA
The DNA here is from genome assembly GCA_023381695.1 of Bacillota bacterium. Classification (GTDB taxonomy): domain Bacteria; phylum Bacillota; class UBA5301; order JAMCQP01; family JAMCQP01; genus JAMCQP01. The sequence goes on along the minus strand of JAMCQP010000100.1, from coordinate 18,285 downwards.
GATCACCCTCGGCGCGGATCTGGCGAGCCAGGCCGCCGTGCCGCTGGTGCAAAAAGCAATGCTGGCAAGCGCGATAATCGCCTGGAGCGGTCTATCCGTCCATGCGCAGGTTGCCAGCATGATCAGCGACACGGATATTCGTTTTTGGCCGTACTTTATGGCGCGCCTGATCCACGCCGTCCTGGCGGCTTTGATTACCCCGTTCTTCCTTGGCGCCGCCACGGTTTCGGCCGCGATCCCGGGGCTACCGTGGCTTGAAGCTTACGCCGCTCCAAGGCCGGGGTTTTTGGCCCATCTGGCCTCCGCCACCCTCATTCTTCTGGGCGCCATGGCGGCCATGCTCCTGCTCTCCGCGGCAAGCTTTCTCGCCCGGCGGATCCGGGTCGTGGCCTTCCGGATCAGGACGCATTGAGCTCCCCGTTGTCCAATACTTCCTTGATCTGCCCGCCCTCCCGGTACTTCTGTAAATTTTGCCTGCCGCGCTCCACCGTCTTCTGGACGCGTGCCATATCCTCCATCATGCTGTTGAAGACATTTTGAGAATAGGAGAATGCCCCGCCGCGAATCCTCTCCGCCGTGACCGTCGCTTCGTCCACAATAGCATTGGCCTTGGCCTTTGCCTCTTCCACAATATCGGCGCCGGTGGCCGTGGCCTCATCTATGATCCGGACGGCCTCCGAATGTGCCTTATTGGTCAATTCGTGCTCGTCCACCAGTTTGATGGCGTACTCCTCGGCCTGCTTGATCATCCTGGCCGATTCTTCCTGGCTCTCCTTGAGCATCCGTTCCCTTTCATTCACCAGCCACTCCGCCCGGTGAATCTCTTCCGGCAGGGAACTGCGAACCTTGTCGATCAGGTCGAGGATCTCTTCACAGTCCACCAGGACCCGATCGATGATGGGAATGCGCGGCCTGGTCTCCACGGCGTTCTCCAGTTGTTCCAACAGCAGCATCAGATTTGTTTTCGGCACGTTCCATCGCCCCCCCATTTCATAAAATTAGCTTCAGCCCTTCATGCCCAAGGATCCATCTAGATCTTCGTAAATTTCTCGTTTAACTTAACAGCCACGTGCTCGGGAACCAGGTCCGTCACGTCCCCTCCCAGGCTCGCCACCTCCTTTACCGCCGATGAACTGAGATAAGCGTAGGCATTTGAGGTCATCATAAATATGTTTTCGATCTTCGGCTCCAGTTTTCGGTTCATGGAAGCCATCATGAATTCGTACTCAAAATCGGAGTTTACCCTGAGCCCGCGCAGGATGGCGATCGCCCCTTTTTCTTTCGCATAATTGACCGTAAGTCCTTCAAAAGCTTCCACCTCCACATTGCTCAGGTGCCTGGTGGCCTCGCGGATCATCTGGATTCGTTCAGCGATGCTGAAAAGAGGCTCCTTGTACGGGTTTCCCCCCACCGCAACGATGATCCGGTCAAAAAGCACCGAGGTCCTTTCCAAGATATCGAGGTGTCCGTTGGTCACCGGATCAAAACTCCCGGGGCAGATCACCGTTCTCAACATAACACCCTCCTCATCGTCTTCGGAAAAAGCTCAGGATCGTCTCCCCATATCTTTCCTGCCGCCACTGCTCAAGATCGCCGTAGCATCCCGCAATCCGGTCGTGGTTGCCATGCTCGGCCACCACCACCGCTTCCGGGGCAAGAAAGGCCCAGGTCCCCAGAATCCCCAGCGTGAGATCCGCCAGTTCCTGCCCGTAGGGCGGATCGATCAGGACCAGATCAAATCTGGCGGAAGCCAGATTGCCCGGCAGGGAACCCGGCCACCGGGAGAGTACTTGACGGCAGTCGCCCGCCATCACCGCCGCTTCCGCCGCCAGGCCGGTGGTGGCCAGATTTTCGCGGATCGTCTTTACGGCCGCCCGGTTCTTCTCCACAAAGACCGCCGCCCCGGCTCCCCTGCTCAAAGCCTCGATCCCCAGATTGCCGGTGCCGGCGAAGAGATCCAGCACCCTGGCATCCAGCACATAAGGTGAAAGAATGGCAAAAAGCGACTCCTTGACCCGATCCGCCGTGGGCCTGGTCCCCCGCCCCTCGGGGCTCTTGAGCCGGCAACCTTTGGCCAAGCCGGCAATCACCCTCACTGGTCTTCCCCCTTATATCAGATCCGCAAGGGCAAGGCGTTCACCAAACCGTTTCAACAAGGCGTCGCGCAGCGTCTTGTGCTCCGGCGACGAAAGATCCGGATCCGCCTGAATCAGGGCAAAGGCGGCCCTTCTGGCCTCCACCAGTTGCTCCAGGTCCCGGGTGAGATCCGCCACCCTGAGTTCGGGAAGCCCATGTTGCCTTGTGCCAAAAAATTCTCCGGGCCCCCTGAGCCTCAGATCCGCTTCGGCAATCCGGAACCCATCGGAGGTTTCGAGCATGGCCTGCATTCTGGCCCTGCCCTCCGGGGTGGAAGGATCGGCCACGAGAATGCAATAGGACTGGTCCTGGCCCCGGCCCACCCGGCCCCGCAACTGGTGCAACTGCGCCAGCCCGAAACGGTCGGCCTCCTCCACCACCATCACGGTGGCATTGGGCACGTTTACGCCCACCTCCACCACCGTGGTGGCCACCAGGATCTGGAGTTGCCCGTCCCGGAAAGCCCGCATGGTGTCTTCTTTTTCCGCGGATGAAAGGCGCCCGTGCAACAGACCGACCTTAAAGCCGGCAAAAGCCCCCCGGCGAAGGTTCTCAAAAGCTTCCACCGCCCCCGCCTGGCTTGTCTCCGTCTCCTCCACCAGAGGATAGACGAGATATGCCTGCCGGCCCGCGGCTACCTGCCCCCTTACAAAGGCATACACCTTCTCCCGCCGGAGGGCGGAAACAAACTTGGTGAGCACTTGCCGGCGGCCGGGCGGCAGTTCGTCCAGCACCGTGATATCCAGATCGCCATACACGCACAGAGCCAGCGTCCTCGGAATGGGCGTGGCCGTCATCACCAGCAGATCCGGCGCCTGCCCCTTGGCCTTAAACCCCGCTCGTTGCCTCACGCCGAACCGATGCTGCTCGTCCACCACCGCCAGGCCCAGACGCGCAAAGGCAACCGCTTCCTGGATCAGCGCCTGGGTGCCGATGACGATCTGGATCTCCCCGCTGGCCAGGCCGGCGACAATCTCCTCCCGCCTGGCCCGGGGCAAGCCGCCCACCAGGAGCGCCGGGCGGATCCCCAACGCCGCAAACTTCCCCCCCAGTGAGGCGAAGTGCTGCTCGGCCAGGATCTCGGTGGGCGCCATCAACGCCCCCTGGTAGCCGCTGGCCGCCGCCTTGATCAGGGCCGCGGCCGCCACCACGGTCTTGCCCGATCCTACATCCCCCTGGATCAGGCGCTGCATCGGCCTGGTAGCCTCCATATCCGCAAAGATCTCGCCGATGGCCCGCTTTTGCGACCGGGTCAACTCATACGGCAAAAGACTGTAAAACTTTCCCGCCAAAACCCCGTCGTCACGGTGGCTAACGCCCTTCTCCGGCGCCTTTAGCCAGCGCTTGCGAACCGCCAGCCCCAGCTGCAGGAGAAAGAATTCTTCAAAGATGATCCGGCGCCGGGCCCGCTCCAGTTGCTCCCAGCTGTCCGGAAAATGGAGCTGCCGGACCGCGGCCGGCCGCGGCATCAGGCCTCTTGAGGAGATCAGGGACGGCGGCAAGGCATCCGCCAGCGCCGGCCCATAATCGTCCAACGCCTGCCAGATGGCCCGCCGCAAGATCTTTACCGGCAGGTTTTCCGTTAACGGGTAGACCGGTACCAACCGGCCGGTATGCAGTGAATTCTCCTCGCTCACGGCCTCCCAGATCGGGTTTTTGAGGAGAAACTGGCTGCCGTCGGTCTCGATCTTGCCATAGGCCACCAAAGTAGCCCCCACCCGCACCTGCTGGCGAATAAAGGATGGGGTTCGCCACCCGCGCGTAAACCAGATCAGGTTCAACTGGCCCGAACCGTCGGAGAGGATGGCCTTGGTCAGGATCAGATTCTGCCGGCGTTGGGCCCTTCGTTCCTGGAGGGCCATCACCTGGCCGCGCACTGTCACGGTGTCCTGGAGCTTGACCTGGGCCAGGGGCACAATCTGCCGCATATCCTGGTAGCGGCGCGGCAGGTGGTTGAGCAGGTCGTCCACCGACCGGATCCCCAGGCGTTCCAGCTGTTTCGCCCGTGCGGCCCCGATTCCTTTCACCTTTTCCACGCTGGTCTCTTCCAATCCCATCTGAAGTCACCTGTCGCCTGCGCCGCCCGTGCCCATCTCAAGAGCCAAGGCAGCCACCAATCAAAGCCAGGTCCGTCCCCTGGCTTTTTCAAGTGGCTGCAAAGGAACCCTTCAACAAAAGATTTCTTATACAAACTGATAACCAATCGCCACCGTACCGGGTCCGACATGTGACCCGATCACCGCGCCGATATTGGAGATGATCACGTCCTGGCAGGGCAACTCCTGCCGGGCGCGCGCCGCAAGGTCTTTCGCCTCTTCCGCCTCCGCGGTGGTCACGATCGCCATCCGCACCCGGCGCCCCCCCACCTCCTGGCGGATCAGTTCAAAGATCCGGTCAATCGCCCTGGTCTTTCCCCGGATCTTTTCCACCGGGGTGACCTCTCCTCCATCAATGGTCAGAAGCGGTTTAACGCTGAGGAGAGAGCCCACCATCGCCGTGGCGCGGCCGATCCTCCCGTTCATCTGGAGATATTCCAGGGTATCCACCACAAAATATACCTCGGTATCCTTCATGGCCTGGCGGGTGGCCGCGATCACCGCATCTCTATCCGCCCCGCCGTTGGCCGCTTCGGCGGCGGCAATCGCCACCATGCCCAGGGGAGTGCACACGGTCCCGGAGTCGATCACCGTGATGTCCAGATCCGGCAGCATCTCTTTGGCCATTTGGGCCGACTGAAGAGTCCCGCTCAGTTTGGCGGAAAGGTGAATGGAGACGAGCGCCGAACCGTCCGCCGCCAGTTGCCGGTAGGTTTCGGCAAAGAGGCCCGGCGAAGGTTGGGAGGTGCGCGGCAAGTGGGAACTGGCGCGCAACTTCAAATAAAATTCCTCCGGCCAGAGATCCACGCCATCCTGAAAAACTTCTTCCCCAAAATGCACATTCAGCGGCACGATCTTGATCCCGTGCTTTTTGACCAGATCCTCCGGAAGATCGGAAGTACTGTCGGTCACGATTTTGACTGGCTGCACATTCTTCCCCCCTCAAGGTAATGCCCGTTTCACTCCACAGAAAGGATATAATAATATAGAGGCTGCCCACCGGCGTGAAGCTCGACCTCCCGGCCGGGGTAATCGCGCCTGACCTTTTCCAGAAGGTCCTGGGCCTCTTTGGAATCCACATCATGGCCATAATAGATCGAGATGACCTCCGATCGCCCATCCACCATCTGTTTTAAAAGTGCTCCGGCCACCTCGTTGATATTCTTGCCCACCGCTTTAATCTGGCCGTCAAAAAGGCCGATGATGTCCATTTCGGAGATTTCGACGCCGTTGAACTTCGAATTCCGCACCGCGTAGGTGATTTCGCCGGTTTTCACCCCCTCAACCGTTTTCACCATGGCCGCCTGGTTTTCGGGGACCCCCCTGGAAGAATCAAAGGCCACCATGGCCGAAAGTCCCTGCGGGATGGTCTTGGTGGGAATGACCACGACCTCCTTTTTCGTCAATTCCTTGACCTGGCCGGCGGTCATGACCACATTCCCGTTGTTGGGCAGGATAAAGATCTTGGAAGCGTTCACCGATTCCACCGCCTGGAGCAGTTCCTCGGTGCTGGGGTTCATCGTCTGCCCGCCCTGAACGATCGTATCGGCGCCCAGGCTGGTAAAGATCTTTTGCAAGCCGTCGCCGACCACCACCGTCACCACCCCGATCTCCTTGACGGGCGATGGCGCGGGCCGCCGGGCCGTCGCCTCGGCCGGCGCCGCCAGGGGCCTGTTGGCCGACCGCAAGGGCAAAATCTTTCCGCCCTTGCCGTTATCCGCCTTATTGCCGGCCGCCCTGGCATTGGCCACGTTGGCCAGTCCGGCAACTTCCTTGGATCCCTGCGTCTGGTGGTTCTTCTCCTCCAGGCGGGCGGTGCGTTCCTTGCTCTGCTCCACCATGTTGTTTATGGCGATTTCCAGCATGTCCCCGAGTTTTCCGCAATATTCCAGCACCTCCCCCGGGTGGTTGGTGTGCACATGGATCTTCGCCAGCTCCGGTTCTCCCACCACCAACAGGCAGTCGCCCAGCGGCGTCAGTTTGCGCCGGATCTGATCCAGGGGCAGATCCCGTCCCCGCAGGAGAAATTCGGTACAGTAGTGGAATTCCAGCGAGACGTTTTCATCCACCACTTTGGCCGTGATATTAAAATTTTCTTTTGGCTTCTGGCTGGCGGCCAGATCCTCCTGTTTCTTTTCGGCGGCCACCGAATCCCAGTTGACCTGCCCGCCACCCTGAAGCACCCGCAAAGCCCCTTCCAGGGCCACCACCAGCCCCTTGCCGCCGGCATCCACCACGCCGGCCTCCCTCAGGACCGCCAGCATCCTGGGCGTCTGGGCCAGGGTCTGTTCGGCCTTGAGCAGATTAGCCTGGAGCACCGCCAGGATATTCCCGCCTTTTTTGGCGGCCGCCATCGCCTCATTCGCCGCTTCCCGCGCCACGGTGAGGATGGTGCCCTCGATGGGTTTCATCACGGCCTGGTAAGCCTTTTGTGACGCGGCCACCAGCCCGCGCGCCAGCTCCTCGGCATTGATGGTATCCTTTCCGCTCACCTGCCTGGCAAAACCACGCAAGAGCTGGGAAAGAATCACCCCCGAATTTCCCCGGGCGCCCATCAATGCCCCGTGCGAAGCTGCTTCGGCCACTTTGGCCACCGAATCGGTCTTAAGCTTTTCCACCTCCCGGACTGCGGCCATCAGCGTGAGGTACATGTTGGTTCCCGTGTCGCCGTCCGGCACCGGAAACACGTTTAATGCGTCGATGGCTTCTTTATTGACGCCCAGCCAGCTGCTGGCCGCCTGAAACATGGCTTTAAGCTCTGCTCCGTTGAGGTACTCCGTTTGCAAGTTCGAAACCTCCCAGTCAGAAATGCTCCGATCACTCACGGCGTTTGGCCATCTCCGATGCCACCCGAACCCCTTGCACCCGGATATTTACCTTGGCCACGTTGAGTCCCACGACATTTTCCACGGTGTATTTTACCTTTTCCATCACGTTGTGGGCCACTTCCGAGATGTTGACCCCGTACTCCACGATGATGTAAAGATCGATCATCAGCCGGTCGCCCTCGAGGCGCACCTCGACCCCCCGGTTCAGATGCTCCCGGCGCAACAATTCCGCAATGCCATCCTGGATGTTTCGGGACGCCATCCCCACCAGACCGTAACATTCCGTGGCAGCAACACCGGCGATGATCCCGATCACCTCGTCGGAAATGTTAATCTGTCCAAGTTCGTTGCTCATCTCTTTGCCCATTTTCTTCCCCCCGGTACTTTTCTGCCAGAGAAGCTCAGGATTTCAGCATTAAAAAAATTGAGCGAGAAGCTGCGTTCTTCGCTCATTACGGCAGACACAGTTTCTTCTTCTCATTTGGAACTGGCGAGCAAGGCATTGATCTCCTTGACCACCGTCTCCGGATCCACCCCGTGCATGCGAGCCCCGCTTTCGATGGTCTCCATGGTGGCTCCCATGCAGGCTATGCACCCCATGCCATGTTTAACCAACACCTCGCGAGCCCGAGGGTGGATCTGCAAAACTTCGAGAATGGTCATCTTCTTCGAGATTGTCAAGCCAGACCCTCCCCACTCGCTATTTGCCAGGGCATGGGAACGCCATTTCAATTATTTCGCCGCAAAATCCGAAACTCCTCCTGGGCTATTATATGCAAGCGATCACCCTTCTAAAGATGGATGACTTCAGGCGGATGACTTTCGAGGCCGGGCCCGAAAAGAAGATCCTACTTGCCAGCTTTCGGAGCATGTGTTAAAATGGTGAAGTATGGTTGGCAACATATCAGTTGGCATGGCATTTGACAGGATGTCTGGGTGCCGCGGCGCCCAGGGACGGGCAAAAGCGGTAGGAGGTGGCAATGATGGCAAAGGAATGTGCCGTTTGTGGTAAGATACCGCAGACCGGGAATCTGGTAAGTCACTCGAACATCAAGACCAAAAGGCGCTGGCTGCCGAACTTGCAGAAGGTCCGGATCATGGTGGATGGCGCCCCCAAAAGGGTGAATGTCTGCACCAAGTGCCTGAAAGCCGGCAAGGTGCAAAGGGCGGTTTGACTGTATCTGAACCTGTTGTTTTGGCCAACACGAGCATGCCTCTTGAGAAACGGCATGCTTGTTTCATTTTCTGCCGTTTTCCGCAATAACTGCCCTGCCTAACGTATGATCCTGCAAAAAGTTATCTTTGTCAATTCCCCTCTAACAGCGACTATCCGGTCTTCACCAGTGATAATTCGCAAGACGTCCCCTTCCAAAAGCCTGGTGTTGCCACGGGGGATAATCTCCCGCGAGCCCCGGCGTATGCCAACCAGAAGACAATCCGGCGGCAAGGAAAGGTCTTTTAACAGGCGGCCGCTGGCTGCTGAGCCGCTTTCCACAACTACTTCCGTCACCGCCGTTCCGCCCCAAAGCGAGGGCGAAGAGCCGCCTTTTTTGCCGACTTTGGGCAGACGCTCCAGGAGGGCTTCATAAACGGGCAAACTTCCCAGGGCTTCCACGACAACATAAGCGACAATGCTCGCCAAAAGCAGTGGCAACATATGCTGGTACCGGCCGGTCATTTCGGTAATCAGCACAATACCCGTGAGAGGCGCGCGAACGACGGCCACAAAGTATGCCGCCATGCCGACAGTGGCAAATGACGGGATCAAACCATTAAGCCTCGGAAATAGAGGACTGCTTGCCTGACCGACAAGTGCACCCAGCAATGCGCCAAGGGTAAGTAAAGGCAGGAAGATCCCTCCCGGCACACCAGCGCTATAGCTTACCATGGTCAGCAAGAACTTGGCGCTGAACATGATCAGTAGCCAGGCAAGGCTAAAGCTGCTTTGCTCTTTTAGAAGAACCATGATCAAGGGATGCCCGCCCCCCAACACCTGCGGCAAAACGTAGCCCACCAGTCCGGCCAGAAAGGCAGCCAGTGACGCTTTCAACCAGCGGGGAAATGCTGCGAGGCGGCCTGCCAGATCCAGGCTGCCTGTCAGGCTTTCATTGAACGCGGCGCCCATCAGACCGGCCAAGACGCCCAGAAGAAGGAAAAGGGGCAAGGTAGCCAGGGGCAACGCCTGTAGTTGCGCCACCCGGAAAGTGGGCAGCGGTCCAAGAATTGCACGGGACACAACATCCGCCGCAATGCTCGCCGCCAGAGCCCCTCCAACCACATAAGGCGAGAAGTTTCGCCGCAACTCTTCCACAACGAAGATTACGCCGGCCAATGGCGCGTTGAAAATGGCCGACAACCCGGCTCCTGCCCCACAAGCAATCAGTTGCAGCTCTTCCACCTTGGATTGTCGAAGCATATTGCTCATTGCTTGCCCCGCCGCGGCGCCCATCTGTACCGTGGGGCCCTCGCGCCCCAGCGAAAGCCCCGCGCCAAGAGACAACGTTCCCGCCAGAAATTTTATAGGGATGACCCGCTGCCAGATTAGTCTGCGTTTTCGGCCCAAGACGGCCTCAACATGGGGAATACCACTGCCGGCGGTTTCCGGGGCGAAATCGGTAAGCCAGCCGGCTATCCCCACAACCACGGCCCCCAGAACCGGCAATACCAGCCATCCCCAACCTGGGACACGATGCGCCCATTCCAATACCCTCTCGCGCCATGTTTCCGCATTGGCAAGCGCAAGGCGGAAAGCCACGGCCACCGCCCCGGCCGCCACTCCTACCAGCACGCTTTTCAGCAGAAAGGAGATGAAGTGGTCATAACGTTTGGCCAGTTGGCCAGGAGAAGGAGAAGAATTGAAAGACCCGTTGGCATAATCCGCGCGGTTTCTTAGCATGATTGTCAAGTTCTGATCAGCCTCAGAACTGTCCACCCCACCTCTGCACCACCAGGCTCACCGCCGCCACCACGAACCACACCACCATGCCCAGTCCCAGAGGGCGGAGGCCTGTGGCCATGATCTTCTTGAGATCAGCCCCCAGGCCTACCGCCACCAGGGCCACCACAATCAAAAATCTGCCCGCGACATTCAAGCCGTTGCTCAGGGGAGCGGTAAATAATCCCACGGTATTCAAGAGCGAGGCCACCAGAAACCAAACGACAAACCAGGGAATCAGCCTGGACAATCTAAATCCGGCTGTTTCGCGGCCTGAAAGGCCATTGCCTGGCTGGCCATGTTTCCGCCTACTGCCGGCGATGCTGAAAATCAAGGCGATTGGAATAATCATGGTCGTCCTGGTCAACTTGACAATGGTCGCGTAATTGCCGGCAGCCTGTCCAAAGGCGTACCCGGCGGCCACCACCGAAGAGGTGTCGTTGATGGCCGTCCCGGCCCACAGCCCGAAACCCGCCTGGGAAAGCCGCAGAAGGTGCCCCAGCGCGGGGAAGATGAGCACCGCCAGCAGGTTGAAAAAGAAGATGGTCGAGATGGAATAGGCCACCTCGTGATCATCGGCTTCAACGATGGGCGCCAGAGCAGCAATGGCGGAGGCGCCGCAAATGGCGGTGCCCACGCCAACCAGGCTCGTCAGGTTGGCCGAAACCTTCAGCACCCTTCCGAAGAGAAAGGCTACGATAAAGGCGGAGGAAATGGTCAACACCATCACCGACAGTGAGGCCAGCCCCGTCCGCCAGACCTGGTGCAGACTGAGCCCGGCGCCCAGGAATACTATGGAGGTCTGAAGAATCTTTTTGCTGCTGAAAGCAATCCCCGGACGCAATGATTTCGGCAGGCTCACCAGGTTATTGACTGCCACTCCCAGGAGGATGCCGATCACCGGGCCGCCCACCAACGGTAAAAAATACGTTCCCACCCACCATGCCAGGACGGCCAGCCCCAGCGCCAGTGTCATTCCCGGCGCCAGGCTCATTCTGGTTATTGCTTTTCCCGCTTCTTTGGCTTTTAGCACTTCTTTTAATGGACTTGCTGGCGTGGCTTCCCATTCATCTTTCATACGGGCTCTGGTCTGGCCTCTCATTGTTTTTCCTCCCTTTCCCGCCAAAAAGACCTCTGCAAGGGTACCAGGATACAGAGGTATGGATGTATGATGGTAGGACCAATATGAATCCAGCATATCATCCGGCGCCCAAACAGTCAACACTTGCGTTTTCTTTCTTTTCCGTTGGTGGGACGGATCCGTTTCCCGCTAGCGCTCCAGGCTCTTCCAAACCGTCTGGCGTTCCACATCGATGATCTGTACAGCCCCATCCGTCACCAGAGTGATCGTCTGTTCTTTGCCGGGCAATTTGGAGAGGGCCGGACTGCCGGGGTTAAGGAGAATCAGGTCTCCCCTCCGCTCAAGATAAGCCTGATGGGTGTGGCCGGCAATCAAAAGATGGGCGCCAAAACGCCGGGCCATCTCCGGCGCCTCCGCGCCGGCCAGATCCGCCATGTGGTCCACCAGGATTCGCAGGCCTTCCCATTGCACGAACGCGTAAGCGTTTTGCACAGGCCAGCTCAGGATATCCAGATCAATCTGCGCTTCACAATTGCCCCGGGCAAAGATCAGCGGCACCCGGCACTGGTTCAAGACCTTCGCCAGCCCCATGGGGTCATGGCCGGCCGGCAAGGGGTTTCGCGGCCCATGGTAAAAGATATCCCCCGCATGGATAATCAGATCCGCGTCGGAAAACCAGTTCGCAAAAGCTTCTTCCCATGCTGCCAGCGATCCGTGGGTATCGCTGATCACCCCGATCTTCACAAAACCGCTCCTTCCTGGCGTGCTCTATTTTCCGAGATTACCTTGATGATCAGCAGTGTTCCCGTTTCAATCTCGACGCGCGCCCGCGTCCCGGTAAAAAGGTTGCTGATTCCCAGATTCTCTGCCAAAAACAAGGGTTCTCCCCGCAAGGGATAGTATAACCCCTCTGTCCAAACACCGCCGACATCGCCGGCGACGGGGATCAGTGAGATCGTCTGGCCAACCTCTCCTTCCAGGTCGAGCCTCTCGTCCCCCAAAAGGAGATATACCTCGTGCGCCGCATCGATAATCCGCGCGGTCATTCCCAGTTGCCGGGCCGCCAATAGCAAGTAGAGATTGCCCAGCGCATGATCGATCCGCCCGCCCAGCGCCCCCACCAATACAACTTCCCGCGCTCCCTGGCGGGCCGCGTACTCCAGGCCCAGGTGGGCATCGGTCTTGTCCTTCTCCCGTGGGAAGGTGATGAACCTGGCCCCGCTCTTTTCGGCGCGGGCGCGGTCTTCCCGGGAAAGGGAGTCCAGGTCGCCGATAATCACCAGCGGCGCCAGATCCATGGCCATGGCGTATTCCGCGCCGCCGTCGGCGCAGATGATGAGATCTCCGGGCTGGATCCGCCCCTTCAGCACCTCCGTCGAAGGGCTCGACGGGCCGTGGCAGAAGATCCAGGCCTTCTTCACGTTCTTCACGTTCGTCATGATCATTTCAATCCCGCGCTACAATTACCGATTTTATTCTCCTTTTATTCTCCGCGCCGGCCCGGATTCCTGCGCCAGGATCTTCCGGGCGCCGTTTTCCAAAACTTTGGACCTGCTGCGAAGCCCGCCGGAGCGTCATATAATACAGCAGCCCAGGCAAGCGATACCCGCCCGCTCCCGCAAGGAGAAACGGCAGGGGGGTTAAAGATGAAAACTATTGTTCAGGTAAAGATTCCATATCTAAATCTCCGCGAGGCATTCGTCTACGAACAGATCACCCGGTTGCGCCGTTATCGATCCATCGTGCTCACCGACAGGCCCATGGCCAACCTCGACCTCTTCCCTCTCAAAGAGATCTACCACCTGCGAGAGGTCGTAAACCTGGAACGCTTTCTGGCATCCCAGGAAGCTTTCCTGATCCACGCCCATTCGGTCCAGGCCGCGGAAGCGATGCTGGAAGCAAAGACGCGTTTGAACCTTCCCTTGTTGGTCTCCCTGTACGAGACCGATCTGGACCTTCTCTCCCGTAAAAACCGGTCTTACCTGCAACAGCTGCTGAACCTCTTCCAAAAGGGTGAACACCTCTTTGTGGTTTCGCATCATATGCGGGAAAGGCTGGGTGAACTGGGGTGCAAACGGCAAAAAGTCACCATCCTGCGGCCCGGCATCGACATTGAGCAGTTTCCTTTCCGGCCACGGGCGCCAGAAGGCCCCGACGGGGCCATTTTAATTGCCTCCATGGTTAGATTTAAAGATCGGCGAGGCCTGCCCATGCTGGTTCGGGCCTTTGCCCAGGTGCATTCCGACTTTCCCCGGACTGAGCTTGAGATCTACGGGAATGGGGAGCGGTTTCACGCAAAATTACAGGAACTGGCCGTATCCTTGAATCTCGCCCGTCACGTGAGCCTGCGCGGGGTACCCACCGGCGCAAGACTGGCCGAAGCTCTCGCCAAAGCCCACCTCTTCTGCCTGCCGGCAAGTTCCTGGGGTAAAAGCGGCATAAGCGTGCCCATTGTGCTGGCGCAGGCCATGGCTACAGGCTTGCCGGTGGTTTCCACCACTTATCCCGGCATCGAGGAACTGATCACCACCGGAGTGAACGGTCTGCTGGTCCCTCCGGGAGATCTGGATGGGCTGGTCGCCAAATTGACATACCTGGCCGGCCACCAGGAAGAATGGCCCGGAATAGGCCGGGCCGCCCACGACCGCGTCAAAACCTCCTTTAACCTGGCACGCCAGGTCGAGAAGCTGGAGCATGTCTACGACCAATTCGTTTAGGCCATTTTTAACAGGTGGGTGCGCATCACCTTCTCCAGATGCGCCAGGGTATTGCATTCAAACATCTCCGATTGCCCGCGGAAAGCCGCAACCGATCCGGAACCAGCCCACTGCGCCTTCGGCAGGGTGTTCAACCAGAGAATCTCTTTCACGCTGCGGCGCATCTGCACCAACCGCTCCGCGGCGCCTTCCACCGCCATGGTTTTGGTGTCGCTCAGAACGATCACCACGGTGTCCGGCGTGAGCAACGAGCTGTAGCGGCGGAAAAGGGTGGACAGAGCCGCCGCCAGGTTGGTCCCCTCACCCCATTCGCTGCTGCAGCTGATCACGTCGAGCATGGTTTCCTCAAAACCGCGGCGCGCGCCGAAAAATTGGGTTACCCGCTCCAGATCCTCCGCAAAGATAAAACTTTCGATCCCCTTCACCACGCTGGAGACCCCGTAGATGAACTGCAAGACAAAACTGGCGTACCTGGCCATGGAGCCGGATACGTCGCAGATCAGCAGCAATCTCGGCTTTTGCACCCGGCGCGTCTTGTACCGGAGCTGCAACATCGCCCCGCCGTGACGAATGTTTTCACGGATGCTCCTTCTAAGGTCAATCAACCGGGTTCTTCTGCTGCGATGGTAGCGGCGGGAGATGCGGGTGGCCAGGCGGCGGGAAAGTTTTCGAATCAGGGCGGTCACCTGCGGGAGGTCCTTGTCCGGGATGTCTTTCAGATCCTGAAACAGGATGGGGTCGTCCACCGAACCCAGCCCGGCCATCACCTGCTCCACCATCGCGTCCAGTTCGTTGTCCCCGGTGGGGGTAAAATCCACCTCCACGGGATCCGTCAACTGCCGCCGCCAGTAGTTCAGATACCCCCGAACCACCGACTCGATCGTCAAAGGGAACCGGGGGTTGGCCCCTCCCTGTTCCAGGCTGTGCTGGACGTACTCCAGAAGCTTTTGCTTCTCCGCCTCCGGAAGCCTGCCATAGGTATCTTTCTGCTGCTGGGAAAGGTTGGCGGGCAGGTCCTGCTCCGCCTGGCGGCGCCGCTGGATCTGCTCCTGCTCCCTCACGGCCCGTTCCTGTTCACGGGCCTTCTTCTCCTCCGGAGGAGCAAAAAAACTGGCGAAGGCCCGTTCAAAGATCACGTAGCCCTCGTGATCCTTGACCAGCGTGGAACGCAAGGCATTCTTCACCAGATTTTTGTCCGCGAGATCCACCAGTTGCAGGGCCTCCACGGCATCCAGCATCTCTCCGGAACCCACCCGGACGCCAAGCTGGCGCAGGCCCCTGGTAAACCTGACCAGATCGTTCTCCAGGGTCAACCCTACAGCCCTTCCTTCACAGTGGTCACATAGTCGTAGAGCCCTTCCGCCCCGATTCTCTCATGAAAGCCCTGCAGGTCGTCCCGGTGTTTCAGGACCAGGTTCAGGGTCTGCTTGATCAGGGTCGGACTGAGCCGGTCAGCCTCCAGGGCCACCAGGGCCCTGGCCCAGTCCAGGGTTTCCGCGATGGACGGGTTCTTCTTTATCTCCAGGTTGGACCGGATGTAATTCACCGCGGTGGCGACCTGCCTGGCCAGAATTGCCCCGGCTTCCGGCACCCTGGTGTTGATGATCCGCACTTCTTTTTCCACCGTCGGGTAATCGATGTACAGGTAGACACACCGCCTCTTCAAGCCGTCCGAGAGTTCGCGCTCGTTGTTGCTGGTCAGCACCACGATCGGAATCTGCTTCGCCGACAGAGTCCCCATCTCTGGAATGGAGATCTGAAAGTCCGACAGCAGTTCAAAAAGGAAAGCCTCAAACTCCTCATCGGTCTTGTCGATCTCATCGACCAGCAGAACCGGTCGTTTCTCCGCGAGGATGGCCCGGAGCAAAGGCCTTTCCAGAAGATACTCCCGGGAGAAGAGGTTATGTTCCAGCTCATCATCCCGGACCGTATCCTTGCTCATCTGGATCTTGATCAGCTGGCGCTGGTAGTTCCACTCGTAGAGCGCCTTGTTTTCATCCAGACCCTCGTAACACTGCAACCGGATGAGCTCGGTGTCAAAGATCCGGCTGAGCACCTTGGCGATCTCCGTCTTGCCGACGCCGGCGGCCCCTTCGATGAGAAGCGGCTTCTCCAGTTTGAGCGCCAGGTACACCGTCAGGGCAATCTCGTCCTCGCTGATGTACCCCTCCTTTTCAAAAGCCTCTTTCAACCCTTGAATGCTTAGCTCCAAAAGAACATCCCCCTTGGCGTGGATTGTTTTGTGCTGTGTACCTCACTTTATGTTGGCAATAACCAACTTTGCTATCAGGTTCAACCCTGTTCATGAAAAATTAGCCAGCCCTTGCGCAGGATGTCCCTGTCAGCATCAAAAGTGAGCTTTTCGCAAGCCTCGTCTATCCCCATCCAGAGAGCCTGCGCCATCCCTTCCTCCCTCACGGCCCGCAAGTCTTCGCGGTTTCCATTCACCTGCATCAAGAACCAGTGGACGACCTTGTGCCGCCACCCGTCCTCCCCCGCCGCCCGGAAATCATATTCGGTCCGTCCGATCTTCGCCAGGACGCCGGCCGCCAGGTTGGTCTCCTCCTTTACCTCGCGGATGGCCGCCTCCTCCGGCGACTCGCCCGCTTCCAGATGGCCTTTGGGCATCACCCAGTCGCCCCGGAGGTGTTGAACCACCACCACCTGCCCGCGGTCGATCACCACCCCCCCGGCGGAGATCTCCACCGGCGCCGCCAAGAAAATTCGGACCAATTCGATCTTTTCCTGATCCATTGGAAAATAGCCTCCTGTTTTGATAGTTCTCCACCGGCGCCGGAACTCCTTGTGGCCCTGTCGCTTAAGGAAACCGCCGAAAAAGCTGATTATAATAGGGGGATTCTCCGGAAGGAGAATAGGATATGAAGTTTTCGGAAAAGTGGCTACCAGCTTGCGAAAAAAAACTTGCGGCGTTCACGCGACGCGGGCAACAAGGCGTCGCGCAGCGCGGAAACTGGTGGGAGCAATTTAAAAAAGCCTGCTGGCGGTTGGCGGATCTGATCCGCAACGCCAGGCTGCGCAGCCGGGTTTTTTTGCCCTTTGCCCTGGCCATCATGGTGATCGTCTTCACCTTTGGCCAGTTGGCGGCCAACCTGATCACCAGCAAGATGGCGGAGCTTACCCGGGAAAAAGCCGCCAGCGCCCTGGAAGATACCTTGCATGAATTTGAAAAATATGAGGCGGAGACCGAACTTGCCGCGGAAATCGCCGCCACCGACCCGGAATTGGCCCAGGCGATGCAAAATCCACATTTTGCATCGCTCTGGAACCTTCTTACTCCGGCCCAGGAACGTTTTCACTTCCGCCGCCTGCTGCTCTTCGACGCCGAAAGAAAACCCCTTCTGGCGCGGGGAACGTTGCCCGAACCGCTCCCCGCTTTAACATTTTTGATCGTCCAGGGACTGAATGGCACCAGCGGTTCCACTTTGATCACCACCCCTTCCAGCGTCGAGGTATTTGCCGCCGTGCCGGTAATGGGGGACGGCAAGGTGGCAGGGGTCCTGGTCGCTTCCAGGGATACCAGAAGCGAGTTCCTCCAGGCCAAGGAGAGAACCGGCGTGGAGGTCGCCCTTTCCCACCAGGGGGAGAACATCATGTCCACCACGCCGTCCGACCTGATTCCGCGTGATGTATTCTATGTGACCCTGAGCAGGCAGATTCCCGGTTCGGACATCACATTGACGGTCATGGTCCCCACCGACGACATTGAAAAGATCCAATCGGCCCTGGCCGGCGGGTTACGACGAATCATCGTGATGGGGCTGCTGATCGTGCTTGTGATTGGGCTAATGCTGGCCAACAGCATCTCCCGGCCTCTCCTGAAGATCGCCGAAGCCACCAGGCTCTATTCCGAAGGGCAATTCAACTATCGGGTGGAAGTGTCCGGCGGCCAGGAGATCCGCCAGCTCAGCGACGCCATAAACCTGATGGCCAGCTCCGTGGAAGGGCGGCTGGAGGATGCCCAACGGCAAGCCAATATCGACGGGCTGACGCAATTATACAATCATCTTTACTTCTACGACCGCCTGGCTGCGGAGATCCAGCGGGCCGACCGTTTCAACTCTTCGTTCGGCATCATCTTTTGCGACCTCGACGATTTCAAGCTTTATAACGACCAGAACGGCCATACCTACGGGGACTCGGCCTTACAGGCCCTGGCGAGGATCATCAAAGCCTCCACCCGCGACGTGGATATCGCCGCCCGGTACGGAGGAGAGGAGTTCGCCATCATCTTGCCCGAAGCAACCTCGGCTGATTCGCTGGTGGTGGCCAAACGGCTGGTGAAGAGCGTCGCGTGATGTATTCTATGTGACCCAGAGCAGGCAGATTCCCGGCTCGAACATCACCTTGACGGTCATGGTCCCCACCGACGACATTGAAAAGATCCAATCGGCCCTGGCCGGCGGGTTACGACGAATCATCGTGATGGGGCTGCTGATCGTGCTTGTGATTGGGCTAATGCTGGCCAACAGCA
>JAMCQP010000006.1 GCA_023381695.1 Bacillota bacterium | reverse complement strand
CGGCATCGTCAAGGTCCCGTCCGTAAGAACCCAGGTGGATCCCGGTCAATATCACTTCCTTGTAACCCGCCTTCACCAGCCGCCGGACCTCCGCCAGCACATTTTCCGGCTTGCGGCTGCGCCGGTGCTTGCGACCGGCCAGCTTCAGGCGATTCTTGAGGCGTGCCGGGAAGAGTTTTTCCCGGAACAAGGGAAGTGGCGCGTGGTCAACGGCCGGGTTCAGATTGCTCAAAAAACCACGGCCGCCACCATCCTGGTGATCCCGGCCAGGTCGATTCCATCGGCATCGTCAAGGTCCCGTCCGTAAGAACCCAGGTGGATCCCGGTCAATATCACTTCCTTGTAACCCGCCTTCACCAGCCGCCGGACCTCCGCCAGCACATTTTCCGGCTTGCGGCTGCGCTCCCGGCCGCGAGCGAACGGTACCTTACAGTACGCGCAGAACTCGTTGCACCCCTCCTGGATCTTGAGGGTGGCCCGGGTGCGCTCGGAGACGATCTCCACCCCCAGTTCCTCAAAGGCCAGATCCCGGCCCAGCGAACCAACCACGCTGCGCGCCCGCTCTTCCCGCGCGTTCTCTTCCACGGGAGCAGGATCCGGCCGCGGAACCGGAGCGGGGCGCGCCTGCGCCCCATCTGATCTTTTCTCCAGAAGCGCCTCGGCCAGAACGGGAATCTGGGCCCGCTGGCCGGTCCCCACCACGAGATCGACCTCGGGCATCTTCCGGACCTCTTCCGGCGAAACCTGGGCGTAACAGCCGGTCACCACCACCACCGCGGCAGGGTTCTTCCTGGCGGCGCGACGCGCCAGCTGGCGGGACTTGCGGTCGCCGGCGTTGGTCACCGTGCAGGTATTGACCACATAAACATCGGCGGGTTCTTCAAAGCCCACAATATTATATCCGGCCTGTTTAAAAAGCCCCGCCAGAGCATCGGTATCGTACTGGTTGACCTTGCAACCCAGGGTGGCGAAAGCGACGCGCCGTGCCAACACTCCGTCAACCTGCCTCTTCTCGTGAATTGGGTCTTGCGAATCGAGTTCTGGTGATTGAGTTCTATGAACTTGGTTTACATGAGTTGCCGCGAATGCGGAACTAGTTTACCAAAAACCGCCGGCGAATACAAGACTACAAGAATACATGATACATAAATTTTTCGCGAGGATTTCGGCGCCTTACCCCGAATAGAATGTGGATTACACCGGAAACGTAAGAACAGAAAGGTCAAAGGTGAAAGAAAGTGCCACTGTTGGAGAAGGAAAAACACATTGTGATTATCGGCGACACCCCCTGCCGGACCCCCGCCGAAATGCTGCAAAGCACGGTCTTCCGGCATGTTCTGGAACGGTTTGTGGCCAGGCTCCAGCGCCAGGATTCACCGCACCTGGCGGCGATCCAGGCGTTTGCGCCGCCCGGCGCGGAGTTCGACCTGCCGGGGATCATCGAACTTTTGCGGCTTTTAGTCAGCAACTCTCCGGCGGAGATCACGACCAGCGTGCCTGCCCACGCGCCGGCGCTGGCCGATCCTTCGCTCCTCTACAAATTTGTGGAAGAGTTGTACAACTTCTGGCGCAAGCAGGAGCGCTTCCTGATCTACGAACGCGGCCCCAGCCTGTTGGGCGAGGAGCCGGCCCGGCACAAGAGCTTTGTGAAGGCCAACGAATCCCTGAAAAACCTGGTGCTGGAGACCTACCGGAGCATCTGCGCCAACCTGCTGGGCAGGCGGTTCAGGATCTACCGCCAGCTCCCCTCCGGCGCGGGAGCAGGGCTTCTCATGGAAAAGATTAACTGGGACGCCCCGGCGGGGTACGCGCAGCTTCTGGAGATCCCCTTCATCCAGCTGGCCGTGATCGAACCGCCGCTGGTCTATTACCCGAAGCGCAACTACCGAAAAGGGCTCTTTGAGCCGGTCTCCGACAATCCCTTGCTGAAAGCCAGGCTCAACCCCCGGGAGTGGGCCTGTTACCCGGCCAAGGTCGGCGATCTCCTGCTGTTCATCTACTTCCACCATTCCTATCTAGCAATGGGGGCCAGCCTCTCCAACCTCTTTGAACTGGCGGACGCCACGGAGATCCGCGCCCACCGCCCGGACGGCGTCATGGTCTTCGGGGTGGACCCGGAGATCCTGGGCCAGAACCAGACCGTCTACTTCGAGGATCCCGTTAACAACCTGGTTCTGGGCGTGATCGGCCATAGCGAAGATGTGGACTACTTCGGGTACTTCAAGAAGATGGCGCTGACCCTGCACAACGTGATCATGATTGAGCGGGGGTTCTTGCCGATCCACGGCGCCATGGCGCGCATCGTGCTCAAGTCCGGGCGCGGGGCCAACGTGATTCTGATGGGGGACAGCGGCGCCGGAAAGTCGGAGTCGCTGGAGGCGTTCCGTGTTCTGGCGGACGAATACATCCGCCAGCTCACCGTGATCTTCGATGACATGGGTTCCCTGCGCAAGACCCGGGACGGGCGGATTGTGGCCATGGGAACCGAGATCGGGGCCTTTGTGCGGCTCGACGACCTGGAGCCGGGATTCGCCTACACGGAGATCGACCGGAGCATCTTCATGAACCCGCATCGCGCCAACGCCCGGCTGGTGATCCCGCTGACGCCGTACCAGGAGGTGGTGGCGGGGTACCCTATCGACCTCTTCCTGTACGCCAACAACTACGAGCAGGTGGATGAAGCCCACCCGCACATCGAATTTTATTCCGACGAGAGCAAAGCCTTCCAGGTCTTCAGCCAGGGGGCGCGGGTCTCCAAGGGAACCACGGACGAACAGGGACTGGTGCACACCTACTTCGCCAACCCGTTCGGGGCGCCGCAAAAGCGTGAAAAGCACGACCTGCTGGCGCAGGCTTACCTCAAGGCCATGCTGGCCAACGGAGTGAAGATCGGCCAGCTCCGCACCCGGCTGGGGATCGCCGGATACGAGCTCGGCGGGCCGGAGTCGGCCGCCCGGGCCCTGTTTGAGTTCATCACCAAAGCATGACGACGAGCGGTTTTGCAGCTTCTTGGCCACCTCATGATGGTCTCTCGCGTTTGTCTAATCGGCGCCGCCCGCTTCCAATGGCCCTGGCTCCGCCCAGATCACGTTCAGGCGCTTAAAGTGCTTGGCGTCAAATGTCCATACTTTCTCACCAGTATTGCGGGCCAGGGCAGCCGTTAACGCGTCCGCAAAATCTACTTTGTGATCTCGATAATCAATAAGCGCCTCAAAAATGGCTTGACTTTCGGCAAACTCAATCCCATCTATTAATGAAAAACTGCGAAGGACGTTGGCCACATCAGCCGCCCCGTAACCCTTGCTTTCGAGAATATAAACCACTTCGCAAGTGACATGCGAGGGAACTTTAAGAACGACGAACCCTTTTTCGGCTGCAGCGATGAGCATTCTGGCTCGCGGGCTTTGAGTTGGATGGTCATTCAGGAAGAAACGCAGAAGAACGTTTGTATCCAGCCACCCCGCCATAGCGCTCATTCTTTGCCCTCCACTCGACGGGATCTCAAGTTGCCACGGGGACCAGGAGGGTCGGAAGCGGCCTTCATCCCTTGCAAGTCTTCATCAGCGAGCTTACTTCGGTATGCAATCCGTGCCTTTTCGACATCCACCGTTTCGCCGCTCAGCGTCTCCGCTGCCCATTCTAGGGGTCTCGTCCGTTTGAGAGTCCCAAAAACCTGCTCGCTCGTTACCTTGGCGGGGATTCTCTCGATGTAGACCTTCGCTTCCTCGGCCACAAAGAGAACGCCGTCCCCTTCCTTGACGTTCAAGAATTCGCGAATTTCTTTGGGAATGGTCAGTTGGCCTTTAGATGTTACTTTGCCGATCTTTTTGGGCACAATCCCCCTCCTTACTTATGGCGGTATTTGGATACCTGCTTCCATTGTACCTTGCCGTCCTCCATAAGTCAAGGGCATTCTATATATCCCTTACTATTTAATTAAAATCCTTACCGATACCGCCGCAAAACCCCTCCTCATCCTTACCGGGCCCTGGTCGCCACCACTTTCCGCGTCATGGCCGGCACGATCACCTTGAGGCCGCCGGCGATCTTCTGCGGCACCCCGTCGGCCACCGCGGAAACAATGGGCACCGGCAGGTTCCACTCGATCTCTTTGGGCGGCTGCCGGAAGGCGCAATCTAGATCCAGGGTAATCTCGGCGTCGCCGGCGGCGATGTGGTAACCCACCGTGCCAAAGTAGCTGGGGGCTCCGCTTATGCCAAGCTGTTGCCCGGGAGCCACCCATTCCACCGGTATGGAAGCCGTGATTACCAGGCGGCTCTCCTCCTCAAAGAACAGGATGTTGCGGATCAGGAGGAGCCAATCCGCCATCGCCCGGCCCGCGTGCCCGTCCCCCGCGCACCCGCCGCGGGATACCGGGTGGATCACCTCCGGCCAGGCATAGGTCTCCGACGCATGCCGGATCAGCCAGCGGACGATCGGCCATAGATGGGGACTGCGCCGGAACAGGTAACTCTGGGCGATGTGCATGCTTGAGGTGCAATTGATTCCCGAGCAGGACATGGTCTGCAAAAAAGCATCCTCAAAGAACATGGTCTCGCGGATCTCGTCCACGGTGTTCACAATCAGCTCGTCTTCCGGCTCCAGGAGCCGCAAAGGGTACAAGACGCAGACCGAGCCTATCGCTCCCGAATCCATCCGCCGGTAAGGCGATGCCGGAATGGCTGGCCAGCCCAGCCCCTGCTCCACGTACTTGAGGGAGGCTTCAATCCTTTGCCAGAAGCTGGTTTTCATCTTTTCAAAGCGCTTGGCCTCATCTCCCAGCCCCAGAGCCTCGGCGGCGGCCTCCGCCTCCCTGATGGCCGCCAGCGCCCAAAAGTCGTCCCAGTAGTAATAATCAAAAAGCCCCAGATTCCCCGCGCCGAAACTCGGTGGCAACAGGCCGTCATGGGGGAGCCAGGCTTTTGGTCTCGCAGGCGTTCCCCCTTGTTTGGAAACCGGCTCCGCAAGCTGGGCCTTCCCGGACGCCCCTGCGGTCTTCCCCCCGGTCGTCAACGTCCCTCGCCTTGTTGAACGCTGCTTTCTAGCAATCCACTCTATCCCCCTCTTGATGGACGGGTAGACCTTGGCGAGAAAATCCCTGTCGCCGGTGAGGCGAAAGTGCTCGAGCATGGGCCAGATTGCCTGGCCGTTGGCATCCCACTCGCCGTCCCGCGCCCCAAAGAAACCGTCTTTATGCTGGCGCTCCGAATAGGTGCTGAGCGTCTTTTCGGCTTCGGCATGGTACCCCAGTTTATCCAGGGCATTAACCATATAGACGGCGTCCCGCAGCCGGAAACGGTGATCCGTCAAAGGACCCGCGGTGATCTCCCGGCCGTCGTCCAGCAAGAGCAGGAATGCTTTATTGGCATCAAATGAATTCGTCAGGTTGCCATCCGGAAAAGTCACCTGCATCCCCCTGGAGAGCCGGGCCTTCCATTCCGCAATATTTTGAGCCCTGGCGGCGTCGTAATCAAATTTGCGAAGCGCCTCGACGATCTCCCGGGTGGCCCCCACCCTGGAGGACATGGGCAAAAGAATCGTAAAAGAATCGACCTCCCCGGGACGGAGCCGGGCATCAAGGCCCACCGCCGCGGTTGCCAGGCCGAGGGGACAACCGGCCCGTTCCGGCAGTTTTGCTCCAGGGGAAAGCTTCCGTACCTGCTGAGAGACGTCTCCCCGCTTGAAGTCAGAGCAGAAAACGATTCTGGGCTTCTGTGGGAAATAAGCCCCCAGGTTGCGGTTAATCAGCCAGAACTGGTCCTTGAACCAGGCGTCCCGGATCAGGCTGATCCCTTCAGGGTTGTAGGGGCGCGCCGACCAGAAAAAGGTGAGATCCCGTTCCTGTTCCGTGGTGTTGCGCAGAATGACCCGCTCCGCCACAAACTCCTGCTTGCCCACCCAGGTGGCCCAGGCCTCGGCGTGCACGGCGATCCCGATCTCTTCAAATTCGGTGGCCACAATGGGGAGATTCTCTTCCAGATGCTGGTGGACATCTTCCAGTTGCGCCGGCGCCACCAGCCTCCCATTCTCCGCCAGCCAGAAATCCAGCGACCACCCGTCCAAAATGGGTGTCAACAGGCCCCGGGGGTCAACCACCGCCTCTTTTTCGCTGTCGAGGCACCCAATGGCCGTCCAGTTGCGGTGCGCACGGTTGACGCTGGAGGGGAAAAATCCCCGGGGATCAAAACTCGGGGATTTGGGGTTGAACTGCCGGACGGCCCAGTAAGGCCACACCCAATCGGGATTGGATTGGATCACGGCGGCGTTCATCAGCCCCCGCAGATTGATCTTCGCGGCTTGCGCCATGTAATCCATGGGGAATAACGTCCGGGAAGGCCGGCCCAGCTTGCCTGCCCCGGTTAAAAAGTCGATGTCCGAGGGGCGCACGCCAAACTGGCTCGCCCATCGTTTTAACAGGAAATTGCCGAACCACACGGAGATCCCCTCCCGCATAACCGCTACCGGGTATCAGTTTCCGCTATGGTTTTCGGCAGAAGGGGGTTCAAAGTTTAACTTTCGTGGCGGATCCTTTGGCCATCATGAAATAATCTCCGCTTTCCTTTTTCCAGGTGATTTCCTCTCTTCAGGTTGATTTCCCTTTTTCAGATGCATCTACATCCAGCTCTCCCGCCTCCCAGAGCAGCAGGGTAAGGGCCACAAACCCCGCCGTTTCCGTGCGCAGAATCCGCGGCCCCAAAGTGATTGTGTTCACCCCTGCGGCATGAGCCATCTCCACCTCTCGGGCCGAAAATCCCCCTTCCGGGCCGATAAAAAGCCAGGCGACCTCCGGCCGCCGGCTATACTGGGCAAGTGTCACGTCCCGATCACCTTGGCCAACCGGCCCTCCACCCTGCCCGTCTTGACCCATCATGGAAGGCGCCTGCAATAAGCGCCCGGCCAGCGCCCGGCGCAAATCCACGGAATCCTCGCCCTCCCAGGGCATCAGGGCCAGGCCCAGACCGTTTTCCATCGCGTCGTGGAACTCCGCCGAGTTCAACACCGCCGCCAGGGGGGTAACTTCCCCGATGGCGGGAACCAGGGCTCGCCCGGATTGCTCCGCGGCCTGGACGGCGATCTTCCGCCAGCGTTCCAGGCGCCGGGCCGCTTTTCCCCCCTCCAGCTCCACCACGGACCGTTCCGTCCTGGCGGGCAGGATCCGGGCCACCCCGATCTCCGTGCACTTCTGGATGATCAGTTCCATCTTGTCCGCCTTCGGCAACCCCTGAACCAGAGTGACCTTGAGCCGCGGCTCGGTCCGCCTCTGCCTGCTCCCTACAACCCGGCCGGTTACCTCCTCCTCTGAAATGGTGGAGATCACAACCTCGTATTCCAGACCAGTACCGTCCAGGACTGTAATCCGGTCGCCCGGCCTCAGGCGAAGCACCCTGGTGATGTGATTTGTGTCCTCGCCGGCGATCCTTACGACCCCATCCTCGATCTGCCGGGGATCAACAAAAAAACGAGGCATATCGCACCTCATTTTCGTTTCAAGTTCGGGCCGACTTTAAGAGCGAGCCCTTTCTGCCTTTTCCACTTCTGCCGCCTTTTCCAACCGCAGGCAGATCCAGTCCTCTCTTTCCCTCCGTTCCAGAAGAGCAAAGCCAGCCCGCGCCAGTGCCTCCTCAACTTCGAGAGCCCGCGGTTTGACAATGCCCGCGGCAATCAGGATTCCACCCGGAGAAAGCCGCCGGGCAAAAACGGGAGCCAACGAAATAATGAGCGCGGCCACCAGGTTGGCGACAATCACATCCGCCGGCCGGCCGGCTGCCACGCTCGCAGCGCTCGCGACATCGGAGGTATTCGCAACACTCGCCGTGCTGGAAACCTCCCCCGTCCACTTCTCCTCACGGACCGCGACGGATTTCTCCACGTGATTGACGGCCACATTGGCCCTGGCCGCCTCAACCGCCACCGGATCCGCATCCACCGCCTCCACCAGGCCGGCCCCCAATCTGGCCGCCGCAATGGCCAGGATGCCGGTGCCCGCGCCGACATCAAGCAGGTACTCGCCGCCGTGAATGGTATCCTCCAGCGCTTCCAGGCCTAACACGGTGGAGGGGTGTGTCCCGGTCCCAAAGGCCATGCCCGGGTCCAGCTCGATCACCAGTTCCTCCACCGCAGGCTGATACTCTTCCCAGGAGGGCTTGATCACCAGACGGCGTCCGATCTTCTGGGTGTGGTAAAACGCTTTCCAGGCCTCGGCCCAGTCCTCCTCCGAGACAAAATTGACTTGAATCCGGCCCGGCCCCGGCGCCAGTTCAAAAGCGGGCAGAGCCGCCAAAAAGTCCTTCAGTTCCGCCAATCTGCCGGGCAACCGCCCGTCATGGGGAAAGTAAGCGGTCACCCACGCCGGATCAAGGGGATCCCGCACCGGCACAGTCCCCGCCGGCGGCTGGTTAAGCTCGTCATCCGAGGCCACGATCCTGCCGTTCTCGGACCCCTCAAGCACTGTTCCCCCGGCGCCAAGCTCGATCAGGCGATTACTTACCGCCTCGATGGCTTCCACGCTGGTCAGGACGTTGACCTGGGCCCACTCGGTGTTCCGGCCGCGGCCTGGCTTCGACCGGATCGTATTCTTCTGAGCCATATTCTCCACCTTATTCGCTCGCCGTCTTTACCCGCCGGTCAGGTCCCCCGGGCCAACCGGTGCCCCGAATCAGCCGGTATGCCTTCCGAAGGCATCCTTCATCTTGTCGAAGAAACCCTTGTCGTCGGCTTCGCTCCCGCCGCCGAGTTTGGCGAACTCCTGCAACAGTTCCCGCTGCCTGGCCGAGAGCCGGTTGGGCGTCACCACCCGGACCTTGACATGCTGGTCGCCCCGGCCGTACCCGCGCGGGTTGGGAATGCCTTTCCCTTTCA
>JAMCQP010000036.1 GCA_023381695.1 Bacillota bacterium | reverse complement strand
CCCTGCGTACGGAGGTCAAAGTGGGCGATGACGCCCTGCGCGGTGAAATTGCCACCCTGCGTACGGAGGTCAAAGTGGGCGATGACGCCCTGCGCACGGAAATTAGAGCGGGCTACGATAAACTGCATAGTGAAATGGTTGACTTGCGCAAAGAGGGGCGTGTCTTTGCCCGCTGGGTTTTCGGGCTCATGATCTCGATGGTTATTGGCGTAATAGCGACGGCCTTCCGTCGCTGAACAAAGAGAGCGGGCACATATGTGCCCGCTCTCTTTCCGACCGAACAACCTCCAGGTCGACGCGCTGGTAGTTAGAGCAATGCTTGAGCCGCTTCCACGGTGCCACCTGGGCGCCAGCGTAAATGGTCTCCCTGGGAGCCGCCGATCGAAAATAAATCCCAGGCCGCCAGGGGAGAATAGGAGGTAGAGTTGCCAATGGATGCGCATGATCAATCTACTTGAAAGGGTGGAATGCAGATGTTAGGAGTCTATCTGGCAAGGTGGATGCTCATTCACACCTTGGCGATCCCGGTGACCTTCTTCGCCGGGTTTGTGGCCGGGCAGACCGCTTCTGGAATGTCAGCCATGGCCAAGGGAATGGAAGGCATGGCGAAGATGATGATGCCGATGGCGTCCATGTCCAAGACGGGCGAGCAGGCCGGCGGCGCCGGCAGTCAAACCGGCGGCCAGGCGGGCGGGCAGCAGGACGGCGGCTCGCAGCCTGGCAGCGCACAGGCGGGCGGCCAGCCCGCATAAAAGAACTTCTGCCAGGGGCAGACTACTGGCAGGAGGTGCCAGTAATGGGCAAAGAAGACTGCTGGCCGGAGTTTCTGGAAGCCTATGATGAAACCGGGATGCACGGTGAAACTGGGGGCTATGAAGGACCGACAAGTTACGACGGGCCAGCAAGTTTTAACGAACTGGACCGCGGACTGGACAGCGAATTGGGCGGCGAACTGGAAGACTACGCCGGCGATGAACTTAACGGATGCGACGAATTTGAGCCGCGCGGCTCTTTTGCGGTTCTGGTGGGGGAGGGCGACCCGGTCTGTGAGAACTGCGTGAACTGGGACGGCCAGTATTGCAACATCGCCGGCCAGGCCGGCCACGGAGGAAGATGCGATGGCCGCTGAGAAGCTCAAGCGCGGCCTCAAGGCGCGCCACCTCTCGATGATCTCCATCGGCGGGGTGATCGGGGTGGGCATGTTCCTGGGCAGCGGCGCCACGGTGAAGCTGGCCGGGCCGGGGGTCGTCCTCTCCTACGCCCTGGGCGGGGTGATCATGCTCCTGGTGATGTTCGCCCTGGCGGAGATGTCCGTGGCCAAGCCCGTGCCGGGGTCATTCCGCGTCTACGCCTCCGAGGCCCTGCATCCCTACGTGGGCTTCGCGATCGGCTGGATCTACGCCCTCTCCTGGGTCTCGGTGATGTCCGCGGAGATCGTGGCGGCCAACATCTACATGTCCCTCTGGTTTCCCGCCTCGTACAGCTGGGTCTTCGGGCTGATCTTCGCCATTCTGATGACGGTGGTCAACCTCCGCAGCGTGGCGTCCTTCGGTGAATTCGAGTTCTGGTTCGCCATGATCAAGGTGGTGGCCATCGTCGTCTTTATTGTCCTGGGCCTGGCGCTGATCCTGGGCGTTGGGGCGCGCCCCATCGGCCTCAAGAACTACATCGGCGCCGGCGGGTTCCTGCCGCGCGGGCTGAGCGGGGTGCTCCTGGCCATGGTGATGGTCATGGTGGCCTACGGGGGCACGGAGGTCATCGGCATCGCCGCCGGGGAGACCCAGGATCCGGAGCACGACGTTCCCAGGGCGATCAACGGCATCATCGTCCGGACCCTGGTGCTGTACATCGGTTCCATCGCCATTTTAGTGGGGGTGATCCCCTGGTCCCGGGTGGGGCTGGGCGGCAGCCCGTTCGTCCTGGTCTACCGGCTGCTGGGCATTCCGGGCGCGGCGGACCTGATGAATTTCGTGGTGATCACGGCGGCGCTCTCCAGCATGAATTCGGGGCTCTACACCAGTTCCCGGATGCTCTACTCCCTGGGGAAGAGCGGCTTCGGCCCCGCGTTCCTGACCCGGGTGAACCCCCGGACCAACGTGCCCACCTACGCGGTGCTGGCCAGCACGCTGTTTCTGTACGTGGGGGTGCTGGTCTACTATCTCTCGCCCCGACGGGCCTTTCTGTATATCACCGGCATCTCCGCCTTCGGCTTCATTCTTACCTGGCTGGTCATCTCGCTGACCCACGTCTACTACCGCCCGAAGATTCTGGCCGAGAGCCCGGAACGCCTCAAATTCCGCATGCCCGGCTACCCCTGGGCTTCCTGGGCGGCGGTGGCGCTTCTGGCGGCGGTGATGGTGACTCTCTGGTTCATCCCGGAGCAGCGCATCGGAATTTATTCCGGCGTGGCGCTCCTGGCCGCGCTGAGTGTCTATTATTTCACCGTGCGGGCCAGGCAGGCCGCCAGGGCGAGGGTGGAACGCCCCGGCCGGGTTTTGGAGGTCCCGGCGAGGGCCGAAGGGCCTGTAATAGCCGGGGCGCCTGCAATGGTCCAGGCGCCCACAATGGCGAACGGTCCCGAGGAAGCCGGGGAGCCGGAAGGCCTGGCGGAACCGGGCAGGCGGCGCGAGCCTGAGCAGACTGAACCCGAGCCGGCGGGGCTGGAACTGGCCACCTTCTTCGGCCTCACCCCGCGCATGAAGCGGATGATCGAAGAGGAAAGAGGAGAAGGCGGGGATGGGGGCGAAAAGAACAGGTAAATAGTGACATGCGTGCCGTTTGCGGTGCCCGTAGATCATCTTGTTGTGTACGTAAACCATTTGTGCCAATGAATTGGCGAACGGCTTGATGGGGTGGGGAAATTGAAGATTGCGCCTTTCGAACTGGAACGCTGGTACGTCCAGTACGAGTTTAACGTGAAATACAACATCAGCGCCAGCTGCGGCCGGGAGACCACGACCGCGGAACTTCTGGCCATGGCCGGCCCCGAGGCCACGGAAAAGTACCTGAGCCTGGGGCTGGACTACACGCAAAATCCCGGCGACCCGCTGCTGCGCGCGGAGATCGCCAGTCAATACGCCAATCTTTCGCCGGACCAGATCCAGGTGACCACCGGGGCCTCCGAGGCGATCTTTCTGTTGATGAATCTCCTCCTGGAACCGGGGGACACGGTGATCGCCGAGGCGCCCATTTACCAGTCGCTCTTCAGCGTGGCGGAAGCCGTCGGCGCCAACGTCAAGCGGTGGTGGCTCCACGAGGAGGACGGCTGGCAGCCCGACCTGGATGAATTGTCCCGCCTGATCGATTCCCGCACTCGCATGGTGGTCGTCAACAGCCCGCACAGCCCCACCGGTTCGGTCCTCAGCCGGGAAACCCGGCGCGCCCTGGTGGACTTGGCCGAAAGGCACGGCTTCTGGCTGATCTCCGACGAGGTCTACCGGGGAATCGTCTACAACCCGGCAGACGACCTGCCGCCCGCGGCGGACCTTTCCGACCGCGCCATCAGCATCGGCGACATGACCAAACCCTACGGCCTCGGCGGCTTGCGCGTGGGCTGGATTGCGGCGCATGACCGCGGGGTGCTTTCCGCCTGTTCCGCGTTGCGGGATTACACGACCATGTGCAACTCCGCCCCCAGTGAATTTCTGGCCACGGTGGCGCTGCAGCATAAAGAAGAGTTGCTGGCGCGGAATCTGACCATTGCGCGGGAGAATCTGGCGACTTTGGAGGCGTTTATGGAGAAGCACCGGGAAATCCTTTCCTGGGTCAAGCCCCGGGGTGGGTTTACGGCGTTTCCCGGGTTTAATCCGCCAATGGATGGCGGGACTCTCGGGTTTGGGGAAGCGGCGGGGAAGGTCATGCCTTCGCAGGAATTCTGCCGGCGTCTGGTTGAGGTCAATAATGTTCTGCTCTTGCCAGGCAGCACCTTTGGGGTGGAGGGGCATTTCCGGGTGGGTTTCGGCCAGACGCCAAAAACATTCAAAACAGGACTGGAGCTTTGGAGCGGGTTTTTAACGCGTTTGCAGGGCTTGTGAAGCTGTACCGGCCTCGACTGTCCCGGGTTTATTATAATTGCATTCTCCTGGAGCCTTCAGCGGAAGAGTTGCGCCACATCCAGGGTAAAGCCGGGCAACAGCGGGCTGTTCAATACGGTGCCTTCTGGATAAACTTGTACAGTGGCCAGTTCACGTCCCTGCAGGGTGGCGATCTCGATGCCGCGGCCTTCGGGATCCACGATCCAGAGCTCCCGTACCCCGTATCTGGCGTAGGCCCGGCGTTTGGTCACCCGGTCCCATTCCGTCGTGGAAGGGGAAAGGATCTCGATGATCAGGTCGGGTGCGCCCCAGATGTTTGCTTTCTGGATGATGCCAAGGCGCTCCCGCGACACATAGAGCAAATCGGGCTGAACCACGTTATGTTCACTCAAAACCACGTCAATGGGGGCATCATAAACCTTCCCCAGGCCACGGTCCTCGATCCATTCCAGCAGTATTCTTTGCAATCGTTTGGAGATCTCCTGGTGGAATACGTTGGGCGATGGCACCATCCTCAGGTCCCCCTCCACAAGCTCATAGCGCAGTCCCGCCGGCATGCGGCAATAGTCATCGTAGGTGAGGCGTACGGCATCTGAATCGTACTTTTGGGCTACTTCGCGCACCTCATCGGGCTTTTCCAAGAGATTCCCCTCCATTCCCGAAAGTTTGTGCAATTATTTTCCCTGTGCTATCTTTATAGTACCACATAACGAGACGGGCCACAATGAATTTCCCGGGCCTATTCTGAAGGCTTGCCGGGGTGCATGGCTGGCTATTGCCGGCCGGCGATCTAAGCCGGGCAGTCTAATAAACAATCTTCTCGGCGAAATGGTCCGCGTGTTCTTTGCCCATGATGCAATCCTCGCAGAGATATACGGATCGCCCCTCCTCCTCGCTGCAGGCAATGCAGAGCCAGGTGGCGATGGTCTTCTTCCCCTGGTCACACACCTCACAGTAATGGTATTGAGGCTTGTTTTGCGCGATGACTCGGGGGTAGGCGCCCGCTTCCGCGGGTTCCTTGATCTTTTCCAGGGTTAGGACATGTTGGATGTCATCTCCGAAATCGTAGACGTACTCCAGTTTGTCACCCTCGGCGAGCCCAAGGCGATCAAGGCGCTTTTTGGCACCCGGCCCACCATCATAAGGGCTAATCTCCCCCAAACCCCCGGCTTCCCAGACCCGCCTGCGATAAAATTCGCTGAGGTGATCGTGGAGATCGTGCTGGAAGGCCTGCCGGATGATCCTGTCAAAATCTTTAAGAGTCTGGGAGCCCTCGATTTCAATACGGCGCCAGAGCGTCTTGCGATGCTTTAATGCCACCTTAAACTGGTATACCTGTCCCACCGGAAACCCCCCGTTCTTTTAAAACTGTGATGTAAAGCGTGCCGGCGCCCTGGCTACCTCCCCGCGCCAGGAAAAGGCGTGCTCCGGCCCGGATCACATACGCTGATCTTCTATTGCGGCAAAAAATGTCCTGCCGGATTAAGAAAAATTCCTGTCAGATGCCGTTCATCAGATCCCGACAGATCCCGCAAGGGCGATAAGTGATATAATTGACCTGGAAAACAGGAGAAGGATCCGTAAGCCCCAGGACAGGAAGGATGCGTGCCTTGCCAGCCGATGAGTGCAAAACCCTTGCGAAAATCTGTTCGGGTGTTATATAATATTAATGGACAGGTTTCGGCCTGCCGGCCCGGTGGTAATCAAACCTCCCCCCGCCTGGAGTGTTGGGCCTGGGAGAATCCCGGTGGAGGGGGAGGTGGGGCTTATGGAGATACGTTTGTTCGAACTCTAATAGCCGCCAGGGCTACCACCGGAGCGATCGTCATGGAGAGTTTTAGCCTGGTGGCGAAGATGCTCCGACATAACAAACAAAAACGCTAGGGATCCAGTGGATACCTAGCAAAACAAACCACAAACTGCTGCTTACTCCCGGGGATCGCAACACTCGCCGGGGAAGATGCCCGCTCGTAACGGGTGTCTTCCTCTTTATTATGCACAAGTTATTTTCTTTTGTCAATCATTATTTCGGAGGGGAATCAGCTCCTGCGTTCCCGCGAGCCGCTTACGGCGGACGAGGTCTTCCTCAGCCTGCGCGAAAGCGACACTTCCGTGTGTCTCGCCACCATATACCGCAACCTGACGCTTTTGTTCAGCAAAGGGTTGGCCACCAAGTCGGTCTCGGCCAGCGACGGGAAGTCCAGGTTCGCTCTGGCCAGTCGGGACCACCGCCATCAGTTGGTCTGCACGGCCTGTAACCGGAGGATTGACCTTGCCGGCTGCCCGCTGGAAGCGTTCGAACGGCGGGTGATGGCCGAGACCAGCTACTCCATGCTCAGCCACCATCTCGAACTGTATGGCCTCTGCCCAGACTACACGGTTCAGGCGGAGAAACGGTGATTACAGGTGCCAGAATAGAGCCGGCGGCAGGGACTCGCCGGGGACCCTGGTTTGTATCGGGTACTTCAGCGCTGCATAAAGCCATGGGTACCGCCTACTGGCAGGCCCAGGGCACCTGCGCGACCAACGTGTCTACGTCGATCTCGTCGATGTGTATTCGACCAGGGCGGCGGACGTCGATGTCGCACTCGATCCGCTCGTGAAGCTTCTCCGCCACGACCCCGGATAGCTGATCCCAAAGCCTTCCCAACCGAAGGGATACTGGGACGGCATCGTGCACAAAGGTGACCGAATTTAATCCGCCTTACTGCCTTGCTTTTACCTGGGGTAATGGTCAGAAGTGCAGAGGTGTTGCGCGGCATTATGGAAGACGGCTGGGGTTATCATACAAGGGACTTGCGCGACAGGCTGGGTGATGAGTAAATGAACGCGCCCAACCCAATCGGGACGTATTTCAGGACATTTTGGGCATAGCTGGCCTTAAGTCTTTCATAATAATCAAAGCTGCCTCCCAGAATTAGTTCAATGGCCAGTTCCAGGTATGTCTCGGCCCGGTCTTTTCCGTCAAAATCGTTGATCAGCTGGTAGTGGATCATGGCGATGCTCTGAACCATATTTACTCCTCCGATAGTTCCATAAGAAAGTCATAGCTTTAATTAGGCTCGGAGAAATGGTATAATATCTTTTGGTGATCTTTATGTCATTAAAAATGCAGGAAGAATTAGAGCAAGCGGTTAAAGTGCTCTCAAGGAGCGTGATGCCCCAGAAAATATATCTTTTCGGCTCTCATGCCAAAAGCTCTGCTAATGGGGAAAGCGATATTGATTTATGCATTATTACCGAAACTATGGGAAAAAGGAAGAATGATATTATCAGGGAGGCCAGAAAGGCTATTTCTTCGGTGCTGGAAACGCCTATGGATCTACTTGTTTATGATCTTGATGAGTTTTCCGAGCTGGCAAGGCTTAATACAACCTTTGAACATAAAATTTTGCAGGAAGGTATATTGCTGTATGAACAATAACCAAATTGCGGGAGAATGGTTCGAGCGTGCCCAAAAAGAGACCTGAATGCTCTTCGGCGTAATAGCCCTCGTGTTTTTCATCCATGAAGCAATCCTCGCTGCAGGCCTTCTTTGAGGTGGGGATGGGCCTGCAAAGAGTGCCGTAATTCATCGCACGGCAGCCCGGGTGACCATGGCGGCTCCCCGGGCTGCCTGCTGGATAATCTTTATTCTTCCCGTATTCCAGCCGGGTGCGCCGTCAGCAACACCAGCCCAAACCCCAGGATAAAAGCCAGCAGCCTGATTACCGGCCCGATGAAGGGGATAAGTCCCAGCAGGAAGATTCCCGCCATCCCCAGGGCCGCCACCGCCACGTGGTGAAGCCGGGTTTTGGGGAAGTACGCCGCCAGCACCTGCCGCGCCGCCAGGGGACCCGCCAGGGGAATGGTGAAGAGCATGGCCACCAGGTACACTCCCAGGAGGGCCAGGGCTACGGGGCTCCCCACCACCGTCATGAAGGCCAGCACGATGAGCACCGGTACCACAATCAATCCCACCAGCCCGGTCAGAAATCCCCTGGTCCATGTCTCCCTGCGGGGTGTCGTCGTTTCGCCGATCCGTTCGGGGTACAAGAGCCACAGGATGACTCCCAGGAGGATAATCCCGGCGAACCAGACGGCATCCGCGATCCGCCCCACGCGATACCAGTTGATCTCCGCTCTTTTCCGGACCAGTTCGTGCCTGACCTCCCCCTTAATTTGGGCTGATTTGTCGATCTCCGCCTTCTTGGGGCTGTAATAGGTTAACGCCCCGGCTATTTTCGTCTCCGGCAGGATCGAAAGATCTTCCACGTAGGCCTTGACCCAACCGCCGACCTTCCCCCCGAGGGCAACCTCTTTGGCGCCCACCAGGAGATCGCCATTGACGGTCCCCAGTGCCTCCAGTCGAGTGTGCCCGCCGATGAGCCCGCCGCCGATCACCGCCGAAGGCCCGATCAATGCTGATTCGGAGGCTATGGTGACGTTCTTTCCAACCGTGGAGTTGAGGGTGATGCTCTGGCCCGCGGCGCGGATGTTTCCCGCCACCGGGCCGTTGACCGTAATATTCGCCCCCGAGGCCAGGAGGCTTCCCTCAACCCGCCCGTTGACCACCACCGTCCTTGCTCCCACGATCAGATCCCCTTTGACGGTTCCATCGACGACGGCGGTCTGCCCGGCGGCATACAGGTCCCCTTCGATCACCCGATCTTTTCCCACCACCACGTTATTACCGCTGGCGAACTCAAAAGCTGCCAGGCCCGGAAGGGTGAAGACCGCCAACATCAAGATCGCCGCTATACCGCCGGTTACCAACCGGCCCATCCGCACATGATTTCGCATACTGTTCACCTCATTGCCATGTATTTGTCTTTCGCCGATCACCTGGCGGCCCGCCGGTGCAGACGGGCCGTCAAGATCATCGCCCCCATGATTCCTGCCAGCACCAGTGGAAACAGTTCCCCAAACCCCGAGAGGATCAGGACCTTTATGGCCTGGAACGCACTACTTAACATCCAGAATGCCAGGTGGTTCCAGAGCAGGTCCTGCGGCCCGGGGAAGATGGCGCCCAGAAATCCGACCTTAGACA
>JAMCQP010000059.1 GCA_023381695.1 Bacillota bacterium | reverse complement strand
TGTATATGGTAAAATAAAAATGCAGGGTTCGGCAACATAAAAATCCATAGTGTGGAAAGAGAAAAGAGCCTTGCCAGCCAACCCAAAATATACTACCCTTCTGTTTGTGTGAAAAACACGACGGGAGGTATGAAAGGATTGCTGGCAATGGCTCAAGTACAGTATATCAAACATTTAAGGGACAGGGAAGATAAAAGTATCGCGGAGATCTCCCAGACCGTCGGGATCGACTGGCGCACGGCCAAAAAATACGCTGATCGGGAGGATTGGAGCATCTCCCAAAAGCGGAGTAAGAAACGCCGGCCAGTGATGGGGCCGTTTGCAGAGATGGTGGACGCCTGGCTGTTGGACAACCTCCGGCTGCCCAAGAAAAACCGGCATACCGCCAAAAGGATTTATGACCGTCTGGTGGCCGAGCATAACTTCACGGGAGCGGAGCGCACCGTCCGAGAGTACGTGGCCAAGCGCAAATCCAGCCTTCATGCCCAGGAGCAAGAGCGTTTCGTGAAGCTGGCGCATCCCGAGGCCGAAGCGCAGGCGGACTTTGGGACCACCGTGGTGGTGGAAAACGGCAAACTTAAGGAACGCAAATATCTGGTGCTCTCTTTCCCTTTCAGCAACGCCGGGTTTCCCTACCTGGTGCCTTCTGAAAATGCCGAGTGCCTTTTGCAAGCCTTAAAGCAGCTTTTTGAACATATCGGCGGGGTGCCCAAAAAGATCTGGTTTGACAACCTGCCGGCGGCCGTAACCAAAGTCTTAACCGGAGGAGAACGCCAACTTACCGAGATCTTTGAAAGGTTCTGCCTGCACTACCGTTTTGAGCCGGTGTTTTGCAACCCTGGTCGCGGCAACGAAAAGGGGCATGTGGAAAACAAAGTAGGGTTTGTGCGACGCAACTGGTTTGTGCCGATCCCTCAACTCAAAGATCTGGAAAGCTTCAACGCCCAACTTTTAAAAACGGCGGAAGAAGATCTACACCGCACCCACTACGAGAAGGATAAGGAAATCGCCGACTTATGGGCGCAGGAGCGCGAAAAGCTCTTGGCTCTGCCCGGGGCACCTTTTGAGGTCTTCCGGCTCCTTACGGCCACGGTGGATAAATATAGCCGGATCCGCTTTGAGGGCCAGACCCATGATGTGCCCAGGGCTACTCCCGGCCAACGGGTAATCCTAAAAGTCTACTGGGATAAAATCCAGGTGCAGAACCAGGACTATGAAACCATGGCCACCCTGACGCGTCCCTACTCCAACAAGGAAACTCCCATCGACTGGGTGGCCCACATGGAACTTTTCCAGCGTAAACCAAGGGCGCTGGAGTACTCGTCCTTTGCGGCGTACCTGCCCCTGGCGGTTAAGGAGTTCCTCCTGGAGCACGAGGGAGCACAACGCAAGCAACGAATCGGGCTGGTCAGCGAGCTGTTGAAAGGGGGATACCTGCTTGAACAAATAGGCATGGCCGTAGCCGCCGCCGTAAAAGACGGCATCGCGCACGATGCGGGAGGCATCCGCCACCTTCTGTACCGCCAGACCCACCAGCACAGGTTGGAAGAGATGCCAGAAAGCTACACCCCCGCATGCCTTGTGGGCTATGCACCTGATGTGAGCGTCTACGACCGACTCACCAGGAAAGGGGGTGGTTTTGATGACGTCAAACTTGCTTAAGACCTATTGCAAAGAACTTAAGCTGGGCGGCGTGCCTTCCGTTTACGAGCAGATCGACTTTCAGGACCGGCAGCAGTACCTTACCGCGGTACTGGGCGCTGAACTTGAGATGCGCCGGCAAAACCGGATCAAAAAGCTTTTGCGAAAGGCAGCTTTTACGAACCTGAAGACGCTGGAAGACTTTGAATTTACAACGGTCACTCTCCCGGAGACGACCAACATCGCGGCGCTGACAGACCTGCTCTTTCTGGAAAAACGGGAGAATGTGATCATGCTTGGGGCGGTGGGCACCGGGAAAACCCATCTGGCGACGGCCCTGGGCGTCAAAGCATGTATGCAAGGGAAACAGGTACGCTTCTTCCGGGCGGCGGATTTGGTCAACACTCTTTTGGAGAAACACAAAGGGGGCACCCTGGCCCGGTATATGCGGGAATTAAACCAATGTGAGCTTTTGATCCTTGACGAAGTGGGTTTTGTCCCCTTTCATCGGGACGGTTCGGATTTGCTGTTTAACGTAATTGCCGACTGCTACGAGCGTTCCAGCGTCATCGTTACCTCCAACCTGGAGTTTGGGCAGTGGACCAGCGTATTTGGAGACAGCCGGCTAACTGCAGCCTTGGTGGATCGTCTGGTGCACCACGCGCACATCCTGGCGTTCACCGGGGAGAGTTACCGCCTGCGCAAGGCCTTATCCGGTTCCAAAGAACAATCCAAGTGATTGGCCTGAGTAACCATTTAGCTATACCCCTAAATTCGGCCGATTGAGATCTTGAAGGCGCTGTAGGAGGGATACTTAGAATCTTAATTTAGGCGGGCAAGTCTCTGCAAAAATTTATTGCCGTTCTCTGCATTTTTTACTTGCCAAACACAGTCATTCATCTTTTGCAGGCCTTTCACCCTTCTTGGGTTTCTCTTGGAAACGACTGGCTGCTTCATTCACTTCATTCTTTTCCGGCTGCGAGAGGTCTCCCGAACGGTACATGACTGGTGTCGGCTCCTTCATTGACATAAACTGTAAAATGGTTTCACGAGGGAACCTCCACTCCCTTCCTACTTTTGTTGCCCGGATACGACCATCGCGAAGCATGTTGTAGACGGTCTGAGGGGTTACACGGAGAAAAGAAGAGACTTCTTCGAGGTTCATCAGCTTTGGATACTCCTCTTCTTTTAGGGTCCCCTCAATGATTGAATCCATTAGTTCGATGTCTTCACCAGAATACGCCTCTTCGCCACAGTTCAGACAGACTTCCGCCTGTACGTCGCGAAACGTGATCGTCCTTCCCTTCCATGTTTTATCCACATCCACTTTCCTCTTCACCATCGTAGTGCCACAGAATGGGCACTTCATATTAATCCCTCCAGTTAGTTCTCCTTTTGACTTAACCTGCTACTTCCGGCGCATTTGTCCATTGATAATCATCCAGGCGTCCTCATAGGGCTCGCAAACCGTAACGACATATGGGCCTTCCTCTGAGATTGCGATTACAGTATAGAATGGCGAACCATCTGAACGCGTTCCCTGGAATAGGTACTTTGTATCCCATTCATGCCTCTGTTCCTCAATTATTTTTCCACAAAGGAAACAATTGGTGATGTCGCTCGCTTGAATACCACGAGAGCTCATCCGGTCTTTTGCATGTTTACCTATCGTAAGACCGTACTTGGAGACCCGTAGCCTAATCAGGGTTTCAACTGCGCTCCAGTCCACCTTCCGCCTCACCTCACCCCCGTGGTAATTATAATATACCATAAGTTATTATAAATTACAATCAAATTTTGCCTGTTGTTTCAGGAGAACACACCAACCAACATTGACCTTTTATACTACCGACAAACTCAACACCATGGTCACGGGCACCGGGAGCCGCAACAATTCGTCCGGCCAATTCATAATCTCCTTGCGGTAAAAAATTTACAGACAAAGGAGGATAATACAGACTTGCATAGAAATGATCCCCGTAAAAGGAAAACGATTGTGTAGATCTGAATTTCCAAAAAATTACGGAGGTGGGGGCGCTTGTGTGTGAATAAGGTCGCATAGTATGCAAAAAGGAAGACCTGTCACTAAGGAAAACGTTTTTCTCAACGCTTTTCCATTCTTATCGCAGATCCCTGACGCGCCTCAAGTAGGGAGATTCGCCACTGACACAAAGGCAGAAAGCAAAGGAGTGGTTGAAGGATGAAGATGAAAGCAAGAAGGACGATCTTCCTGGTAGCGATTCTGGCACTACTGGCTGCCCTGGCGATGGCCGGAGCAGCCGGGCAGAGCGCGACGCTGCATCCCTTCAAGATCGGGGTGCCCGTCAGCCCGCCCAGCATGGTTCATCTGGCGCCGTATATTGCGCTGGAAAAAGGCTTCTTTGCTGAAGAGGGGTTGAAGGTGACCCCCGACGATCTGATTGAATTCGAGGGCGGGTTGCAGGCTTTGCGCGGCAGCGCGGCGGGAGGGCTTGACGTCGCCGGGACCAGCGCCGACCCCTTGATCATTGCCGCCTCACAAGGGGGAGGGATCGTGGGAATCGGCACCTATGCTCCCAAACTCAGCGTCGTGATGGTTGTTCAGCCGGGGATCAACAAGGTGGAAGATCTGCGCGGCAAGCGGATCGGTATTCAGGAGGTAGGCGGGTTCAACGAAGTGATGGCCCGCGCGGTGCTGGCCACGGCCGGGATGAAGCCCGAGGATGTCCAGTACGTCACTGTCGCCACATCCGGAAGGGTGCCGGGGCTGGTCACCAACAAAATTGATGCGGCCATCCTCCACATCGATCAATACTACAAAGCCATCAAACAAAAGCCGGAGTTAAAGGTGCTGGTCAATCTCTGGGACGTGCTGCCAAAGTGGTGGTATTCGGCTTACATGGTCCGCAAGGAACAGCTCAAGGATCCCGCGGAACGCAAGGCGCTGGTCGGCTTTGAAACCGCGATTATCAAGGCGCAGCGTTTCATGTACAAAAACCGTGAGGAAACGATTGCCATAGCCGTGAAGTATACCGGCAATGATCAGGAGACAGTCGCCAAAGCGTACGACAACCTGGTCAAAGGCGGGATCTGGGCCGTTAACGATGGCATGCCAAGTGATATGGTGGAGTACACCATCAACAAGCAGGTGGAGATTGGCAGTATTGAAGCGGGGAAGAAGCCAGCTTACAACCAACTTCTTGACACTTCCGTGGCGGAAGAGGCTTTGAAGAAGCTCGGAGGCCGTTGGACCGGCGACCCGCGGTGGTATTAAAAGGCTCGCAAGGAGTGGAGTGGGAGTGAAACGCTCCACTCCTTGCGGACTCTTTGCCGGAGAAGGCGCCACCAGGCGGCCAGCGGCCATGAAGATTCGCGCGAGAGGAGGTGACCATGTAATTTGAAACACATGCAGCATGAACCAAACGCAAACCAGGCCATCGTGAGCATCCAGGAAGCGACGAAGACCTTTGGTGAAATTGTGACCTTTCAGGGGCTCAACCTGAACATCAGGAAGAATGAGGTACTCTGTATTGTCGGGCCGAGCGGGTGCGGGAAGACGACCCTTTTGCGCTCCATCAACGGCCTGTGCCCCCCGACTTCGGGGAAGATCGTCTTTCACGGCAAGGTGGTCAGCGAACCCGATCCCAGGATGGCCATGGTCTTCCAGCAATTCGGCCTCTTTCCCTGGAAGACGGTCTGGCATAACGTAGCCTATCCGCTCAACCTGCGAAAGATGGCCAAGAACGAGGTGAAGGACCGGGTCGAAAACTACCTGAAGATGGTGGGGCTGGAGGCTTTTGCCCATAAGTACCCGTACCAGCTGTCGGGGGGCATGCAGCAGCGAGTAGGCCTGGCGCGGGCGTTGGCCACCCATCCGGAATTGATGCTGATGGATGAACCCTTTGCCTCGGTCGATGCCCAGACGAGGGAAGTTCTGCAGATGGAGCTGCTGAGCATCACCGAAAAGCAGACGCAGACCATGATCTTCATCACCCACAGTATTGACGAGGCGATTGTGCTGGGAGACAGGATCGCGGTCATGAGCCACCGGCCTTCGAGGATCGTGGAAGTGATCGACGTGGAGATCCCCAAGCCCCGTGAGATTTCCGCCGTAAAAAGCCTGCCTTATTATAGCAACCTGCGCAATCACATCTGGGAACTTCTGATGGATCAGGGGAGAAGGGCGCGGAAAGAGGTTTCTTGATCGCATTGAGTGGCCATGTGAGTTGGGGGGGATAGCAAGCGTGCAGATCCGCGAGTTTCTTTCCAAGGACCTGACGGTCCGGGGGATTTCTCTGGTTATCGTGCTGTCAGCCTGGGAGGTCTACGGCCGTTCGGTCAACCCTATTCTTTTTACTTACCCGACAGCCATAGTGCGGGCCTTCGTGGAACTGGCCCAAAAGGGTGAACTGTGGCGCTATGGACTGCAAAGTTTGCAGGTGCTGGTCTATGGCGTATTGATGGGGGTATTGGTCGCCGTCCCCATGGGGGTGCTGACCGCACGATTCCGGGTGATCGACAAGGCTACCGACATCTATGTGAATGCGCTTTATGCCACCCCCATGGTGGCAATCGTCCCGCTTCTGGTGCTCTGGTTTGGTTTCGGCATTCAGGCCAAAACCATTGTGGTCTTTCTCTTCACGGTCTTCCCACTGCTGATCAACACCTATCAGGGAGTCAAAAATGTTGATAAAAACCTGCTGGAGGTCGCCCGCTCCTTCTGCTCCAGCGAGCGGCAGTTGTGGTTTGACGTAATCTTGCCTTCCGCGCTCCCCTTTATCATCGCCGGGTTCCGCCTCGCGGTGGGACGCGCTTTGGTCGGCATGGTGCTGGCAGAATTCTATACGTCCATCGCTGGACTGGGATATCTGATCGTGCGGTACTCCAACACCTTCCAGACGGCCAAGCTGTTCGTCCCGATCGTGGTGTTAATGGCCCTGGGCGTCGCCAGCATGGAGTTGCTGAAGTGGGTGGAACGCAAGCTGGCCCCGTGGAACAGAGCTATTGAGGAAAAGTGAAGCAGCGGGCGGGGTCCCGGTGCTGGCGGCCCCGGAGAGAACAAAACGGGCGATCTTAAGGGGGAAGCGGGATGAAGGTACGTGTGGCGGCTGTTCAGCCATCCTCGCTCATGGGTGCCGATGAGTTTCGGAATGCCGGGCGTGCCCTGGAATACGTCCGGGAAGCAGTGGAGGCCGGGGCCCAGATTGTCTGCTTCCCGGAGGGGTACCCTGGCCCGTATTCCGGAAGCCTGGACAGTGGGGGCCGGTTGCCCGATACACCCATAAATATGCTGCGAAAACAGGCCAGGGAGCTAGGTATTTACATCGTGGCGGGGTGCGTGGAAGAGGCTCCGGACCTTCCGGGCTGCTTACGCCTGGCGGAGAAGCTTATCGGCCCGGACGGGGCGCTCATTGGCAATTACTACCGCATACAGCCGAATCACCCGGTTTTCAACGGATACTTGATGGGCGGCAAGACGGATATCGTCCCGGGAGAGGAATTTGTCGTCGTGGAAACGCCCCTGGGGAAGATCGGGCTGCTCATCTGTTCGGAACTTTTCGTGCCTGAACTGGCGCGTATCCTGATGCTGAAGGGGGCGGACATCATCATCGCGGGCGGAGGCGGTGTACATTCGCCCATTCGCACCAAACTCACCGACACGTGGCAATGTGTGGCTCGCGCCAGGGCGGCGGAAGATCTGGTCTACGTGGTGGTTACCCAGAACATCTTCCGGGAAAAGACCAGGGGGCGGACCTGTATCGCCGGTCCGGAAGAGATGCTGGGGGCGCGGGAGGATCCCGGCCTGGTGATCGCGGATCTGGACATGGATCGACTGTATTACCTCCGGACCCACTTCTACGACGAGGAGGTACTTTCACCTCCCGAAGGGGAAGAGAGCGTCTACAAATCCCGGCCGGGGCAGAACCATGACCGGCGGCCGGAGAAATATGGAGATCTCGTCCGGCCCCAACCGGATGCCTTCGACTACCGGTACATGGCCCAAGGAAAGCCATGGCGGCGGGAGTACGAAAAGATTGTCAAT
The DNA here is from genome assembly GCA_023381695.1 of Bacillota bacterium. Lineage (GTDB taxonomy): Bacteria > Bacillota > UBA5301 > JAMCQP01 > JAMCQP01 > JAMCQP01. The sequence goes on along the minus strand of JAMCQP010000059.1, from coordinate 1,633 downwards.
CGGCCAAGACCCGGGCTTGGCGGAAATGAAGGATGATTGCCGTGACAAAGGATGCAAGGGTGCAATCAGCGATTGCCAACTGGGCTCCCCGGTTTGTCGCCAACGGGATCGACATGAACGATTTCCAGTCGGTGACGGCGCGGGTGGAGAAGTGGGATGAGTGGTTCGAGGCCTGGTTCGAAATGGGCGGCCGGCACGAAAAACTCGGTGAAGAAGCCGTCAGGCAGGGAAGGTTTCGGAGCGCGGCCACCCACTATGTGCAGGCGTCCATCACCTATCACTTCGGCAAATACCTTTTTGTGCACGATCGTGACAGGCTGAGGAAAGGCACTGAACGGAGCGTCGCCTGCTACCGGAAGGGACTCCCGCTGTTCTCCCCGCCCGGTCTGGCGGTGGAGATCCCCTTTGAGGGCCTGTCGCTTCCCGGATACCTGCGGTTTCCCCCGCAAGCAGTCAGGCCGCCGGTGGTGGTGATGGTGGCGGGTCTGGATTCCACCAAAGAAGAGATGCACAATTACGAGGAACTGCTGCTGGCGCGAGGGCTGGCGACCCTGGCCTTCGACGGGCCGGGGCAGGGGGAATCGGAATTTCGAATCCCCATCCGCGCTGATTACGAGAAGGTGATCACCGCGGTGATCGATTTTTTGGAAAGCAGACCGGAGGTTGACGCGGCACGGGTTGGTCTGATGGGCGTCAGCCTGGGCGGCTACTACGTCTGCCGGGGCGCGGCGGCCGAACCCCGCGTCCGCGCGGTGGTGGAAGTCGCGGGACCTTATTGTTTCGGTGCGCACTGGCAGGCGGAACCCCCCTTGACTCGCCAGGCTTTTCAGGTTAGATCGGGGGCCGGAAGCGAGGAAGAGGCAGAGAGGCTGGCGCTGGCGTGCACCCTGGAAGGGGTGGCGGGCGCGATCAAGTGCCCGGTGCTGGTGGTTCACGGAAAACTGGACCGGGTGATTCCGGTGGAAGAAGCCTACCGGATCTTCGAACAGGTCGCCGGGCCCAAGGAGATGTTGCTGCTTGAGGAGGGGAACCACGTTTGCAATAATCTTCCCTACCGCTACCGGCCTTACGTCTCAGACTGGCTGTCCCACGCGCTTCAAAGGGGGGGTGGAGATAAAAAAGCGGCCGGCCGGTTAAATACAGATTGCGATTAATACAGGTTCAAATGGTTCCATCTGTCGTTTTCACATTATGAGATCACCAACTTTATGAGATCGCCAACTTTGGGGAGGTATCAATTTCATGAAATTAATCGATCTGACTCAGCCCTGGTGCGCGTTGACGCCGACCTGGCCGTATTTTCCCAGTTCCGAGGTGACGTCGTTTCACAGCCACCACCGGGACCATGTGATGAGCCTGATCATCAAGACGAACATGCACTCCGGGACCCACGTGGATGCCCCACTGCACTTCAACCCCGCGGGGTGGGACATGTCCAAGGTGCCTCTGGAGCGGTTATACGGGACCGGCCTGGTGGTGGATCTAAGCGATCAGGTTGACAAGTATACGATCATCACGCGCGCCATGATTGAAAAGGCTCTTCCCGACGAACTGAGGAAAAACGATATCCTGATCGTGCACACCGGCTGGCAAAAGTACAGCTGGGTGGGGGAAGAGGAGAATGAGGAGGTCT
>JAMCQP010000011.1 GCA_023381695.1 Bacillota bacterium | reverse complement strand
GAGGCAGTTTAAGGATACGCAGTTGCTTACAAAAGACCAGATGAATCATTTTCTGGACGTAGCGCAAAAATCCGGGGTCAATCCTCAGATAGCGCTCTGGACGGGAGCCACGCAAACGGAAGCGTGAGGGGAGGATAGCCATGGCGATAAACCATGAACTGGATAAAGATGATCTACGGGCATTTGAATCTGATGCGAAAGTGGGGTTGCTGGCGACGGTAAACCCCCGGGGGTTGCCGCATATCACGTTCATTGCCACCATACAGGCAAAGACACCGAGGCAATTAATCTGGGGGCAGTTTACGGAAGGGCTTTCGAAACAGCATCTAAAAACAGATCCCCACGCCGCATTTCTCATTATGAGCCTGAACAAGGAACTGTGGCGCGGGAAAGCACAGTGGACCCATGAACGCAAAGAAGGGGAGGAGTACGAACTCTTTTAAATTTCTTGCCTATGTCGGAGATGGCGGATTTCCAACCATGATCCCCGTCTTCAATGTGAGGCGGCGGATTCGCGAAGGCTGGCATTTTCTCCCGCGGCATATAAAGAGGAGCTTCTCAAGATTCCTGCGGGGGAAACGGTTGCTCTTTTCGGACTGACTCTTAATATGGAGGATGTCCTGATTCGAGGCACGTTTGGAGGATACAGGCGGTATCGGGGGGTAACGCTTGGAACGGTCGACATAGAGTGGGTGTGCAATTCCATGCCGCCCAAACAGGGGCAGATTTATCCCGTTGAACCGATTGCTCCGGTAACCGATTTTTAACCATTTGGAAGGGGCTGGAATCATGCTGGCGGAGCGCTATTTTGCCGAGATGCGGAAGGTGTTGGACAAGCTGGAGAAGACGCAGATGGAGAATGTTAACCAGGCGGCGGATCTCATCGTGGAATCGGCGGCCCAGGGGGGATGCCTCCACATCCTGGATACAGGACATATGCTGATGCACGAAGCCGTGGGGCGCGTGGGGGGGCTGATGATGATGACTCCGGTGCACATTACGGTGGAGGTCAACAACCCGGCCCGGCCCCGCAAGGGCGTGAGCAAGAAACGGGTCTATCTGGACGAGATCGCCGGTTTTCCTGAATTTGTCCTGGCCAAGAGCGAGATTTACCCCGGAGACGTGCTGATCGTCGGTTCCGTCTCGGGCAAGAACGTTCTACCGGTGGAGGTAGCCATCCAGGCCAGGGAGCAGGGGGTGAAGGTGATCGCCATCACCTCCATCGAATACTCCAGGTTGCTGAAGGCGGAGCATCCCAGCGGGAAACGGCTGTATGAGGTGGCGGACGTGGTACTGGACAACGGCAGCATTGTCGGCGACGCCGTGGTTCCGGTGGAAGGCCTGGACGTGAAGATCGGCCCGACGTCGGGGATCGCGGCGGCGTACCTCATCTGGGCGCTCACCTCGCAGGTGGTGGAGAAGTTGCTGGTCCGAGGCATGAAGCCGCACATCTACATGAGCAACCACCTGCCGGGCGCGGATGCCTACAACCGGCAGGCCCTGCGGGAATACCAGGAAACAGGGTATTGAGACGAGCGAGGGGGAGGAGATGCCCGACACGAAAATGCCTGACAATAATCTGGTTATCCTGGCCAATCGCGTTCTCCGGATCTCCATCGACAGAAGGACCGGCAAAACGAGAAGGTTACCCTTCTTCCGCGCCTGGCGCAACGGGTGGAGGCTCAGGATGCCGGGGGAGGGATGGGCGAGCTGATTGGTTCCGGGCAGCCTGGACAGGCTGGTGTTGACCAACGCGGAGGCGCCCGCGTGGAAGTCGCGTACTCTTCGCTCTGGAACGGGGAAGAGGAGGTGGCGATCGCCGCCCAATATTCGGCTGAATTGCGCGGGGACGACCCCGAGACCATCTGGCGCCTCAAGCTGGTGAACAACACCAGGGATCTCCGCGTCGTGGAGGTGGTCTTTCCGCATTTTGAGGGAATCTGGCTCGGCAAAAGCCACCGGGACGACGTGATCGTCTACCCCCACCATGCCGGGGAGAGAACGGTAAACCCGGCGGAGGAGTACGCCAGCCAGCGTTACCTGGAGTTCGGGCGGGCGGGAAGCGTGAAAGATCCCACCGGCTATTGCTACCGGGAGATCAATTACTGCGGCCTGGCATCCATGATGTGGCTCGACTATTACGAGGGTGGAAACTCTGAATGGACCATGGACCATGCCCACGAGGGCGCAGGGCATGCTCACGGGGAGGCGGGCTACGGCCTGTACCTGGCCTCCTATGATCACGACTTCCTCCTCACCGGCGTCCGGGCGGAGACCGGCGGCCCGGCGGACCCCTGGATGGGTTTTGCGTTTCGCAAGTACCTGGAGATTGGCCCCGGAAGGTCGTAGGAATCCAACCGCTACGCGGTGGGAATTCATCCCGGCGACTGGCACTGGGGCGCCCGCCGGTACCGGCGCTGGATCGAGCAGTATATCGCTTACCCGGAGGTCCCGCAGGATCTCAGGGAACAGGCGGGGATGGCCCCGCGGTACGATTTTCGCAATTACCCGGGCATCCAGCACCGTTTCGAGGAGATACCCGCCATGTTCGAAGAGGGCAAGACCATGGGATTGGAGCACTTCTTCATAGCCGGGTGGAACCGCCAGGGCTTCGACAACAACTACCCCGAATACTACCCCGACATGGAATTGGGGACCGTGGAGGACCTGGCGGCCGGCTGCCGGTACATTAACGAGCACGGCGGCATGGCCACCTTCTACATCAACGCCCGGATCTTCGACGTGGAGTCCGATTACTACCCGACCCTCGGCGTCCAGTGGGCGCTCAAGGACGAGAAGGGGCGGCAGTTCCAGGAGGTCTACGAGCCCAAGACCTTTGCGGTGATGTGCCCGGCGTATGTGGGCTGGCAGAAGCGGATCATCGACTACGCTACCTGGATGGCGCGGTGTTTCGGCGCTGGAGGGATCTACCTGGACCAGGTGGGGTCGGCCGAGCCGCATGTCTGTTACGATCCGGTCCACCGGCATTCGCACCACGGGATGTTCAACCACGGCTATCTGGAGATCCTGCGCACGGCCAGGGAGAGGATCCAGAAGATCAACCCGCGGGCCTTCCTGATGATCGAGAACTGCGGGGATATCTACGGCAGCTATGTCTTCGGCAGCCTCACCTGGAACGGCACCCTCTACGACGAGTTCTTCAACATGTACAAAGTACACCTTCCCGCGCTACATCCAGGTAAACATGGTCAACCCGCGGCGGATCGACGACCGGCCCACCAGAGAAGCCTATTTTCACAGCGACCTGGAGCGGGCGATGCTCCTGGGGAGCGTCTTCTGGGCGGAGATCGGGGACCGGTTCCTCCCTGAGGATGCGGATCTGAAGGACTACTTCCGCCGGGCGCTGGGCTTCCGTAAGCAACTGGCGCCCTATTTTGCGGCGGGGACTTTTGTGGACGACGAGGGGATTTGGGCGATGGATGATCAGGGAATCCACCCGGTGGCCACCGGCGGGGATCAGGTGGTGGCCGCCAGCCGGGCCGCGGGCTTCAGGGATCTGGCGGCGACCCACTGGATTTTGCCGCGCGGCGCCGGGAGAACGCATCAGGTGGTGGCGGCCAACAGGGGGCGGAGCAAGGAGCGAAAGATTCCAAACGGGCGGGAACCCTTGCCGAAAATTCTACTGAAAGTGGATTCGGCCAGAGTTTTGGCCGTCCGGTCAATTCAGCTTGACGGGGAGTGGCGGGACGCCCGGTTTGAGGCTTTCCGAGGGGATTCTGGATTGGACTCGGGAAGGGGCTCTGAGTTTGATTCTGAAGGGATTCCCGCCGGGATTATCCTGAAGGTGCCTGAAGCCGACTTCGGGGCGTTCCTGGTCGAGGAAGAGTAGCAAGATGGGGGTGGCCCGATCATGAACCTGCCATATAGGGATCTGTTGGATCCCGGGGGCTACCCGCAAAAGTTCGACCTGCAAACCCTCGGCCGGCTACGGCAACGGCTTTCCGGTCGAACCCTCACCGGAATGCGGGTTTTGATCGGAGTGGAGGCCGGCCCGCGCTTTGATCCGGCCATCAGGCAGCATGCGGACCTGGTCATTTGCAGCGTGCACTATGTGGAGCGGCGTTTCTTGCCCCAGGGATTTGAACTACATCCCGGGGACCTTTTCAACGCGGATTACTGGGAGAGCTACAAGACGGCGGTCCTGGCCGTGGCGGAAAACCCGCGGTGGACATCATCGGGCACATCGAAGGGTATCTTCCGATGGATTCCCTGCTGTTGCCGGGTTCGACCTTTGAGGAACGGCGCGAGTACGAGCGGCGGATTGCGGCCAGCTTTTTCGGCCAGGATTGGCAGGAGGCCGTCATCCATCGGGCGCTGAAAAACAATATTGCCATCGAGGTGCATGTCATGAGCAAGAGCCCGCGCCCGGAATTTGTCCGGCGTTGCCTCCAGGCCGGCGTCAGACTTTCCGTGGGCAGCGATGCCCACGCCCTGGAGAAAGTCGGCGAGATTGAGTGGGCCTATGCTCTTTTGGAGGAGTTAAAAGCCACTCTATGGAACCTTTTTCCAGCAGAATCTTTATCTGGATAGAGCCCTTAAGCCATTCTAAAAGCCAGGCTAACCGCTAAAACCGGTCTATGTGCCAGATAAACGGGTGCCCCGGCGGAAAGAGGGTGGAGAGTACCGGCAAAGCGTCATCCGGGATGGAAACGGCCGGATCTGTTGCAACTCGGGCAACAGGGGTGTGCCCCATGATCAATTGCGCCAGCCGGTTTTGGGGGATCCTGCAAGTGATCTGTCCTTGAGCGGGAGGGGGATCTAGAACTTTTTTTAGGGGCTGGGCTGGCGTCTCCGAATGTTTAATCGTCAATTTGCCTTTTTCAACAGCCAGTTCCGCAGTTCCCAGATCCGTTTGGATTGCCATATTTCCCGTCCAATCCCAGTAGGCAGAGGTATGCAACCGATCCGAAAGTAGATTTTGGAGCTTCTCAAAAGTCGTTCCCAGGTTGATGATCCGGATCATCCCCTCTGCGTCTTTGGCGGTTTCTGCGTACCTGGTGCCGGAATACTCGTAGAAGCTGTGCGCCACAAAAGGATGATCCAATCCCAGTAGGCAGAGGTATGCAACCGATCCGAAAGTAGATTTTGGAGCTTCTCAAAAGTCGTTCCCAGGTTGATGATCCGGATCATCCCCTCTGCGTCTTTGGCGGTTTCTGCGTACCTGGTGCCGGAATACTCGTAGAAGCTGTGCGCCACAAAAGGATGATCCAGGGGAGCGGGAATCTCTATCCTTGGGATCCGGTTAGCGCTGGCCTCCCTGGCCAAGAACCAGAGCAGGCTGTCTGACGCTGCGATAGTGGCGGCCTGGGAGCTCGTGTCCACGGCCACCTCACTTACCAAAAGGCGCGTACCTTCCGGCGAAAGCTTTACCTTGCGCTTGGAAAGCCAAATATAGCCCCGAACCTGCCCATCCTCGCCGGTGGTTACCCAGAAGTCCTTCAACCTCTGTCGGCGGCTGAGCCAGTATGCGTCGGAACGCACGATACCTCCCACAAGTCCTGTACTATTGGCGGTGTGGAGTTTCTCCATGTCGGCAAGGTCTCCGGGGCGCCATCGGCGCACGGGCCAGCGTTTCCTGAGTTTAGCCAGCCTGCTTGTATCTAGAAGCAGCCCGGTCTCCATCAATGAGGTGGCAAAGCCAAACCTTGGGTAGAAATTTGGAATGCCAAAGAGCCCTGAGAGGTCGTAGCCTTCCTCCCTCATATAATCGATGCAACTGTTGATGAGCAAACTGGCAACCCCTTGTTTGCGGCGGGGGGATGGGTGAGAACGACCCCAAGCCCCCCCCAATCGCAGAACAGCCCGGCTGATCTTTATTTCACGGGGGGAAACCATTACGTTGCCAATGATCTTCCGGCGGTCTTCCGCAATCCATAAATTCTCCCAGGAGAAACCGGGGTATTTGGGAACGACTTTGCGCCAATAATCCATGCTGCCAAAGTAGTCTCTCGGGTCTCCCGGTATCCCCTGGCCAAAGATTTTGGAGATGAGATCCGCGACTTCCAGATATTCTTTTTTTGAATGGACCTGGCGAATATTCATCGAGCCTCTCCCTTTGCGCCCCGGATCCTTGAATGATCATAATTTCACATCATAGATTATACATGTTTGCCCAACCTCCTTCCTCCCGGTATGCCGTCTGTAGAAAAGCCTTTCTGCCCAACCAGTTTCCGCCAAATCCAATATATTGTTGACAATTGCAGGAATTAGCCAACCCGATGGCGAAAATTTAATGGCTATAACCAGGTTCAAAATCGTGCTGCCCTGGCGAGAAAATTGTAGCTTTATCGAGGAAGGAGGGGTAAATAAGGGACGGGCGCAGGGGAAGTTGGACTAAAAGCCCGGAACGCACAGTAAAATAAATTGGTTGTCCGCGTGTCGACAGTGTTTGCGAAGTAATTGAGGAGGCGAGTAGAAAGTGTCAAAGAAGAGACTGTCCGCGTTAATCAGTATCGGTCTGGTGGTGGTATTGGCCCTTGGAGCCCTCTTGCCGATGGCGGCGTTTGCCGCTGGCGAGCTCAAGATCGGGTTTCTCGGGGCTCTCTCCGGAAATGTGGCCATCTACGGTACACAGTCGTTGAAGGGCATGAAGCTTGCAGTTGAGGAGATCAACGCCGCCGGCGGCGTCCTCGGCAAGAAGCTGGTCATCGTGGAGGAAGACGACCGCGGTGACAAGACCGAGGTTGCCAATATCATGCAGAAATACGCCACCCAGGACAAGGTCTTCGCCGTGGTCGGCGACCCCACCACCGGCGCCACCAAGGTGGCTGCTCCCATCGCTCAGCAGAACAAGATCATCCTGATCTCCCCGGGTTCAACCGCTCCCGGCGTGGTGGAGATCGGCGACTACATCTTCCGGGATACGCTCCTTGACTCGGTGGGCGCCCCGGCAATCGCCAAGTATGCCATCCAAACCAAAAAATGGAAGAGATTTGCGCTGATCACCTCCATCAACAACGATTTCAGCGTCGGCCTTTCCAAACTTTTTGAGGCCGGCATCAAGAAGTACGGTGGCCAGGTGGTAATCAAGGAAAGCGTCTCCGACGGCGACACCGACTTCAGCGCCCAGATCACCAAGATCAAGGCCGCCAAGCCGGATGCCATCGTATTTTCCGCTTACTACACCGAAGGCGCCCTGATCATGAAGGAAGCCCAGAAGCAGGGCTTGAAAGTCCCGATGGTGGGCGGCGACGGGTTGACGGCTCCTCCGTATATCGAAATCGGCGGCAAGGCGGTAGAGGGCAGCATCTTCTACAACGGGTTCTCTCCGGAGCAACCCACCGCCAACACCAGGAAGTTCCTGGATGCTTTCGCGAAGAAGTACAACGGCGAGGTGGCGGAGCTGTTCGCCGCGCAGGGATATGACGCGGTGAAGATCATCGCCGCCGCGCTGAAGAAGGCCGGCACCACCGATCCCAAAGCATTCCGGGATGCAGTGGCGGCCACGAAGGAGTTCCCGGGAGCTTCGGGAACCATCACCTTCCTGTCCAACCGTGAACCGCTCAAGAGCCCGGTCTACCTCCTGACCGTCAAGAACGGCGAGTTCGGGCTGCTGGCCAAGGTGCCGGTGAAAGAGTAGCAGTAAGATCCTGTCTTCAAGGTGCCGCGTCAAGGGATAAGAATAGGACATATTCGTTGACGCGGCACTCTTTATGCGCGATTTATGCTTGGGGTGGTGTGGATGTTTCTTCAGCAGCTGATTAATGGTGTCACCCTGGGAAGTACCTACGCACTCATCGCTCTGGGTTATACCATGGTTTACGGCATCATCTTGCTTATCAACTTTGCCCACGGGGAGATCTATATGGTGGGGTCCTTCATCGCTCTCATCCTCGTGGTCAGCTATAAAGTGAATATCGTGGCGGCCTTCTTTGCGGCCATGTTGGGATGCATGATCCTGGGGGTGCTCATGGAACGCATCGCCTACCGGCCACTGCGCCATAAAAATTCCAACCGGCTTTCGGCGCTGATCAGCGCCATCGGGGTTTCCATCTTCCTTTCCAACCTGGTTCTCATGCTGCGGGGGCCGCAAACCACCAGATTCCCGGACGTGATCGAGTACCAGTTCTACAGCATCGGACCGGCCCAGATCTCCAACCTGCAGATCCTGATCATCGTGATTTCGGCGGCGTTGATGCTGGGGCTCCAGTATATCGTCATGCGGACCAAGGTGGGCAAGGCGATGCGGGCCACCTCCATGGACATGCAGACGGCGTACCTGATGGGGATCAACGTCAACCGGATCGTCGCCATCACTTTTGCCATCGGCTCGTCGCTTGGAGCCGCGGCGGGGGTGCTGGTGGGGATCTACTTCAACGCCGTTTCCCCGCTGATGGGTACCATGGCTGGCATGAAAGCGTTTACTGCCGCGGTGTTGGGCGGCATCGGCAGCATCCCGGGCGCTATGCTGGGCGGCGTGCTGCTGGGCGTGGCGGAGGTTCTGGGCGTGGCCTACCTTTCCTCATCCTACCGGGATGCCATCGCCTTCGGAATCCTGATTATCATCCTGCTGATCAAGCCCTCCGGCATCCTTGGCCAGCGGGCCTTGAAGAAAGTGTAGGTGGCACCGGTGATTAACGCTTATTATCTGCAGGTTTTGACGATCATGGGCATCAACGTGATCATGGCGCTGGGGTTGAACCTGATCACCGGCGTGACCGGCCAGCTTTCCCTGGGACATGCGGCCTTTATGAGCATTGGCGCGTACGCGGCGGCCATCCTGACTCTAAATTACGGCGCGCCGTTCTGGCTGGCGTTGCTCTTCGGGGCGTTGGTCGCCGCTTTCTTCGGCGTGCTCCTGGGTTTTCCGACCTTGCGGCTCTCCGGCGACTACCTGGCCATTGCCACCATGGGTTTCGGCGAGATAACCCGGGTGATTCTGCTCAACCTGGATATCGCCGGGCGGGCGCTGGGGATTTCGGGAATTCCGCACAGCTCCAACTTTTCGACGGTCTGGATCCTGGCTGTCCTGAGCATTGTGACCATGGTGTTTGTGGGGAATTCCAGGCTCGGGCGGGCCTTCCTGGCTATCCGGGAGGACGAGATCGCCGCGGAGGCCATGGGGGTCAATTCCACTTACTACAAGATCCAGGCTTTTGCGCTCGGCTCGTTTTTCGCCGGCCTGGGCGGAGGGTTGTACGCCCATTACATCACGTACCTGAACCCTTCCGACTTCGGTTTCATGAAATCCATCGAGATCTTGAACATGGTGGTGCTGGGCGGCATGGGCAGCATTCCGGGCACCATCCTGGGCGCCGGGGTCCTCACGGCGGTTCCCGAGGTTTTGCGGGCGGTGCGGGAGTACCGGATGCTCTTTTACGGCGGGTTGCTGGTCTTCATGATGATCTTCAAGCCAAACGGGTTGCTGGGCGGGGTGCACTTCAGCACCATCCGGAACTGGCTGATCAGGATTTTCAAGGGGTCTGCCGGTTCGCCGGCGGGCGGTTCCCGGGGCGGGACCGGTGCCGGCGAAGACGCGAAAACCCGCGTTCAGGAGGGGTGAGGGACTTGGTGGTATTGGAACTCAACGAGGTTACCATGCGTTTCGGCGGGTTGACGGCGGTCAACCGCGTAAACCTTCTTCTCAACGAAAACGAGATTTTGGGCCTCATCGGCCCCAACGGCGCCGGAAAGACCACGATCTTCAATATGATTACCGGCATCTATACCCCCAGCGCCGGGAAGATCCTCTTCCAGGGGAAAGAGATCAACGGTTTGAAGTCCTATCTTCTGACGCGGAAGGGGATTGCCCGGACCTTTCAGAACATCCGGCTCTTCGGGGAACTCACGGTGCTGGACAACGTGAAGATTGGCGGCCATGTGCGCAGCAAGGGAAACCTCTTCGGGGCGTTGACCCGGTTGCCGGCCATGGCCGAGGAACGCAGGATTGCCGAGAAGGCCAGGAGCTTCCTCGCTTTTATGGGCCTGGCGGCCAAGGAGCAGGAACTGGCCAGGAATCTGTCTTATGGCGAGCAACGCCGCCTGGAGATCGCCAGGGCGATGGCTTCCGATCCGACCCTGCTGCTATTAGACGAGCCGGCGGCGGGGATGAACCCGCAGGAGACGATGGCCCTGATGGAGATGATCCGCCGGATCCGCGACAAAGGCCTGACGATTCTTCTGGTGGAACATGACATGAAGCTGGTGATGGGAATCTGCGACCGGGTGGCGGTCCTGGATTACGGCGAGAAGATCGCCGACGGCACGCCGAAGGAGATTCAGTCCAACCAGCGGGTGATCGCCGCCTACCTTGGCGAGGCCGGTTAGTGGCTCGACAGGTAATACAAGGAGTTGAATAAGTAGGGAGGAGCGAGAAGGATGCGAAGCGCGCATGGCAAATTTTCCCGGTGGATCTTGTTTTTGGTTCTGGCTCTGTCGATGATTGGGAGTAGCGCGGTACTGGCGGCCGGAGAGGTCAAGATCGGTTTTCTGGGGGCGCTGACCGGCAACGTGGCCACCTATGGGATTCAAACCCTCAGGGGCATGGAGATGGCCGCGGATGAGATCAACACCGCCGGCGGGGTGCTCGGGCAAAAGTTGGTGATCGTCAAGGAGGACGACCGCGGCGACAAGACGGAGATCGCCAACGTCACCCAGAAATTTATCAGCAGGGACCACGTTTCAGCGATTATCGGGGATCCGACCACCGGCGGCACAAAGGTGGCGGCGGCCATCGCCCAGGAGAACAAGGTCATCCTGCTGTCGGCGGGGGCTGTGGGAGCCGGGGTTGTGGAGATCGGAGATTTTATTTTTAGAAACACTGTAATTGACTCTATTGCTGCGCCCGCTGTGACGAAATATATAGTGGAGCAGTTCAAGTGGAAACGGATTGCTCTGGTGACCTCCATCAACAACGACTATAGTGTGGGCCTCTCCAGGATCTTTGAGGAAGCGGTCAAAGACAACGGGGGCGGCATTATGGTAAAGGAGAACGTCTCCGATGGGGACACCGATTTCAGCGCACAGGTTACCAAATTAAAAGCCGCCAAACCGGACGGCATGATCTTCACCGGGTACTATACCGAAGGGGCGCTCCTGATGAAGGAGCTTCGCAAACAGGGGCTGAACATCAACATGGTTGGCGGAGACGGCCTTCTATCCCCGGTGCTCAGCGAGCTGGGCGGGAAGGCCGTTGAAGGGAGCATGGTCTACGCCGGATTTTCGCCCGAGCGTCCCAGCCCGGCGACCAAGAAGTTCCTCGATGCCTACCGGGCCAAATATCACGAGGAAGCGGACATGTTTGTGGCCCAGGGTTATGATGCGGTGAAGATCGTGGTTGCGGCGATGAAAAGGGCCAAAAGCACCGAGCCTCAGGGTTACCGGAAGGAGCTGGCCGAGACGAAGGGCTTTCCCGGTGTTTCCGGCAATACCACGTTTTTGCCCAACCGGGAGCCGTTGAAGAGCCCGATCTGCCTCCTCGTGGTAAGGAACGGCAAATTTGGCCTGCTGGAGCGGATACCGGTCTCGCCGAAAAAGTGAGATAACCTGTGCCAGGGACAGGAGGACAAGGCAGGACATGGAGTGTTTATTCGAAGCAGAGCACGGGACTTTCAGGGCTTCCTGGCAAGTGGCTTCCAACCGGGCCATTCATCTTGAAAACGGGATCATGGTTTTACGGTACCGCTTGACCGACAGGCGCGGGACGATGGTGAGCACGGACCGAGTCTGGACGGAGAGCAGACGGCGGGGTGAGGATTCACTCGGGCCGTCGGAGGAGATCGTCCTGACGTCGGAGAGTTTGAAACCGGAGTTGGGTATTGCCCATGAGATCGCCGGAGAGCCGCAAACCGCTGGAACAGCCGAAGAACAGAACTTGCCGGTGGTTAGGTGGCACCTCTTCCGCTATGCGGAACGGCCCTTTATGATCCTGCAAGCCTCTGTCACCAACAGGTCCGTGCGTGAACTCTACATAGACGGATGTGGGCTGCTCAGGCTTGATCCTGCGGTGGGAGGGGGGATGGACGCCGGGTCTTCCCCAAAGGATCTCGCCTTCTGGCATAATGGCCTGGAGTCCTGGAGTCCGGCCTGCTCCGCGCCTCTTCTGGAAGACGGCGGGTTGGTGTCGGCCGGATATTTCGGGTTGACGGACCTTTCCCTGGATCTGGCGCTGGCCGGGGGTTTTGTGACCATGGGGGACCAGCTTTCCTCCATCCAGTTGGGTTTGACCCCCGGGGAGCGGCGGGCCGGCAAAACCGCCGGCCGGGCCGCGGGGGATCAGCTGGGGCTGGTGGCCGCCGTGGAAGGCGATGGCTACCGGGTGGGGCCGGGCGAAACCTGGTATTCGGAAAAGTTTTTCTTGACCGCGGCTCAGCCTGCCTGGTCGGCCCTTGAGCTTTGTGCCGGCGTAACCGGGCAGGCCATGAAGGCCCGCTCCGGGATTGCTTCCGGCGCCGGGCAACAGGCTCAGCAGGCCAGGCCTGTCGGACAGGTCAGACCGGTCTGGTCCTGCTGGTCTTCCCAGCCGGGTTATCCTCGCCATGAGTTGCGGGAAGAAGATATCCTCCACAACGCGGCCTTCCTGAAGGCCAACCGCAGCCTGTTACCGGTGGATTTTGTGGAGGTGGGGCCGGGATACGAGTCGAAATTCGGGGACTGGCTGCTGCCGGGGGAACGCTTCCCCCATGGCATGCGCTGGCTGGCGGATCAGATCAGAGCCGCCGGCTTCAAACCCGGGATCTGGCTGGCGCCCTTCTTGGCCGGCGAGGATTCCTTTCTGGTTGCCGAGCACCCGCGCTGGGTATTGCGGGGGGAAGACGGCAAGCCCGTCCGGACGGGAATCGGCGCCAAAAACAAGCTGGTGGCCCTGGATTGCTCGCATCCCGAGGTGCAAAGGTGGCTCGGGGAACTCATTGCCACGATCACCGGAAACTGGGGTTATGAGTATTTGAAGGTTGATTATCTTTATGTTGCGGCGCTGGAGGGCGCCCGGTACTATAACCGGTTTACCAGAGCCAGCGCATACCGGAAAGGACTTTCCGTGATCAGGGAAGCGGCCGGCGACGCCGTTGTTCATGGATGCAACGGGCTATTGGGACCGTCGGTGGGGTTGGCGGACGCCATGCGGATAGGCCCGGACACGGCCGCTTCCTGGCAGGCGGCATCCCGCTCGGGTGGGGAGGCGCTCCCCTGGGTCCACCCCGGCAAGAGCCACTCCTTGCAGGAATTGAACCGCCCAACCACGGAAGGAGTGATCCGGAACGCCATTGCCCGGTCTTTCCTGCACCGGCGGTTCTGGTTCAATGATCCCGGGGCGTTGATCGCCGGAAGGTCCGGGAACAGGTTCACCGAGGATGAGATAAAGAGCTTTTTGACCGTGGCCGGTTTGAGTGGCGGCGTGATCACGCTGGGGGATCTGCTTCCGTTGTTGGGTGAGAGCCGCATGCAGCTTCTGGCGGGCGTTCTTCCCCCGTATGGCCGGGCGGCGGTGCCGCTGGACGGCCTGGTGCACCAGGTGCCGGAACTTTACGGCCTGCGGATTGGCGGCGAGAACGCCTGGTACCTGCTCGGGGTCTTTAACTGGCGTGAAGCGCCGTTTGACCGCACCCTGAGCCTGAAGACGATCATGGCGCGCCTGGATGGGAAGCCGCTTTCCGTGGATCCGCGCGGTGGAGCGGGATCCAATCTTGCAAGGGGTGAGGCCATTGATAACGGCCGGCTTCCGGGATCCGCGAAAGCCGCCGGGGGCGGGCTCCTTGCCACAGGGATGCAGGGGGAGCCTGGCGGGCAGTTGTACCACGTCTTTGACTTCTGGGAACAGAAGTACCATGGCGTCCACCGGGATCGGTGCGAACTGCCCAGAATCCCGGCGCACGGCGTGAGGCTCCTGGCGATCAAGCCGCACCGGAAGGAACCCTTTGTATTATCCACCTCGCTGCATTTTACCCAGGGCGCCGGCGAGATTGCCAGCGAGACCTTTGACAGAGAAAGCCGGGTTCTCCGGATCAGCTTCAACCTGGCGGGACCGCGTCACGGCAAGGTTTACGTAAGTGTGCCTTCAGGCTTTGGTTTCAAGACCGTGACCGGCGTGAAGGACGGCAAGACCACGGCGGCGCCGGGTGGCGGCACCGCCGCGGGACGGGTCTTTGAGATCGAGGGGTTTTTTGGGCCGGAGACCTCCCTCGAGGTATATTTCGCCTGAGCGGAGCTTTATCACTCCGGGCGGGTTCCCAGTGCCCGGGCGAGGTCCGCGATCAGGTCCTTTACGTCTTCAATGCCCGCGGAAAGCCGCACCAGAGCGTCGCTGATTCCGCGGGCCGCTCTTTTTTCAGGCGGGATGGAGGCGTGGGTCATCCTGGCGGGCAGGCAGATCAGGCTTTCCACCGCACCCAGGCTCTCCGCAAGGGTGATCAGCCGCACGTTGTTCAGGAGGTGTTCCGCCAAAGACGCGCTGGCAAGTTCAAAGGAGACCATGGCGCCGAATCCGGCGGCCTGTTTTTTAGCCAGCGCATGGCCCGGGTGTTCCGGCAAGCCCGGGTAGTAGACCTTTTTTACCTCAGGGCGCCCTTTCAGCCATTCGGTGATCGCCTGTGCGTTGGCCTGCTGGCGATCCATCCGGACGCCCAGGGTCTTGACGCCGCGCATCACCAGCCAGGAATCCATGGGGCCGAGGATGGCGCCCACGGCGTTCTGGATGAAATGGAGGCGGTCGCCCAGTTCCTGGCTGGCGACCACCACCAGCCCCGCCACCACGTCGCTGTGACCGCCCAGATATTTGGTGGCGCTGTGGATCACGAGATCCGCCCCCAGTTCCAGCGGCCTTTGCAGGTAAGGAGTCATGAAGGTGTTGTCCACCACGTGGAGGAGCCCATGTCCCTTGCAGAAGGCGCTTACCGCGCGGAGGTCCGTGACGCGCATCAACGGGTTGGTGGGGGTCTCCACGAAGACCGCCCTGGTCCGGGCGGTGAGCGCTCCGGGCAGTTCCTCCGCCCGGCTAAGATCCGCGAAGGTGACGTCCACCCCGAACCGCCGAAAGACCTTGTCCAGCACGCGGAAAGTGCCGCCGTACACATCGTCCGAGACGATCAGGTGATCCCCGGCGTCAAACAGCATCAGGACCGAGGAGATGGCCGCCATCCCGGAGGCGAAGGCCAGGCCGCGCCGGCCGCCTTCCAGGGCGGCAATGAGCTCTTCCAGGGCCTGCCGGGTGGGATTGCCGGTCCGGGAATACTCGTAACCGTGGTGCCGGCCCAGAGCCTCCTGTTTGAAAGTTGAAACCTGATAGACAGGCACGCTGACCGCTCCGGTACGCGGGTCAAATTCCATCCCGCTGTGCAAGAGACGGGTGTTGATGCCAGGCTTATCAGGCTCAGCCGTGGCTTTGTCAGACCCAACTTTGGTCTTGTCAAACCCATCCGTCACTTCAGATGCCCCCTTCGTAGATCTTTTTGCTGAGGTAGCGTTCGCTTCCATCCGGGAAGATCACGGCGATATTGACGCCCGGCCGGCTGCGCCGGGCCACCCGCAAGGCGGCGCGGAAGGCGGCGGCGGACGAGCTTCCCACCAGGGTTCCTTCCCTGGCTGACAATTCCTTGACCATCTCGAATGCCTCATCGTCGGGGATGGTGGCGATTTCATCCACCAGCTTCATGTCCAGCGTCTCCGGGATGAACTCCACGCCAATCCCTTCGGTGCGATGGCTGCCCGGGGCGCCTCCTTTCAGTACCGAGCCTTCAGGCTCCACGGCCACCGCCCACAGTCGCGGGTTCTGCTCCTTCAGATAGCGCGCGGCGCCGGTAAAGGTGCCGCCGGTGCCCACCCCCGCCACAAAGACATCCACCTTTCCTTCCAGTTGCTCATAGATCTCCGGTCCCGTGGTCTGGTAGTGGGCCAGTGGATTCGCCGGGTTGGTAAACTGGTTCAGCACTATGGAGCCGGGAATCTGCCGGTGGAGTTCCTCTGCGGCCCGGATCGCCCCGTCCATCCCGTCGGCGGTCCTGGTGTGCACGATCTCCGCGCCCAGGGCGCGCATCAGTTGCTGTTTTTCGGCCGAGAATTTTTCGGGGACGGTGTAGATCATCCGGTATCCCTTGTTGATGGCGGCCAGGGCCAGGCCGATTCCCGTATTGCCGGCGGTGGGTTCGATGATGGTGGTCCCGGGGTGCAGCCGCCCCTGCCTTTCCGCCTCGGCGAGCATGGTGAGGCAGGTGCGATCCTTGACGCTGCCGCCGGGGTTAAGATACTCCAGTTTGGCGTAAATGTTTACGCCCTCGGGCAGGGGAAAGTGGGTAATCCTGAGGAGAGGGGTGTTGCCGATGAGCTGGCGGATATCATCCACGGGCGGCCTCAAGACGTGGACTAACTGCTCTGGCATGGGCGAAGCCTCCAATTCAATTCATAGTAAACTGATTGGAAATAAAATATTTCTACCATCATAATACGGCTGAGTTGCGGGGACGGATTTGTACCCGGTGCCGGTGGTGATGGTGAGCTGTCTGGATCAAGACGGCCGGGCGAATATCATCACCCTGGCCTGGGTGGGCACCCTGTGTTCGGAGCCGCCCATGGTGGGCATTTCCGTCCGGCGGGAGCGTTTTTCACACCGGGTAATCCAGGATACCGGCGAATTTGTGGTGAATATCCCCTCCGAGGAGCAGGCCTGGGTTTTAGACCGGTGCGGCCTGGTCTCCGGGAAAACGCTGGATAAATTCCAGGAGTTTGGCCTTACCCCGGTGGCGGGGACCCGGGTCCGGGCCCAGCTAATCGGTGAATGCCCGGTGAACCTGGAGTGCCGGGTCCGGCAGGTTGTTCCCCTGGGAAGCCACGATCTTTTCATCGGGGAGATCCTGGCAGTCCATGCGGAAGAGGCGGTTTTGGACAGCCACGGCCGGATTGATCTGGCAAAGGCCAGGCCGATGGCCTACGGAAGCGCGGCTTATTGGGGCCTGCGCGGGGAGATCGGGCGGCAGGGGTTTTCCGCGAAGAAGGGGAGATCGGAAACTTGAATTACGCCGGGCGATTGCGCCGGGCGTCTTTTTCAAACGTCCTTCTTCATCTGGGCCGAATATCCTTCTTCTTAACCGGGAAGCCTAACACCGGGTAAATTACGGTGCTATTTCCAGCGCAGGAAGGGGTAGTAATATTGGCACGGAGGGGCTTTCAAAAGACGGCCATGGCGGTGATCGTGATCGCCGCGATATTAAAGCTGTCCTTTGCCGGTGGCCCGGTGAATTCCATCCCACCAGGCACAAATTCGTCCAACACGAGCCTTGAGTTGGCCGCGCCGCCCGGGCCCAGCCAGGTCGGCCAGATCATCTTTGATATCCCGTCCGAGTCCGCGATTCTCACCGAAGCATCCAGCGGGCAGGTACTGTGGCAGAAGAACGCCCACAAGCGCCTGCCGCCGGCCAGCATCAGCAAGATTATGACCCTCCTTTTGGCCATGGAGGCGGTTCAGACAGGCCGGGTCAGCCTGGACGACCAGGTGACGGTGAGCGCCACCGCTTCCCGGCAGGGCGGATCGGAAGTGTTTCTGGCGCAGGGGGAGAGATTTCCCCTGCGAGATCTGTTAAAGGCCATTGCCATCGCTTCAGCCAACGACGCCTCGGTGGCGGTGGCCGAATATCTGGCCGGCACGGAGCAGGCTTTTGTGACCAGCATGAACCGCCGCGCCAAAGAACTCGGCATGAAGGACACCTATTTCTTCGACAGCAGCGGGCTTCCGGCGCCGGAAGGGGTCCAGGGCAACTATACCACGGCCTACGATGTCGCCATCATGTCCCGGGAGCTGGTGAAATACCCGCAGATTTTAAAGTGGACGTCCACCTGGCAGGACAGCCTGCGGGGAGGAAAATTCGTCCTGACCAATACCAACAGACTTTTGAATACCTATCTGGGGGCTGACGGTCTGAAGACCGGCCATACCGAGGAGGCGGGCTGGTCCCTGTCGGCGACCTCCATACGTAATGGATTGCGCCTGATTGCCGTGGTGCTGCGGACCGAGTCCGACGAAGCCCGGGTCGAACAGGCGGCCCACCTCATGGATTACGGCTTCCGGGCCTTTGCCCGGGTACCGGTGGCCTCCCGGGGCCGCCGGGTGGGAACGGTGGCGGTCCCGAACGGCACGCGGACCGTCCTCCCCGTGGAAACCGGGCAACCTCTGGTGGTTTTGACCCGGCGGGGCGACGAGAGCCTGGTCCAGAAGAAGCTGGTCCTGCCCAGAAATGTGCAGGCGCCGCTTTCAAAAGGGCAAAAGGTCGGGGAGCTCCGGGCCACGCTGGGGAATGAGACCCTGGGCAGAGTGGATCTGGTGGCCGCCGAACCGGTGGCCCGCGCCAACCCGGTGGTGGTCTTCTTCCGCCGGATCTGGGGCGCCCTGGTCTACATTGTTACCCTTGGCCGCGGGTGACGGATGGCCGCAGGCAACGGAGGAATCCGGTTAGATGGGGTTATCGAGGGATAGCGACGAAAAGGTCCAGGGAACCCTGGTGATCATCGGTGGCGCCGAGGATAAGGACGGTGACTGCCTTATTTTGCGCCGGTTTATAAAGATTGCCGGCGGGCCGGAGGCCCGGATCGCGGTGATCACCAGCGCCACCGAGGAGCCGGAGACCGCCGGCCGGGAGTACCGGGACGCTCTTTGAAAAGCTGGGAGCCGGCCTGGTGGAAGTCCTCCATGTGAATTCCCGCGCCGAGGCCGACGAGGAGGAGAAGGCCGGCCTCCTTGGCCAGGCGACCGGGATCTTTTTTACCGGGGGAGATCAGTTGCGGATCACCAGCACGATTGGAGGGACAGCCATCGGTACCGCGCTTTCGGCGGCTTACCGGCGCGGCGTGGTGATCGCGGGCACCAGCGCGGGGGCGTCGGTGATGACGGATGTGATGGTGGTGGGCGGCAACAACGATGATTCCCCCAAAAAGGACATCCTGAGCATGGCGCCGGGGTTGTCCCTCCTCAAAGGGGTGGTGGTGGATCAGCACTTCGCCCAGCGGGGAAGGATCGGCCGGTTGCTCTCGGCGGTCGCGTATAACCCCTATGTGCTGGGGGTCGGCATCGATGAGGATACGGCCATAATTGTGAGCCCCGACGCGACTTTTGAGGTGATCGGCTCGCAGACGGTTACCGTGGTGGACGGTTCGCATCTTACCATGACCAATGTTTCCGAGCAGGCTCCCAGTGAGCCTCTGGCGCTAAGCAACGTTATCCTGCATGTCCTGCCGTATGGACACAGGTTTAACCTTCGCCTGCGCCGGGTGGTTGGATAAATATGGCAGAGAAGTAACGGGAAAAAGGGAAAGGGACGAGAAGGGTGGAAGCCAGCACTTCCGAGACCAGCACTTCGCGCGTGAAAATTGAAAAGGTCATGT
This sequence comes from Bacillota bacterium, assembly GCA_023381695.1. GTDB lineage: Bacteria > Bacillota > UBA5301 > JAMCQP01 > JAMCQP01 > JAMCQP01. The sequence goes on along the minus strand of JAMCQP010000011.1, from coordinate 19,237 downwards.
TTTACGATGGTCCCAATGTCTACAGCCACAAACCGGTGGTGGCCATGTCCATGGATATCGGAGAATTTGAAGAAAGGCCGAGCAACGCCATCACGGGGTTTACCGGGGGGCTATTGGAGCTGATTCCGGCGCTGGACGAGCACACCTGCTCGCGCGGGCGCCCGGGCGGTTTTGTGGAGAGGTTGCGGGAGGGAACCTACCTCGGCCACATCACCGAACATGTGGCCATCGAACTCCAGACCCTCGCCGGATACGGGGTCTCCTTCGGGACCACCCGCCGCGCCGGCGCCCCTTCCGAGTATCTGGTGGTGATCGGGCGCAAATCACGGGCGGCGGCGGAAGCGGCGCTGTACGGGGCGGTGGAGATCGTCAACCGGCTGCTGGACGGTGAAAGGTTTTCCCTCGATCCCTACCTGGGGCGTATCCGGACGGCGGTTGCCCGCCTCGATCTCGGGCCGAGCACCGGCGCCATTGTGGAAGCCGCCCTGGCGCGCGGTATTCCGGCGATCCGGCTGGGGAGCCATTCCAGCCTGGTTCAATTGGGGTACGGGTGCCGGCAGAAGTGGATCCAGGCCTCGGTTACGGCCCGGACCAGCGCCATCAGCGTGGATATTGCCTGTGATAAATGGCTGACCAAGCAGCTCTTGAAGGATCTGTACATCCCCGTCCCGGAGGGAGACATCGCCGAGACGGAGGAGGAGGCCCTCCGGATCGCGGAACGGATCGGCTTGCCGGTGGTGGTCAAGCCGCACAACAGCAATCAGGGCAAGGGGGTCAGCATGCAACTCCGCGACCCCGTGGAGATCCGCACCGCCTTCCGCCTGGCGCGGGATTACAGCAAGGAAGTGATTGTGGAACGGTTCATCAGGGGGAAGGACTACCGGTTGCTGGTGGTAAAGGGGGAGGTGGCCGCCGCCGCCGAGCGCGTCCCGGCCTATGTGACCGGCGACGGGCTCCATTCCGTCCGGCAACTGGTGGAGATCGCCAACCGGGATCCCCGGCGGGGCGAGGACCACGAACTTCCCCTCACCAGGATCAAGATTGATCCCACGGCGGTCATGGTTCTGGCCCGGCAAGGAATGACCCTGGACAGCGTGCCGCAGGAGAAGCGGAGAATCTACCTGAGGGAGACGGGCAATCTCAGCACCGGCGGCACCGCCGTGGATGTGACCGAAATGGTGCACCCGGCCAATCTGGAACTGGCGATCCGGGCGGTCCGGGCGGTGGGGCTGGATGTGGCCGGCGTGGATCTGGTGGTGGAAAACATCGCGCTTCCCGTGGAGCCGCAGGGCGGCGCCATCGTGGAGATCAACGCCGCCCCCGGGCTGCGCATGCACATGTACCCCTCCGCTGGCTCTCCCAGGGACGTGGCCGGCCGGATTGTGGACATGCTCTTCCCGCCGGGAACGCCCAGCCGGATCCCGATCGTGGCCATCACCGGCACCAACGGCAAGACCACCACCACCCGGATGATTGGCCGGATCCTGGCCCAGACGGGGCGGAAGGTGGGGATGACCACCACCGACGGAATCTATATCGGGGAGAGCGGGGTCGTCAATGGGGATACCACGGGGCCGTTCAGCGCGCAGATGGTGCTGCGCGACCCGAGCGTGGAGGCGGCTGTTCTGGAGACCGCCCGGGGCGGCATCCTGCGCGCGGGCCTCGGCTTTGATTATTGCGATCTCTCGGTGGTGCTCAATGTCACCGACGATCACCGGGGGCAGTACCAGGTGGAGAGCCTGGAAGACATGGCAGGCGTCAAGAGCCTCCTGGTGGAACGGACCTTCGGCAATGGCGCCGCCGTCCTGAATGCGGATGACCCGCTGGTGGCCGGGATGGCGCGGAAGGCGCCGTGCGAGGTCGTCTATTTTACCATGAATCCGGAGGGAAGCCCGCTGGTGCAAGCCCACCTGGCTGCGGGCAAAAGAGCGGTCTACCTGCAAAAGGGGGTGATCGTCATGGCGGCCGGCGGCCAGGCCAAAGCGCTGATGGCGGCCGGGGAGATTCCAGCCACCTTCGGGGGGGCCGCCGTGCATAACGTGGAGAATGCCCTGGCGGCGGCGGCCGCGGCGATGGCCATGGGGGTCGCCGATGAGGCGATCAAAAGAGCGTTGGAAGCTTTCAGCTGCACGCCGGAGTGCAATCCCGGGCGGTTCAACCTCTTTACGGTCAACGATTTTGAGGTCCTGGTGGACTACGGGCACAACCCGGCGGGATTTGAGGCCATTTCCCGCGCGGTCTCCTCTCTGGACACGGTCAAGGCGGGCGGCAGGCGAATCGGGGTGATCGCCGCTCCCGGAGACCGGCCCGACGAGACCATCATTGAAATGGGACGGATTGCCGGCCGGAACTTTGACCTGGTCTACATCAAGGAGGATGACGATCTCCGGGGGCGCGCGCCGGGAGCCACGGCGGGACTTCTTCGCCAGGGCGTGCACGCGGCGGGGATGGCGCCGGAAGTGGTGCGGGTTGTGCCGCGCGAGGAGGAGGCGGTCCGGGTGGCGATGTCTTCCGCCCGGCCCGGAGATCTGGTAGCCATCTTCTACGAGAAGTACGATCGGGTGGTCCGGGTGGTGGCGGAGTTCCAGGCTTCGGTCCACCGGAGCACCCTGCAGGAGGAGCAGGAGCTGGTGGCGGCGGCGATCTCCGGCCACGGAGCAGCCACCTCGTAATCCCATTCCCCATGGAAGAGCCTCTCCCGCTGCTCCATGAGTTCCCCACGGCCAAATCTGAATGAGCTTAGAGCTCGCCGATCAAGGCGGGCCTTTTATTTTTAAAGGAAATTACGGTGCCAGAGACGAAATAGACTTTAAAAAGAGGGGAGCCCGGGGGTAAGAGTATGCCTCAAGAAACGGATGCCCGGCTGGCAAGCGGCTATACGATCAAAGTTCGGGCCTACGCCAAGGTGAACCTGACCCTGGATGTGCTGGGAAAGAGGCCGGATGGCTACCACGAGCTGGAGTCCATCATGCAGTCCATCGGTCTTTACGATACATTGGAGTTTAAAAACGCTTCCAGCGGCGTACAGATCCACTGCAGCCATCCGGAGGTCCCCGCCGATGAGAGCAACCTGGTCTACAAGGCGGCGCGAGCGTTGCAGGAGCGTTTCGGCCTGGCTGGGGGGGCGGAGATCCGGTTGGAGAAGGCCATACCGGTGGCGGCGGGGTTGGCGGGGGGAAGCGCCGATGCCGCCGGGGCTCTGGTCGGGCTCAACGCCTTGTGGGGCCTGCACCTGTCCCAGAGAGAGCTCGGGGAGGTGGCGGCGGGACTCGGGTCCGATGTGAACTTCTGCCTGACGGGCGGCACCGCGCTGGCGCAGGGGCGGGGGGAGCGGATTACTGTTTTGCCGGCCGCGCCGAACTTCTGGCTGGTGCTCCTCAAACCGCGTTTTGGGGTCTCCACCGCCGAGGTCTATCGCGGCCTCGATCTCAAGGCTGTTGAACCTCTCCGGCCCGACACGGTGGCCATGCTCAACGCCTGTGTGGTCAACGATTTCGACGCCATGGCCGCGGGCCTGCGCAACGTGCTGGAATCGGTCACCTGCAGGCTGCACCCGGAGTTGAACGAGCTGAAAGAAGCCTTGCTCCGCGCGGGCGCCAGTGGAGCCTTGATCTCCGGCAGCGGCCCCACCGTTTTTGGGGTGGTTCCCGATGAGGAAGGGGCGGGGGAAGTGGCTGCCGCGCTTATGGGGATCAAGGCCACCCGCTACGTAACCTCCACCCACAGAAAGGGCGTTGAGGTGGAACGCACCGGCGGGCCGGCGGACAGGATCGGGCAAGGGGCGGGGTAAACTTGCCGGCGGGTTGACTCTCCCGACGGAATACGGTATATTTATGATATTATTGAATGTGGGGGCGAAAGAGTTGACTAAACCGATGTTGCCGATCCGGCTGGATAACTATAAACCCCTGCGGGAACTGGTCTTTGAATCCCTGCGCGAGGCGATCATCAACGGCGATCTCAAGCCGGGCGAACGGTTGATGGAGATTCAACTGGCGGAGGAGCTGGGGGTGAGCCGCACGCCGGTGCGCGAGGCGATCCGCAAGCTGGAGCTTGAGGGCCTGGTGTTGATGATTCCCCGGAAAGGGGCCTACGTGGCCAAGATCTCCATGAAGGACATCGCCGAGGTCTTTGAGATTCGCGGAGCGCTGGAGGGGTTGGCGGCGGGCCTGGCGGCGGAACGGATCACCGATGAGGAGCTTGACGATCTGGAGCGGATTCTGGTCAAGATCGCGGAAAGCACCGACAAAGACGATGTCCAGGCGGTCATCGAACTCGATACCGTATTTCACGAGAAGCTGTACAGGGCTTCGCGCAATGAACGGCTTTTCCAATTGGTCAACAACCTGCGCGAGCAGATCCAGCGGTTCAGGAAGACCTCGCTCTCGCAGCCCGGCCGGTTGAAATTCGCCCTGGAGGAGCACAAGAAGATCGTCGAGGCGGTCGCTCTTCGCGACGTGGAACTGGCCCAGAACCTGGCTTACGAGCATATTGAGAGCGCCGAAAATATCCTGATGGAGGCCATTCGCCAGAGCATGGATTAGACGTTGCCTGGAGGAATTTACCATCGGAGGAATTTACCATTGGCTGGCGAATAGTTACACCAACAACGCCGCACGAAAGGGAGAGTACCCATGACGAAGATCGACGTCATTATCCTGGCTGGGGCAGACAATGACGGGGCTTTGAAAGCAGTGACCGACACACCTTATGAGGCTCTGATTATGCTGGCCGGCAAACCGATGGTCAAATACGTGGTCGATGCCGCGGCCAAATCCAGGTATGTGGACCGCGTGGTTATCGTGGGCCCGGAGCGGCAGTTACGCGAGTTTTTTGACGACAAGGTCTTCCATATCGCCCAGTGCGGCGACTCGATGGTGGAGAATATTTTAATCGGGATCGAGATGTTGCAGCCGCGGGGCAAGGTGTTGCTCCTGACCTCGGACATCCCGCTGATCACCCCAGAGGCGATCGATGACTTCATCGACAGGTGCAATGCGGCTGAGGGGGATGTCTACTACCCCATCGTGTCCAGGGAGGCGAATGACGCCAAGTACCCCGGCGTGAAGCGCACCTACGTCCGGCTCAAGGAGGGGGTCTTCACCGGCGGGAATATGGCCCTCCTGCAACCGCAGATCGTGCGGAAGAACCACCGGATGATCGAGCGGGCGGTGAGCATGCGCAAAAAGCCCTGGCAACTCAGCCGGCTTCTTGGCTTTAAATTCATCGTCAAATTTATCTTTAACCAGCTCTCCTTGAACGAGATCGAGCAGCGGGTCCAGCTCATGCTGGGATTCAGGGGAATCGGAATCATCAGCCCGTATCCGGAAGTCGGCATCGATGTGGACAAGCCCAGCGATCTGTACCTGATGCAGAAGGTTTACGAGCAAAATACCGTCGCTTAACGGTCAGAGTTGAAAAGGGATCTCGGCCCGCATGTCGAACTAATGCGTCACATTCCTTTTGCCAGGCAGTCACCGGCGGTGCGTCAGGAGGTTGTACAATCATGAATATCACGGATGTCCGGGTGAAAAAGGTGGCCGGCGAGGGCAAGATGCGGGCGGTGGCCGCGATTGTGATCGATGATGCCTTTGTGGTGCGGGATCTTCGCGTGATCGAGGGGCAAAACGGCCTTTTTGTCGCCATGCCCAGCCGGAAGAGTTCGGATGGCGAGTACCGGGATATTGCCCACCCGATTACCGCCGAGGCGCGGGAGATGATCCAGGCCAGGGTGCTGAAGGAGTATGAAACGGCGGAATAGCCTGATGGCGGAACGCCGTTCTTGACAGGGCTCCCCTTTTCTGGTATACTATTTAGTGCCGCATGGCGCGGATAAGTAGTATATATTGGGGCGTAGCCAAGCTGGTAAGGCACAGGACTTTGACTCCTGCATGCGTTGGTTCGAGTCCAGCCGCCCCAGCCAATGGAAGTTGAAAGCACGTTTTGATGAGGAAAGATCAAAACGTGCTTTTTATTTGGCCAGTTTCCATGCCCGGGCCCGATTGCCAAGAGGAGTTTGCCCCCCCGACGCCGAATTTCAATTTTGTTATTGTGCAAAGACGGGAAAGACAATAAGGACGATAAGGGAAAAGGCGAAAAGGAAAAAAGACAAGAGGAGGGCTTGATAGGATGAGGTTCTCAAAGGGTTTGGCAAGTTTATTAGGGGTTTTTCTCCTGAGCGGGCTGGTGCTGGCGGCGGCGGGTCCTCCGGCCATGGCGGCGCCGAAGGGCCGGGTGGCGGTGGTCTTTGCCACCGGCGGCCTGGGGGACAAGTCGTTTAACGACTCCGCGATGGCCGGGCTTAAGGCGGCCAGGGAGAAGCTGGGGATCGAGTATCAATATGCCGAGCCAAGCGCGATTGCCGAATACGAAACCTTCCTGACGCAGTTTGCCCGCGCCGGGAAGTACGATCTGATCGTCTCCATCGGTTTTGACCAGGCGGACGCCCTGAAGGCGGTCTCCGCCAGGTTTCCGAAGGAGAAGTTCGCCATTGTGGATATGGTGGTGGACGCGCCGAACGTGGCTTCCTACGTCTACAAAGAGCCGGAACGTGGCTTTGTCCTGGGGATGATTGCCGCCATGATGACCGGGCGCGCCGGGGATCCGCGGATCAACAAGGAGAAGGTCATCGGCGTCGTGGGCGGGATGGAGATCCCGCTCATCAAGGCCAATGTCGCCGGGTATATTGCCGGCGCCAAATATGTGGACCCGGATGTCAAGGTGCTGGTCTCCTATGTGGGGGGATGGGCGGATCCCGCCAGGGGCAAGGAGCTGACCCTGGCGCAGTTCGACCAGGGAGCGGACATCGTCTGGCAGGCCGCCGGGCGTTCGGGGCTGGGAGTGATCAAGGCCGCCCAGGAAAAGAACAGGTACGCCATCGGCGCCGATTCGGATCAGGATTATCTGGCGCCGGAAAATGTACTCACCAACGGGATGAAGTTTGTGGACAACACCGTCTTCCAGGCGATCCAGCAGGTGCTTGGCGGTAAATTCAAGGCCGGGATCCATCTCCTCGGCCTGGCGGAAAACGGTCTCGGGTACACCAGAAGCCTGGTTCCCAGGGAGATTGCCGCCGAAGTGGACAAGGTCAAGGCGAAGATCGTCGCCGGCAAGTTGAAAGTGCCCGAGAACATCGATGAAGTGGACAAATGGCTGAAAGATAACAAGAAGTAGCTGGTGAAATGGGTACAGATGCGCTGCGGATGCGGGGGATCACCAAAAGGTTCGGGAGGATCCCGGCCAACGACGCCGTGGATTTTACGGTGGCGAAAGGCGAGATCCATTGCCTGCTGGGGGAGAACGGCGCCGGAAAAACCACCCTGATGAAGGTCCTGTTTGGCCTGCATAAAAAGGATGCGGGCGAGATTCTCCTTGATGGCCGGCCGGTGGAGATTTCAAGCCCCGGTGACGCCATCGCCGGAGGGATCGGGATGGTCCACCAGCACTTCATGCTGGTCGGGCGCCTGACCGTGACGGAGAATATTATTGCGGGTAGAGAGCCTCGCAGCGGGTTCTTGCTGGATTACCGCCGGGCCCGGGAGATGGTTCGGGAGATCTCCGGGCGATATGGGCTCAAGGTGGATCCCGACGCCCGGGTGGAAGAGATCTCGGTCGGCCAGCAGCAGAGGGTGGAGATTCTCAAGGCTCTCTTGAGAGAAGCGGAACTCCTCATCTTCGATGAGCCAACCGCGGTTTTGACGCCTCCGGAGGTTCAGGAACTCTTCGGGGTCATGAGGAGGCTCAAAGCAAGCGGAAAAACGATGATCTTCATCACCCACAAATTGAAGGAGACCATGGAGATCTCCGACCGGGTGACGATCTTGCGGGATGGCCGGAAAGTCGCCACGGTGGAGACCGCCCGGACCACCCCCGCCCGGCTGGCGGAGATGATGGTGGGGCGGGAGGTGGAGTTGCGGGTTGCCAGGCCGGAGGTCACCAGGGGCGAGAGGATTCTGGCTCTCAAAGATCTCCGGGTGAAGGGGGCCGACGGCCGTTACCGCCTCAATGGGGTAAACCTGGAGATCCACCGGGGAGAGATTCTCGGTATAGCCGGGGTGGAGGGCAACGGCCAGCTGGAGCTGGAAGAGGTGGTGGCCGGTTTGCTCAAACCGGCGCAGGGCCGGGTTTGGCTGGGCGCCGAGGAGATTACCGCCCTGGATCCCGGGGCGATCCGGGCCAGGGGCGTCGCGTACATTCCCTCCGACAGGCTCAGAAGGGGGCTGATCGGAAGCTTTTCCGCGGCCCGGAACCTTATTCTGGGATCGCAGCGGGGGCGGGCGTTTGCTCCCGGAGGCATTTTGCGCCATCGCCGGATCGAAGAGGAAGCGCGGCGGCTGGTAGCGGATTTTGACATCCGCGCCGCGTCGGTGCATGAGCCGGCCGCCGCCCTTTCCGGCGGCAACCAGCAGAAGGTGGTTATCGCCAGGGAGCTGTCCCGCCGGCCGGAGCTGGTGGTGGCGGCGCAACCGACCCGCGGGGTGGATGTGGGCGCCGTGGAATACATCCACCGCCAGTTGCTCAAGATGCGTGGCGAGGGGAAGGGGGTTCTCCTGATCTCGGCGGAATTGGACGAGTTGCGTGCGCTGAGCGACCGGATCGCCGTCCTCTACGAGGGGCGGATTGTCGCGGAAGGGCCCTCGGGCGGCTTCACCGAGCAGGAACTCGGGTTATTGATGGCAGGTGAGGGCAAATGAGTGGCAAGAAGCTTTTTATTGATTTTGCATATTCTCTGGGGGCGGTCTTTTTTGCGCTTCTTCTGGGCGGCGTGCTGATCCATCTGTCGGGTTATGATGTGCGGGAGGCTTATTTAAGCTTTTTTGACGGCGCTTTTGGGAATGTGTACAACCTGGCCAATACCCTGATGATGACCATCCCGCTGATCTTCACGGGGCTGGCGGTGGCGGTGGGGTTTCAGGCCGGGCTCTTCAACGTGGGGGGCGAGGGCCAGCTCTATCTGGGCGCCCTGGCCTCGGCGCTGGCGGCGTTGTTTGTGCGCGGGTTGCCGCCGGTGCTGCATATCGCCCTGGCCCTGGCGGCGGGGGCGCTGGCCGGAGGGTTGTGGGCGCTGGTCCCCGGCTACCTGAAGGCCAGGACGGGCGCCCACGAGGTCATCACCACCATTATGTTCAATTATGTCGGGATCCTCCTGGTCGCTTTTCTGGTCAAGGAATACTTCAAGGAGCCCGGCCGGGCGGACCAGACCTCGATGATCCCCGCCTCGGCCCGGATTCCGGAACTGATCCCGGATTCCCGCCTGACCTGGGCCTTGTTCCTGGGTATGCTGGCGATCCTGGCCGTTGATTACCTGCTCAAAAACACCTCGCTGGGGTATGAGATCCAGGCGGTGGGGCAAAATCTTCCTGCGGCCGAATATGCCGGGATCGACGCCCGGGCCCGGATGACGGTTTCCATGCTGCTTAGCGGGATGATCGCCGGCCTGGCGGGCTCTACCATGGTCCTTGGCGTCCTCCACCGGTTCATCAACAACTTTTCGCCGGGTTACGGCTACACGGGGATCGCCGTGGCGGTGCTGGCCCGGAACAAGCCGTGGGGAATCCTGCCGGCGGCGCTGCTCTTCGGGGCGTTGCAGTCCGGCGGCATGTCCATGCAGCTCTTTGCGCGGATTCCGATGGATCTGATGACCCTGGTGCAGGGGCTGGTGATCCTGCTGGTGGCGGCGCCGGCCCTGCTGGAAATCCTCGCCGCCTCGCGCCGGCGGCCAAAGGAGGTGACCCCGGATGGCAGAGATCCTGACGGCCATCTTCAACACCAGTAACCTTTCCGCCACGGTCCGGATGGCGACGCCCATCGCTCTGGCGGCCATGGGAGGCTCTTTTTCGGAGCGGTCGGGGGTCATCAACCTGGGCCTGGAGGGAATGATCCTCTCCGGCGCCTTTGCAGGCGTGCTGGGCTCATATATCTCGGGAAACCCCTGGCTGGGGGTTCTGCTGGCGGTCGCGGCCGGCGGGATGATGGGGCTGATCCTGGCGTTCTTTGCCGTCGGCCTCAAGGCCGACCACGTGGTAAGCGGAGTGGGGTTGAATATCTTTGCTCTGGGCCTGACCACCTGGTTGATGCAGGTGATCTGGAAGAGCCGCGGAACGTCGGAGGCAGTCGCCGGGTTGAAGGAAGTCTCCTTGCCCCTGATCAGGGATGTCCCGGTGCTGGGCGCGATTTTGGGGACCAATTCGCCGCTGGTCTACCTGATGCTGATCCTGGTCTTTCTGGGGTGGGCGGTTCTGTTCAGGACGCCCTGGGGGCTCAGGATCCGGGTGGTGGGTGAGCACCCGGAGGCCGCGGACACACTGGGGATCAAGGTGCACAGGATCCAGTACGCCTGTGTGGTTTTGAGCGGGTGTCTCGCCGGGCTCGGCGGGGCTTATCTTTCCCTGGGGCAACTGAACTGGTTCAGCATGAATATGTCGGCCGGCAGGGGCTACATGGCGCTGGCGGCCAATATCTTCGGCCAGTGGAACCCGCTTGGCGGGCTTTTGGCCAGTTTTCTCTTTTCCTTCACCGACGCTTTGCAGATGCGGATTCAAGCCGCCGGTATCGCCTGGCCGAATGAGGTGATCCAGATGTTGCCGTACCTGTTGACGGTTGCCGTGCTGGCCGGCGCGGTGATCCGTTCCCGGCCGCCGGCCGCTCTGGGCAGGCACTATGAGCCGGGCCGGAACACTTGAGCCGGGAGAATAAATCGGCAAGGAGCACCTGGAGCAAAGGGAAACTTTTTCAGGGGCAACTAAATAAGATTTGGAGAGGGACGTGGAATGACCGGGCCGGAAACAATGTCTAAACCGCCGGAACCCTGCCCCCGCTGCAACCGGGCAGGGCAGAAGGTACCGAATAAAACGGTGCGGAGCCTGGTAAAGGAAGAAAAAGCGGTTGAAGCCGGCGGGGACGCCAGGTATAATATCTGTACCACCCCGGATTGCCAGGTGGTTTATTACGCCCTGGACCAGGAGGGGAAGGCCACGGGGCTTCTGTTCCACAAGAAAGATCTCCGGGTGGGGGTCTGGTTTAAAGAGGCTCATAACCCTGAAATCCGGGATAAGACCCCGATCTGTTACTGTTCCGACCTGGCCAGGGGGGAGATTGCTCAAGCGGTGAGGGCCGGGTGCGGCACGATCGAAGAAGTCCGGCGTTTCACCGGCGCCAACACCGAGGGGCAATGCCTGACCAAAAACCCCATGGGAAAGTGTTGCCACCTGGTGTTTATGGAGGCCATCAACGAGCTTCTTACGCCTGGCTCCGAAAACCGATAGCCGGGTCGAAAGATATTATGAAGATGTGGTAAGCCAAGATTGTGGAGGGAACTTCTGTGGAGATACGAGCGGTTATTCTGGCAGCCGGCCAGGGAACCCGCATGAAGTCGGACTTGCCCAAGGTTCTGCACAAGGCTTGCGGAAAGCCGATGCTGGAGCACGTCATTGCCGCGACCCGCGCCGTCGGGGTGGAGCGGCCGGTGGTGGTCATCGGCCACGGCGCCGCTCAGGTGAGAACCACCGTGAAAGAGGACGTGGCTTTCGTGCTGCAAAAGGAACAAAAGGGGACGGGCCATGCGGTAATGCAGACCAGACCGTTGTTTGAGGGGTACAATGGCGATTTGCTGGAACTTTTCGGCGACGCGCCCCTGCTTTCCCCCGCCACTTTAGAGAGCCTGGTGCGTTTCCACCGGGAAGGCGGGTTTGCGGCCACCATGCTCACCGCCGTGGTCGAAGATCCGGCCGGGTACGGCCGGGTGATCCGGGACAGCGCCACCGGGCATGTGGTGAAGGTTGTGGAGCACAAGGACGCCTCGGAGGCGGAAAGGGCGGTCCGGGAGATCAATACCGGCATCTTCTGCTTCAAGGCCCGGGACCTTTTTGAGGCCCTGGCCGAGGTCAAGCCCAACAACGCCCAGGAGGAGTATTACCTGGGGGATGTCCTGCCGATTCTGCAAAAGCGGGGCAAGCCGGTGGGCGCTCTGGTGGTGGCCAACCCCCTGGAAGGGCTGGGCGTCAATTCCCGGGCGCAGCTGGCGGAGGCCGAAAAGATCCTCCGGCTGCGTAAGGCCGGAGCCCTGATGGACGCAGGCGTGACCATCGTCGATCCGGATAACACCTATATCGACCAGGATGTGGAGATCGGCCGCGACACGGTCATCTATCCCTTCTCCTTTTTGGAGGGCCGGACGAAGGTCGGCGGCGAGTGCCTGATCGGCCCCAACACCCGCCTGGTGGACACCTCCCTGGGTGCGCGGGTGGAGGCGACCTATTCGGTGCTGGTGGGATCAGAGGTGGAGGATGACGTGACCATCGGCCCCTTCGCCTATTTGCGGCCGGGGACCCAGGTGCGGAGCCGGGCCAAGATCGGCGACTTTGTGGAGCTCAAAAAATCCGTGGTCGGCGAGGGCAGCAAGGTGCCCCATCTGAGCTACATCGGCGACGCCACCATCGGCCAGGGGGTGAACATCGGCGCGGGGACGATCACCTGCAACTACGATGGCGTGGCCAAACACCCCACTTTAATCGGGGACGACGTTTTCATCGGCAGCAATTCCAACCTGGTGGCGCCGGTCAAGGTTGGAGACGGGGCCTATGTCGCCGCCGGGTCGACGATTACCAGGGATGTGCCTCCCGCGTCATTGGGCATCGGCCGGGCCAGGCAGCAAAATATCGAGGAATGGGCGCGCCGGCGGCGCAAGGGGCATGGCGAAGGCGCCGGGTAAAGGTTTGACGTGGCGCCGGACAAGTGCTATAATTACCATGTTAATGTCCGAATCTGACGATGAGCGGGCGAAAAAGGAGAGACTTTCAGAGATGACGCAGGTGCAATTACAGGCGGAGGTGCGGGAGGAGATCGGCAAGGAAGCCACCAGGAAGCTCCGGGGAACGGGCATGGTGCCCGCAATCTGCTATGGTGCAAAGAAGGACAGCCTCAACCTTCGGGTTGAGACCAGGCAGCTTCAAAAACTTCTTTCATCCGAGGCCGCCAACCAGTTGATAAATCTGGAGATTAAAGGCGCCAAGAAGGCGAAAAACCGGGCGGTCCTGATCAAGGAAGTCCAGCGTGACAATCTGCGCAACCGGATCCTGCACGTGGATTTCCACGAGGTCGACTTAAACGAGGAGATCGCCACCACCGTCCCCATCATCTTTGTGGGTGAGGAGAAGAGGGACAATGACGGCGGCATAGTGGAGCACGTTCTCCGCGAGTTGGAGATCGCTTGCTTGCCGACCCATATTCCGGAGCACGTCGTGGTCGATGTCTCCAAGCTCAGCATCGGTCATGGAATTCACGTCGGAGATCTTTCCGCAGGGGAAGGGGTTAAAATCCTGACCCCCAGGGATGAGATGGTGGTCACGGTGGTAACCACCAGAGCCACCGAAGCTGAAGTCCCGGCAACCCCGGCCGCTGAGGCCGAGCCTGCACTGGTCGGCGATAAGGATAAGGAAAAAGCGGCCGAGAAAGCGGAGTAACCATCTGGTAGATGCTTGGCAGAATCATTGTCGGGCTGGGTAACCCAGGATCCAGGTATGAATTGACCCGGCATAACGTGGGATTTCTGGTGATTGACCGGCTCGCGGAGATGTCGGGGGCTCGCATGCTGAATAAACGCGCCCAGGCGTTGACCGGCGAGGCGGTAATCGGGCAGACCAGAGTCCTTCTGGTCAAGCCTCAGACGTATATGAACCTGAGCGGTCTGGCGGTCAGATCCCTCATGGACTGGTATAAACTCAGCCCGGCGGAGGTCATCGTCGTCTACGACGACCTTGATCTGCCTCCGGGCCGTCTGCGTATCCGGGCCAATGGAGGGGCGGCCGGCCACCGGGGGATGACCTCGGTTGTCCAGCAACTGGGGACCGAGGAGATCGCCCGGGTTCGTGTGGGAATCGGCCGTCCGGCTCCCCATCTGGAGGCGGCGGACTACGTGCTGTCGTCCCTGTCGCCGGAGGAGATGCTGCTTTTGCGAAACGCCGTGGACCGTGCGGCTGACGCGGTGGCCTGCCTGGTCCAGGATGGCATCGAAAAATGCATGAATCAATATAATAAAGATGCCTGAACCGATTCATCAGATGGTGAGTGAAGGCCCGCCGGCCAGGGCAAAATAGGGGCAAGAAGGGAGCAGATGGATGTCCATTCCTCTTGCCGGGATCTTTGCCAGCCTTGCCGCAAGTGTTATTGCCGCCGCGGCCACGCTTTTAGTCAATCGTCTGGCTTTGCGGTTTTTGGGGACAGGGGTGATTATATGGCTGGTGCCGGTGGTGGAAGAGGTCACAAAAACATCCGTGGCTCTTCTTTGGCACGCCCCTTTGCTGATTACCCACATCTTTTTTGGGGCGGTTGAGGCTGTCTACGACATGGCCACCTCGCCGGAGACCGGCATGGTGGCCGGGTTGTTGAGTGTCTTTGGCCATGCCCTGTTTGGTTATGCGGTTGTTTTGGGGTTGGCGTTGTTTGACAGTATTTTAATAGGAGCAGCCGCGGGGATCTTGCTCCACATTCTTTGGAACGGTGTGGTCATGAAATTCGTGGTGCGCTGACCGGTTTGTTTGCCGTCCAACGGTGATAGGGGGTCTATTTGGCATGCCCATACCAGGATTGGTGGAATTATTCGCGGAAGAGGACAATTTTAGGCGTTTGGGCGAGGGGCTGAAGAAGGGTTACACCGGGCAGTTTGTTACGGGCCTTGCCGGTTCCCAGCGTTCCTATCTGATCGCCGCGCTTAACGAGGGCCGCCCCGTTTTAGCGGTGACCCACAACACTTACCAGGCCGAAAGGCTCCATGCGGATCTGGTTACCTTGCTCGGCCCCGACAGGGCTTACCTTTTTCCGGATCTGGAGATCTTTGCGCACGAGGAGATCACCCAGAACCCCGACCTGGAGATGCAGCGGCTCACGGGGCTCGAGAAGCTGATCAAGCATGAGCGGGCGGTGATTGTCGCCCCCGTCCGGGCGCTGATGCGCCGGATGGCGCCCCTGGAAGTGTTTGGGTCCAACTGCCTCTCTTTTTCAGAGGGGGAGCGGGTGGATCTCTCCGGGCTGGCCGGCAGGCTGGTGATCATGGGATATCAGCGGGTGGAGATGGTGGAAGGCCCGGGGCACTTCAGCATCCGCGGCGGGATCATCGACATCTACCCCCTTTCACAGAGCATGCCGATGCGAGTTGAACTCTTTGACGATGAAATCGACTCCATCAGGAGATTTGACCTGGCTTCCCAGCGTTCGGTGGATAAGGTTGGGTCTGTGACAATAATTCCGGCCCGGGAGGTGGTCTTCCCCAGGGAGCGGATCGACGCCGCTTTGCCGCGCCTCCAGCAGGAGACGGAAAGGCAGGGGGCAAAGCTTGAAAAGCTGGGGAAACCCGAGGAAGCACGGGCTTTACGGGAAAAACTCGGGGAACACCTGACCCGGTTGCGGGAGAGCCACTACTTCCCCGGAGTGGATCAGTACCTGCCGTATCTGTATGATGCTCTTCACTACCTGCCGGATTATCTGGAAGGGGGCCTGGTCATCCTGGATGAACCGGCCCGGATCCAGGAACAGGCGCGCCAAACGGAGGAAGAGTTGGGCGAGATGCAGGCCGGGCTTTTGGAGCGGGGGCGGGTCTTGCCGGGAACCGGTTTGCTTTACGGCGAGTGGCAAAGCCTGTTTAATTCCTTCAGGCGGCACCGGATCATCTACCTGTCGCTCCTATCCAGGCGGTTTCACGGGGCGGATCCCCAGCAGATTATTATGGCCTCTTCGCGCACCCCGGAGATGTTTCACGGCAAGGTGGAGGAGCTGGCCGGGGAGCTTGCGGAGTGGAAACGCGGGCAAAACAGGGTGGTTCTGGCGCTCTCCTCCCAGGATCGTTGCTTGAGGCTGCTGGAGGGGTTCAGGGAACAAGGGGTGGATGCAACCTATGTGCCGGAGGTGCACGGGGAACTTCGCCCCGGCAACATCGTGATCACCGAGGGGAGCCTGGAGAATGGCTTTGAGTTCCCGCTGATCAGGCTCATCGTTCTCACGGACAGCGAGGTCTTCGGGCGCGAGCGCAAGCACCGCCGGTCGGCCAGATCCGCGGAGGACGGGATCAGGATCTCCACCTTTGCGGAGCTGAAGGTGGGCGATTACGTGGTCCACGTTAACCACGGCATCGGCCAGTACCAGGGGGTGGAGACCCTGGAGATCGGCAAGGTGCACAAGGATTATCTGGTGGTGAAATACGCCGGAGGGGATAAACTCTACGTTCCCACCGAGCAGGTCAACTTGCTCCAGAAGTATATCGGGGTGGAGGGCGTCGCCCCAAAACTCTACAAGCTTGGCGGCAGCGAGTGGGCCAGGGTCAAATCAAGGGTGAAGGAATCAGTGCAGGAGTTGGCGCAGAACCTTCTCACGCTCTACGCCGAACGGGAGACCGTTTTAGGCCACACCTTCGCGCCGGACACGGTCTGGCAGGAGGAATTCGAGGATACCTTCATCTACGACGAGACGCCGGATCAGCTCCGGGCGCTCATGGAGATCAAGCGGGACATGGAGAAGCCGAAGCCCATGGACCGCCTCCTGTGCGGGGACGTGGGCTACGGGAAGACCGAAGTGGCCATCCGGGCCTCCTTCAAGGCGGTGATGGACGGCAAACAGGTCGGCGTCCTGGTGCCCACCACCATCCTGG
Source organism: Bacillota bacterium (assembly GCA_023381695.1). Lineage (GTDB taxonomy): Bacteria > Bacillota > UBA5301 > JAMCQP01 > JAMCQP01 > JAMCQP01. Next base: position 2,601 of record JAMCQP010000011.1, on the reverse strand, counting down.
CCCAGCAGCATTACAACACATTCCGCGACCGGTTCAACGGGTTTCCGGTGGCGGTGGAGGTTCTCAGCCGGTTCGAGAGCGACAAGGAGGCCGCCGAGATCACCAGGCGCCTGCGCCGCGGCGAGATCGACGTGATTATCGGGACCCACCGGCTCCTGCAGAAGGATGTGGTCTTCAAGGACCTGGGCCTGGTGATTGTGGACGAGGAACAGCGCTTCGGGGTGGCGCAGAAGGAGCGGCTGAAGGAGCTGCGGCGGAACGTGGACGTTCTCACGCTCACGGCCACGCCGATTCCCCGGACGCTGCACATGTCCCTGGCGGGCGTGCGGGATATGAGCATCATCGGGACGCCCCCCGAAGATCGCTTCCCGATCCGAACCTATGTGATGGAGTACCACGACGAGGTGATCCGGGAGGCCATCTTGCGCGAGATGGGGCGGGACGGGCAGGTCTACTTTGTCTACAACCGCGTCCAGTCTATCGACAAGATGGCGTCCTACCTGCAGCAACTGGTGCCGGAGGCCAAAATAGCGGTGGGACACGGGCAAATGGAAGAGTCACGCCTGGAGCAGGTGATGATGGACTTTTTGCGGGGGGAGTACGATATCCTTCTGTCCACGACCATCATCGAGTCCGGGCTGGATATTCCCAACGTGAACACGCTTGTCGTCTACGATGCGGACAAGATGGGGCTGGCCCAGCTCTACCAGCTCAGGGGGCGGGTGGGACGCTCCAATCGGGTGGCGTATGCATATTTTACCTACCGGAAAGATAAGATCCTTACCGAAGAGGCGGAAAAACGTTTACAGGCGATCAAGGAATTTACTGAACTGGGCTCGGGTTTCAAGATTGCCATGCGGGATCTGGAGATCCGCGGCGCCGGCAACATCCTTGGGTCTGAACAGCACGGTTTTATCGCTTCCGTGGGCTTCGATCTCTACACCCGGCTTTTGGACCAGTCCATCAAGGAACTAAAGGGCGAGGCCGTGCCGGAGCCGCCGGAGCCGGTTCTTGACCTGAATATCGACGCCTATCTGCCAGACGAATATATCCCCGATGGAAAACAGAAGGTGGAGATGTACAAAAAGATCATCACGATAAACGACGAACCCGATCTCAAGGATGTAGAGGAGGAACTTACGGACCGGTTCGGAGATCTGCCGGAACCGGTGGCGAATTTGCTGAAGGTGGCATGGATCAAGGTATTGGCCAGGCAGGTGGCGGTAGCTTCCATTATTACCGATAGAACCGGGGCCAGCATAAAATTTCATGAAGGATTGAGTTTGGGTGGGAACCAAATGCTGGATCTGGTACGTAAATACAAGGGAAAGGTATCTTTCCTGGCTGGCAAGGCACCCCAGGTCAGGCTCAAATCCGGAGTGGGCGGCAGTAACGGCGAGCTTTTACAATTAATGGAAAAGGTTTTGGCGGAGATAAAAGCGTTTTAAAACGGCATGAATGGGAAAGATAATCTTGGAAAGGCGGAGATAACCATATCAGGCAAGAGATTGGCCAAAGGGGGGACAAGATTTACGCCAGAGGATTGCGAAAGAACTGGGCAAACAGAATAAAACTGTAAATTTAGCCATATACTATCTGTAAGCCGGACCGGGTAACCGAATCAGACAAAAGGAGGGGCGCGCATTGAAAGCAACGGGTATTGTAAGACGAATCGACGACCTTGGTCGAGTGGTGATCCCCAAAGAGATTCGTCGGACCCTGCGGATCCGCGAAGGCGACCCCCTCGAGATCTTCGTGGATCGCGAAGGGGAAGTTATTTTAAAGAAATATTCGCCCATCGGCGAACTGGGCGATTTCGCCAAGGAATATGCGGATTCATTGGCGGAGGCGACTGGCCATATCGCTTGCATTGCCGATCGGGACATGATCATCGCCGTCTCAGGTGCACCCAAGAAGGAGTTTATGGACAAGCCGGTCACCAAGGCCGTGGAGCGGATTATGGAGGAGCGCAAGCCCGTTTATATGCCGAAGCCCGGCGAGCACAAGTTCTGCGAGGATTGTACGGTCGTCGAGGGCGGGGAGTCGTGCAAGTTCTCGACCCAGGTGATAGCCCCGATTATTGCCGAAGGCGATCCGATTGGAGCAGTGATCCTGTGTTCCAAGGAGCCGGACAAGAAGATGGGAGATCTGGAGATGAAGCTGGTGGAGACTGCCGCCGGATTCCTCGCCAAACAGATGGAACAGTAGCCTGGCGGCCGGATCATGGCGCCGGCCAAGCTATTTGAGAGGCAATTGAGGATTTGGCTTTCGTGGATAAACCCTCACCACCGGATGAGGCAGTGAATATACTGCCTGTGATGCAAGACCGGGGGTGAGGGTTTTATGTTTTCAACGCATGGCGAGGCGCTCCTCCGCCATCGGAAGCGCCTCCTGGAGCTGGAAAACGTCGCGGGTGTCGGGGTTGGATACAAGGAAACAAGCGGGCGGAAGACCGGCCAGCCAGCGCTGGTGGTACTGGTCAAGGAAAAGAAGCCGAAAAGTCAATTGGCACAGGCCCAGATGGTTCCAGAACGGTTGGATGACGTTCAAACAGATGTAATCGAGATTGGCCAGATCCGGCTCCTGGGAGTGCAGACCGAA
>JAMCQP010000047.1 GCA_023381695.1 Bacillota bacterium | reverse complement strand
CCTGAAGGTTTTACATAGCGGAGGGCTTACCGCTACAACCCTTTACCTTCGCTTTTCAAGGTGCCAACCATTAGTTCGACAAGGAAAGTGATTATCCTGTAAAATATTTGTCGTCCTTACTCACGACTAAAGTCACGAGTGTGCGGCCGACAGGACGTCAAACGCTATTTTATCGACAACACCGGAAGAGGTTTTGAAGACTCTTTCCGCGTTGAGCACGACAAAGCCTTCAAAGAAATTATCCTGAAAAGATAATTGCCTTATCTAAAAGGGGGTGGAGACGAGAATGCAGTCCACGCAGGCTTTATTGCGACAGGTGGGCATTACTTCGGGACAAAAGGTCCTGGATATAGGTTTCCGTGACCTCCCGGAACTGCAGGAGCTTGCCTCTCTTATCGGGCATGCCGGCCATATTCTGGGCATAGATATTGATGCACGACATGTCCAGGCTGCTTCAAAGATGCTGTCCAACCTTTCAATTTCCAGTATCTCCGTGAAAGAGGGTTCTGCTCTGGCCATTCCAGCTGGTGATTATTCTTTTGACCTGATTCTTTGCAAAGGGGTTCTTCATGAGATCAGACGACCGGAGAAAGCAATTGCGGAGATGGCTCGCGTCTGCAAACCGGACGGCGCCATCTTAATAATCGACATCCAGCGATTTTCCCGGATCAAGTTTGAGCTCTACAGAGCCCAGGCGCTTTTCAAAGGCCAGCACAGCGGAGATTTCCATCCGGGGTTTAGCCGGGAAAGGCTTCTACGGATGTTGTCACAACAACGGCTTGTGGAGGTTGACTACCGGCAACTTCCGGACAAATGGCACCTCGGTTTCAATGAAGTAAACCTTTTTCTGCTAAAAGTCGAGCGGCTGGCTAATTCTCAACCGGCTGGGGACAATATTGCCATTCCTTCCCGATAAGCATTACCACAGGGATTGAGCATGGATGTTACACGGATCTATTTTTCCCAGACTGGAAATACACGAAAAATTACCAACGTCATGGCGGGCGGTTTTCGCGAAGCGGGGCACGCGGTCTGGGCCTCGATACGCCTGGGATCGTCCACCTGGGACATCCGGCTGGCCGGCCGGTTTACGGTCGGCGCTTGAGGCCGGCGGGAAGCGGATTACAAAGCGGATAAACAGTTGAAAAGAGGGGATCCGGGGCTCTAAAAGAATCTCCGGATCCCCAAAATTGTTTTGCAGTGGGGCCGTCGTTACCGGAAAATGGGCTCCAGCCCCGCCGCGGCCTGTCGTAACCGTTCAGTCTCCTCCGGGGTCATGGGACGGAACCTTTCCGCATGCTCCAGCGTTCGCGGGAAGAACTTCGGCTCGCCGGGCGGAATCGCCGCGGTAACCGGTTGCGAAAGGGTGAAACGGAGCGCCAGTTCCGCAAGCTCTTCCGATTCCTCCGGCTCGTACCAGGCCTTCTGGTAGCGCCGCTCACGCTCGCCCCAGGTGGTGCGCGCCATGGCCTTTATGGCCAGGCGGCCGATCCCCAGTTCAGAGGCCCTGGCCAGGATCTGAGGCCCGAAGCTTCCGTTGAAGAAATTGACCCAGTTGACAGGGAAGAGAACGCTGTCGAACGGGAAGGTGTCGAGGAGCTTCAGGGCGACGTCCGTGTTATGGGCGGAGAAGCCGATATAACGGATCAGTCCCTGCCGGCGGGCTTCCATAAAGGCTTCCAGAGCGCCACCGGGACCGGTGGCGGCTTCGAAATCTTCCCGGGTGGCCATGGCATGGAGCTGGTAAAGATCAAAATGGTCTGTCTGCAACCTCTTCAAGGAGGACTCGAGTTCCCGCCGGGCACCCTCCCTGGTTCGCTCCATCGTCTTGCAGGCCAGGAAGATCTTCTCCCGGCGCCCAACCAGGGCCGGCCCCAGGATGGCTTCCGCTTCCCCGTAGCTGGGAGCGACATCAAAATAATTGACGCCACGCTCGATGGATTCGACCACCATGCGGTCGGCCTCCGCCTGGGGCAAGGCATCCACCAGAATCCCCCCGAAGCCGATGATCGAAAACAATCAGGTTTTCCGGTGCTCTTTAATACCGGCAAGCTGATCTATTTTTCCCAGACCGGTAATGCCCTTAATGTGCCGGATGTTGCGGGTTGGGACTGTAGCCATGTTTTTGCGCCAGGGCGTCGAGATGCAGGGTTAAAATGTCGGCCACGAACGGGTTGAAGCTTTCGCTTTCAGAGTCGCCGCTTTGGACCAACACCTTGACGTAACCCTTGCAGTCTTCGCATACGTCGATCCGGTATTGCGGTTTTTCGCTGATTTCCATGTACCTGAGCTGTTCATGGTCTGTGTTTTCGCAGTGCGGGCAGGCCAGCCTGGGATAATGGCGCCTTGTGCCGCAGAAAGTACAGTACAGGTCGCGAGCGCCGCCGCCAATCGTTTGCGCTATGGCCGGCCGGTTGCCACATACCGGGCAGTAAGCCTCGTGCCAGTCAGCTTTTTCCACTACCGGCGCCAACTCCAGGGCGAACTTCTCAAAGAAGGGTTGCACCGCGTTGGTGTAAAGTTGCCGGAAGAGCCGGCCCTCAGGATCCTCCGGATTTTCGGGGATGCTGAGGGCCGGCTTTCGAGCCGGTTCTTCCGGCGCGGGGCCGGCCTCGGGGCTGGCCACCAGGCCGGAAGAACCCATCGCTGCTGGATCGAACGGGGGTAGAGTTGAAGGATCAAGTTGCGCATAGAACCTGGCGGCTTTGGCCAGGTGGGGCGCTTTTTTAGCCACCACCGCGGCCATCTTCTGAAAGGCGCCGGCGAAGGCATCGGGATCGATCTTCGGACCTGCGACCGAGGCGGCGTATCTTTCCTCGTTCAAGGCCTTTGCGAACTCACCAGCCCCGGCCTCGTCCGCCGGGACTACCGGCGGCAGGTCTTGCAAGATCTGCCGCCGGGCAGTGAGAAGCGCATCGTAGAACGAGAAAAGTTCCCGCATGTCTTCTTGCCTCAGGATCTCCTCTTTCAGAAGGTCCTGGGTGATGCCTTTGCCTGCCATGATCTTAGCTCCTTGGGTTTCTCTGAGTTTAAACCGAAGTTGTTTTGCCGGATTTTGCAGTGTCCGTCTTCTCCAGGGCGGTCTTTTCCACGGCCGCTCTGTACCACTTGGCATGATAGTGTTCAGCGTATTCCCCGCTCATCCGGCCGTGCCACATGGCGCCCAGGGCTTTTCTGGTAATCGGGTGAACCAGCGACAGGTACATGTGGCCGAGCACCAGGGCAAACATGATGAACATGGCCCCATCGTGGAGGGGATAGGCCAGGCGCACCAGGTAAATGGGAAAGGCCTTGGGATTCCATAGTACCAGGCCTGTCGCGGCCAATACGATGCTTCCAAACACAACAAGGATCGAGTTGATCTTCTGGCCGCCGTTAAATTTGCCCTGCTCAGGAACCCTGGCTTCCAGGCCGAAGAACTTTTTTGGAAATTCATTCAGGAATGCCAGATCGTCTTTGTCAAATGCCAGCAGGTTTTTCAACCCCTGGAATATGTTGCGGAATCGGTTATTGGCGGCGCTGATCAACAGCAGCACGATGGACAGCGCCATAAAGGTCACGGCGGCTGCTCTGTGGATCAACCGGGTGGCCTGGATACCGCCGAAGACCCTGGCAATGGTATCTCCCTGGGGCCCGAAGATGGCCAGTCCCGTAACCAGCAATGCAAAGAAAGAGAGAACGTGAGCCCAGTGCGCGGCTCTCGCCCAACCGTCAAAGCGGATGATCTCCATCCCGTTTGGGGCCATGCTATCTACGACGCGTGGCCGGGTTTCATATACCGTGGCGGCCTTAGCTTTTGGCATCGGTGGCACCTCCTTCGTTGGAACCAGTTCCGGAACCAGTCCTGGCTGCCTTGTCCACTTTACCCGTCTTGCCAGCTCCCAAAAGCGCGGCGGCCAGGAGAGCTAAAACAGTGCCTCCCAGCATAACCTCGCCGGCGGGACGAACCACGTGTTGCCAGATCTTGACGGTCCAGGGGACCACGGGGTTCTCCGGCAAGCCGAATTTTTCCGGCCTATCAGTGAGCAGGTAGATGAAGCCGGTACCGCCCAGTTCCTGTTCGCCGTAGATGCGCGCCTCCGGGAATCCGGGCTTTAAGGCTGCCAGCCTCTGATGCGCCAGTTTGAGCATCTGCTCCCGGTCACCGAATTGAATGGCCCCGGTGCTGCACGTCTTGGCGCAGGCGGGCTCCAGGCCGGCTTCCACCCGGTCAAGGCAGAAGTTGCACTTGGTGGCCTTGTGAGCCACCTCATCGAGCTTGGTGATGCCGAAGGTGCAGTTGTTGACGCAGTAGCCGCATCCGATGCATTTGTCCGCGTCGCGGTAGACGGTGCCGTAGTCGGTGTGGTGGATCGCGTTCTTGGGGCAAACTTCCACACAGGCCGCGTCGGTGCAATGCATGCATTGCGACTTGCGGAAGAGCCAGCGCACCTCACCGTCGGAAGTCGCCACCTCATTCATCCGGACGAAAGTGTAGGTGTTGGGCGCAAAGTCCCGCTTCGTCTGGTAGCTTCCCGCGAAAGGCTGGGGATCCGCCGGCAGGCTGTTCCACTGCTTGCAGGCCACCTCGCAGCCCCGGCAACCGGTGCACTTGGAGGTATCCACGTAGATCGCCTTGGGCTTTGTCGCAACCGCCGTTGATTTTACAGCAGCCATCCTACTTCACCCCCCTGATGTTGCAGAGAAACGCCTTGTATTCCGGGATGAGGGTGTTCCCGTCCCCCACGTGGGGAGTGAGTTTGTTGGCCACGTCGCCGGTGGCAATCCCCATGAATCCGAAATGCCAGGGCAGCCCGATCTGTTCCACTTCTTTTCCGTTGATCATCAAGGGTTTCCAGCGGTTGGTGACCAGGGCTTTGGCCTTGACCTCACCGCGGGCGGAAGCAACCACCACGTCCTGGCCGGGGATAATTCCCCGAGCCTTCGCCAGCGTCGGGCTGATCTCCACGAACAACTCGGGCATCAGTTCCGCAAGCCAGGGCAGGTTCCTGGTCATGCCGCCACCCTGCATGTGCTCGGACAGGCGGAACGTGGTGACCACGATGGGGAACTTCTCCGCGTCGCCCCGCTCGTTCATGGGCGACTTGAAGATCTTGACCACCGGGTTGAGATTCACGGTCGACAGGCTGTTGGCGGTCGGGCTTTCAAACGGCTCGTAATGTTCGGGGAAGGGCCCCTCGTTGAGCTTTGAAAAGAGCCCCGCCACTCCTTCCGGCCGCATGATGAACGGATTCGACCCGCCAGCGTCGGAAGGACTGACGGTTGGCTTGAAGTCCGGGACATCCAGCCCCACCCATTTGCCGTGCTCGTTCTTGAGTGGATCGCCGGCGACGGGATCCCACCAGATCACCTTTTTATCGTTGCTCCACGGCTTGCCGTGGAGATCCGCGGAGCTCCGATTGTAAAGGATGCGCCGGTTGGCGGGCCAGGCAAAGGCCCAACCCAGGTACGAACCGATGCCACCCTTGTCCGCGGTGTTTCTGCTCTTGGCCTTGTTGCCCTCGGGCGGATACATGCCGCCAAGGATCCAGTTGCCGCCCACCGTGGTGCCGTCGTCAGCCAGGTTGAGGAAAGTGGTCAACTGCTGGCCGGTCCTGGTATCATAGCCGCTGATCTCTCTGGCGATTGCTTCGATATCCGGTTCTTCACCCAGGCCGTATTGCCAGGAGAGATTCAGAAGCGGCTGGTCTTTGGTGGCGTGGCTTGCGGCGTACCTGGCGCGAATGCGGCGGTGCAGGTTATGCAGGATCCACAGGTCGCTCCTGGCCTCGCCGGGAGGATTCACCGCTTTCCAGCGCCATTGTATCCACCGGCCACTGTTGGTGATGGACCCCTCCTTTTCAAAAGACGCGGCGGCCGGCAGCAGAAAGACCTCCGTGGCAATCTCCGCCGGTTTGGCGCCGGGGCGTTTCCAGAAAGCCGCCGTCTCCGTCTCCCAGAGGTCGCTGATTACGACCCATTCCAGCTTGTCCAGGGCGGAATTCTCTTTATTGGAGTTGGGGCCGCTGATCGCCGAGTTTTGCCCAAAGAAGAATGCGCCGCGAATCTGGCCGTCGTACATGTCCTCAAAAAGGGAGATGTACGAGTAGTTCTTCTTCGGGTCGCGCTTTGGCAGATAAGCGTAGCCAAATTGGTTCCCCGGCGTGGCTGCTTCGCCGTACATCGCCTTCAGGAAACTGACAAAGAATTTGGGCTTGTTGGTCCAAAAACCGGCTTTGGGTGTTTCCTTGTCAAGATAGCCCTTGAGATTGGCATACTCCGGCGCCGCCGGAGGAAGGGCCATGTAGCCGGGCGCCTGATCAAAGAGCAGGCCCATATCCGTGGAACCCTGCACGTTGGATTCACCCCTCAGGGCGTTGACGCCACCGCCGGGCACGCCGATGTTTCCCAGCAACAACTGCAGGATCGCGTACGACCGCACATTCTGGGAGCCAACGGTGTGCTGGGTGGCGCCCATGGCGTACATGATCGTGCCGGACTTGTCCGGACGACCGGTGGCGCAGTAGGCTTTGGCCACCTCGAGGTATACTTCCTTTGACGTGCCGGTGATCGCGCAGACCTTCTCCACCGTGTACCGGGAATAATGCTTTTTCAGCAGTCGAAAGACGGTGCGGGGATGGGTGAGCGTGGGATCTTTGAGCGGTTTTTCGTCCAGCCCCATGGCGTATTTCCATGACTTGCCATCGTACTTCTTGGTCTGAGGATCGTAACCGTCAAAGAGGCCGTCGTGGAACGAGTAGCCTTCATCCACCAGAAAAGCCGCGTTGGTGTAGTTTACCACGTAGTCTCTAAAGTAAAGGTTGTTCTCCAGGGCATAATTGATCAAACCGCCGATAAAGGCGATGTCCGTCCCCGGTCGCAGCGGCGCGTAAAGATCCGCCTGGGAGGAAGTACGGGTAAAGCGCGGATCCACGCTGATGATCCTGGCGCCGCGTTCCTCCCGTCTCAAGGGCTATCTTGACAAGGAGATGGGATGGTTTTCGGCGGCATTGCTGCCGATAATCAGAGCGCAGTTGGTATTTTTCAGATCAATCCAGTGATTGGTCATGGCACCCCTGCCAAACGTGGCCCCCAGACCGGAGACCGTGGAGGAGTGTCAGACACGAGCCTGGTGTTCCAGGTAAACGATGCCTAAAGAGCGCATCTCCTTGTAAAGAAGGTAGCACTCTTCATTGTCCAGGGCGGCACCTCCCAGGCAGGCGATATTTTCGGCGCGGTTCACCGGCAGGCCCTTCTCGGACTCGATGAACCCTGCGTCACGGGTCTTCTTCACATTGGTGGCAATCCTGTCCAGAACCCAGTCCCAATCTTTCTCCTCCCACCGGTCACCGCCCGGCGCCCGGTAGAGCGGCCTGGTCAGCCTCCTGGGGTTGTGGGCGACCTCGAAGACCGCAGCTCCCTTGCTGCACAGCGACCCATGGTTGATGGGATGGTCGCTGTCTCCTTCGGTGTTGATCACCTTTCCGTCCCTGGCATGCACCAGGATACCGCAGCCCACTGAACAATAAGGGCAAATGGAGGGAGTAGCCCTGGCAAACTTGATCTTCAGTTCGTTGGCCTGGGCCTTGGCGGGTGTTGTGTCAAAGCCCAGGTCGGCGGCCATCAAGGCTGCCAGGGTTGCTCCTGAATACTTGAAGAAATCCCGGCGTGAAATTTCCATTAGGGCTCTACTCCTTTCTGCAACTTTGCGGAAGGCCTCTTGGAAGAGGGCAAAATACCCCTACAGGTATTAGAATACGACGAATACCGCAAAAATCCTTCTTAGTATAAAAAAGTCAGGCTATTTGACGGAAAGGCAGGATTTTTGTCATCTATTCGGGATCGCATAGGTAAACGCCCGAAGAGACGCTGAATTCAACCACTTGATAGCTGGGAAAGACATCCGCCAGATCGCTGGCGAAATCGGCCATGAACTCGCGATAATGGCTCCCCTCCAGGGCCTCGAGGAAGGACATGAGCCGGCTTTGATGAGGGATGAAGTCGATGATCATCACCTTTTGCCGGGCGACCCGCTTCATCTGCCGGAGGACCTGCCGGCGGTAATCGGCGGCATAGTGGTGGAGCATGAAGGCGGCGGCAACTACGTCAAACTCTCGATCTTCAAATCTGTCGAGCTCGTGGGCGGCCATCTTGAGGAATCTGGCTTTTGCCCGATACCTTCTTTGTGCGCTGGAGAGCATCTTCTCGGAAAGATCGATTCCGGTGACATGGGGAGTCAACTCGGAAAATGCGCCCGCGAGCGCTCCGGTGCCGGTGCCCACGTCCAAAACCCTGGTCTCCCGGCTTATGGGACAATGCTCCTGGAGGATGGCCACGGCCTTTCTGTAATTGTCCTCCAGACCGCGGTGGAACAGCCCGTAGATCGGGGCAATCAGGTTGAAGATCCTTTCGGCCCGCGTCAAATTTCCTTTGTTCATTGCAACTTGCCTCCTGCCATTCCGCATTCATTATGGTAAGGCCGTTCAACCATCTAACGATGTTTTGCCGTGTTTTATCGCAAGAGCCATGCGCCGGTTGCTCCCGCGGCAAGCAAGACCCAGACCGGCTCCCTCCGGGCGGGTCCGATGAGCAGGATCCCGGCCACCGCAATGGCAACGGACACAGGGTTGTTCAGGCTGCCTCTGGCCAGATCCAGGGTAGCTGCTGCCAAGAGCCCTCCCACCGCGGCGTTGATCCCTCTCAAGGCCGCGCGCACGGGCGGGCTGGCCTGTGCCTGCTTGTAATATCTGGACAAGAACAAGGCCAGCAAGAAGGATGGCAAAAAGATTCCCAGGGTCCCCAGGAGCGCCCCCCAAAGTCCGGCGATCTTATAACCCATGAAGGAAACCATGATCATCAAAGGCCCCGGGGTGATCTGGCCGATGGCCACGCCATTGATGAATTCATCCGGGGTCAGCCAGGCGTGACGGACCACCAACTCCTGCTGTAAGGCGGAGATCAGGGCGTACCCCCCGCCGAAGGTCAGGGAGCCGATGGCCAGGGTGCTGAGGAAAAACATCCAGAGCATATTCTACCGTTCTCCTTTCATGGACAAACATCCCATAAAGGTTCCTGCTTCATCGATGGGCTGAACCCAAAGGGTTGAACTCCCATTTCCACAGGCGTAAGTTCCCGCCGAACTGGCGGTACGTTTGGGACTATCCAACTAGTGACGCAAGGTTCTGCGCTGCGTTCAGGTCTCGATCATGGATGGTCCCACACTCTGGGCAGGTCCACTTCCGGACCTGCAGCGGCATCTCATCCATCTTGTGTCCGCAGCCATGGCAGGTCTTGCTGCTTGCGAACCACCGATCAGCCTCCACCAGTTTGCTGCCATACCACACCGTCTTGTAGGCCAGTTGGCGTTTCATCTCCGACCAGGCAGCGTCTCCGATGTGTCGGGCCAGTTTGTGGTTCTGCATCATGCCCTTGACGTTCAGGTCCTCCACCACGATAACTGATTTG
>JAMCQP010000042.1 GCA_023381695.1 Bacillota bacterium | reverse complement strand
AACGCATCAGTTGAAGCTTTTCGAGTCTCCCTGCTAAGGGACAGCATTGGAGTGGCTGGATGCGGGAAAACTGCACGTCCAGTCGCAACGGGGGCTGGCACCCCGTGAGGGGTGCCTTCTACCCACTCAATCCGGTCTTGCTGCGTTACTATGAGGCCGCCTGGAAAGAGTGGTAAACCTGTCCTTTGCCGAAGAAAGCCATAAGAATTTTAGGCACTTGAGCAGGAAGCAGGAAGCAGGGCGCAAATGCCGGATCATTCTCTTATAGTGAAATTGTTCACATGCCTTGTGCGCTCCGGCATACTATGTTATAATGAGGGAGACAAGGCGATTTTGCCCTTTTGATGATGAACGGGCATCTCGCGTTGCGGGGGCGGATACTGAGACAAATTGTGAAGTAGTGCACAATCGCGCGGTCATAAAAATGTGGAAATGCGAACCGGAGGTGTTTGAAGATGGCGCTGGCTGAACCGTTAGTTTACGCTGCCAGGGCGGCGACGCTCGGAGGAAAGGATCTCGCGTTCCTTGTTTCGCAACTGGCTGGCAAGTATCAGGTATTCGGACCAACCAGAAAAGATGGCGAAATCGCTCTGGGCCCCGTCCAGAGCCTGGAAGATCTGGAGCTTGACTACGTCACGACCCTCTTGCCCCCCAAAAAGTATTTTTACGCACCGTTTGACACCATCTTTTCGTTCCACCGGGAAGGAGGGGTGATTCACGAGGAGAACCTCGAGGAGCGACGGGTTCTTTTCGGGCTGCACCCCTGCGATGTCAATGCCCTTCTCCTTCTGGATCGGGTCTTTACCGGCCAGTATGAGGACGACCGGTACAAGCGGAAACGGGAGAACACATTGATTGTCGGCCTGAACTGCAACAAACCCGGGGAAAACTGTTTCTGTTCATCGTTTGGGACCGGCCCCGACCTGCGCCGTGGTTACGACCTGCTGCTGACCAACCTGGGGGATCGTTACCTCCTGGAGGCCGGCAGTGGCGCCGGAGAGGAGCTGTTGCATGAGCTTCGCCTGAAAAAGGCCGAGCCCCAGGCGTTTCTGGCCAAGGAGAATGTAACCCGGCTGGCCAAAGGCGCCATCAAGAAGAAGATCAACACCGACAACCTGCCGAAGATCCTCAACCAGAACTTCGGCCACGGCAAGTGGGCCGAACTCAAGGAAGAGTGCCTGGCCTGCGGCGCCTGCACCATTGTTTGCCCAACCTGTTACTGCTTTAACGTCTTTGACAAGCTGGACCTCACCTTAAAGCACGGGGAACGGCAGATCGTCTGGGATTCCTGCGTGCTTCTGGAATTCGGGGAAGTGGCCATGGGCGGGAATTTCCGCCGGACGCGGGCGGCGCGAATCAAACAGCGTATCTACCACAAATTGAGCTACTTTGAGACACAATATGGCGCCCTGGGTTGCGTGGGTTGCGGCCGGTGCGTGACGGCCTGCATCAAAAAGATCGATCCCACGGCCATTGTGAATGCCATAAGGGGGGAGTAACATGAGGAGCTTGTTCAAGCCGGAAACGGCCGTGATCAAAGGGATCAAGGCCCAGACCCCGGACACGGCCACTTACACCCTGGCCTTCGCCGATGCGAAGAAGCAGTCCGACTATTCCTTCCGGCCAGGCCAATTCAACATGCTGACCATTTTGGGGATCGGTGAGGCGCCCATTTCCATCAGTTCACCGGTTGACGAGCGTCTCACCTTTGATCACACCATCCGCCGGGTCGGAAACCTGACCAAAGCCATGTCCAGCCTCCAGGAGGGGGATACGGTGGGCATTCGCGGCCCGTACGGAAATGGCTGGCCGGTGGAGGAGATGCGCGGCAAAAATATCCTGCTGATCGCCGGCGGGATTGGGCTGGCTCCCTTGCGGCCGGTGATTCAGCAGGTGGCGCGCCACCGCCGGGATTTCGGTTCCCTGGAGATCCTCTATGGGGCCAGGACCCCGGCTGACGGCATGTTTTCTGATGAATACGCCGGATGGAGAGGGGTCTCGGATACGAAACTCTGGCTTACCGTGGATCAGGTCCCGGATGGTAACAGGTGGGACCACGATGTGGGGCTGGTGACGGATCTCGTGGAGGACCGGATGGAAAGCAAGCCCCAAAACACGGTGGTGGTGATGTGCGGCCCGGAGATCATGATGAAGTTTGTGGTGAAGGCACTTTTGGCCAGAGGGTTCAAGCCCGGCCAGATCTATGTCTCCCTGGAGCGCCGCATGGAGTGCGGGGTGGCCAAGTGCGGCCACTGCCAGATGGGGCCCATCTACGTCTGCAAGGACGGGCCGGTCTTTAATTACGCCGAGATCAAGGATCTGCCGGAGGAAGTGCTGTAGCGCAGGCGCCGGGGAGGTGGCGCCAGGCACTATTAATGAAGGGGTGAGAAGATGAACGACAAGCCGAAACTGGCGGTATTCAAGTTCAGTTCCTGTGCGGGTTGCCAGCTGCAGATCGTCAACCTGGAGGAGTACCTGCTGGATATCGCCGCGCTGGTGGAGATCAGCTATTTTGTGATGGCAAAGCGTGAAAATGCCGATGCTATCTACGATATCGGCCTTGTGGAAGGAGCGGTCACCTGCGGGGAAGAGATCGAGAAGATCAAGGAAGTGCGGGAGAAGTGCAAGCTGTTGATCGCCTTCGGATCCTGCGCCTGTTACGGCGGAATACCTTCGATGAAGAATCTGGTGCCCGAGCGGGAGGTGGAGAAGCGGGTCTACGAGGATGTCTCGGTGATCCATTCCACCAAGGCTTTCGGGATCGATCAGTATGTCCGGGTGGACGGGTACCTGAAAGGCTGCCCGGTGGACAAGGATGAACTGGTGGAGCTGATCAAGAGTGCATTGCTCGGGGTGGGCCCGAACCTTCGCCCGCATTGTGTCTGCGTGGAATGCAAGCTGCGGGAGAATGTATGCCTCTTCGTGAGCAAGGGTAAGGTATGCATGGGTTCTGTCACTTCCGCCGGTTGCGGGGCGCTCTGTCCTTCGCTTAACCGTCCCTGCGAAGGTTGCCGCGGGCCGATGAACGATCCCAACGCGCCGTCTCTGGCCAGAACTTTTATGGAATACGGCCTGACCCGCGAGGACGTCGCCCGCAAATTCCGCAAGTACGCCGGCGAGACCGAAGCCTTCAGGAAGGGGGCCGAAGCCGTATGAGTCTGAAGCAGATCCGGGTAAACTATGTGGCCAGGGTGGAAGGGGAGGCTTCTCTGGATGTCAAGGTCCAGGATGGCAGGGTGGAGGAGCTTTACCTTGATGTCTATGAGCCGCCGCGCTTCTTCCAGGGTTTTCTGGTGGGAAGGAAGTTTGACGAGGTGGCGGACACGGTGTCGAGGATCTGCGGCATCTGCCCGGTCTCGCACCAGCTTACGTCGCTTTTGGCCCTGGAGAACGCCATGGGCGTCAAGGTGAGCCAGCAGACCAGGGACTTGCGCAAGCTTCTGGCGCTGGCCCAGTGGATCCAGAGCCATACCCTTCACGTCTATATGCTGGCGGCGCCGGATTTTCTGGGCTATGAGAGCGTCCTGGCCATGGCCGATGACCATCTGCCCGTCGTTCAGCGCGCTCTCCGGCTGAAAAAACTCGGGAACGACCTGACTGATCTTATCGGCGGCCGGGCGGTACACCCCATCACCTGCGTGGTGGGCGGTTTTACAAAAGTACCTTCCAGGGAACAATTGAACGCCATCCGGGATCGCCTGGCCCAGGCCAAGGAAGAGATGCTGACCACGGTGGAACTGGTGGCGGGGCTGCCTCTGCCGGAATTCACCAGGGAGTGCGAGCACGTCGCCCTGTCGCAGCCGGATCAGTACGCGGTCAATGAGGGCCGGCTGGTCTCCACCAGGGGGCTGGAGATCACCGCCGGGGAGTACCGCCGGTATATCAAGGAGAAGCAGGTGCCCTGGTCCCACGCGCTGCATTCCTATATTGTCGGCCGGGATTCCTTTATGGTCGGCCCTCTGGCCAGGGTGAACCTCAACTTCGACAAACTCTCCCCCGATGCGCGCCGGGCCGCCGAAAAGACGGGAATTCGGTTCCCGAATTTCAACCCGTTTGTCAGCGCCCTGGCCAGGGCCATTGAACTGGTGCACTGCGTGGACGAGTGCGTGGAGATCATCGACCGGCTGGACCCGCACGACGAGGAGTTTAGCGTGGAGATCCGGCCGGGGGAAGGCGCGGCGATCACCGAGGCGCCCCGAGGGGTGCTCTACCACAGCTACAAGGTAAACGCCCAGGGAATCGTGGAAAAGGCGGACATCGTCTCCCCGACGGCGCACAACGTCAATAACATCGAGAAGGACCTCCGGGAGTTTGTGCCAAAGGTGGCGGATCTGCCGGAGGAAGAGGCGACCCTGAAGTGTGAGATGGCGATTCGCAATTACGATCCCTGCTTCTCGTGCTCGGCCCACTTCCTGCGAATGAAGATCCGGCACGAGGACGCCGGGCGGCCATGAAGATCGCGATTCTTGGATGCGGCAACCCGCTGGTGGCGGATGACGGCCTCGGTGTCGAGGCGGCGCGCAGGCTGGCTTCACGCGGCGTGCCGCCGGGGGTGGAGCTTATCGAGGCGGGGACGCCCGGGCTGGGGTTGCTGGAGATGATCGCGGGAGCCGATAAGGCGGTGATTATCGACGCCGTGATCAGCGGTGCGGCCCCCGGCACCATCCACCGTTTCACGGGGGACCGGCTTCCCAAAAGGGAGTTCATCCCGTTCTCCCTCCATGGCTTTAACCTGGTGGACGCCCTGGAGTTCGGCAGGAAGGTGCAACCGGGATCACTGCCGCGGGAGATCGTGATCATCGGGGTGGAGGCCGGCGACACCGCTTTTGGCGCCGGGCTGAGCCCGGCCGTGGAACAGGCTCTGCCGCGGGTAATCGATTCCGTAATGGCTGAGATTGTCAGCGAAGCCGCCGGGGATGCCGCCGGGTTTGCCGATAAACCGGGATGCGGCAAGAGCGGGTGATTGGCATGCACGAACTGTCGATTGCAACTTCGATTCTGGAGATCATCAAGGAGGAAGCCGCCCGGCACAACGCCACCAGGGTGACGAAGATTAAAGTCGCCGCCGGGGCGCTCACCGCGGTGGTCCCGGAGTCTCTGGCCTTTTGTTTCGGGATCTGCAGCCGGGGGACCCTGGCCGAAGGGGCGGTTCTGGAGTGTGAGGTAAGGCCTGTTATGGCAAGATGCGATGGCTGCGGGAGAGAGTTTGCGGTGGAGGGGTGGTCGTTTCTCTGCCCCCGCTGCGGATCGTCGAGGACCAGGATGGTTTCGGGTCAGGAACTATACGTGGACTCGTTTGAGGTGGAGCAAGGCTGTGGATAAGGGGGATGGACATGGAAATCGGCCTGCGCCGCGAAGTACTGGGCGCCAATGCGGCGGTTGCCGCGCAGATCCGGGCGGGATTGCAGCAAAGCGGCGCCTTTTGCATCAACCTGATCAGTTCGCCGGGGGCGGGGAAGACCACGCTTCTGGAGAGGACCTGTGAGCTTTTGAAAGATCGTGTGAAGATCAGGGTGATCGAGGGGGATATTTCCACGGAGCTGGACGCGGAGCGCGTGAGGAGGCACGGCATTCCGGCTTGTCAGGTGAACACCCTGGGCGGCTGCCATCTGGACGCCCCCATGATCCGCCTGGCGCTGGAGCAGTTGGGACCGGTGGGGGCGCCGCTCGGAACGGAACCGGCGGCATCGCCTCCCGGAACTGAACCGGGGCCAGAACTGCTGATCATCGAAAATGTCGGCAACCTGGTCTGCCCGGCGGATTTTGATCTGGGCGAGGACGCCAAGGTTGTCGTGCTGAGCATCCCCGAAGGGGACGACAAGCCCCTGAAATACCCGGCCGCCTTTCGGAGGGCCGGCGTGGTGCTTTTAAACAAAATGGATCTGTTGCCTTTCAGCCGGTATGATCTGCCGAAGGTGCGGGAGGATCTGGCGAAGCTGAATCCCGGCGCGGCGGTCTTTGAGGTGTCGGCTTTCACGGGCGAGGGGCTGGATAACTGGACGCAGTGGTTAATGGATCAGGTGATGAAAAAATGGGATGCGTCAAGGTCCGAAAGGACGCCGGGAAGATCGCCCGGGCGGTGATTACCGTCAATGGCATGGTGCAGGGCGTGGGCTTCCGGCCTTTTCTTTACCGGCTGGCTCACCAGTTCGGGTTGCCCGGGAAGGTTTTCAACTCTCTGGCGGGCGTGGTGGTGGAGGTCGAGGGGGAGCCGGAGGATCTGGAGCGCTTTTACCGGGAGATCCCCAGGCAGGCCCCGCGGGTGGCGCGGATCACGCAGGCTGAAATTCGGCTGGCTGAGCCCGTGGGGTATGAAGCATTCACGATCAGCCAGAGTAAGGCGGAAGAGGAACCGTCGGTTTTGATTACGCCGGATATGGGAATCTGCCCCGATTGCCAGCGGGAACTTCTGAACTCCCGGGACAGGCGGTTCGGCTACCCGTTTATCAACTGCACCAATTGCGGGCCGCGGTTTACCATTGTCCGCGACCTGCCGTACGACAGGCGCCGGACCACCATGAAGGCTTTTGCCATGTGCCCGGACTGCCAGGAGGAGTACGATTCCCCCCTGGACAGGCGCTTCCATGCCCAGCCCAACGCCTGCGAAAAATGCGGCCCTTCGGTGTGGATGGCAGATATACAAAGCGCCCGGGCCGGGGCGTGGACCGGCGACGCCCAAGCTAGCGGCGGCAAGTCGCCGGTGGATTACCCGGATCCCCCACGTGCCGGCCTTGGCCCTGAATCTCCGCCGGCGCATGTCCTGGCGGAAGCCAGGCGGAGGCTCAAGGAAGGGGCCATTCTGGCGGTGAAGGGCGTCGGGGGGTTTCATCTGGTCTGTGATGCCACCAATGATGAGGCGGTCCGGAACCTGCGCTGGCGCAAAAGGCGGGAGACCAAGCCCTTTGCGGTAATGTGTCGGGATCTGGCGGTGGTCCGGCGCTACTGTCGGATTTGCCGCGCCGAGGAGGAACTCTTGACCTCCTGGCGAAGGCCGATCGTGCTTCTGGAGAAGAGGACTTGCACGGAGATGCGGCCGCTGGCCTCCCCGGTGGCGCCGGGGATGAACACGCTGGGGGTGATGTTGCCTTATGCGCCTCTTCACCTTCTGCTTTTTGACGAGGATCTGCCGTGCCTGGTGGCCACCAGCGGCAACCTCTCCGACATGCCGCTGGTGATCGACAACCGCGCGGCGGTTGAACAACTGGGGCCGGTGGCGGAGCTCTTCGTGTTTCACAACCGGGAGATCTTCAACCGGTGCGATGATTCGGTCACTGCGGTGGTGGCGGGGTCGGAGGTGCTCTACCGGCGCTCCCGGGGTTATGTTCCGGAGCCGGTGATCTTGCCGCATCTGCCCCTGTCACGGCCGGTGCTTGCCGTCGGCGGCGATCAGAAGAATACTTTCTGCCTGGCAAGGGGAGAGCGTTACTTTCTCAGCCAGCACATCGGCGAGATCAAGGATCTGTCGTCCCTGGAATTCTTGCAAACCGCGATCAGCCGGTATGAGGGGTATTTTTCGATTTCACCGGAAAAGGTGGCTTGCGACCTCCATCCCGAGTACCGCGCCACAAAGTTTGCAAAAGCTTTTGCGGCCGGGCGGAGGGTGCCGCTGGTGCAGGTTCAGCACCACGAGGCTCACCTTGCGGCCTGCCTGGCGGAGAATGGCGTCAAGGAACCGGTTCTGGGGGTGGTCTGTGACGGTACGGGTTACGGGCGTGACGGCCGGATCTGGGGGTTTGAGATCTTTGCCGGCCGGCCCGGCGCCTTCACCCGGGTTGCTCACCAGGCCTATGTACCTTTGCCGGGCGGAGAAGGAGGTATTCGCCATCCGGAGCGGATGCTGGTCAGCCACCTGTGCGCCGCCCTGGGACGGGAAGGTGTAACGCGGGCCGAGCCCTTTCTCTCGGAAAAGGGCCGCCGGGAGCTTCCGGCGGTCTTGAAACAGATCGAGCTGGGAATAAACGCCCCTTTCACTTCCAGTTGCGGCCGCCTGTTTGACGCGGTCTCCGCGCTCCTCGGGGTTTGCCCGGAAGCCGTGTATGACGGGCAGCCGGCCATGGAGCTGGAGGCTCTGGCGACGCCCGGTGTGGACGGGCGCTATGAATTTGAGCTGCATGAGAGTGTCGAGAGCGGCACTGGTGATCAGGGTGCTGAAGATGCTGAAGATGCGGGGAAAGTCACGGACGGGACTGGTTTGTGGCTGCTGGATTTCGGTCCGCTCTGGGCCGGGCTTCTGCAGGACCGGGCCAGGGGCGAAGCTACCGGAATGATGGCCGCCAAATTTCACAATACCGTGGCAGCGGCGATTGAGGAGACGCTGGCGAAATTGCGCCGCCTGACCGGCATTGAACGGGCGGCGATCGGTGGAGGAGTCTTCCAGAACAGGTATCTACTGGAAGATTTGCTGGCAAGGTTGACCCGGGCGGGTTTTACGGTCTACTGGCCGCGCCGGATACCTGCCAACGATGGGGGTATCTCCCTGGGGCAGGCTGTTCTGGCAGGCCTTCATTCCCCTTGCGCAGGGAATTGTTGAGTCTTGCATCTATGGTAAAGTCTTGAATCTGGAGAGGATCTTATGTGTTTGGCGGTCCCGGCGATGATCATCAAAATTGATGGGCCAATGGGGAAGGTCGACGTGATGGGGAATGTGCGGGAGATCGGCCTCAGGCTGGTCCCGGAGGCCAAAGTCGGCGATTATGTGCTTGTCCATGCCGGCTTTGCCCTGCAAGTGGTTGACCGGGTTGAAGCTGTGGAGACGCTGGCGCTTTTGGAGCAGGTCTACGGCTGGCAAGCCCAGGACCCGCATCAGGCCGGTGGGGAGAAGAATCGTGAAGGAATGGGATGAACTGCGGGATGCGGATCTGGCCAGGGCGGTCCTGGGCAGCATTCACCGCCGGGCGGGAAAGATTCGGCGGCCCATCAACCTCATGGAGGTATGCGGCACCCACACCGTGGCCATCTCGCGAAACGGCCTCAGGCAGGTCATGCCGCCCAATCTGAGGTTGTTGTCGGGGCCGGGGTGTCCGGTCTGTGTCACGGATCAGCGGGACATCGACGCGGCCGTCTGCCTGGCGGAGATTCCCGGCGTGATCCTGGCCACCTTTGGAGACATGATCCGGGTGCCGGGCAGCAATCGCCGTTTGCCGGGGTGCGGGGCGGCCGGAAACCCGGGGGAACCAGGAAGCCTGGGTGAAGCCAGAGCCGCCGGGCGGGATGTCCGGGTGGTCTATTCGCCCCTGGATGCTTTGGCTATTGCGGAAGCGAATCAGGATAAGACGGTGATCTTTTACGCGGTGGGTTTTGAGACCACCGCGCCCATGGTCGCGGCCACCATTGAAGAAGCCGCCGCCAGGGGGATGGAAAACTTTCGGGTCTTTTCCGTGCACAAGCTGGTTCCACCGGCTCTGGAATCCATCCTCTCCGGCGGCGAGGTGGCCATCGACGGGTTCATCTGCCCCGGCCACGTCAGTGTGGTGATCGGGCTCGGGGCCTACCGGGCTGTCGCGGAAAAATATCATGTGCCGGCGGTGGTGGGTGGATTCGAGGCGGTTGATATACTTCAGACGGTGGATATGCTTCTGGCGCAGGTGGAAGCCGGGGAGGCCAGGGTCGAAAACCAGTATCGCCGCGTGGTGACCGCGGAAGGGAACCGTTCAGCGCAGGAGCTGGTCGGAAAATTTTTTCATCCGGTGGATTCCGCCTGGCGGGGGTTGGGGGTTATTCCGGACAGTGGGCTGGCCCTGCGCGAGGAGTTCAGCCAATTTCACGCGGAAAGGTTCGAGCCCGCGGTTGAAACTCTGCGGCAGCTGAAAAACAGCCCTCCATCCCGCATGAACGGCTGCGCCTGCGGTGATGTTCTGAAAGGGCTGGTTTCGCCTACGCAATGCCGGCTTTTTGGGGCGACCTGCACCCCGGTTTCCCCGGTGGGCCCCTGCATGGTTTCCACGGAAGGCGCCTGCGCGGCTTATTATAAATATGAACGGCAAATGGCAGGTGGACGGTAGATGTCACAAGGGAACCAGCCTCATGCGATGGTGCAAATGGCGCACGGCAGCGGTGGAGGAGCTACACATCGCCTGATCAGGGATCTCTTCGTCCGCTGCCTGGGGAATCCAATTCTGGAGCAGCTTAACGATGCGGCGGTCATTGCGTGGGTGGATCTACAAGGACGCGGAGCTTCGGCCCCGAGGGCGGAATTTCCTGGCGCCGGGGTAGAGGCTTCCGGCGTCGGGTCCAGGGCTCCCGGCGAAGGCGAAGCCGCAAAGTGGCGGGTGGCGGTCACCACGGACTCTTTTGTGGTAAAGCCACTCTTCTTTCGGGGGGGTGACATCGGGAGGTTGGCCGTATGCGGGACGGTGAACGACCTGGCGGTGTGCGGGGCGTTGCCGCGCTATCTGACCCTGGGGATGATCATCGAGGAGGGGTTTCCCCTGGAGCAACTCGAAAGGGTGGTCCTCTCCATCCGGGAAACCTGCCGGGAAGCCGGCGTCCAGGTGGTGACCGGCGATACCAAGGTTGTGGAGAGGGGCCAGGCCGACGGGTTGTATATCAACACCACCGGGGTGGGAATGGTCCCTCCTGGCATTCAACTGGGAGGGGAAAGGGCCAGACCGGGCGATGCGGTGCTCATCAGCGGCACCATCGGCGATCACGGCATGGCGGTTCTGTCGGAACGGGCGGGAATCAGCTGGGAGACATCCATCGAGAGCGACTGCGCGCCCTTGAACGGCCTGATTCAAGCGATCCTGGCGGTTGCGCCTGATGTCCGCTGCTTTCGGGATCCCACCCGGGGCGGGTTGGCTGCCACTTTGAACGAGATTGCCGCCCAGTCGCAGGCGGGGATCCGGGTTGAGGAAGGCGCCGTGCCGGTTTCAGATGCGGTGCGCGGGGCGTGCGAAATGCTGGGATTTGATCCCCTTTATGTGGCCAACGAGGGAAAGATGGTGGCGATTGTTCCGGAGGCCAGGGCCGGTGGGATCCTGGATGTGATGCGCCGGCATCCATATGGCCGGATGGCGGCCCGGATCGGCGAAGTGGTCCGCGAACATCCCGGCATGGTCACCCTGCGGACGGGGATCGGGGGCGAGCGGATCCTCGACATGCCCGAAGGCGAGATGCTGCCAAGAATATGTTAAGATATATTGAAATCTGTGGAAGAGTTTGCAACCGCATAGGCCGGGATTTTTGGTGGAAGACTTAGGCCCGATCTTTAAAAGGGGGATCGGGCATGTTTTTTCGGAGAAAAGACGATGTAGAGCCGGAATCAAAAGAGGCGCCGGTCCGGGAGTTTGTGCCGGAATCCAGGCTTGACCCGGCGAAAAAACCGAATCGGGAGCCAGATTGGCAGAGGCAACAATCCCGGTATTTTGCGGCCAAGGTGGAAGCCCTGCAGGGAAGGGCGCGCAGGCTTTACCTTTTTCCCCCGGAGGGCGAGAACTCCACGGCCCGGCAGCCGGAAAGATTCCCGGGCGCGGGCGGCAAAAGTCCCGGTTCCGCGGGGATTGCACTCTGGGTTGCCCTGGCCGTTTTGACCCTGGCCGTGTTGTTTCCGGTCGGCCGGTTACTTTTTGCCGGTGTCCCCAACCTTCAGGAGAGCTCGGTGGATCAAGTGATCTTCTGGTATCAGGCCGCCCCGGAAGATGCCGTCCAGATTGTCAAAACGCTCCAAGATGGTGAAGACCTCCTTGATCAACCGGTTAAACCGTTGCCGGTGCAGGCCCTGGGCCAATCCCTGGCAGCCGTCCTCCAGGAAAACAGAAAAGAAAAGGTTGCCGCCGGATCTGTGGGCATCCCGGATCTCGTTCTGCTCGATCCGTTCACTGCCACTTACTTTCTTTCGCACCGCGCCTTTTTGTTGCTTGAACCGCTGGTTAAAGCCGAGCAACTCGAGGATCCCGCTATTTTCACCCCCTTGCCGTTGATCGCCGGGCGATACGTCCTGGCGATCCCGAAAAACGCCCGGCATCCGGAGGCGGCCTGGAAAGTGTTGAAATATCTGGTGAAAAACCTACCCCGACAGATCCCGTCACTAATTAATTCCAACAGCCTTCCCTGACGTTTTGTGGATAAAAGTTAAGCTAAACAAAACACTTGTTCGTCGCGGCAACTTATGGTATAATGATTTTGAAGTTGATCGTGGAAGGAGGGGTCGCACGTGGCTCTGCCAAGTGCGCGAAAGGCCGCTTTCCAGCAACATGTTTTAGCTCATAAAGAGGTGGCGGCAGCAGGGGGAAGGAATGGTTCAGGCGGTGGCGGAGGGGGTGATGGAGTGGACTGGCGGGACGAGTACATTAAGAAACTCAATGAGGATGTCGGGGAAGTAAAAGGTGACTTGCGAGGACTACGCGCGGACATGAAAGCGCTCGGGGAAAGCCTGCATGCAGAGATTAGATCGGTCGAAAACAGCCTGCGCGCGGAGATCAAAGCGGGGGAAACGAGCCTGCATAATGAACTTAATGATTTTCGTAGAGAAACCCGCGTATTCGCCAGGTGGGCCTTCGGTTTTATGATCACGATGGTTATCGGATTTCTGGGGGTAATCAGAACTGGTTCCGGCCATTGACCAGCTAAATTTTGCACCTTAAGACGCATGACCAGCCGCCAGTATGGGTTTAAACCCGGCTGGCGGCTGATTTATGTTTGCTCCTGGCAAACAACGACAAAAGGATTGGCAAGTCTGGCGTGGAAGTGTATGCCTTAAAAGCGTAAGTAGACGTTATAAGCGCCAATGGGGTGGAAGTCTTGCAAGAATCGAGACGATTCGAAGCGCATGAACCGGGTCGATTAGACGATGCGGCCGCCGTTCTGGCCGGGATCAATCGCGAAATCGCAGCCTGTGATCGTTGCCCGCGTCTGGTCAAATATTGCCAGGAAGTTGCTACAGTCAAAAAGCGGGAGTATCGCGATGAGGAGTACTGGGGAAGACCACTGCCGGGTTTTGGCGACCCCCAAGCGCGGCTGTTGATCGTCGGCCTGGCGCCGGCAGCCCACGGCGGAAACCGTACGGGGAGGATGTTTACCGGCGACAGTTCCGCCGACTGGTTGATCCGCGCCATGCACAGGGCGGGTTTTGCCAGCCAGCCCACCTCCCGGCGCCGCGATGATGGGCTTCTCCTCCATGACGCTTATATCACCGCCGCGGCAAGGTGCGCACCGCCGCAAAACAAGCTGGCGCGTGAGGAGATTGGCAATTGTCTCCCCTTTTTATCGCGGGAGCTGGACGCCCTGCCAAACCTGCGGGTGGTGATGGCGTTGGGCAAGATTGCTTTTGATACATTTAAACTGGCTCTACGGAACAAAGCCCAGGCAAGCGAAGGATGGGGGAACTCCCGCACCCTCACTGGTTGGCAGTTTGCTCATGGCGCCTTTTATACGCTTGAAACACCTGAAACACCTGAAACACCTGAAACACGACCTTTGGTGGTTGTTGCTTCGTACCACCCGAGCCGGCAGAACACCAACACCGGTAAGTTAACCGAGCTGATGTTCGATGACGTTTTTGCAAAGATCCGGCAGGTGCTGGACAGCGTTTGAAAACGGATACCAGAAAATCTCACAACTATGGACGGAGGCCTGGAGTGGTGAAAAGAATGATTAACAGCAAGGAGGCACGCTTTGAAGGCTTCTCGGCAAAGACATTGGATTTTTTGCGGAATCTCAAAGCGAACAACAGCAAGGCCTGGTTTGAAGCACATAAGGATGAATACCAGGAGTGGTTGCTCAGGCCGTTACAAAGCCTGGTCCTGGATCTGAGCGGTTTCATGCTGGGCATCGACCATTATTTCGAGGTAACGCCTGCGGTGGGCAGGACCATCTCCAGAATTTATCGCGACACCAGGTTCTCCAAAGACAAGTCGCCCTATAAGAGCACCATGTGGATCACCTTTAAAAGGGCAAGCAAGGATTGGCAGGACCTGCCGGCTTATTTCTTCGAAATTTGCCCCGATTCCTACCGTTTTGGCATGGGATTTTACAGCGCTTCCCGGGAGACGATGGACCGGTTCCGCGCGATGATCGACGGCGAGCCGAAGGAGTTTTTGAAAGCCATCGCGTTCTACCCCGGACAGCAGGTCTTCGTGGTGGAAGGGGAGAAGTACAAGAGAAAGCTGGATGAGAGCAAGCCGGAGGAGATCCTGGATTGGTACCAGCGCAAAAACCTCTACCTGGTTTGCAACCGAAGGATTGACAACCGGCTCTTCAGCCGGGAGTTGCTTGACGATTTGTTCCATGGTTTTGGCCTGATCGCGCCCTTCTACCGTTATCTCTGGAAGACGAAATATTAGTTTGCATCTTGGATTTCCCCGCGTTATAATATACCCAAGAGCATTGGTCCTCACGGTTCAGGACGGGAGAGATGGAGAGTCCGGACGAGCGTGGGTTTATTACCCTGTTGTCCGGACTTTTGTTTTACCCAAAAGCTGGCGCTGCCGACTCTTGGA
Organism: Bacillota bacterium; assembly: GCA_023381695.1. Taxonomy (GTDB): domain Bacteria; phylum Bacillota; class UBA5301; order JAMCQP01; family JAMCQP01; genus JAMCQP01. Next base: position 24,626 of record JAMCQP010000042.1, on the reverse strand, counting down.
TTGTCGGGAGGAGGTCAAACAGATGGAAAAGGGCGAGTGGGTGGTGGTGATCGGCGGCGGATCCACGGGGACCGGAATTGCCCGGGATTTGGCCATGCGCGGCGTTCCGACGACCCTCATCGAAATGGAGGATCTGGCGTCGGGAACCACCGGCCGGTGCCACGGCCTGTTGCACAGCGGCGGCCGGTATGTGGTGGCGGATCCGGCCACGGCCAGGGAGTGTATCGAGGAGAACAGGATCCTGCGGCGGATCGCTCCGCATTGTATCGAGGATACCGGCGGCCTTTTTGTGGCGGTTACCGATGAGGACCTGGAGTATCTGCCGCGTTTTCTGTCCGCTTGCCGTAAAACCGGCCTGCCCGCGGAAGAGATTTCGGTGCGTGAGGCGCTGGCCATTGAGCCGCATCTCTCCCCGCGGATCCAGGCGGCGGTCAGAGTACCGGACGCATCGGTGGACCCTTTCCGGCTGGCGGTCGCCAACGCCGCCGGCGCCCGGGAGTACGGCGCGGAGATCCTTCGCCACACCAAGGTTGTCGGGCTGGTTAAAGAAGGAGATGCCGTCGCTGGCGTGCGGGTGGCGGAAGAGGGTGACGGGCGGGAAAGAGTCATCCGGAGCCGGTTTGTGGTCAATGCGGCCGGCGCCTGGAGCGGGAAGATTGCCGGCATGGCCGGGATTTCCCTGGAGTTGGTTCTTTCCAAGGGAACATTGCTGATCTTCAACCATCGCATTGTGAACACGGTGATCAACCATTGCCATCCGGCCGGGGACGGCGATATCATCGTCCCGGCCGGGACCGTGTCCATTCTGGGCACGACTTCGGTCACGGTTCCGGAGCCGGATCACGATCGTTACGGGATCGAGGATGAGGAGATCCCCTACCTTCTGGAGAAGGGGTCGGCCATGGCGCCTTTTGTGCGCTCGGCAAGGGTGATTCGAGCTTTTGCCGGGGTCCGGCCGCTTTTTGAAGGGGATGAGGAGGGCCAGGGCCATTACGGACATGGTGAACATCGCGAACATGACGACCGGGCGGTCAGCCGCAACTACGTCATTATTGATCACGAGACCGTCCATGGGATAAAGAACTTCCTGACGGTTACCGGCGGGAAGCTGACCACCTACCGGCGTATGGCGGAGGCGGCGGCGGACGTGGCATGCGCGAGGCTGGGGGTGGCCGCGGCCTGCCGGACCGCCGGGGAGGGCTTGCCCGGGGTGGCTTCGACGGAGAAGCCTCGTAATACATTCACGATCTGTGAGTGCGAATTTGTGCCACGGGCGGAGATCCAGGACCGCCTTGAAAAATTGAACGCGGCGGATTCCCCTCAACCACCTCAGGCACTGCTGGCGGACCTGAGGCGGAGGACCCGGATCGGCATGGGCACCTGCCAGGGAGCGTACTGCGGCTACCGGACGGCCGGTGTTGCGCATGAGACGGCGTCATTTTCCGCTCGGGAAGCCAACTGGATGCTTGCCAAGTTCCTCCAGGAACGCTGGAAGGGGACCCGCCCGGTTCTCTGGGGGGATCAGGCGCGGGAAGCCGCTCTGGTGGCGCATATTTACCGTGGGATCTTCAATATAGACGAGAAGGTCCAGTGAGACAAGAAGGTCCGGTTAGTACAGGAGGTCCGTTAAAATGACGTATGATGTGGTGGTGATCGGGGGAGGGCTGGCGGGCCTGGTGGCCGCCAACGTTGCCGCCCGCCGGGGTAAAGGGGTCCTCCTTATTGCCGAGGGCCTGGCGTCGCTTCACATGGCAACGGGCTGCATCGACCTTCTCGGGTATGCGGAACCGGGCGACGCAATGCCGGTCATCAGACCCTGGGAGGCTCTGGAAGAATTGAGCGCCCAGGCGCCCTGCCATCCGTATGCAAAGGTGGGGCGGCCTCTGGTTGCGGAAAGCCTGGAGTGGTTTGCCGGCCTTTGCCGGGAGGGAGGCTGCCCGCTGGCCGGGTCGACGGGCGGGGAGAATCTGCTGCTTCCCACCGGCCTTGGTACGGTAAGACCCACCTACCTTGCCCCGGAGACCATGATCTCCGGAAATCTTGCGGACCTTTCGGGAAATACTGGGGACTCTGGTGATCTGTTGATCGTCGGCTTTGAAGGGTTCCGGGATTTCTACCCTGCTTATGTGGCTGAAAATCTGAACCTCGCCGGGGAGCGGTACGGCGCCCATCCAGGCTGGATCAGCAACTGGCCTCACGCAGCCGGCGTACAGATTGGAGTGCCGGATTCCACTAATATGCGGGATCTCTCCGCGGTGGATCTGGCAGTCCGGTTTGAACGGGAGGAGTTTCGCCGGAAGGTGGCGGAAAAGATCAAAGAGGTGCTGGCGAGATTGACCTGCGGCGCCGAGGTGGCCAGGGTTGGTTTTCCCGCGGTCCTGGGCCTGGAGAAAGCAGTGGAAGCCAGGCATGATCTGGAGGAGAAGCTCGGCCTGAGGGTCTTTGAGATCCCGATTCTGCCTCCCTCCGTACCCGGTCTCCGCCTGGCCGGAGTTCTGGAGAAAGCTGCCCGGGCCGCGGGAGTTGAAGTTCTTTTGGGATCGCCGGTGGTCGGAGCGGAGGTGGAAAACGGCAGGTGCCGAAGTGTGACCGTCCGGACCCCGGTGCGGGAAAACCGGTACCAGGCCGAGGCTTTTGTCCTGGCGACCGGCGGTGTTCTGGGCGGCGGGATCCGGGTGGATCTGGACGGCCCCCGTGAGCCGATCTTCGGGCTGCCGGTCGGCCATCCCCCCGCCCGGGAGGATTGGTCGCGGCCGCAGCTCATGGCGCCGGAAGGACATGCCTTTCTGAGGTTTGGGGTGGAGGTCGACGGGGGGCTGCGCCCTCTCGGACGGGACGGCGCGGTGGCCATTGAAAATCTGCTGGCGGCGGGTTCCCTGCTGGCCGGACATGGATCCTGCAATGAACAGTCCGCCGAGGGAATTGCCATTGCCACAGGTTATGCCGCGGGGAGGTGGTGTTAGGGTGGCAACAATACAAGATTCAGAAACCGAAAGAGATCCCCGCCTGACCTCCGATCAGTGCATTAAATGCCAGATTTGCACGGCGTACTGCCCGGTGGCCAGGGTTACCGACCGTTTTCCGGGGCCCAAATTCGCCGGCCCCGATAGCCAGCGGCTCCGCTTCTTACCGGAACCCGTACTTGACCTTTCCGTGGATTTCTGCATCAATTGCAAGACCTGCAACCTGGTCTGCCCCTCGGGGGTTAAGCCCTCCGATCTTAACACTCTGGCCAGGGCAAATTATGTTGCCGCCAGGGGGCAGGTCCCGCGCAACTGGCTTTTAGGCCATGCGGAGCTTCTGGGGCGGCTGGGGAGCGCGGCGGCGCCGTTGACCAACCTTGTCTTGCGCGACAGGCTGGTGAAGGCTATAATGGAGAAGGTCATGGGCATCAGCAAAGAGCGGACTTTTCCGGCTTATGCGCGCCGGACCTTTGCACGCCGGTTTGCCGGGCGGAAAAGAGGGCGTTTGCATGGAGCCGGCGGCGATTCGGTTCCCAGCCGGCCGCGCCAGGCGGCGAAGGCCCGCAAGGTGGCTTATTTCGCCGGCTGTTTTGCCAACTACAACGATCTGGAACTCGGAATGGCCGTGGTGGAGGTACTGGAACACAACGGATGCGAGGTGGTGGTTCCGCCTCAGGTCTGTTGCGGTTTGCCGCTGATTGCCAACGGAGAGATGGCCGCGGCCCGGAAAAATGGCGAATTCAATATCAAGAGCCTGGGCAAGTTTGCGGCGGCGGGATACGATATTGTTTTCAGTTCCACCAGTTGCGGGCTGACCGTCAGGTCCGATTATCAGAACCTGCTGGGCCTGGAAGGGGCTGAAAGGATCGCCGCCCGGGCTTACGACATCTCCGAATACCTGCTGCTGCTGCATGACGAGGGCCGGTTGGACCTTGCTTTCGAGCCGGGGGAGAGTCCCTTGCGGCTGGCCTATCACGCTCCGTGCCACCTCAAGGCGCACGGCGTCGGCTACCCGGCTGTAAAACTGCTGCAGCTCATTCCAGGGGTGGAGGTGACCGATCTCGGGAAGATCTGTTGCGGGATTGGGGGCACTTACGGTTTTAAAAAGGAGAAGTACCAGATCTCGATGGATATCGGCCAGGAGCTGTTTGAGGCGATCCGGAATTCGGGAGTTCCCCTGGTGGCCAGTGATTGCGAGACCTGCCGGATCCAGATTGAACACGGGGTGCCGGAGGTTCACGCGGTTCACCCGGCAATCTTGCTCCGGGAGGCGTATAGGCGGGCCGAGGCGCGCGGACGGGCTAACGGAAGATCTGCAGAAAGATATTCGCAAGATAAAGATAAATAAAGACGCCGAGGATGTCCACGGTGGTGGTGATGAATGGGCCAGAGGCCACCGCCGGATCAAGACCCAGATACTTGAAGGCCATGGGGACAAATACGCCGACGCTGGTTCCGATAGCCAGGGTGATCCACATGGCCAGGCCCACAATCAACCCCAGGATCAGCGAATCTTTCCAAAGCCAGGCGATGATTCCGACGAGAAGGCCGTTGGCCAATCCGAGAAGGAAACCGATGGCCGCTTCCCGGAGGACGTGCAAGAAGATGTGCTTGACACGCACCTGGTTGAGGGCTAAAAGGCGCACCGTAACACCAAGGGTCTGGGTGCCGGCGTTGCCGCCCATGCCGATCAGGGCCGGCATGAAGACCGCCAGATCCACCATGGAGTGCACGGTGCTCTCAAAACGGGTGACGATCCCCGCGGCCACCAGCCCGTTCAGGAGGCAGATTACCAGCCAGGGAAGGCGTTGAACCGTAGCCCGGTGCACCAACTTAAAAAACACCCCACCACCGCTTTCCTGGGCCGCCGCTTTCCCGGCCTTTTCAATGATCATATTCAGCCGCTGCCCATTCCAGCCGGGTTCGGGGTTGATCAAAATCACATTCTTTGACCTCTCTGGGTGAAACCGGCGCCCGTTATGGAGCGTTAAAAAAGGGGAGGGCGAGGGAGGAAGAGAGATGCACCAGGTCAAATATAGATCAATCAAATCCAGATTGATCAAATCCAGATCAATTATCCGTAATCTGATCCAGGCGGGGTGGGGGATCTTCCTGCTTTATATCGGCTGGAAGTTCTTCCGGTTTGTCCGGTACTTTGAAATGCCGGGGGCCGCGGGATACACCAGCCGCCCGCCGGCGGTGGAGGGCTTTTTGCCGATCAGCGCCCTGGTGAGCCTCAAAAGCTGGTTGGGAGGCGGGGGCTTTGATCGCATTCATCCGGCCGGGTTCGCCATATTTTTAGGGATTATCCTGATCTCCCTGTTGTTCAAAAAAGGGTTCTGCAGCTGGTTTTGCCCCATCGGCGCCCTGTCGGAGGCGCTCGGGCGCCTGGGAGCAAGACTCTTCGGCAAAAACCACGGGCTGCCGAAGTTTTTGGATTATCCGCTTATGGCGGTGAAATACTCAATTCTTGGATTCTTCATCAAAGTGATCCTGGTGGATATGAGCCCCCTGGTGGCCCAGAGCTTCCAGCAGAGCGCCTACAACAAGATTGCCGACGTAAAGATGTTGAAATTCTTCCTGGAGATCGGCCAATCGGCAGTCGCCATTCTGCTGGCCCTGGCGCTCTTCTCGCTGGTGGTTCGCAACTTCTGGTGCCGCTATTTGTGCCCGTATGGAGCCTTGCTCGGTATCGTGGCCGTGTTCAGCCCCTGGCAGGTAACCCGGGAGGCGCAAAAATGCACGGGCTGCAACCTCTGCAACAAGGCCTGCCCCAACCGGATCAACGTGGCGGAATCAAGGCGGGTATGGTCCGCGGAATGCAGCAGTTGTTTGGATTGCCTTGAAGCTTGCCCCGCGGAGGCGTTGGGGTATAAAGGGCCAGGAGGCCGGTTTGCGGTTGACCCCCGGTTTTACCCCGTCCTTCTATTTGGAATTTATCTCCTGGTGGTCTTGGTGGCGCAATTGACCGGGCACTGGCAGAGCAGCCTCACCCTGGCCGACTACCGGGAATTGATACCGCAATCGACATGGGTGGGGCATTAACAAATCATGGGTGGGGCATTAAACAATATTGGAGGCGTGGAAATGGCGACCAGGGAAGAAGTTTTGAAAGCTCTGGAAGGGGTCATGGATCCCGAACTGAACCGGAATATCGTGGAATTGGGCATGGTGAAAGAGGTAAAGGTGGACGGCGGCAAAGTCGGGGTCACGGTGGCCCTCACCGTTCCCGGCTGTCCGATGCATGCCCGGATCCAGGAGGATGTCCGGGCGGCGGTGGCTGGATTGAGCGGGGTGCGCGAGGTGGAGGTCGAGATGACCTCCATGACCGAGGAGGAACGTAATGCGCTGGCCAATAAGCTGATGCCGCAAAAAGAGAAGCAGCCCCGCATCCTTGATCCCGCTTCGAAGACCAGGGTGATTGCGGTGGCCAGCGGGAAGGGCGGGGTTGGCAAGTCCACCGTGACCGTGAATCTGGCGGCGGCGCTTTCGCGCCTGGGAAAGCGAGTCGGTATTCTGGACGCGGATATTTACGGCTTCAGCGTGCCGAGAATGCTGGGGTTGCAGGGGAAAAAGCCCACGGCGCTCAATGAAGGGGCGATCATCCCGCTGGAGGCTTATGGGATGCAGGTCATCTCCATGGGATCCTTCGCCGAGGAGGATACCCCGATCGTCTGGCGCGGGCCCATGCTGATGAAGGTGCTGGAGCAATTTCTGCAGGATGTCATGTGGGACGAGGGCCTGGACTATCTGATGGTGGATATGCCGCCGGGAACGGGCGACGTGGCGATCAGCCTCTATCAGTTGATCCCCCACAGCAAGTTGATCCTGGTCACCACGCCGCAGGTGGTCTCCACCAGCGTGGCCGCCCGGGTGGCGCATATGGCCGAGTCCACCAGGCAGGAGATCGTCGGGGTGATTGAGAACATGTCCTATTTCATCTGCCCCGGCGGCCAGCGGGCGGAGATCTTCGGCAATGGCGGCGGGGAGTCGCTGGCGAAAGCCCTGGGCGTTCCCTTGCTCGGGCAGATCCCTCTTGAAAATGAGGTGCGCAATGACGCCGACACCGGTAAACCCGTGGTTCTGGAAGCGGGTGCTTCGAAGGCCAAAGAGGTCCTCGCCGAAATCGCCAGGAAGGTGGGGGAACTGGCCGAGAAGGGGGTGGCCGCGGAGAGGGTTAAGTAAACTCCTAATTATCCATTAAATATTTGACCGGGATGTCGATAATAGCTTTATCAAAGCGAATTCCTCATGAATTCCCCACGCAAAGGCAGGCGAGCTTATGTTCAGCAAGATCGGCGTAAGAATCCTTGCGGGGTTTGTGGCCATTACGGCAGTCCTGGTGACAGTGATCGTCTTTGCTTTCTTCAACCGGCAGAACGTGCAAATGCTCATCTACGAAAAGCAACAGAGTCAAGATCTGCTGGAAATAATCCTCCAGCTGGAAAATACCCTGGTCGGGCAGTCCAATGATCAGCGGGGGTTTCTTTTAACCGGGCAACCGGACTTCTTTGACGAATTCAAAGCCAAAAATGAGGTATTGCGCAAGCTCTTCGTCAAAGCATCAAATATCGCCACGGAGGAAGAGATCAACACCGCCATCACCAGCCTTGCTGAAAAGCAGCTGGACTGGATAAACGGGGAGATGGCTATTTTTTCCCGGTTTCAAAGTGGGGATGTGGAGGGCGCCCGCGCCCAGTCCCTCCTCGAAAGGCGCCAGATGCGCCAGGAACTCACCGAACAATTGGATAAAGTGGTTGCCGGCATTAAAAAGAACTCGGAGAAGAAGGACGCGGCGCTTGCGGCGGCTCAACGTCGCAGCGCCGGACTGGAACTTTTCCTGGGGGGAACGGGGATCATCCTGGCCTTGCTCATCGCCATCTTCCTGCCAGGAACTATCGTCCGTCCGGTGAACCAGCTCATGGCCGGCGCGGAAAAAGTCGCCACCGGGGATCTTTCCATAGCCATTCAGGTGCGATCCAGGGGTGAGATGGGACGGTTGGCCTCTATTTTTAACGCCATGACCGAGAGCCTCCGGGACCTGGCCAGGCACGTCACCGACACCTCCCGGCAGGTGGCTTTATCCAGCAAGGAGCTGGCCGCTTCGGCGGAGGAAGTGGAGAAGGTCACCGGTCAGGTGGCGGCCACGGTGGAGCAACTGGCCAGGGGCGCCCAGGAAGAGGCCCAGAACGCCTCCTCGGCCGGCAGGACCATGGAGCAGATGTCCGGGATGATCCAGCAAGTGGCCGTCAACGCCCAGGGAGCGGCGAAAAAATCCGGCGAGGCGGCGGAGAAGGCCAAAGAAGGCCGGGAATACCTGGACCGCGTGACGGGCCAGATGGATGCCATCAGCCAGGCGACGAACGAAAGTTCCTCGGTGGTAAGCGCTTTAAATGACCGGATGCAGGAGATCAGCAAGATCGTGGAAACCATAGCCGGGATCGCCGCGCAGACCAACCTTCTGTCGCTAAACGCCGCCATTGAGGCGGCGAGGGCGGGCGAGCAGGGGCGGGGGTTTGCCGTGGTGGCGGATGAGGTGCGCAAGCTTGCGGAACAATCGGGAGAGGCGGCTCACGAGATTACCGGGTTGCTGAATTCCATCCGGGAAGGAGCCTCAAAAGCCGCCGAGACCATGGAAAAGGGGACCAGCGAGGTTGCTTCGGGGCGCAGGGTGATTGACGCCACCACGGAGGTCTTCAATAACATCCTTGCGCTTGTCGAGGGGATAGACGAGCAGATCCGGGAAATTTCGTCGGCCGCTCAAAAATTGACGGCGGCGGGAGAAGGAGCGGTCAGGGAGATCCAGAACATCGCGGCGATTACCCAGGAGAGCGCCGCCGGGGCCCAGGAGGCCTCGGCCAGCGCCCAGGAACAGTCCGCCTCGGTTGAACAGATCGCCAAAGCCGCCGCCGTTTTATCCGAGTTGTCCGAGAAGCTGGTCCAGAATGTGGCCGGGTTCAAGATCTGAAGGGGCCGCCTTCAATTGAGTCTTGGCCCGCCGGCTCCCGGATTGCCAGGCTGATGCCATTTGTGCCTGATCTTACCACGAGGAGTTGGCATCGCGGCAACGAAATCCTTCTACAATGACGGCAGCAGAGCAGCAGCCCATGCTGCCGTAAATCATGCAGGAGGAAGACAGATGAAGAAGTTTTTAGTTGCACTAACGTTTGCGCTAACGCTTGCGGTTGCGTCCACGGCACTGGCCCAGACGCCTCCAGTGGGACCGAGGATCGGCGGCGACCTTACCGGATTTATGAGTTTGAGCACTTCCGATTCACCGGCTTTTGTGGGCAGGCTGCGGCTGACCCTGAGCGGCGCGGTCAATGATCGGGTTGATTATGCAGGCCGGTTCGTCAATTGGTTCTGGCCGGATGAAAATTTTTATTTCGGGGAGGGCACCGGATACGGCCCATCATTTGACTACGGCTTCGCTTCAATCAGGAATGTAGGTCCCGCGGAACGGGTCGATGTCGGCGCGATCCCGGTCAACAGGAGCCCTTTGAGGCACTTTGAAGGGCTGTTTGACCAGTTTTTCCGGTTCCCCGGCGTGGTAGCCACCTCCAGAGTGGCTTCCAACGCCGCAATTTCCCTGGGAGTCGGGCCGATCAGCGACCCGAGCGGGTTGCATGGCAATCTGCTTGGAGATTTCCAGTACAGGACCTCCTTTGGGGACTTCGGGGTCGGCGCCGCCCAGCTTTACCATCCGGCCTCTGGTTTCAGCATCTTCCCCCACTCGGCGTTTGCTGAGCGGGAATTTCGGGTAAGGGCGGCCGTGCCGGTGATGGGGGACGCGGTCAAGATCTACGGCGAGGCGGGGGCCACACAGAGATCCTACTCATCGCCGGTGGGAGAAGCCTATGATCACCCGGTGGCATCGGCGGTGATCGGCGTAAACTTCCCGCGTCTGGCAAAGACCACGGGGTATGATGTGGCGGGCGAGTACGACCTCACCAACAATGTTCTGGGGTGGGAATTGGCCAAAGGTTTGATGCCTGGCGTGACCTTCCGGACCGAAGGAGAAATTAAGAACGCTGCCAGATCAGGATATGATCTGGCAACCCAGACCAGCTTGATGGTCAGCTTCTAATAGTAGGTAACAAATCTTGCGGTATTTCGCAAATCCAGGATGGGAGCATCAAAAAGCGGCGCGATGCGCCGCTTTTTTGAGGCCTGGAAAGGTTGACAGATGGAGGCCAAGCGCAATATACTATACTGAGACGGGTTATAAAGAGGGTATGAAGTTGGAAAAGTGTCCTTATTGCGGTTCCGAGGAGATCAGCCACAATATAGAGTTGCACATCGTGGGTCATTCAAGTTTTGTCTTCAGGCCGTTGTCCCTTCGCACCAAAGGTGTTCTGACGCCCAATGCGGACCTGGTGGCGGATGTCTGCAAGGAGTGCGGCCATGTGGCGTTACGTGTGGCCTCGGTGGAGCAGGCCAAGAATGCGGCCTTTCTTGCAAGAGAGTAGAGATAGAGAGGATTGCAGGGATTGCCTGGTGGAGGGTGCCCATATTGATACGTCTTGAAGCTGTCAAACTTTTCTCCGGACGACTGGGGCCTTTGGGGATGCTAAAGGCTTTTTATTTTGCCTATTTCGTGGCGTTTGGAATCTACAGCCCCTACCTGAATCTATATTTCAAACAGCAAGGTCTTTCCGGCGCCCAGATCGGGATCATCAATATGATCATCCCGCTGGTGGCGATGGTCATTCCGCCTCTGGCGGGGCAACTCGCCGATAAGTCCAACCAGAGGCGTTATCTTTTGGCGGGGATGGTTATTTTCAGCATCCCATTCCTGGTGATGCTGGAGGTTTCACACTCTTTTCCGTGGGCTGTAGCACTGATGCTGGCCTTTTCCATCCTGAGCAGCCCGGTTGCCCCAGTGGCTGACGGGGTCACCCTGGAAATGCTGGGGCAGAACGCCAATCGCTATGGGAGCATCCGGGTTTGGGGATCCATCGGATATGCGGCGGCGGTTTTCGGGATAGGCAAGGTGCTGGAAGTGGCGGGGTGGGGCACGGTATTTGCTCTGTATTCGGTAATGGGGCTTTCAGCGGGAGTTCTGGCGCTGCGCCTTCCGGAGAGATCCGGCGCGCAAAAAGGATTGCCGTCGGGACAAGAGCCGCCACGGCTCTTGATCAAACCGCTTCTCACTAACGGGCGGCTTGCTACCTTTCTGGTGATTGCCTTCCTGGCCAGAGCCAGCGCCACGACTTATTACAACTTCTTTTCGATCTACCTCGACAATCTCGGGATCAGGACGGGGCTGATCGGCCTTTCCTGGACAATCGGCGTGATCAGCGAGATTGCAGTGGTGATCTTCTTTTCAAGTTGGATTTTGGAACATATTGGACCCGAGGTGTTATACCTGGCGGGTTTGGCCGGCACTGCCCTGCGCTGGTATCTGTATTCGGCGGTGACATCGCCGGGCGCAATACTTTTCACGCAATTATTGCACGGGCTGACCTTTGCCGCCTTTCAGATTGGTGCGGTTTCCATAGTGAACGAACTGACGCCGGCCGGTCTCAAAGCCAGCGGCCAGAGCCTCTTGTCTGCCATTACCGTGGGGTTGGCGGGGGTGATGGGGGCTTTCGGCGGAGGATTGCTCTATGACATGGTTGGCCTGCGTCCCCTGTTTGCCCTCTCAGGGGGGATAGCGCTGATCGCGACCCTTTTATTCGTGTTATGGGCCTCGCCTCAACTGCGGAGGATTCAACCGCGGGAGCCTCAACCGCGGGAGCCGAGGAAGATGTAGCGTTCCAGGCTCTTGTCCCACTCGGTCCAGAGCTTGCCGTTCCCCGACGCTTCCCGGGCGGCGCGCCCGAACTTCCAGAGCTGGGCGTCCAGGTTGTCGGCCAGATAGAGGGCCATGGCTTCAATCGTTTGCGGGCGTTGCGGCGAACCGTTTTCCAGCTCGCCGTGGTGAGCGACGATCATGTGCAGGAGTTTCATGCGCAACTCTGGTGAAAACTCGCCGAGAAGGTTGATGCGCTCCTCCACCATCAGGTAGCCGATGGGGATGTGACCCAGGAGCCTGCCCTCGTCCGAGATGGAGATGCTGGCTCCCACCTGAAACTCCCGCAGCTTTCCGATGTCGTGGAGAATAGCTCCGGTTAGTAAAAGAGGGCGATCCACCGCCGGGTAAACGCCGGCCATTGTCTTGCAGACGGCGGCAACGCCGAGGGTGTGTTCCAGCAGACCTCCAAGGTACGGATGATGATGAAGTTTGGCGGCGGGCCAGCGGTAAAATTGGCGCCGCAGGAGGTCGTCGCCGAAAAAAGCATCGAGCAGGCGGCGGAGCGGGCCGGTCGGGATCTCCGCCAGAACGCCTTCAAATTCGGCGGCCATCTGTTTTGTGTCCCGGGGAGTGGTTGGTAGAAGGTCGGCCGGATCATAGTCGCTCTCGGGGCAGAGCGAGATGGTTTCGATGGCGATCTGGCGCTCACCCTTGTAGATTCCCACCTGGCCGGAGACCCGCACCACGCTCTCTTCCGGGATTTCGGCCACACTCTCGCCGGCCTCCCAGAGCACAGCCCCGATGGAGCCGCTCTTGTCGGCTAAAGTTCCAAGCATAAAGAAACCGGGCTTATTGGCAAAAGGTTTAAGCTGGCGCTGGGTGAGGAGAAAAATTCCTTGAAACCTGGCGCCTTCGGCAAGGTCCTGAATATAGGGTTTGGCCATGGGTAAGCGGGCTCCTTTGGGCAGTTCTCGATTCATCATTCATGAAGGTACTTCGAGGCCAATGCCGAAATACCTCCTGGAGGCAGGAGAATGCTTGAGGAGTTCAGCGGGACTTTTTAGTGCAGGATTTTGGGAGGTAGCGGCGAAGAATTTCCAGCAAAGATACTTCGAGCAGCGGGTGTGGACATGAGGCTGTTATTCCTGGGGACGGCGGCGGCAGAGGCCTGGCCCGGCGTCTTTTGCCGTTGCGAGGCATGCCAAAAGGCACGAAAACTTGGCGGAAAGGACCTGCGAACCAGGTCCTCTTTGATGATCGACGACAACTACAAGATCGATTTTCCGCCGGATACCTATGCCCACGTGCTCCGGGAGAACCTCGATCTGAGCAAGCTGGAGCACCTTTTGATCACCCACGGCCATGAGGACCACCTCTACCCCGCGGATCTGGCGATGCGCTCCGAGCCGTACGCGCATATTTCCGATGCTCCGCCGTTGGCCGTCTACGGTAATGCTTACGTCCTCCAGCGGATTGAGGCCGCGCTCAGCGCGGATGAGTTGCAGGGCGTCCGTCTCCAGCTGGTGGAAGCGGGCAGGCCGTTTACCGCCGGTGCGGCGCGGGTCACTCCCCTGACCGCCGATCATTTATTGGACAAGGGAGCCTTCACCTACCTGATCGAGCACCAGGGGCGCACGATCTTTTACGGCCTGGACTCGGGCTGGTATCCGGAGGCCACGTGGGAGCTGTTACGCCGGTACAGGCTGGACATGGCCATCCTGGACTGCACACACGGATCGTTGCCTCAGGAACGCAATCATATGGGCATTGAGCAGGTAATCAGGGTGAAGCAAGCCTTGCTGGCGCAGGGGTCGGCCGGGCCGGAGACGGTCTTTGTCGCCGACCATTTCTCGCACAACGGGCTTTACCCGCATCACCAGCTTGAAGCGGCGTTCTCCCCGCATGGGATCAGAGTTGCCCATGATGGAATGACCCTGGAGATTTGAGGGAATGGGAATGCGTTCTCAAAAAGGTAGATGTCTTTTGTCTTTATGAAAGGGGTTCTTTTGTGTGTCGGTGTTCCGGCGGCTGATCGGATACTTGAAACCATACCGGTGGCAGGTGGTCTTCGCCCTGTCCTGCCTGGGGGGGTCCATCCTCATCGGAACGGTGGCCCCCTGGATCATGAAGATCCTGGTGGATCAGGTGATAATCGGGGGCCAGCACAGGCTGCTGGCCTCGCTGGCCCTGGCCTACGTCGGGGTGACGGTGCTGCGCGGCGCCTTCAACTTCGGCTACTGGTACACCAGGGAATACTTCGGGCAGGAGGTGGTCTATGACCTGCGCACCTCCCTCTACCAGCGGTTGCAATACCTCTCCTTCAGCTATTATGACCGCGCCCAGACCGGCCAACTGATGTCGCGGCTGACTTCCGACGTGGATTACGTGCGGGTTTTGCTGGGCCTGGGGCTTCCGGATCTGGTGGACGTGATCGCCTCATTTTCCGTCAACGCCATCCTGTTGTTCAGTCTCAACTGGCAGCTGACCCTGGTGACGCTGGCGGCTTCCCCTTTGCTCCTCATCGAGGTCATTCGCGTACATGGCAGGCTGAGGCCGGCCTGGGCGGCGGCCCACCAGCAGATGGCCAACATGACCACCACCCTCCAGGAGAGTGTCACCGGGGTACGGGTGGTGAAGTCTTTCGCACGCGAGGATTACGAGGTGGAGAAGTTTGGCCGGGAAAACGAGGCCAACCGGGTGAGGCAAAGGGATCTGGCCAGAATCTGGGGAACCTCCTTTCCATATATGGACTTTTTGTCGGGGCTAAGCTGGCTTCTGCTCCTGTGGTACGGCGCGCGGCAGGTGGTCGGCGGGCATCTGACCGTGGGGACGCTGGTGGCCTTTAACGGATACCTCTTCGGGCTGATCTGGCCAATCCGGCATCTGGGGTGGGTGGTCAATATCATGGGGCAGTCCATGACCGCCGGCCAGCGGATCTTCGAGATCCTGGACACTCCGTCGGAGATCGCGGATCCTCCTTCCCCCCGACAATTCTCTGATATCCGGGGCCATGTCCGGTTTGAATCGGTCTCCTTCCGCTACGGGGACGGCGCGCCGGTGCTGGAGGAGGTCGACCTGGATGCGCCGCCGGGGCGCAAGATTGCGCTCCTGGGAGGGACCGGCTCCGGCAAGAGCACGCTGGTCAACCTCATCCCCAGGTTCTACGATGTGACCGGCGGCCGGGTGACCATCGACGGTTATGATGTGCGCGAGGTGCGCCTGGCCGATCTGCGCCGGCAGATTGGCATTGTCCTGCAGGAGACCTTTCTTTTCTCGGCCTCCATCCGGGAAAACATCGCCTATGGACGGCGGGACGCCAGTTTGGAGGAGATCATGGCCGCGGCGAAAGCCGCGCGGGCGCATGACTTTATCATGGAATTGCCGGACGGATATGAGACGCGGGTCGGGGAACGCGGAATCGGCCTCTCGGGTGGCCAAAAGCAGCGCGTGGCCATCGCCCGGGCGCTGCTGGCGGACCCGAGGGTTCTTCTCCTGGACGATTTCACCTCCAACGTGGACACCGAGACCGAGCATCTCATCCAGCAGGCCCTGGCGGAACTCATGCGCCACCGGACCACCTTGATCATCGCCCAGCGGCTGACCTCGGTGCAGAATGCCGACGAGATCGTGGTGCTGAAGCAGGGGCGCGTCGTGGAGCGGGGGACTCATACGGAACTTCTGGCTCTGGGCGGCCATTATACGCGATTATATGAGCTGCAGTTGAAGGACGGGGTGGTGTCTCGAGACGACGGGGCGGTGTCCCGGGATAAAGGGGCGGCGCCCCGGGACGGAAAAGGCACGGGCGGCGGAGAGGCAGCCGCGATGGGGGGTGGCCGCTGATGGGGAGAAGCTACGACGAGGAAGAAGAGGCTCTGACGCGGCCTTTTGATCGGAAGCAGTTCCTGAGGCTTTTGCGTTACCTGGCCCCCCACAAGTGGCGGGTGGCGTTGACCTTTCTTCTGGTCAGCCTGGCGGCGGCCAGCAACCAGGCCACCCCGTACTTGATGAAGCTGGCTATCGACACCTATATTCCCGCCCGGGACCTCTCCGGCATCAACCGGCTGGGCCTGATCTACCTGGCTTTAAACCTGGTTACCTGGGCTTCCTCCTACTGGCGGGTGCAGCTCATGGCCTACGTCGGCCAGGGTATTCTCCACGCCATGCGCCAGCAGCTCTTCAGCCACATCCAGAAACTCTCCCTGCGGTTTTACGACGGCCGGCCCGCCGGAAAGATCATGACCCGGATCACCAGCGACGTGAACACCTTGAACGACGTGATCACCAATGGGGTAGTGAACATCGTGGTGGAATCGCTGAACCTGTTCTTTATCCTGGCGATCATGTTCTCCATGAACTTCTGGCTCACGGTGCTCTCCATGTTCACCCTGCCGTTTCTGGTGTTTCTGGCGACCCGGGTGCGGCCCCGGATTCATGAGGGCTGGCACATGGTGAGGCGCAAGCTCTCCACGATCAACGCCAACCTCAATGAGAGCATCTCCGGCATCCGGGTGACCCAGGCTTTTAGCCGCGAAGAGGCCAACCTGAAACAGTTCCGAGGCTTATGCGCCGAGACCCTGAAGCAATGGATGGTAACCATCCGGATCAACGTGATCTTCGGGCGGCTGGTGGAGGTGGTGGGGGCGCTGGGAACGGTGTTGGTGATCTGGTTCGGCACCCGGCAGGTGGCGGCCGGTCATCTGACGGTGGGGGTGCTGGTGGCCTTCCTCAGTTACCTGGGTAGGTTCTGGGTGCCGGTTTCCACCCTGACGGGCTTCTATACGCAGCTTTTGGCGGCCATGGCCTCGGCGGAGCGGGTCTTCGAGTTTCTGGACGCCGAGCCGGAGATTGTGGATAAGCCGGGCGCCGTCGCCCTGCCGCGAATCAAGGGGCAGGTGGTCTTCGACCATGTCTCCTTCGGCTACGAGAAGGACCGGTTGGTGCTGCACGACATCTGCCTGGCGGTGGAGCCCGGCCAGACGGTGGCCTTTGTGGGGCCCACCGGCGCCGGGAAGACTTCGCTCATCAACCTGCTCTGCCGGTTCTATGACCCGGTGGAGGGGCGGATTCTCATCGACGGCCGGGACCTCAGGGATGTGCAGCTTAAATCGCTGCGCAGCCAGGTGGGAATTGTCCTGCAGGATACCTTCATCTTCTCCGGCACGGTCAGGGAGAATATCCGGTACGGGCGGCTGGATGCGGAGATCGCGGCGATCATCGAGGCGGCGAAGGCGGCCAACGCCCACGAGTTTATCTCCCGGTCGCCGGAAGGCTATGAGCTTGAGGTGCAGGAGCGGGGGAATAAGCTCTCGGTGGGGCAGAAACAGCTTTTGTCCTTTGCCCGGGCTTTGCTGGCGGATCCCCGGATCCTGGTGCTGGACGAGGCTACCTCCAGCATCGACACCGAGACGGAAAGCCTCATCCAGTCGGCGCTGGCCCGGCTTCTGGCGGGCCGGACCTCCTTTGTCATCGCCCACCGGCTGTCCACCATTCGCAACGCCCACAAGATCGTGGTGATCGACGACGGCCGGATTGTCGAGACCGGAACCCACGAGCAACTCCTGGCCCGGGGCGGCCTGTATGCCAGGCTATGCGAGGCGCAATTTACGGAATTTGCATCATGATTCCCGCGCTGGTTCTTTTGGTTTTTTATAACTCCTTGAGCTGGTACAGGAGGTTGTCCTCGACGCGGTAGAGCAGCGGCGCCACCCGGACCTTCGGGTACCTGAGCCGCAACCGCTTGGCCTCGCTCAGCACAAAGTCGATCTCGCTGCCGATCTCAAACATGGGGGCGAAGTGCATGAAATGTTCCTCCGCCCACTCCTCGTCCCAGCCGGCGTTTTCCACCAGGCCGTGAATGAACGCGTCTCTTCTGGCCATCAAATTCACCATGCCGCAATGGGTATGGCCGATCAGGGCGATGGATGAGACGCCCCCCACGGCGATGGCGTAGGAGACCTTGAACTCGCTGTACCGCAGGTTGCCGCCGCCGGTACGGATGATGAAGGCAAAGTTATCCGGGATCCGCAGGTGCTTGCGGTTGTCCATGCACATGCCAACCAGCAGTTCAGCCTTTGCATAGGTTTCAAACGAGCGGTTTAAATTATGGTATTCCAGGAGGCGTCCCACCGGCGTTTCGCGGTATTGGGGAAAAATATCCTCGACGGTGGAAACCGGCACCAACAGGTCCCGCATTTTGAACATTCATCTCCTTGGGGCGCACCATGGCCACACGGCGCAATGTCGTAAAGTGGTAAGACGCGCACGTAAATGCAGAGCCTTTTCTGCAATATTTGTCATTCGCTGCCTTTTGGAAGTTTCCTGCCTCTGCATAAACCGGTCTAACCGGGGCCGAACTTTGAATTGCTTTATTATCATTTTTGATGTAGAATAATATCATAATCAGGATAAGGAGGCGCTTTTGTTGCCGATCATTCGTCCGACATCAGACCTTCGCAACAACTTCTCGGAACTCTCTGAACTGGTTCATAAGGAGGCACAACCAGTATTTATCACCAAGAACGGTAGGGACGACATGGTATTGATGAGCATGGCCTTGTATGAACAGCAACAGGCGGTATTGGAGCTCTACCGAAAGCTTCTCGAAGCTGAGGTCGAGGTTCAATCCGGCGCCAGGTTAATCCCGTTTGCGGAAGCCATGGCCAAGCTCAAGGGCGGTCCGGATGCCTGAACGCGCTATCGTTTTTACCTCCGTGGCCCTGCGTGATCTCATCGAAATCCGGGACTATGTACGACGTAATGACTCGGAAGCTGCCTCCAGGCTGGTTGATGAGCTCGAGCAACGGATAGGCCTCCTGGCCTCTTTCCCCTTCCTGGGCAAAGTATTTCAGGATCGCCTATGGGGTCGTTATCACGTGCTCGTGGTGAACAACTACCTGGTGTTCTATTTGGTGAGCGATGATCAAGTGCAAATACGCCGGGTGATCCACGGGACCCGTCGTTACGAGTTTCTGCTTGAGTAGCCTGGATGGATATCCAATGGAGGGATTGATTTGATTCGATCAAGATCCTGGGACTGGGACAAGGTCACCGATCCGAAATGGGAAAGGCCGGCGGAAGAGGTTTACCCCGTGGCGCTTCGTTGGAAGCGGGAGGGGAAACGGAAAGTCCTCGATTTAGGGTGCGGTATCGGCAGGCATGCGCTTTTCCTGGCTGAGATGGGGTTTCAGGTTGAGGCTTTTGATCTGTCGGAGAGCGGGGTGGCCAGGCTCAAGGAAGCATCTCAGGCGCGGGGCTTGTCGATAGGGGTTGCTGTCGGCGGCATGCTTTCGCTGCCGTTTGAATCAAATCACTTTGATGGCATTCTGGCTTTCCACGTCATCTACCACACCGACCAAACCGGGATTAAACTGGTAATGTTGGAGATCAGGCGAGTGCTGGCCGGAGACGGGGAGATCTTTGTAACCTTCAACTCCAAATGTAATCCCTCTTTCGCTGACCCCAACAGTAAACGTGTCGACGAGAATACGATCGTGACAATGGATGGGGATGAAGAAGGAATACCCCATTGTTACCTGGATGAGAACGAGATCAGGCGGCTAATGTCAGGGTTTGAGATTACCAGGTTGACTCATCTGGAAGAGCTGACCCCCGGTGGCCAGAAATGGCGCTATTTTGTCCAGGCCCGGAAGATCTCGTTACATTGAGCGTCAAGCCGGGCAGGAGCGGGCTGTTCAATATAGTGCCCGTGGGATAGACCTGGAAAGTGGCCAACTCATGTCCCTGGAGGGTGGCAACCTCGATGGTGCGGCCTTTGGGATCTACAAGCCAGAGCTCTCGCACCCCGTATTTGGCGTAGACCTGGCGTTTCGTCACCCGATCCCACTCCACTGAACTGTCCGAGAGGATCTCCACCACCAGATCGGGTGGGCCCTGGATGTTTGATTCCTTTATGATGCCGAGGCGCTCCTTTGCCACATAGAGTAAATCGGGCTGAACGACGTTATGGTTGCTTAAAACCACGTCAAGGGGGGCATCATATACCTCGCCCAGGCCACGGTCCTCAATCCATTCCAGCAGCACCCTTTGCAACCGCTTGGAGATTTTCTGGTGGAACACGTCGGGCGATGGCGTCATCCTCAGGTCCCCCTCCACAAGCTCATAGCGCAGTCCGGCTGGCATGCGGCAATAGTCTTCATAGGTCAGGCGTACTACACTGGTATCATACTTTTGCGCCACTTCGCGGATCTCATCTGGCTTTTGCAAGGGATCCCCCTCCATTCCCGGAAGTTTAGGCCACTCTTTCCCTTTGATCTGTCTCCAGATTACCATATAAATATCAATCCGGCAAATATTTTGTGGCGCCATGGAGTCTGCGCGGCTGCCAGGCATTTAAAACAGGCCGCTCTTTTCCACCCGGCGCACCACCTCGCGCAGGGTCTCCTCGTCCCGAACCAGGGCGATACGTACGTAGCCTTCGCCCCGGGCGCCGAAGCCGGTGCCGGGGATGACCGCCACGCCGGCCTTCTCCAGAAGCGCGATGGCGAAGGACCGGGAGTCGAAGCCTGGTGGGACGGACGCCCAGACGAACATGGTGGCCTTCGGCTTGGGGATCGTCCACCCGGCGGCGGCCAGGCCGTCCAAAAGGACGTCCCGCCGGTGTTCATAGACCGCGGCGTTTTCCCGCGTGAACTCCTGCGGCCCGGTGAGGGCGGCGACCCCCGCCTGCTGCACGGCGACGAAGACGCCGTAATCGATGTTGGATTTGACCCTGGCCAGAGCCTCAATGGCCATCGGGTTGCCGACCACGTACCCGATCCGGCAGCCCGCCAGGTTGAAGGTCTTGGAGAGGGAGTTGAATTCCACGGCCACCTCTTTGGCTCCCGGGATTTCCAGGAGGCTGGGCGGCCGGTAACCGTCGAAAGTCAGCTCCGAGTAGGCCAGGTCGTTGGAGAGCAGAAGATCGTACTCCCTGGCAAAGGCCACGGCCCGGGCGAAGAAATCCCTGTCCGCCACCGCGGAGACCGGGTTGTTCGGGTAGTTGAGGATGAGCATCCTGGCCTTCCGGGACACCTCCGGTTTAACCTGCGAAAAGTCGGGGAGGAAGCCGTTCTTCTCCAGAAGCGGCAGGGGATGCAACACCCCGCCGGCCAGGATGATGCTGGCGCTGTAGATGGGGTAGCCGGGATCCGGCACCAGCGCGATGTCGCCGGGGTCCACAAAGGCCTGCGCCAGGTGGGCCAGGCCGTCCTGGGAACCCATCAGGGTGAGGACTTCCGTGGCCGGGTCCAGATCCACGTTGAACCGCCTCTTGTACCAGGCGGCCACGGCGGCGCGAAACTCCGGCGTGCCCTCCGAGGTCGGGTAGCCGTAAACCCTGGGGTTGGCCAGGGCGCGGCTCAATGCCTCCTGCACATGCGCCGGCGGCGGCTGATCGGGGCTGCCGATCCCCAGGTTGATCACCTTTACCCCGCGCGCTTCCACCTGTTTTCTGAGCCGGCTCATCTCCGTGAAGATATCCGAGGCCAGCCCGGCAATCCGTTGTGCGGTCCGCATCGTTATGTTAACCCTCCATCCCATTCCCGTAATGATAAAAGCTATTGCCACTAATGATAAAAGTATTATAGCACAGATCAAACAGGAAGGAAATGCAACTCGGAACGTGAAGGCGGCCTTTGAGAAGCCGTCTTGATCTTCCAGCCCGGTAATCAATTACGAGGCACGCGGGCAGATTTTTAGCCCTTCCGGGAGGAAAAGAACACAGTGGGGTGGAATCATAGTGAGGAATCACGGATAATGAGCAGATGGCGGATAAGTAGGTCACGGATAAGCAGGTGACGAATATGCCCGTGCCCGCGGCATTCAGCGATGTGGATGATGTACAGAGACTTCTGGCGGAGCATGCCTATATTACCGACGAGGACGTCTGCACGGTGATCTTTCTGGCGTACCGGTTGCAGAAACCCTTGCTGATTGAGGGACCGGCCGGGGTGGGCAAAACCGAACTGGCCAAGGTCCTGGCCGGGATCACCGGCAGCGAGCTCATCCGCCTGCAGTGTTACGAAGGGCTGGACGAGGCCAAGGCCCTGTACGAGTGGAATTACCAGAAGCAGCTTCTGCGCATCCAGGCCAATCATCTTGACGCCCGGGACTGGCGGGAGACCAGGGAGAGCATCTTCACCGAGGAGTTTTTACTGGCCAGGCCCCTTTTAAAGGCGATCCTGTCGGAACGGCCGGTAGTGCTCCTCATCGACGAGCTGGACAAGAGCGACGACGAGTTTGAAAGCTTTCTCCTGGAGGTGCTCTCGGACTTTCAGGTCTCCATCCCCGAGCTGGGAACCATCCAGGCCAGGCAGATCCCGCTGGTCGTCCTGACCAGCAACAACACCCGGGAGTTTGGCGACGCCTTGAAACGGCGGTGCCTGCACCTGCACATTGACTACCCGGCCTTTGCGCGGGAACTGGAGATCGTGACCCTCAAGGTGCCCGGCATCAGGGAGGAACTGGCCAGGCAGCTGGTGGCCTTCGTCCAGGAGGTGCGCCAGAAGGAATTGCGCAAGGCCCCCGGCATCTCGGAGACGCTGGACTGGGCTCAGGCGCTGCTGGTGCTCGGCGCAGAGCTCCTTGATCCCAGGTTGGTGCGGCGGACGCTGCCGGTTCTCCTTAAATACGAGGGGGATATCCGGCGGATCCGCGGGCAGATCAACGATCTGCTGGACAGGTTGTAGAGAGATGGAGAAGCAGATCCTGGGATTCGTTCATCATCTACGCCAGGCCGGCCTGCATGTCTCGCCGGCGGAGGTGCTCGACTGCCTCAACGCCGTGGGCATGGTAGGATTTGGGAAGAAGCGCTTTAAAAGCGCTCTGCGCGCCACTCTAATCAAGGACTTCATGGATGAACGGATCTTCGAAAGCCTGTTTGATCTTTATTTTAACGCCTGGAAGGCTGATCTGCCGCCGGGGGCTGCACCGCCGGATGGCGCCCTGCCGGGGGATGCACTGCCGGGGGATGCACTACCGGGGGATGCACTACCGGTGGCGTCGTTCTTGCCGGGTGCGCCAGCCGGCGTCAAAGCGCAGGGTAACGTCCAGCCGCACGGCGCACCAGGGCGGATGGCGCTTACCGATTCGCCGGGCGGGGAAGGGCAGGGCCGGGGCGGGAGGAGCCGCGGGCGGCCGGGAGCGAGGTCTTCCGGCGCAAATTCACCTGGCGCGAGTTCTCCCGGCGCAAATCCGATTCAGCGCTTCCTGGAGGCCGTTCATTCCGGGGATGCCGCCGCCCTTGCCGAACTGGCGGATGAGGCGGTGGCCAATCTGGGAGAAATAGCCCCCGAGAGGCTGGCCGATCTTGAGGAACTGCTACGTGAAGCCCAGGTCTCCATAGAATGGTTCGGCGCAGTAAACAAGCTGCAGCTGGCCGGTAAGCGGGGGGAGATGCCAGAAGAGGAGTTCCAGAGAGCGACCATGCAGGTGGCCCGTCTGGAGGAGCTCCTGCGCCGCAGGCTGGAGCGAGCGCTGGTGGAGGCTTTCGGCGCCAGGGCCATCCAGGCAATCCTGCGGCAGGTGGCCGTGCGTCAAACCGATTTTAACCGGCTGAGCGTGGAGCAGATTCAGGCGGTGCGCCGGCAGGTGGCCAGGCTTGGCCGGGGGTTGGCGACCCGTTACGGGCGGCGTTACGGCAGCGGGCGGCATGGCCGGATGGATCTGCGGCGCACCATCCGGCGGGCCGCGGTTACCGGAGGAGTCCCCATTTTCCCCGCCTTCCAGCACCGGGTGGTGAGCAGGCCGGATCTGGTGGTGTTGTGCGATGTCTCCCGGTCGGTGGCGGCCTTCTCGCAGTTTCTTCTACAACTTGTTTACAGCATGCAGGGGCGGTTTCGGGCGGTGCGGAGTTTTATCTTCGTGGACAGGATCACCGAGGTGACGGACCAGTTGCGCCGGCAGGACATCCGGTCGGCGTTGGAAGAGATCTTCGGCGGGGATGAATTCTGGTTGCCGGGGGCTTCCGACTACGGAAGCGTCTTTTATGCCTTCGCCCGGGAGTACCTGCCGGAGCTGACGGATCGCACCACCTTGCTCATCCTCGGCGATGCCCGCAATAACTGGCATCCGGACGAAAAGGATTCCCTCCGGAAGATCGCGGGCCGTGTCAGGCGGGTGATCTGGCTCAACCCCAAGCCCAGGCAGACCTGGGATACCGAGGACAGCATCATGGGAAGCTACGCGCTTTATTGCGCGCAGGTCTTTGAATGCCGCAATCTGGCGCAGCTGGAGGCGGTGGCGGGTGAAATCTTTACGGCGCGCCGAACAGCCGGGGTTGGCCAGCGGGCCGTCGGGATAAACAATTGAAGTTATGATCGGAGATAATGAGCAGTCAATATTGATGAAGGGGAGAAGACAGTTGCAGTACCGTGATTTTGGCAACACAGGCGTCCGGGTCTCCGCGCTGGGCTTTGGGGCGATGCGCCTGCCCAAAGATGAGCGGGAGGCCATCAATGTCATCCGGCGTGCCCTGGACCTGGGGGTCAACTACGTGGACACCGCGCCGTACTACATGGACAGCACCAGTGAAGTAACGGTGGGAAAGGCGATCAAAGGCTACCGCGACCGGATCACCCTTTCCACCAAGAATCCCATCGAGGACGCTTCCGGCGAGAACTGGCGCAAACGGCTGGAAGATTCGCTGCGCAAGCTGGATGTGGATTACCTAGATTTCTACCACATGTGGGGGATCAACTGGAAGCTCTATCAGGAGAAGATCGATGTGCCCGGCGGGCCCATGGAGGCCGCCCACCGGGCCAAGGAAGAGGGGCTCATCCGGCACCTCTCCTTCTCGTTCCATGACGAGCCGGAGAATATGATCAAGCTGGTGGACACCGGGCACTTTGAGAGCGTGCTCTGCCAGTATAACCTGCTGGACCGGCGCAATGAGCCGTCCATCGAATATGCCCGCCAAAAAGGGCTCGGCG
>JAMCQP010000014.1 GCA_023381695.1 Bacillota bacterium | reverse complement strand
GATTTTTACACGAGCAGATCTGGGCCGTTTGTGCTCCAAGCTGTCATGTGAAAAACCAGAGATAAAGGAACTGGTTAGCGCGGCTTGCTAAAAATACGTCACCGTAATTATGTTTTTAACCACTAAGGACCTTCTGCCATTTTGGAAAAAGAACATGGTCATCACCTCCCTTGACCGGGAGCCCCGCTTTCGGGAGGAGGACTTACTCATGACGTTTGCCGATCTACTCACACAGAGAATCAGCCAGGCGGCCGAGCTCTATTACCGCCTCATCCTGGTGGTGGCGCCGGCGGGCAAGGGTAAGACCCGTCTCCTTAAGGAAGTACACAAGCACACAGGTGCCCCCTTACTAAACCTCAATCTTGAGCTCTCGCGCCGCATGCTCGACCTTACCGAGCGCCGACGGGTGCTGCAACTACCCAGGTTGCTCTCGGAGATCGTGGATATGTCGCCGAGTGATGTGGTCCTGCTCGACAATACCGAAATCTTGTTTGACGTAATGCTCAAACAGGACCCGCTTCGACTACTGCAAGGCATCTCGCGCAACAGGATCATCGTTGCGTCTTGGAATGGAACCATCGATAATGGATACTTGACTTACGCGGCACCAGAGCATCATGAATATAGACGCTATGCGGTTCACGATTTCCTGGTGGTAAATCTGGACTCAGTCCCTGGCAGATAGCGACAACTCAAGGCTGACGGGATAGAGGAAAAAGGCCGTGAAATGTGGGGAGGAAGGAATGAAGTATCGGGATTTGATCCAGTTTGAGCCCATCGAATCTGTGGTTCAGTTGCGGGACGCGGATAAGGAGGCCGTTGCCCGCCAGTTGGTCGAGACCTACGTCATCTCCCGGGAAATGGCCGAAAAGCTGACCGGTTTCGTCATTCCTCAGCTTCAGTTCGACCGGCCCGCGGATAATAAGGGACTCCTGATCGTGGGTAATTACGGTACCGGCAAATCCCATCTTATGTCGGTGCTCTCCGCCCTGGCCGAGAATGCGGACTTCATCGCGCAGGTCAACAACGCCGGCGTGGCGGAAGCCGCCCGGCAGATCGGCGGTCGCTTCAAAGTGGTGCGCACCGAGATCGGGGCCACCACCATGTCTTTGCGCGATATCCTGGTGGGCGAACTGGAAGAACACCTGGCGGCCATGGGAGTGAACTACTCCTTCCCGTCGGCGGCCGAAGTGCCTAACAACAAGCGGGCCTTCGAAGAGATGATGGCCGCATTCCACCAGGAATATCCCGATCATGGCCTCCTTCTGGTGGTGGACGAGCTCCTCGATTACCTGCGCACGCGCAAGGATCAGGAACTCATCCTGGACCTGAATTTCCTCCGCGAAATTGGCGAGGTTTGCAAGGACCTGCGCTTCCGCTTTATTGCCGGCGTGCAGGAGGCTATCTTTGACAGCCCCCGTTTTTCCTTTGCCGCGGATAGCATCCGCCGGGTCAAGGATCGCTTTGAGCAGGTATTGATCGCCCGCACCGACATCAAATTCGTGGTGGCCGAGCGCTTGCTCAAGAAGGCCGGTGAACAGCAGGTCAAAATTCGCGAGTATCTTGGTCCTTTTGCCAGATTCTATGGGCGAATGAACGAGCGGATGGACGAGTTTGTCCGCCTCTTTCCTGTGCATCCAGATTATATCGATGTTTTCGAGCAGATCAAGGCAGCGGAGAAGCGCGAGGTGCTTAAAGCCCTTTCGCTGGCCATGAAGAGGCTGCTCGACCGGGAGGTCCCGGCCGGCTGGCCCGGCCTGATCGCGTACGACAGCTACTGGGCTATCCTGCGTGAAAACCCGGCCTTCCGCGCCGATCCAGACATCAAGGCGGTGATCGATTGCAGCCAGGTACTGGAGGCCCGCATTCAGCAAGCCTTCACCCGGCCTGCGTACACGCCCATGGCGCTGCGCGTTATCCATGCCCTGTCGGTGTACCGGCTCACCACCGGGGACATTTACGCGCCCCTGGGCGCTACGGCCGAAGAGCTGCGAGACGGGCTCTGCCTGTACCAACCCGGAATCGAAGAACTGGGCGGGGATCCCGCCGATGACCTGCTTTCCCAGGTGGAAACGGTGCTGCGGGAGATCCACAAGACGGTGAGCGGCCAGTTCATCTCATCGAACCCGGACAACCGCCAGTATTACCTGGACCTGAAGAAGACCGAGGACTTCGACGCCCTGATCGAAAAGCGAGCTGAGAGCCTTGAGGCCTCCCAGCTCGACCGTTACTACTACGAAGCCCTGAAGCGGGTCATAGAGTGCACGGACCAAACCTACGTCACCGGGTACAGAATCTGGCAGCACGAGCTGGAGTGGCCGGATCACAAGGCCGCGCGCCAGGGGTACCTTTTCTTCGGCGCGCCCAACGAGCGTTCGACAGCGGTGCCACCACGCGATTTTTACCTTTACTTCATCCAGCCCTTCGAGCCACCATATTTTAAAGACGAGAAGAAAGCCGACGAAGTCTTCTTCCGCCTGAAGGGCAGGGACGACGCGTTCCGTGCTGCGCTCCGGAACTATGCCGCAGCCCTGGATCTGGCCTCCACGGCCTCCGGCTATACCAGGTCCATCTACGAAGCCAAGGCGTCCAGCTTCCTGCAGCAACTGGTTCAGTGGCTGAGGCAAAACATTTCCACGGCTTTCGAGGTCATCTACCAGGGGCGGACCAAATCCCTGACCGAGTGGTTCAAGGAGAAGCCGCTCCGGGAGCTTTCCGGTTCTACCTCCAGCGAGCGGATCAACTTCCGCGACCTGGTGAACACCGTGGCCGGGATTTGCCTCGGAGCACACTTTCAGGATCAGGCTCCTGAATACCCCGTCTTTTCGGTGCTCATCACCGGGGCGAACCGGGCTCAGGCGGCCCAGGATGCGCTGCGGGCCATCGCCGGGCAAAGCCGCACCAAGCAGGCCACGGCGGTGCTGGACGCATTGGGACTCCTGGACGGCGACCGCCTGGATCCCTATCGGTCAAAGTACGCTAAACACATTCTTGATCTCCTGCGGAGGAAGGGTCAGGGCCAGGTGGTCAACCGCGTCGAGCTGGTGCAGGAGGTCTATGGCGTCGAGTACTTCGCGCCGGACAAAGGGTACCGCCTGGAACCGGAATGGCTGGTGGTTCTTCTGGCGGCGCTGGTCTACTCGGGCGACGTGGTTTTGGCTATTCCGGGGAAAAAGTTCGACGCCACGAACCTTGCCCAACTGGCAGGGACCGCCATCGAAGATCTTGCGAACTTTAAGCACATTGAGCCGCCCAAGGAGTGGAACCTGCCCGCGCTCAAGGCGCTGTTTGAGTTCCTGGGGCTCACGCCGGGCATGGCGCAATTGGTTACTCAAGGAAAAGAAGAGCCGGTTCAGGAACTGCAAAAGGCCGCAGCGCAGAAGCTCGAAAGGTTGGTTCTGGCGCAGGAAAGCCTCAGAAGCGGCTTGCCTTTCTGGAGTAAGAGCCTGGTTACCGCTGATGAGGCCGGGAACCTGCGTTCTCAGATGGATGAAACCAAAACCTTCCTGGAGTCCCTACAGGTGTATAATTCGCCGGGTAAGCTCAAGAATTTCCGTCATGATGCTGCGGAAGTGGCCGCTCACCAGGAAGGTCTCGCGGCCTTGCAGGAGGTGGAAGCTCTGAAAGGGCTGGCGGCGGATCTCGGGCCTCTGGCTTCCTACCTGGCTACAGCCGAAGCTGTCCTTCCCACCGGGCATGAATGGATCGAAAAGATGAAGGCGGCCCGCGATGAGGTCCTCGGCCAGATCAATGATCCGGCCAGACGCCGGGCGGCGGTCTTCCGCCAGGAGACCCAACGCAAGCTCGCCGAACTCAAGAAAGCCTATGTCCAGGCCTACCTCTCCCTGCACACCAGGGCGCGGCTGGGGGTGAACGAAGATAAGCGTAAGGCCCAATTCGTACACGATGAACGGATAATGGTATTGCAAAAACTCTCCACCATCGACCTTTTGCCTCGCCAAGCGTTGTCCGGCTTCCAGAACGATCTGGCTGGTCTGAAGAGCTGTTTTGCGCTTACCGAACGTGACCTGGACGCCTCACCCGTATGCCCGCACTGCGAATATAAGCCGGCAGGGCAGGCACTCGACGCGCTGGATGAGAGGCTCGATGCGCTCGTCGGGAATTGGACCAAAACCCTACTAGATAACCTGGAGGATCCCACGACCCGGGATAATCTGGTCCTCTTAAGGCCTGAAGCGAGGAGGCTTCTGGACGACTTCAGGAAAAGGCGTACTCTGCCGGGGGAAATCGACCAGGAATTCCTCCATGCCTTGCAGGAGGCTCTTTCCGGGCTGATCAGGGTGCCGGTGAAGATGGAAGACCTCCGTGGAGCCCTCTTCTCCGGCGGCTCGCCCGCTACGCTGGCGGAGTTGAAGAAGCGCTTCGAGGAATATCTGAATGAGCTGGCCAGGGGGAAGGAGCCCGGCAAGGTAAGGATAGTATTGGAGTAGGTTTTTGAACCAAAGCGTTGTGACTCATGGAAGATGAAAAGAGAGGTAGAAACATGAGTGGATTACCCAGTGCAAGCGGACTGTTTCGCGAGGAGGCCACGAAGGAACGCGGTCCAGTTGAGTGTCTTGGTCTGACATTCGAGAACAGCGAGGCGAGGCGCGCCTACTTCCTTGATAAGCTCCGGGTGGGACTGGAGGAGTTGCACGCCAAGCTGGGTGGGGTTCCATTCACTTCTGTGGACGATGCTTTCAACCGTATGAAGTCCATAGAGAACTGGCCCATGGGCGATGATGCCAGCCTGCGCGAACTGGCACAGCGGATGCGTCAGGGAGAGGCCGGCAAGGATCTTTTGCAGCATTGGAAGGACGAGGTTGGCTTTCCCCACGGGAAAATCGAGGATATCCTCACCCTCTCAGATCCGCCGTACTATACCGCTTGCCCAAACCCGTTTATCGGCGAGTTCATCCGGAATTACGGCAAGCCCTATGATCCGGACAAACCGTATAGCCGGGAACCGTTCGCTGTCGATGTAAGCGAAGGGAAAACGGACCCGATCTATAAGGCGCATTCTTACCATACAAAGGTGCCGCATCTGGCCATTGTTCCTTCCATCCTCCATTATACAGAACCAGGCGATGTTGTACTGGACGGGTTCTGTGGTTCGGGCATGACCGGCGTCGCTGCTCAATGGTGTGGCTGCGCTCCGGAGGAATATCGGCGGAAGGTCGAGGCTGATTTCGAGAAGCAGGGGTTGGCGAAGCCTGTGTGGGGCGCGCGTCGCGTTATGCTCAACGACCTTTCGCCTGCCGCCACTTTCATCGCCGCCAACTACAATCTGCCGTTCGATGTGCGTGAATTCGCCAGGGCTGGAAAGCAAATTCTTGAAGAAGTCGAGCGGGAAATCGGGTGGATGTACCGGACGCTCAGGGCTGAGTCTCCGGAGCAATGGGCCGAGAAGCTTCGTGCCTGCAAGACTGTTGATGAAATCCGCTCCTTGCTTAGTCCTCAGTCCCCAGCACTCGGTACAATCGAATACACCGTCTGGAGCGAGGTCTTTACCTGCCCCGACTGCGCCGGTGAAGTCGTTTTTCTTGATGAAGCCCTTGATGAGGAGACCAAGCGCGTCAAGGAAACTTTCCCCTGTCCACATTGCGGTAGTGTATTATCAAAACAAAGAATGGATCGTTGCTACGAGACCCGGTTTGGTCCTGCACTTGAAACGACGATTCGAGTGCCCAAACGGAGGCCATCACTGATCTCATATAAAGTTGGCGCGAGGCGATATGAGAAAACACCGGATGAGTTCGATTTGAAGCTTCTCGAAAGAATTGCCCCCATTTCAGTACCCCCAGAAATACCGATTACTGAAATACCACCAATGCATATGACACACGAGCGGGCTCGCATGGACAAGGCGGGTGTAACACACATTCACCACTTTTTCTTACCCCGGGCTGCTTACGCGCTTGCCGTTCTCTGGCGGAAGGCTAACGCCTATCCCGATGCTCGCGTCCGGCATATGCTTTTGTTTTTCGCCGAGCAAGGATTTTGGACCACATCAGTCTGCAATTCCTACCGGCCAACGGGTTTCTCCCAAGTATCGCAGTATATGAAGGGGATCTACTATGTTCCGTCCCAGCACTCGGAACTAAGTCCATGGTACGTTCACGAAGGCAAACTCAACAGACTTATGAAGGCCTTTAGCAATCAGTACGCTACATATGGCGAAACAGTCATCTCAACGAGTTCCACGACCTGCCTCGGCTTAGATAGCGACTGTATCGATTACATCTTCACTGACCCACCGTTCGGCGAGAACATCTACTACGCGGATCTGAACTTCCTGGCTGAATCATGGCACCGGGTGATCACCAATGCCGCGCCCGAAGCCATCGTAGACAAGTTCAAGAAGAAGGGGCTGCCTGAGTACCAACACCTGATACAGCGTTGCTTTGAGGAATACTACCGGGTACTCAAGCCGGGGCGCTGGATGACGGTGGTCTTCCACAACTCCCGTAACGCCGTCTGGAATGCCATTCAGGAAGCGATGCAATACGCTGGGTTCGTCGTGGCTGACGTGCGAACACTTGATAAGCAGCAAGGCTCTTATCGTCAAGTAACCAGCACTGCTGTCAAGCAGGATCTGGTCATCTCCTGCTACAAACCCAACGGTGGCCTGGAACAACGATTTAGGCTTACGGCTGGCACTGAGGAAGGCGTCTGGGATTTCGTGCGAACCCACCTGAAGAAGCTTCCAGTCTTTGTTACCAGGGATGGTAAGGCCGAGGTAATCGCCGAACGGGTGAATTACCTACTCTTCGACCGCATGGTGGCTTTCCATGTCCGGCGAGGAGTAACCGTGCCACTGACGGCGGCGGAGTTCTACCAGGGGCTGGCCAAGCGCTTTTCGGAGCGTGATGGAATGTACTTCCTGCCGGACCAGGTGGCGGAGTATGATCGGAAGCGCATGACCGTTAAGGAGATCCTGCAGCTTTCGCTCTTCGTCACCGATGAGTCTTCGGCCATCCAATGGCTTAAGCAGCAGCTTACCAAGAAGCCGCAGTCCTTCCAGGAGTTGCACCCGCAGTTCATGAGAGAGATCGGTGGTTGGCAAAAGCACGAGAAGACTCTGGAGCTAAAGGAACTGCTAGAGCAGAACTTTCTGATGTACGACGGAAAAGGTCCCATCTCGCCCCAACTGATATCGTGGATGAAGCAAAGCGACAAGCTGCGCAAGATCATGCAGGACGAAATGGCCGCCGGACAGGCTACAGAAGACATGGTCGGTCTTGCGACCCAAAATCCCGAGTTGTTGGCTGCTGCGCGCGACCGCTGGTATCTACCTGATCCGAACAAGGCGGGCGACCTGGAGAAACTGCGGGAGCGGGCTCTTTTGCACGAGTTTGAGGAATACAAGGCTTCACCCCAGCGCCGGCTAAGGGTGTTCCGGATGGAGGCGGTGCGAGCCGGGTTCAAGAAGGCGTGGCAGGAGAAGGATTATGGAACCATTATTGAGGTGGCGAGAAAGATACCGGAGAGCATTTTGCAAGAGGATGCGAAGCTGTTGATGTGGTTCGATCAGGCAGTGACGAGGATGGGGGGATAGATGTGACTTTGCGATTTGAAACTACTGTGCAGATGTTCACGCCGCTATGGACGGCAGGGGCTACCGGTAAATCCGATCGTTTACATGAAACCGGGATCATCGGTTCACTGCGCTGGTGGTACGAAGCCATCATACGTGGGGTGGGCGGCAGTGCTTGTGATCCGACTACTGAGGGACAATGTAGTCTTTCTGGCAAAGAGAGGAACGACAATGAGCGGGAGACAAAGTTGTGCCCTGCATGTTGGCTTTTCGGCTGCGGTGGTTGGAAAAGGCGTTTCCGTCTTGTAGCCAAAGGGAGTCTTGCCGAACCCTTTTTGCTAACGTCACTTTTCTACAAGAACGAACTGAATGAAGACGTGTTTAATCGCTGGTGGCTGAGAGAGGTATTTAATGATAACCTTAACGACAAACTCGTTTTCGGACCCATAACTCTGACCTTCTTTTTTCCTGATAAAGACGGAGAAGAGGTGTTGTCCCAAATCAAGGCTTTACTGTCTGTTATAGGCCGTTGCGGTTCTATTGGCGCGAAGGGGCAGTACGGTTTTGGACAATTTAACTGGGGAGAGAAGATGGAGATTAGGGATGCCCTCAGACAAATTCGGGAGTTTTACTCAAAACATACATTCAGGAAGCCACCCAGCGCCCCTGACTGGTACAGTCTAGAGAAGTTCTGGTTCATTGATCTATCAATTCCGGATCATAATAGGCAGATAAAGTGCTTAGGCAAAGCGAAGGCAATAATGACAGATTCACCGTCGAAACGGCCGTATCTCCCTGCATCCTTCGACATTCGGTACGAGCTGCCCTCAAACTCTCGAGGAGTAGGACTTCGCCAGGCTTACTATAAGATACGCCTTAGAGAATCTTCCGGAAATAAAGACCAGGCTAAGGAACAAACGCGTGAAGTATTTGGAAAACCTCGGCTCGGCACCCGTGTATTTGTCAGCCATCCTTACAAGCGCGAGGCTGGGGATAAAGAGTATTCGCTGCGCGTATGGGGTTTTACTGAGGAGAGCGTAGCCAAGGAGGCTGCGAAAGAGTTGCAAAATATTTTTGAATTGCAGAGCGAAGTTCCATACATTACAGGACTAGCCCTTGTTAACCAAGCCCAGCGTGAAGGGTAGGAGGTGGTCGGGAATGAGCTATGATAGTTCGGCTCATCTGGCTCACGAGTTGGAGGGCCAGATTACAGAGTTTCAAGAAGCTGTAAGGCTGTTGAAGCAAGGCGGAGATAGACAGGAAAAGGATATGTTGAAGAAGAGAGTGCGCGAAAAGGCACAGCCCCTTTTGGGACGTGGACTCCCCCACCTGGTATACCACGAGCTTTGTTGGCAGGATAAAGAGATCGCAGACGAATTCCGTTCTCAATGGGCAAAGTCAGCCTTAGATTTGGTCTTACCGAATGGTTGTGCTGAGGAGATATGGAAGGTTATCGCCTGCCAAGAGATAGACATAGCAAAGCTTCCCAAATACAGTGCCGTTATCAGGTTTTCTGTGACCCTAGACAAACCGTACCTTTCCCGAGATGAGAACTTGTTCTATATCATTGATAATCCTGTGCGTCGGGAGAAAGTCTTTGGGCGGCCGTATGTGGCGTCCAGTAGTTGGAAAGGGAGCCTGCGTTCAGCGTTGCGCTCTCTTGGTAATAGCCAATACTTAGATAGTGGCGAAATTGCGCGTCGTTTGTTCGGAAACGAGCGTGGGGTAGAAGCACAGGAGATTACTAGATCAGGCAGGCTTTTCATATACCCGACGTTTTTTAACAAAGTAGAGTTAGAAGTAATAAACCCTCATGATCGGGCCACCCGAGCGGGTCGACGGCCTATTCTCATGGAATGTGTGCCCGCTGGCGCCGGAGGGATCTTCACCTTGATCTACGTGCCGTTTGACCGTGCTGGCACGAAAGGTAAAGAAGCGGATGCAGAAACCGCGAGGCAGGTTGAACAGGATTTGCAGGCAGCAGCAGCGGCTTTGAAGGAGATGCTGACCGTTTTGGGCTTTGGCGCCAAGGTCTCGAGTGGCTACGGTTTAGCTCGGAATCGCGATTTGAATGGCACTGTTACGGCCAACGTTGAGGTGGAACTTACGGAAGTTCAGCCTCCTAAGTCAATGGAACAGCAATCTTTACCGCGCTATCTAGAATCACTTGGTCGGCTAATTGCCAAGTTTCGTGACGAGGATGAGGCGTTGCTTGAGCTTTCTGTAGATGAAATTGCTCGCCTTAGCAAATCAGACCGGCTTTTGTATGAAAAGGCGAAGAAATGGTGGGAGAGAGAAGGTAAAGCTGCCCATGAGAAGCATACTGACGAAGGCGGCAGTAGTCATACTACCCAACCTAATGAGGACATTAAGCCAAAGTATTTCTCAAGGGAATTCACGACCTTTGACGATCTTATCAAAACCGTATCGGACCTCGCTGAAGTAATGAAGAAGGGGGCAAAGGATCATGGCCGGTAGTCTTGAGATTCTAAAACAACATCAGAAGGATCTTTTGCTTGCTGAGGTTGCCGCATGGCTGCATGACTGCCGCAAATGTTCGGATGAGAATGTCAGATCTCAGGCAGCGCCGCCTATTGGAAGCAATCTCCCTTGGCGCTGCGTTCTGGATAGACTGGACCCAAACCTGTCGATATTTCAGAGAGACCCCATTCCGCCGGTTCGAATTGGTAATTTGATCAGCGAAGGTGGGCATGGGGGAGTTGAGGATAGTTCGCAGCCCTGGGCTGTTTTAGCTTTACGTCGATGTCACAAAGCGGCTCACGTCGAAAAAGAGGAACCAGCAAGCAAGGATGATGGCAAACAACCAGCTGACGATACGCGCCCTAGCTCGCCCTTTGGATTTGAGGGTTCCGCGCTGAAAGATTTGACGAAGCAACTAGAAGATCTACCCTGGGAGAAACTGCAAAACCGGAGCGAGTTTCGGAAAGCTGCTCAATTGGCATTTAGCAAGGCGTTAGGCGACACTCGTCGACCTATAAACGAAGTTGACCTTTGGAGCTGGGTGCATATCGTAGCGACATTATACAAGGCGGCACTGGCTGGCATCTTGCTCACAATTGGCAGAACCGAGGATCTTCCGGTTGCAAATACTTTAAAATGGCGGCTCCTTGCATTGCGATTCAATAGTAGCCAAATAGTAGATCGTTCTCCTAGTATTTCGGCACTATTAGCACGGAGAGCCTGGATCAATGAAGGGCTGGATAAGGTCGAGAGCCTTCTTGAGGAGACCTACCCTTTGGGCACCGAAGTTTATCGTGATGCCAACGGTTCGGTTTTCGTTGTTCCTGATGTGGAGGATCTTTTGGATTATGCTAACGAAAACGGCCAAACCCTAAGGGTGATGATCCAGTCCGCTTTGGACTCCGTGCTTGAAGGAGAAATTATCATCACGCCGCAGATTGACACTAATGGATGGTGGGCCCAGGACCCAAAATGGACCCCAAAAAGCAAACCCGATGAGCTCGACGATCAGCCACTGCCTATCACGGAGTGGCTCAAAGAGAAACGAGTAGTGAACCCTGATTTAGCCTGGACCAAGAGTTCGTGGAAAATGGCCGCTGATAACGGAAAGCCTTCTTGCGAACCTTGCCTGATTTCCGGCGTGAGACCCCAGGGCCCGAGTCAGAAAGCTATCGAGCGGAAGGTATCAGATTTTTGGTTGGATCGGATAGGAAAGAGGTCAAAGGAGTGGGCGGAAAAGCCCGAAAGTACCATTTGGATGAGTGAGATAGCTGATATTAATGGTCGTGTGGCTTTGATAGCAGCTTCGCTAGACATCAGTCATTGGCTAACACCCGACGGTCTCGTAAATACTCTGCTGGTAATACCGCCGCAGCAGGGAGACCCCAAGTCAGCGAAAAGGAAAACCCCTTCTTTTGCTCGCCTTCGTAGAGTATGGAAAACTTGTGAAGGATTTTGGGAGGAATCTGTAAAGGGGCAGCTTGGCGGCTTACTTGATACCATCGGTCCTAGACTTACGATTGCGGGAGATCTGGATCGTTCGCTTGCTCCCTATCAAGCTTACGAGATCTACCCGAGACCTGGAATCAGCCTTGAAGTAATGTTGGATAAACGGAACTTGGTTGCCATAGCCAATCTGCAATATGTGGCCAGGCAGGTTGGTGCGGATACAGAGGATTACAGTACCCCGGATAGAGCCGCACAATGTCTGGCAAAGCAACTAGGGGAACGAGAGGAGATAGTTATTTATGAACCGGGACTGTCGGATGGAAGGCAAAAAGTAGTCGCGCATCTTCGCAACATTAGGGTGATGATTCGCCAGGATAACTACGTCCCGGCAATTGATATACTTTCAGAACCTCAGCAATTCATGGTTCTAGTTCCGGCGGCGAAAGGACTAGAAGTGATTCATCACATTAAATCTGAATACGAGGCTAAGTTTTCCAAAGTGAAAAATCGACTTCCGCTTCATCTCAGTATAGTATTCTTTGGCCGTAAGCAGCCTCTGTATACTGCAGTGGATGCAGCAAGGCGCATGCTAAGGCGGTCTTCTTCCGTTGGTACCGTCTGGTTGGTAGAGAAGGTCGTGGATCAGCCCGATAGTCATATCGTGAAAATGACTCTCAGCCGCACAACCGAAGAGGCCGGATTACCGCAGCTAAACAGCGACTTTGAGACAGAGATCAGCTATGGTACCGGTGCTGGTACTGAGGATGATTGGTATCCCTATGTATTTGTACAGGATACAGCCACCAATAAACCACTCTCTGACCGGCATTTTGTCTTTCAGGCGCATTTACCCGGTCATGCTGTTGAAACTCCGTTGGTCCATGTCAAGGAACTTCAAGAAGGCGACAAGATCCACTACGCACCGTCCACATTCGACTTTGAGTTCCTTGATGTTACAGCCCGACGTTTTGAACTGCTCTATGATGAGGTAACCGGAATGCGCTTGCTCCGGGCACATGAAACCTATACAACACGTCCATTTCTACTTGAAGATTTGGATGTGATGCGAGATCTTTGGAGTGTCATCGCGGAAAACACATCTAACCGAAGGACGATTACACAGTTGCAGCAGATCACAGGCCTTATCGAGACAACACGATTAGATTGGCAGATACCTTCTCCAGATGATAGCACCTTAGGTAAGTTTGCGGAACACGTGTTGCGACGATCCTTCGGTAAGCTGTGGAACCGAATTACTGAGACCCGGCGCAATACAATGATCAGATGGGCTACATGGGGACGCTGGCGTGACTTGATGGAACTCTATCTGTCTATACTCAAATGGCGCTGGCAGGAAGCTACTGTTGAAGAATTGAAGGAGGGACTGGTATGAAACTGGAAACCCGAAGATACTTAATCATGACTATCGATCCGGTGCATGTTGGCACCGGCGGCTATCGCTTGGGACGAGTAGACAATGCTATTGTCCGCGAACCTGGTACAAACCTTCCTAAGATTCCCGGTTCGAGTCTTCATGGAGCCATTCGCTCGGCAGCTGCAATGCGTTACGGTATGCCCGAATCATCTGGTCTGCATCCAAAGGGCAAGCCTGATGAAAATCCAGTGGTTTATGCTTTTGGCGGCGAAGACGGCGGGTTTAACTCCGGTGTTGTGAACATCCACGATGCACATATCTTGTTTTTTCCGCGATCATCTCAGGAAGGCCCGGTCTGGATTACCACGGCGTCGATCTTGCGTGAAGCCGGATTTACTGGAGCAGAGGCTCCTTCCGAAGAAGATAGTGTTTTTTTGTCGTGTGGTCTCCATGCCGTCGATGGGCGTTTTCTTATCGGATGGCTCATGTTGAATGCCGCGGCTCAGCCAATTACCCTTAATGCCCCATCCGGCAATGATTGGCAAGAACAAGTTACACTCAAAGAAGCACTATCTAGGACAGTGATTGTCCACGAGGCTTTGTTCCACGAACTGGTTAACTCCGGCCTAGAGGTGCGAACATCAGTTGCAATCGATCCAGAAACCGGGGCTGCATACGATCCAGCACTTTTCACTTACGAGGCTATCCCGAGGGGGACCTTCCTGTTCTTTGATTTCGAGATAAGTGATTACCGGCAAATTAGGTTCCCAGCTTTTGAATGCGGTGATCTAAAGCCAAAGGGACCATCGGATGTAGTAAGCCATGGGTTGGATCTACTCCAATACCTTGGTATAGGCGGCATGGGTACGCGCGGTTTTGGGCGAATTGAGGTTATCGGGGAACCTATCTCTTCGACCACAGAATAGGGGAGGTGCGTTATTATGGTAGTTCTTGACCGGATTGCGGCAAAGTCTTCCCAGTTGATTCTAAGTCACATTGGTACTGCCGCGAGAAGCGGGAAACTGGAAGGTAAAGATATTGAGCGCGTGGCGACTAATGCCTTAGGAGTGCTTCAAGAACAAGGACTCTATGCTTTCTTTTTGTACCTGTTGTCAAGTAGCGGAGAGGAAACTGTCGAGTCAAAGATGGATAGAAATGAGCTTGCCTCGTGTATCATCGGGGCACGGCTGTTGTGCTTGTTGAATAAACAAGAAATTCGGTGCCCGGGTGCCGGGTTTACAGACGGTTGGGTTCGCGAGGCGGACATGGTTGAATCAGGCCGGGTTAACGAGGATAAAAAGAAGGTTCTTGAGTTTGTCAGCGGGCAAATCGCGAGTGACCTACACCGGATGATATTTGTAAGGGATCTTTTTGAGAGAGTGCTGATCTATGCCCGGTACGGAGCAAAAGCCATGACCTCTTCGACCGGGGAGGGGTCTTTATGAGTTGGCAAGCTTTCCAAGTGGTATTCCGAATGGGGAGCCCTCTCCATAGCGGATGTGGGAATATTGGTAATATACAGCGAACACGCCTTTGTGTCACTGGCCGGATGCTTTGGGGTGCGCTGACGGCCAATATTACTGGGATACTTGGGAGTTCTGATTATGTACAAGTTGGAAATATGGTAAAGGAGCACCTACGAACAAGTTATTTGTTCCCCTGTCCTGACCAAGAGGGAAAACGCCCTATTATGCCGCTAGTACATGATCAATCGGTTTGCTATAGGGTTGGGAACAAGACTGTTAAGGCGGACTTGGTCGAAAGCTGGTTGCTTACTTCCTTTGCTTCCACGGCGATTGATACCGCGAGCCAGGCGGCTCAAGAGGGGACGTTACACGAAGTGGAGTTGATCAACCATCGCTTTTTGCGTGGCTGGCATGACGACGGCATAGTGTTTGCTTGCGGCGACCCTGTACATCTCTCAGGGATTCTGTTTCTTTCAAGTAACACGCCTGATAAGATTGCCGACAAATGGGAACAAGCTTTAGGCCGCCTTCAAGTAGGTGGTGAACGCGGCTATGGATTCGGTCTGCTAACCCTGGCAGGTAAGCCTCGGCCAACGAAAACTGTGTTTGGGTATCAGACTGAGCTATTTGCTACCGACCCAGAGGTTACTCTTGCCAAAGGCGAACCCCTACCAGCACACATAATCGCGGAAGATGCCACGAACCTTCAGGGACCTATTGAGCCGTTCTTAGGTCGTGAGACGCTAAGCGACGGGCAGTTTGGAAAGACCATCTCCCCGGCCGAGATATGCTGGATCCCCGGTGCGACATCATCTGAAACGAAAACGTTCTGTGTTAAGGAAAAGGGTCTTTGGCGTTTG
This sequence comes from Bacillota bacterium, assembly GCA_023381695.1. Lineage (GTDB taxonomy): Bacteria > Bacillota > UBA5301 > JAMCQP01 > JAMCQP01 > JAMCQP01. The sequence goes on along the minus strand of JAMCQP010000014.1, from coordinate 24,293 downwards.
AGTACTACGGCGTGTTGAAAGTAGGAATTGGAAAAGGTGTCCTGCAATATATAGCTTTCTTTTCGGCGATTAGGATGTGTAGATATGTATAGGGCTGATATCAAGCTGGGTAGCTGGTCTTGGAGCGATTACCACGACTCCCCCTGTCTCATCCTCGACTCCCACACCCTCTGGGGCCAAACCATCTGCCGGGTCTGGCTCCCCAGCCGGGACGCCGTGGTGCGTGTTCCGGCTTCCAGGCTCATACCCCTGGAGAAGGCTGGCAGTGTTTCGGCTGACCACATTGCCTACGCCGCCGCGGCGGCCCGGGTGGCTGACGCGCTGACGCAGGATGTGTTGCTGGCCCCTATGGGGTCCTCTGTCATCCCGCTTCCGCACCAGATCCTGGCCCTGTCCCGTGCCATCGCCGGTGACCAGGTGCGCTATCTCTTGGCCGATGAAGTGGGCCTGGGCAAGACTATTGAAGCCGGGCTCATCATGCGGGAGCTGAAACTGCGGGGGCTCGTGAAACAAACCCTGGTGGTTGCGCCGAAGGGTCTGGTGAACCAGTGGGTGGCCGAAATGCGCCTCCACTTTGGGGAGGAGTTCAAGCTGATCCTGCCTGACGACCTGGAGATGCTGTGCCGCATTTCCGCGGTGTCGCAACCCAATGCCTGGCAGAGCTTCTCCCAGGTGGTGGTGCCCATGGACTCTGTCAAACCCATGGACAAGCGCCGTGGTTGGACGGCATCACAGGTGGGGGCACGCAATCGGGAGCTCTTCGAAGACCTGATTTGGGCGGGCTGGGACCTGGTCATCGTGGATGAGGCCCACCGCCTGGCTGGCAGCACCGACCAGGTGGCCCGCTTCAAGCTGGGCCGGGGGTTGTCCGAGGCTGCGCCGTACCTTTTGCTTCTTTCGGCGACCCCTCACCAGGGTAAGTCCGACGCCTTCCACCGGCTGGTTTCTCTCGTTGACCCACAGGCGTTTCCGGATATGGAAAGCGTCACCCGCGAGCGCCTCCAACCCTATGTCATCCGGACGGAGAAACGCCATGCCATCGACGCCGAGGGCAAGCCGCTTTTCATGCCGCGGCGCACAGAGCTTGTTCCTGTTTCCTGGGGGGAGCGGCACCGCGCTCAGAGGTTCCTCTATGAGGCAGTTACAGAGTACGTCCGTGAAGGATATAACCAGGCCATGCGCGAAAAACGCACTTATATCGGCTTTTTGATGATTCTGATGCAGCGGCTGGTGGTGTCCAGCACCCGGGCCATCCGCGCGACGCTGGAAAAACGCCAGGAAGTCCTGGCCGACCCCGAAGAGCAGATGTCCCTCTTAGCTTTTAACCTTAACGTTAATGAAGAATGGGCGGACTTGGACGGCCAGGAGCAGTTGGAAAGCCTCTTGGGCGCTCACTTTACGGCCCTCAAGAACGAGCGCGCCGAGGTAAAACTGCTTTTGGAAATTGCGGCCCGGTGTGAGCAGACTGGGCCGGATGTCAAGGCCGAAGCCCTGCTCGATTGGATCTACCGCCTTCAGGCCGAGGAGGGCGACCCGGAGCTCAAGGTGCTGGTCTTTACCGAATTCGTTCCCACGCAGGAGATGCTGCGGGAGTTCCTCAGCGAGCGTGGGTTTGCCGTCGTTTGTCTTAACGGCTCCATGGACATGGAAGAACGCCAGCGGGTTCAAGACGCTTTTGCCCGCGAGGCCCGCATTCTCATCTCGACAGATGCGGGTGGGGAGGGCCTGAACCTGCAGTTCTGTCACGTGGTGATCAATTACGACATCCCCTGGAACCCTATGCGTCTTGAGCAGCGAATCGGCCGCGTGGACCGCATCGGCCAGAAGCATACCGTAAGGGCGGTCAATTTCATCCTGGAGGACTCCGTAGAGCACCGGGTCCGGGAAGTCCTGGAGCAGAAGCTGGCCGTCATTCTTGAAGAATTGGGCATCGACAAGACCGGCGACGTCCTGGATTCGGCCCAGGCGGGGCGAATGTTCGACGACCTTTACATGGAGGCGATTTTGAATCCGGATAAGGTCGAGGACTCAGTGAAGGCGGTGATGGCTCAGATCGAAGAGCAGATCCGGCAAGCACAAGCCAGCGTACCTATCCTCGGGAAAGAGCAAGAAATTGATCCAGGGGAGGCGCAACGGCTACTGACCCATCCGTTGCCCTATTGGGTGGAGCGCATGACAGTGAGCTACCTCAAGGCCCACGGGGGCAAGGTGGAACGCGAGAGCCGCCTGTGGAATCTCACTTGGCCGGATGGCGAAACGCATTCGGGGGTAGTGTTCTCGGGCAAGGACGCTGAAGAGCTTCCAGATACGCTACACCTTACGCTGGAGGAGCCGAGGGTGCGGGATCTGGTCATGCGGCTTCCACGCTTTGTCCCAGGGCAGCCGGTTCCTGCTGTTTCACTTTCAGGCATTGCCCAGGAAATTCAGGGCTTCTGGTCCCTCTGGCAGATATCCCTCCAGGGGAACTCAGCACCTGAGACCCGGCGCCGGCGGATTATGCCGCTCTTCTTATCCGATAATGATAGAGTATATATTCCCACGGCAAGGCACATCTGGGACCAGCTCCTGGTGGTTGACCCGGTAATCACTGCTGTTCTCGATGCAGAATCATCCAAGAGGGTTTTCGCAAGCTTAAAAACCGCGGCTGAGGAATACGGAAAACCTATCTACGAGGGGCTGATGCGAGAACACGAGACCTACATCGCTCGCGAGCGGGAGAAGGCCGTGTATGCCTTAACAGCCAGGCGCAAAGCCATCGAGCGCATCGGGCTTGCACAGGTCCGCAGCCATCGCCTGAACCTCCTGGCCCAGGAGGAACAGAGCCTTCAAGAGGAGCTTGAACGGAGGGCTCAGGTCTTTCCCGACATGGTCTGCCTGCTTGTGATTCGCGTGGAAGGTGGCGGCCGCGTGGAGGGTGGTAACCATGACTAGCTGGCGTGACCATATCCTCAAGGAGTTTCCCCCGAAGGTCTCCCGGTTGACCCTGGTGGCGGACCCGGATGCGCTTCTTCTCGAGGAAGGGATTCTCGAAGGTATTCGGGAGCGGGGCTTCGAACTGGTTCCCTTCGAGGATCACGTGGCTTTCCGTTATGCCTATGAGTCCAGGTTCCGCTCCCGGTGGGACCAGGGTGAAGAGACGGCTCTCGTGGTGGTATTGCGCTGTGGGACCGGCGATCTCGACGCTCTGCCGTATGATCTGCTCCAGGCGGGGCGACGGCTCACTTTCAGCCTCGGGGATATTTTCTCCCACCTCAGCTACCCGGTCGTGGCTGCTTTGGACCGGGCCGACCTTGATGCATTGTATGAGGCCCAAAGAAGATACGCTCCCGGCCCTCTCGGCGATAACGCCACCAAGGAGTTCGTCCTCCGGCACGTCTTCGAGATCGCACCGGAGCTCATCAAAGAGCCGAAGGACCTGCTGTGGGTGCTTCTCCGCCGTCATTACCGCGCCCAGCGCATCCCCGTCCTCCTGGACGAACGGCTTATTCAACTTCTGAGGCAGGACGAAACGTTCAGGGATTGGCCGCTGGAAGCCATCGTCCCGGACCGGGAGGCCTTCTTCGCATTCCTGCAGGAACGCTGGCCGGTGTTCCTCGACCGCATGGCGGCCGGAGGGAGGCAACCTATCACCCGTGAAGCCGGAGAGGCTTACGGACTAAGATTCCCCGGCCCTATTGACCTACCCTTTGACGACGGCGATGTCAGGGTGTACCTCGACAATCTATTCCTTGAACGAGTGCTACAACCTTCGCGTCATAAAGATGCCCAGGTCCTCAGCCAGACCTGGGTGGGCATCGGGGTTCGCACCGATCCCGTCGAAGACCGGTCGCGCCGCTTAGCCAGGCTGATGGAGAACCTCCGGTCTTCTCTTCCGGCCCCAGATGCAAGGCACGGGGACTGGTTACGCTTTGCTCGCGGGTGGTCGGAACTGGCCGTGCTGATGCACGAGCCGGTAGACGCAGGTGACGCCGGTAAGATAGAGGCGGATCGGGAGTTTAGGGCTCTGCAGTCTCAGGTGGATGCCGCATTCACTGCCTGGTTGGCCAGGCGCTACGCCGGGCTCGGCAATTTGCCGCCGGCGCCCCCGGTCATGCTTCACCACCTTCCCCGCTATCTGGCCCGCTACCTGGCGGACAACCCCAAAAGCAAAGTGGCGCTGCTGGTCGTCGATGGACTTTCCCTTGACCAGTGGATTGTCGTTCGAGACGCGCTTACGCTGCGACGGCCTGCTTTCCGCCTTCGCGAAAGTGCCGTATTCGCCTGGGTTCCGACTATCACTTCGGTCTCACGCCAGGCTGCCTTTGCAGGTAGGCCTCCCATTCTGTTTCCCAACAGCATTCATACCACGGACAAGGAACCGGTGCTGTGGACGCAGTTCTGGGCGGACCAAGGCCTGGCTCAAAATGAGATCCTTTACGCCAAGGGATTGGGGGACGGTGACCTGGAGAGTGTTGCAGAGTTGTTCTCCGGCCCCCGGGTGAGAGTCGCCGGGTTGGTCATCGACAAGGTCGACCGGATCATGCACGGCATGGAACTGGGTACTGCAGGGATGCACAACCAGGTAGGCCAGTGGGCCCGGCAGCCTTACCTGACCGGCCTCTTGGAGCTATTGCTGGACCTCGGTTTCCTTACTTTCCTAACCTCTGACCACGGCAACATCGAGGCCGAGGGTTGCGGGCGCCCCACAGAAGGGGCGGTGGCTGATCGGCGCGGGGAGCGGGTCCGCATCTATGCGGATGCTCTGTTGCGCGATAGGGTACACGGCCAGTTTCCGGAGGCTTTGAAGTGGCAGCCGGTGGGCCTTCCTGAAGACTACCTTCCCCTCATCGCCCCCGGGCGCCAGGCCTACGTTCGCCGGGGGGAGCGGATCGTCAGCCACGGCGGCCTTTCCATTGAGGAGGTTATTGTGCCATTGATTCACATTGAAAGGATGCCGGCCGCGCCTGCTTGTGCCCCTTCGCAAGCAGACCAGCCGCTTACAGCCCGGGAAGGAGAAGCCCTATGAATTCCCGCACCAATCAAATAGGGTTCAGCCAGCGGGTTCGCCTGGAGTGGCTTGAACAAACGACCAACCTCGTCCTCGCCGGAAACGATCGCTCCGCCATCTTTGCGGCTTTGCAGGATCTCTTGCAGGACAAAGTCTCCGTGGGTGGCGAAGCCGAGCGTGGCAACCGCGAGAAGATTATCAGCATTCTGCTGAAGGTCTGGGTCAACGCACCGGGGGAACTCGAAGCCCTGCGAGCGAGCGGACTCGAACTGGTGAGACACCTCCCCCGCACGCACCAGATCGCGGTCCATTGGGGAATGGTCATGGCCGTCTACCCGTTCTGGGCGGCCGTAGCGGGTTGTGTTGGCCGCCTGCTGAAGCTTCAAGGTTCAGCCGCGGCGGCGCATGTTCAGCGTCGGATACTGGAGCAGTACGGAGAACGGCAGACGGTCTCACGAGCGGCGCGCCGCGTGCTGCGCTCTTACGTGGATTGGGGCGTGCTTAAGGAGACCGGCACGAAAGGTGTTTACCGTCAAGGATTATCCTTGATGGTTGACGATCCCGGACTTGCTTCCTGGCTGGTTGAGGCATCCCTGCATGCGCGCTCCAGTGATACGGCGACGTTGAAGGCTCTCCTGGAGAGTCCAAGCCTGTTCCCGTTTCTTTTTCAACCGGAGTCCATGAAGAGGATGTTGTCCGCTTCCCCACGCCTGGAGGTTTTGCGCCTTGGGCTGGATGAGGACGCGGTAGTGCTGCGAAAGTAGAGGAGGACTTTATATCACAGTAAGGGCGGTCTCCCGTGATTTTCTAAACTGGGTGGTCTTGAACCGTTATTTCTGGTTTCTTTTCCGCCAATTCGATTTCCTTAATGCTTGTACTCCAAAGGAGGCCCTTCATGCCCCAAGTCAAGATTCACGTAGCCAGAGCCCTGCCGGAAAAGAGCAAGCGCCGACTGGTCGAGGAAGTGCGCGAGCTCATCCCGGAAGTGTTGGGACTTGATCCCCGAATCGGCCAGGTCATGCTCTACGAGTCCGGTTTCCGGGCAAATCATGCTACGCGGGACCCTAACTTCGTCTTTGTGGAAGTCACGATGTATTCGGGAAGAACCGGGGAGTTAAAGCAGAAGCTTGCCGAAGCGATCATTTCCAAGATTACCCAGTATACCGGTGTGGACCAATCAGACATAAACCTTGTGTATTACGAATTATCTCCCGACAATTACTTCGGGGGAATCAGCCACCGCCCGGGCATTGGAGAAGCTGCTGAAGAGGCCTGAGTACAGTGATTTCATCAGAGAGTCCGCCAATATTGGAGGGATTTTTTTGTTTCCAACGAAAGTCATAAGGCAGTTTTGGATGGATTGGAATAATAAATACCCCCATTCACCCCATGGGTGAATTTTATTATTGCTTACAGCCCGGGGAAATGATATATTATAACCGAGGAGAGAACGATTTGAGGTTCCGCTTCGTCAGCAAAAAAATAGAAGCTCTTTACACGGAGGAAAAAGGCGCCAGCAAATATCCGGCCGATGTGGTTGAAGCCTTCTTTGAAGCCATGGCGGTGATTAAAGCCGCTTTCAGTGAAGGCGATCTCTACGCACTTAAAGGTTTCCACTTCGAAAAGCTGAAAGGCAAGCGCGGGAAGGAAAACGAACGGTCTCTCCGGCTCAATAGCCAGTGGCGCTTGATTGTGAAGGTTGAATCCGATGATAATGGAAAGCTTCTGCTGGTTCTGGACATTGAAGATTACCACTGATGGAAGGAGGGTATGAGAAATGAGCCAGGAATGGTATTTGATGCCGGCGAGAATTACGTCTCCGGGTCAGATACTCAAGCGCGAACTTGATGCCCGGGGGTGGACTCAAAAAGACCTGGCGGAGATTCTGGGGCGGCCGCAACAGGCGGTTAGTGAGATTATCAAGGGCGCCAAGCAGATTACGCCTGAAACAGCCATCGAACTCGCGGCGGCTTTTGGCACATCCTCCGAACTCTGGAATAATCTGGAGGCCAATTACCGATTGCGACTGGCCATGCAAAAGGCGGATAAAAAAGCCATTGCCCGAAAAAGCCGCATCTATGGCCTCCTTCCCATAGCGGAAATGGGCAAGCGTGGTTGGCTTGAGGTTTCGGCATCCATCGAAGATCTGGAGAGGCAGGTCTGTGCCTTCCTGGGAGTGGATTCCCTGGATGAACAGCCAAAGCTGGCGGCCAGTTTCCGTTATTCAAGGGGGAAGGAACCGGAAACCCCGTCCCAACTTGCCTGGATTAAACGCGTCGAGCATCTTGCACGCCAAAAGGAAGTCGCTTCTTTTGATGCCACGAAGCTTGCGCATGCAATTCCGGCGTTGCTTCACTTTGCTGAACGATCCGAGGATGCTGACAAGATTCCGATGGTATTAAAGGAGCTGGGGTTACGGCTGATCATTGTTCCGCATCTGCCTGGAACTTATCTGGATGGCGCGGCCTTCTTTTTGGAAGACAAGCCGGTGGTAGCGCTTTCCCTGCGCTATGATCGAATTGACGCTTTCTGGTTTACCCTGATGCACGAGCTGGCGCATATTATCGACGGGCGCCGGGGCGCCTTTTTAGATAACTTTGATGAAGAAGCCGTAAGTGCGGAGGAAAGTGTAGCCAATCAAAGGGCAAATGATTGGCTGCTTGATCCACGTGCTTTCCAGAGGTTTGTGGCAAGCACAAAACCTTACTTCTCCAGAGAAAAGATTGTAGAGTTTGCCAAAAGCCAAAACAGGCATCCCGGTATTGTCCTTGGCCGGTTGCAGCATGAGGGCCTTGTGCCGTACCAGAATCTTCGTAGTCTGCTGACCAGGATCTCGCCGTTGTTAAAGGAACTAATCGATGCCTGATGGCCAAGACCCTGCCGGAGGAGAGCAAGCGCCGGCTGGTCGAGGAAGTGCGCGAGATCATCCCGGCGGTCCTGGATCTTGACCCCCGGCTGGGGCAGGTCATGCTCTATGAGTCTGACTTTCGGGCCAACCACGCCAGCAGGGACCCCAACTTCGTCTTCGTGGAAGTCACCATGTACGCGGGGAGAACCAAAGAGTTGAAGCAAAAACTGGCCGGAAAGATTTTGGCCAGGATCACTCAGCACACGGGCGTGGACCAGGCGGATATAAACCTGGTGTACCACGAAATACCCCCGGATAATTATTACGGGGGGATAAGCCACGGGTGAATTGATGTAACTGGCCCGGAAGGTCTGATCTTCCTACGGCGAAGAGGAACTATTTAAGACGACAAAAGGGAGTGACTTCGGATGGAATGCCAGCTTGAAAACATCACCCTGCACTACAAGGTCTACGGGGCCGGGCGGCCTATAGTGATGATCCACGGCTACGGGCCGGATCACCGGCTCATGACCGGGTGCATGGAGCCCATTTTCCGGGAGCATGCCGGGTGGCAGCGTATTTACCTGGACCTGCCGGGGATGGGACAGACTCGGGCCCCGGAGTGGCTCGTCAACGCAGACCAGATGCTGCAGGTGCTTCAGGAATTCATTGACCGGGTTGTCCCCGACCAGCGTTATGCCGTGGCGGGGCAGTCCTACGGCGGATACCTTGCTCGGGGGCTGGTCCACCGCCAGCCGGAGCGGGTGGACGGCCTGTGCCTCATTTGCCCGGTGCTGGTCGCGGATAAAAAGAAGAGGACCCTGCCGCCCCGGGAGACCCTGGTTCGGGACCCGGGCCTGGACTCCCGCATCGCCCCTGACGATGCCGAGAGCTTCAAAGATTTCCGGGGGATGGCGGTGGTGGAGAGCCAGCGGATCTGGAAACGGACCCGGGACGAGATCTACCCCGGTGTCCGGGCGGCGGATCATGAATTTCTGGACCGGTATGCGGCCGACGGCTACTCCTTCTCCTTCGATGTGGATGCCATGCCGGCGCCCTTTACCAGGCCGGCCCTCTTCCTCATGGGCCGCCAGGACTCCATTGTGGGCTATGCAGATGCCTGGCGGATTATGGACGGCTATCCCCGGGCCACGCTGGCGGTCCTGGACCGGGCCGGTCACAACCTGCAGATTGAGCAGGAGGCGCTGTTCAATGCGCTGGTGGCGGAGTGGATTGGGAGGATGGAGTAAGGAAGGTGTTTAGAAACTGAATCTGGTACATCTACAGTATGACTCCGCCAACTACTACCTCATCCAAACCCGCCAGGGTTGGATTATGGTGGACACGGGCTGGGCGGGAACCTTTCCTGAGCTGCTGCACCTGCTAAAGGAAAAGGATATCGATGTTGGTGACATTGAGTACCTGGTCATCACGCATTTTCATCCTGACCATGCGGGGCTGGTGGAAGATATCAAGGATCATGGCGCCAGGCTGATCGTCCACCACGCCCAGGTCTCGGCCATGGGGACCCTGAAAAAGTTCTTTAAGCCCGAACATAACTTCCGGGAGATTGAGGCAAAGAACAATATCACCGTATCCACTCCGGAGAGTCGGACACTGCTTAAAAAAGCGGGAATAGACGGCGAAATCATCCCGACGCCCGGGCACAGTGAGGACAGTATCAGCCTGATCGTTGATGAATGCTGTGCCTTCACGGGCGATCTTCCCAACTTATCATTGGCGGCTGCCTATGGTGACCCAGAGCTTATGGACAGTTGGGAGACGATACAGAGTTACCGGGTAAAAACCATATACCCCGGCCACGGGAATCCATTTTCCCTATGAATAAGGCATTCTGGCAATGTTCCGGGTGCCTGTTGCGGAGCGGCGGAAGAGGCAAGGGCCACAATCGAAAGGCGGCCCTGGTATTTAGAGCCATGAATATGCAGCCGCGACGAGCGGAAACCGGAACAAGGCAAATAATTTAAGGCACTCCGAGCTGTTGAGAAGGGAGAGAATTTCGCTGGAGCTGTTCCGGAGGGATTTGTTGAGAAACTCATACCGGCGGCAACGTGGGCCATATTTGAATCAATCGGACCGATGCCCAATGCCATACAGGAAGTATGGAAGCGGATATTCTCCGAATGGTTCCCGTCAACTGGATATGAACACAGCGGAGGTCCGGAGTTGGAGGTTTATCCTCCCCCGAAAGGAAGTACCAGTGATGCCGGCTATCGCTGCGAGGTCTGGATACCCATAGTGAAACGCTGAAGGAACGATCCCAGCCATTGACAGCACGTCTCGTCACTGCTATGCTCAAGTTGGATCTTCATCCCATGTACGAGCGGAATTTCCGGGAGATCCTGGAGGCTGGTGGCCGGTACATTTGGAGGGAAAAGGAGAAAAATGGTCCAAATGAAAACGTTGATAGTTTACGATTCGGTCTTTGGTAACACAGAGCAAATAGCTCAGGCAATCGGTAAATCCATTGGTTCTGAAGAGAGTGTTGAAGCACTCCGGGCCGGCGACATGAAGCCCGAGCACTTAATTGGATTGCGGTTGCTAATCGTTGGCTCTCCCACCCGAGGATTTAGACCCACAAAGGTAATTACCGACTTTCTGGACAAGATCCCTTCAAACGGTCTCAAAGGCGTCAGAGTGGCAGCCTTTGATACACGGATTTCTACAGCTGACGTGAATTCACGTTCGTTAAACATCTTGGTGAGATTGTTTGGATATGCGGCCAAACCCATAGCGGATAAACTTGAGAAAAAAGGAGGATCGCTCGTCATTCCACCGGAAGGGTTTTTCGTAAAAGATTCCGAAGGACCGCTGAAAGATGGCGAACTTGAACGAGCCGCGGACTGGGCAAAGCTGGCCATGAAGACACAATAACCGCCCGGCCGCCTACTGTTATATCACTCAAGTTTGACGACGGCGGGCAGTTGTGAGTTCTACCACGTGTTACAGCTCACCCAAAAGGTTGAGCCTGATTTCCTTAAGTAATTTTGGGATATTCTCCCTGGCGCCCATCATTGCCCACCTCGTGATGTCATTATATCAAATAGCTTGTGCGCGGGGAAGTGGTTTACCGCTCACATGCACAGAAAACCCGCGTCCACGGGGATAAAGGACCCGGTGATGCCGGACGATTCGTCGGAGGCCAGAAACGCCACGGTCTTCGCCACTTCATCGAGGCGCGTCACGCGGCCGAGGGCGAATTTGTCCAGCCAGCGGGCATCTTCGGGGTTGGCGGGGTCGAAGGCGTTTTCCGCCCAGGTGATAAGCACGCCGTTGGCCCGGATTCCCTTTCGTCCGAACTCGGCGGCCAGCCCCCGGGTCAAGGCCATGGCGCCGGCATTTGTCACGGCGTAGCCCATCTCGCCATAACCGCCTCGCTTTCCCACCGTGGAGAGAATGTTGATGATAACCCCTTTACCTCTCTTCAGCATGCCGGGTAACACCCGTCTCGACGTCAAAAAGTATCCCAGAGATTTATATTCCAGTTGCGCTCTCCATTCCTCCACCGTAAAATCAAGGAAAAGCTTCTGCAGAGCGTAAACCGCGTTGTTGACGAGGATGTCTATCTCGCCAAGGGACTCGGAAACGGCAGTCACCATGCGGTCGACGTCTTCCTCAACGCGGGTGTCGCCCGTGACCAGTATCGAACGACGCCCGAGATCATGGATCTGGCGGGTTACCGCTTCTCCTTCCTTCACCGACGCGCGGCAGTTTATGGCGACGTCCGCGCCTCGCCTCGCAAGCTCAAGGGCCACGGCTCTCCCCACCCCTCTGCTGGAGCCGGTGACCAGCGCGACTTTTCCTTCCAGCACTTCATGCCCCTCCTCCTGTTTTAAACCTGCCTCTGCTCGACTGGCAGGTTGAAAAGTGAGGCTATATTGCACAGATTTTGGTCGGCGCTGACAAACGCGGCTCCCAATGGCAAGAGCCTCAAGGCACTGGCCAGGTGAATACTGTCCAGGGAAGTGAGGATGCGGTTCCATTCGGAACTAGCGCGATGTATCGCAGCGACGGCTTCCGTCAGCAGGCGTTCATCCGCGGGGATCAGATAGGCTTTACCCAGAGCCAGGTTGACGGCCATTTCGCGTTCAAAATGGTGCGCCGCCGCCGCCCATGTACTGTCGTTCAATTCCCCGCGGACTTTCTTTTTTGCCAGAGCAGACTGTACTTCCAGAAACGCGACAGGCGACGTGGCTGCGACCACGCCCGGCTCGCGCCACATCTGCTGCGCCCACTCGCCGCCCGGCTCCGGGAAGAATAGCTTGACCAGTACCGATGTATCGAAATACAACCATCTCGAGGTCATGATTCGCGCAGCTCCTCCCGATTGGCGATGATTTCATCAGAAAGCCTCAAGGAGCCGGGCTCAGTGATGACATATCCCGTAAGGGACGATAATATGCCGGCCCGCAAGAAGGATTCAGTTGCTTTGCCGAGCTCGTGTACAAGCGCCTGTTCCTGATCAGGGCGGAGTAATCCGTCCATCCCATCCCCCCTGTGGGAGGCATAGGATGCGTTGGCCTCATGGCAGAGCTCGGGCAATTCACCGGCACGCATCTCTTTCCTGCCTCTCAACCCTTCCAGGCACTCCTTGAGGACCGCGGACATCGACTTGCGCTGCTCGTATGCATAAGCCCGTAAAAACTCATACTCCTCATCCTGAAGATAGAGAGTCACCACCCGCTTGCCCATAACCATCACCCCCGATAACTGAATACAGTGCTATTATAAATGAATAACAGTACAGAGTCAAGTTGTTTCTCATGCAGGAGTTGGTAACATTTTCATTGGGCGTCAGGGGTGAGGGAGGAGATGGGCGTTGCAGTTCGAATATTTGTGGTAGACTGATAAAGGGTGGGTGGCCGAGTTGGAGAAGAGAGAACTGGTGGAATACTGGCTGGATATGGCTGAAAAAGACTACCAGACGATGAAGCATCTCTACGCAAGCGGCGACTACCATTGGTCGCTATTTTTAGGACATCTGGTTATTGAGAAGCTGCTGAAGGCGTTATTCGTTGCTCATCAAGCCGAGGGAGCCAATATTCCACGTTCTCATGACTTATTGCTTCTGGATACGGGAAATTGAGGAGCTGAGGGCATGGCTGACCGGCAAACTCAATATATGATCCGGGAGATCGCAAGAAAGTACGCGGATGTGCTGAGGCGGGAGATCAACCTGCTGGGTTTGTACGTTTACGGTTCCTATGCAAGAGGTGAGCAGGATCAGGACAGTGATATCGACATTGCTGTGGTGGCAGATGACTTCACCGGGGACATGGTGGAAGACACCTTTAGACTGATGAAGTTGCGCCGCCAGGTGGACACGCGTATCGAACCGCACCCGTTTCGGCAGTCGGATTTTACCGAAAAGAATCCGATGGCGCGGGAAGTAATGCGGACGGGAATTCGAATAGTATAGCTCCCATGCCGTCAATTAAGGCTGTCGCGGCGCGTCACGCGGCCAAGGACGAGTTTGTCAGCCAGCGGGCATCTCGGGGTTTCACCCACTAAATCTTGACACAGCCCCGGACTGAGACCCTCTTGTGTTCATGGGTGGGATGAGGTATAATAGACCCGTAATAAGTCACTGTACCCACAAGTGGTCGCTTGATGGGTCGTTTGCTCTGGAAGGGGGGTAAAGCGTGGGTATACGGGTGCTTATGGACGATCGGGGCCGTCTTTCCATACCATCAGAGATCAGAAAACAGATGGGGTTCCGAGAGGGCGAAAGCGTGATTGTTGAGTCTATAGGGCCTGGGGAATTGCGGGTTATCCGTCTGAAAGATGCGGTCGACAGAGGGAAAGGTATGTACCGCCACTTCGGGGTTCCCGGCCAAAACATCTCTGATGAGTTGATCGCGGATCGCAGGCGTGAAGCGAAGGAGGCCGAGAAACGACGTGAGTGAAGCTGTAGTGGACGCATCGGCTCTCCTGGCATACCTCTTCGATGAACCGGGCGCCGATGCGGTTGCCAAGGCGCTTTCTGCCGGGGCTTGTATGAACGCTGTAAATTTCTCAGAAGTGCTAGCCAAACTCTCCGATCATGGGATAAGTGTTGACCAGGCCCTTTCCGACTTTAAGGAACAGGGGCTCTTGGACATTCTTGAAATTGTGGATTTCAACCTCGCCAATGCCGAGGAGGCAGCGCGTCTCCGGCATACTACCAGAGACATCGGGTTATCGCTTGGCGACCGAGCCTGTCTTGCACTAGGCAGGATCAGAAACTCGCAGGTTCTGACCGCGGATTCATTTTGGGCTAAGGTTCAGGGAATGGACGTAATAATGATTAGGTGACGAACCATTGTGTTCCAGGCGCCTCGTTACCATGTCTTTTGTTTTATGCAATAGCGTCTTGCGCTATTCTGACTTTCTGGACAAAATCCCTTCAAACGGTCTCAAAGGCGTTGCCAATTACGACTTACATGCACAGAAAACCCGCATTCACCGGGATAAAGGACCCGGTGATGCCGGATGATACATTAATATAGCTTCCATGCCGTCAGTTAAGGTTGTCGTATCAGGAAAAGCAGGAATTCTCTGCCTCGACGGAGAAATATGCTGCTAACGTAAACGTTTACGTATCCCTGCGTATCTCAAAGAACCTGTATGTTGGACTTATCATGGACCGGTGTATGGGGGAGTCACATGAGCCCGACAATCCGAGATGTTGCCCAAAAAGCCGGTGTCTCCGTGGCCACGGTCTCCCGGGTGGTGAATGACCGCCCTGGTTATTCGGCGGAGACCAGAAACAAGGTTTTGCGGGTGATTGAAGAGCTGGGCTATCAGCCCAATGCGCTGGCCAGGGGCCTGGTAAGCAAGAGATCGCGGACCGTCGGGGTGCTGATCCCGAACATCTCGAGCATGGTGGCCTCGGAGATGCTGAAAGGGATTGAGGATGCCGCTCACACCATCGGCCAGAGCGTCATTGTCTGCAACACGGATAACAATGGCGAGCGCACTCTGGAATATTTGCAGGTCCTGAAAGAGAAGCAGGTTGATGGGATTATCGTGGTCAGCGCACCGATCACCCCGCTGTATCACCAAAAGTTCGGGGAGATGCAGGTGCCGGTGGTGCTGGTCTCCACGCGATATCACGACGGCAATCTCCCCTTCGTAAAAGTGGATGACGAGAAGGCCGCCTATCACGCCACGGCCTATCTGATCAAAAAAGGCCATGAAGAGATCGGGATGATTGCCGGTTCAAAAGATGACAGAATCGCCGGCATCCCCCGGGTGGAGGGGTACCGAAAAGCTTTGAGCGACCATGGTATCCCCATCCGTGATCAGTACATAACTTACGGAAATTTTGGATTCCAAAGTGGCATGGCCGGTCTGGAGAGGTTACTGGAGGCCGCGCCGGAGATCACGGCGATCTTTTGCGCGAGCGATGAGATGGCGGCGGGGGCCTTGTCGCTGGCCCACAGGCGCGGGATTGAGATCCCGGACCGGTTATCCCTGATCGGGTACGATGACTCTCAACTGGCCGAGATGACGATTCCACCGTTGACTACTTTGCGCCAGCCTCTCTGCCAGATGGGGCAGGAGGGGCTCACCATGTTGATGGCCATGATCGAAGAGGGTAAGAGGACGATACACAGCAAAATTCTCCCTTATACGATTGTCGAACGGGAAACCGTGAGAGAACTTCGATAGGTGAGTAGGGGACTTGGAGACTCTGGCCGGAAAAGGACAGACGAAGTCAAGCGAGGAGCAGGGGAAGGTGGGTGAGGAGCAGGCGAAGGTGGGCGAGAGGGGAAGGGAAGATAGGCGAGCAAGAGAAGGCAAGAGAAGCAAGAGAAGCAAGAGAAGCAAGAGAAGGCAGGCGAAGGCAGTTCAGAGGCAGACCTGGTTTTAAGGGATGAACTTGAACGGTATTTTGTCGGTAAGGTGCAGACTTTTACCCGTAAGAACTTTAAAAGGGGGAGACGTTCGATGAAGAAAAGAATGGCACTGGTTCTTTCGATGGTTTTGCTGTTCATGCTGGCCGCCGGGGCCTTTTCGAGCGTGGGGGCCGCCGCCAGGGTCAAGCTTGAACTCTTCCAGAACAAGCGGGAAGCGGTGGGGACCTTTGACGAACTGATCGCCAGGTTTGAAAAGGAACATCCGGATATCGACGTCGTCCAGAACTTTGTTCCGGAGGCGGAGACGGTCCTGAAGGTCAGGCTGGTCAAGAACGACATCCCGGATATCATGGCCATCGGCGGCAACTTTACCTACGGCGAACTGGCCAGGGCCGGCGTGCTGGCCGATTTTTCCAAAGATCCCGCGCTGGCCGGCGTCCAGAAACCTTACGTTACCATGCTCAACAAGCTGGCGCAGAAGGAGACGGTCAACGGCATACCTTTCTCCGCCAACGCCAATACGATTCTTTATAACAGGAAGAAGTTCGAAAAGCTGGGTTTGACCGTGCCCAAAACCTGGGACGAGTTCGTGGCCATGGCGGAGAAGATCAAGAAGGCCGGGGAAGTGCCCTTCTACCTGACTTTCAAGGACGCCTGGACAGCGATGGTACCATTCAACACCCTGGCTTCCAACCTGCAAGGCGACGATTTCATCGACAAGCGGAAGAAGGGTCAGACCACCTTCAAGGAAAGGTATCCCGACGTGGCCGCCAAGATGCTGACTCTCCTTAAATACGGCCACAAGGACAATTTCGGAGTCGGTTATGATCAGGGGAATGCCGCCTTTGCCAACGGCGAGTCCGTGATGCTGATCCAGGGAATCTGGGCGATCTCTTCCATCAAGAAAGCCAACCCGGAGATCGAGATCGGAGTCTTCTCACTCCCGCCGACCAACGATCCGAAGAAGAACCGGCTGGTATCCGGCGTTGACACGGCCCTGACCATGTCCAAAAAGACCAGATACCCCAAAGAGGCCAAAGCGTTCATCGACTTCCTCCTCAAGAAGGAGAACGCCCAGTATTATATCAACCAGCAGAAACTCTTCTCCGCAGTCAAGGGCGTCTACCAGGAAGATCCGGAGTTGGTCAATTTGAAGGAGTACTTTGAATCGGGGAGAATTACCAGCTTCGCCGATCATTATTACCCGTCCGGCATGCAGGTATCAAATCTGGTGCAAGAATTTCTCCTCAAGGGCGATGTCAACGCCTTCCTCCGCAACCTGGACGCCGAATGGGATAAGACGAGCTCCCGGTAAGCTCCTTTGAGACGGGCGGGAACAGATTTGCGCCTTCCGGGCGCCAGGTGCAAATTTGCGCCTTCCGGAGTGCAAATCTGTTCCTTGCCCGGCAGGGCGCCTGCGCCCGGTGTGCCCGGTGCGTCCAGGGCATCTGGTGCGTTATATTGCGCCTTGAGGGGAGCGAGAGTACTTAAATAGGAGTGAGGAAAGTGAGAGCCCCATCTTCGCGGTCTTCGCGGTCCTGGCGATCTTCGCGCGTTTATTTCTTGATGACGATTCCCGCCCTGGTATTGTTCTTTGTCTTTCACACCTACCCCGCCCTGGAGGGGATCTTTTACAGCTTCACCAACTGGCCGGGCTATGGCGACTTTCAGTTTGTGGGGTTGAAAAACTACCTGAACCTGCTTAAGGATGGGCGGGCTTGGGATTCTTACCTCTTTACTTTCAAATTTGCGATCATCTCCACGCTTCTGGTCAACCTGCTCAGCATGCTGGCGGCCGTCCTCCTTAATGAGAGAATCAAGCTGAAAAGGCTCCTGAGGGCGGTCTATTTTCTCCCCAACGTCTTGAGCATCCTGATTATCGGCTTCATCTTCAATTATATTTTTACTTACCTGCTGCCGGCCCTGGGCGAAAGGTTGGGGATTACCGCGCTGGCCACGAATATCCTGGGGAATCCAGCTCTGGCGTGGGTGGGGGTCGTCTTTGTGGCGGTGTGGCAGGCGTCCGCCTTTAATACTTTGTTGTACCTGGCGGGATTGCAGGCCATTCCCGACGACCTCTACGAGGCCGCCAGCATCGATGGGGCCGGAAGGTGGCAGCGGTTCGCCAGGATTACCTTCCCCCTGATTGCGCCTTTCTTTACCATCAACATGGTGCTGGCCATGAAGAATTTTCTGATGGTCTTCGATCACATCATGGCCCTGACCGGCGGAGGGCCGGGGCGGGCCACCGAATCCATCTCCCTCTTGATCTACCGGGGAGGGTTTCAGGGCGGGGAATTCGCCTACCAGTCGGCGAACGCAGTGATCTATTTCCTGGTGATCCTGGTTGTCTCATTCCTGCAGATCAAGTTCTTGCAGAAGAGAGAGGTGAGCCTGTAATGGCCAGAAAGACGAATTGGGCGGCCACGGTTCTGTTGGTGCTCGGCTCACTGGTGATCCTGTTTCCTCTCTACCTGACCGTGACCATTGCCTTCAAAGATCCGCGGGAGATGGCCCGATCCATCATCTCCTTGCCGCGGACCCTGCGCTGGGAAAACTTCGCGCAGGCCATCCAGATGACCAGCTTCTTCCGCAGTTTTGGCAACAGTTTTCTCATCACGGCGGCCGCGGTGGGGCTGACTCTGCTTACCAATTCGATGGTGGCCTATGCCATCGCCCGGAACATGCATAAAAGGTTCTTCAGGTTCCTCTATTATTATTTTATAAGCGCCCTCTTCATCCCCTTTCCGATCATCATGTTGCCGATCGTGAAAGAGACAAGCGCCATGGGGATCGACAACCAGATCGGCTTAATCTTTCTGTACGTGGTCTACGGGCTGGCCTTTAACATCTTCGTGTATGTGGGGTACCTCAAAACGATTCCCACCTCCCTGGAGGAGGCGGCGATCATCGACGGCTGCGGCGTCTGGAAGCTGTTCTGGAAGATCGTCTTTCCGCTCATGGCGCCGATTAACGCCACGGTCGGCACCCTGACCACGTTGTGGGTGTGGAACGACTTTATGCTGCCCCTCATCATCTTAAACAAGCCGGAAGCAATGACCTTGCCCCTGGTGCAGTTCGTCTTCCAGTCCCAGTTCAGCACCAACTACAATCTGGCCTTTGCGTCCTACCTGATGGCCATGGCCCCGGTGCTTGTCGTTTATGTCCTGGCCCAGAAGTGGATCATCAGCGGGTTGATGCGGGGCGCGCTGAAGAGCTGAAAGGGCGGCTCGGCCTTTTAGGCGGTTTGACTACCTTGTTAAATAGCAAATAGAGTACCTTTTCAACATGCCAATAAACTGGTATAATAACCTTGAAGAAATGGATGGATGAAGGTGGTGTCCAATGGACCAGATCTTTCGGGAGATGAATGACCGGTTCAAGGCCAACCAGATCAAAAATGCCACGGAACTGCAAAATATGCCGTTTGAACGTGTTCTTACAGAACTCAAAAGTTCGATGAAATTACTTATCAGCTATCGCTCAAGGCCCGAAGCTGTTCTACTGGATCACACCCTATTTGCGGCTTTGATCTCGCGTATCGAGGAATTGGAGGAGGCACTGGAAGATGCAGAACTGAGCAATATTGCCAGCCGCAGAGATGCAACCGAAGTCAATTGGGTTGGGGAAGACAAACTTAAAGCGGCTATAAAGGAGGCTCGGCCTGAAAAATGACCAGAAAGGTCGTTTTCCACCCCGACGTCCTCTCGGTCGACATCCCGGCATTACAAGCGGATTTTCTGAACAGGGTAGTCTGGGACGAGCTTGAAGTGCAGATCGACAAAGCTCTTGCCATGATCGCCAACAACCCATCCGCTGGCGCCAGGCTTAAACACCCGCCCCTGGATACATGGTGGAAATTTAAATTTCATTCTACTTCAAATCCCAGAGCAGGGGTAAACGCAGATATGCGTCTTGTTTATCGCTTTGATGACACGACTGTGTGGATTCTTGCCATTAGAGCCAGAAAACCCGGAAACTCGGAAGATGAGGTCTTCCCGCTTTACCAGACACAACCGAGTGTGATTTGCTCTCCTTTACGAAGGATAGCTTGAAATATCCTTATGCTGCTTGACAATTTTGGTATTGCCATAAATAAGTTGCCGGGGTTAGATAGTTCAGGCTTTGGTGTCGACGTTTCCGGTTGTAAAATATTTCAATGTACTCAAAAACAGCTTTGCGGGCTTCTTCTCTGGTTCTAAATTTTCGTAAGTGGATCATTTCGTTCTTGATCGTGCTGAAGAAGGTTTCCGCGCAGGCATTGTCGTAGCAGTTACCCTTGCGGCTCATACTGCAAAGCATTTTGTGCTGGGCAAGTAAAGCTTGATAATCTTTGCTACAGTACTGGACCCCACGGTCCGAGTGGTGAATAAGGCCTGCGGGTGGCCGATGCCTCTGAATAGCGTTCTTGAGTGCTTGGATGGCTAAATCTCGCGTCATGGTGCTGGAAACCGCCCAACCGACAATCTCTTTGTGGAAAAGGTCTTTTACGGTGGCCAGATAGTCCCATCCCTCGTCCGTCCAAATATAGCTGATATCGCTGACCCATATTGCATTTGGCTTGTCTACCTTGAAGTTCTGGTTCAATAAGTTTTCCGCGACAGGCAAGTTATGTTTTGAATTGGTGGTTGCCTTAAATTTCCGAGGCCTTTTTGAATGAATGTTGTTGGCCTTCATCAATCGGTATACCCGTTTGCGGCTACAGGGTTGAATTTCTTGAACATCCCGGTGGATTTTATCCACACCGTAGATACCGCCACTTGCCTGATGGCTTTTCCTAATAAGCTCAAGCAATCTTGCATCCTCCTGCCGCCGTCGGCTGGGTGATCGGTCCAGCCAAGCATAATAACCGCTCCGGGATATTTCAAGCATTTGGCACATCTTCTTCACCGGAAATTCGGAGCTATGACCTTTGATGAACTGGTAGATCACTTCCGGTGCTGTGTCACGAAGATGGCCGTAGCTTTTTTTAGGATGGTCACCGATTCTTCCAGATCTGCTATGCGACGGTCTTTGGCTTTGAGCTCGGCCTCCAGCTCCATCATCCGTGCTTTTTCGGGATTTTGCCTGACCTTGTGCTGATCAAGCCACCGGTAGATAGTCTGTTCGCTGATACCCAGGTCTTTAGCCACGCTGGCGACGCTACGACCGTTATCCACGATCATGCGGACCACGTCATCCTTAAACTCTTTGGTATACCGCTTTCCTGTCTCGCCCATTTTTCTCGCCCTCCACAAGAGTATTTTATCTCACTCTTGTGTGTCTAGCAAATCGGGCATGGCTCACCAGGGGGTAACGACAATTATCAGGTCAAACGTTGGTAGGGGGAGAACTGTTTAAGTTTATAAGTGCTTAACTTGCAACTCCCACATTTTGGGGCTTGACACCTTCATATAGATAGGTGTAAGTCACCCGCGGCGATTCGGTAACCTCCCAGCCCGTGCCGGGTTTGACCAGGGGCACCGCCGGGTAGCTGGTCTCCGTCAGCCGCCCCAGATCGTCGTAGGTCAGCCGGGTGGTGGCGCCCCGGCCGTCAACAGTTTGCACCTTTCTGCCCAGCCGGTCGTAGGCGGCATGGCTCCGGAAGATCTGTCCGGTGGCGGTCTCATACTGGTCCACCTGGACGATTTGCCCCGCCCAGTCCTTGTGCTGGATGGTCTGGTGCCCGTTGGGGTCGGAAGGTCACCGTCCGCCAGAGAGAAAAGATCTCCGTAAGCCATCCCAATGATGACCGACGGCTGGGACGCCATCATCCGGCGTACCTACCCGTGCAGATCCAGGTATGGAAAAAATCCCTGGGGAGGTGTATTTGCATTATTACCTTTGAATTCTTTGCTCTTGCGCCCAATCGCTAAAGGAAATTCCCGTAATTACCCCGTCCATAATTTCAAATTCCATCCACTTTAAATCCGCAAAGTCCACGTAAGAATAAGTTTTCCTTTTACTTTTCCCCCATGTTGTTATATTGTATCCTAAACCATATTTTTCTTTTAATAAAGCTTCCGAATCTCCTATCTCTATCCCGCGTATTGTTTTATAATTCTGTTTCCGGATGGATAGGCTCTTAACCCAGAGATCCCATGTAGTAACATACCCAACAACAATCCCTTTGGATTCATAATGAGCGTATTGGTATCCCTTCACTTCTTTATCTGGGTTACCAAGCTTTTTGAGCACATCATCACGATAATCACCAAAGCTTACCCCCGCCCACTTCTGAACGCTTGCCATTTCTTCGGCGTAATTTGGTCCCCGAATCGCATATACTTTTTCTAAGGCTATGGAATCTGACCAATCAACCTTAAAAATACTCACTACCCACCCATTAGTCGTACTGTTAAGCCTCGCCCAGAAATAACCCTTTATTTCATTTTCCTTATTTAACCAGCGAAGTTTCCCGTAAACATCCGCATGAGAACCCTCTTGCATAACGCGCAAATTAAAGCTTTCCAAGTCTTTAAGTCTAGCACTTGTCTTTTTAAGTTCATCCCCCCACCTATTAGATACGTGGTAAGAAATTACTTCCTCGTCGGGCATTACCTCTTGAATCAAAAACTTTGAGGATGCCATATTAAAAAAGGTAATCGTGTCGCCTTTTCCAAAAGCTTTGATGAAATTCAAGGTCTTTTGAGCAACGGAAGTCTCACTAGCACTGTTGCAGTAACCAAATGAGGGTAATATAAATGGGGTTAAAATACTAGCTATAAAAATAGCAATTATTATTTTAGTTTGTGCGCTTCGCATAACCATCCCCCTGCCATTTAATTTTTGGCTTCTCCAGGCAACAAAATTCATGGTTTTTTAAATTATTTACTTATAGTAATTCCAGAAACCTATGTCACGATCGTCTATTTCTGTTTCCCAACGACGTATAGCATCCGGCCCACCATTGTAGTAACCGTAAGTCCCCCTTGCAATACTATCAGGGTCTTTATATATTTTCCGCGCGGCGTTGTAAGATTCTTTTAGAACCTTCATCCCGCAGTCTACGTTGTATTTCCAATCCCATTTTAGCCTATTTATGTCGAAACTGTTTAATAGTAAATTTGCAGTACCTTCATTGATTTGCATCAGGCCCCAATCAGGAGTACCCGGGTTTCTAAGCGGTTGCCCTTGAGAATCAAATTGTTTTAGCATACTCTCTTGTTTTGCCGTAGCAAGTGCTATCTCTACTGGTATTTGCATTTCCCTCGCCTTCTGCCTAATATAATCCTCAACTTCCTTGGGAGTTGGGTTTACTCCGGTAAGACCTTCAAGCTTTCCAATTTTTACGTCAAGTTTTCCGTTCTTAAATGTAACTTCTAATCCATCATTTTCAAATGTAACAGAATCAATCCCGCCGTCATTGTTGTAGTTTACCGTTTGTATTGTAGATACGGTTTCCCCACCGACTTCGCTGGTAACGAGTTTAGTGACTTCCTTACCGCCGCTAGATGTTTTCGATTCTATTGTTAGATTATTATCTTCATCCGTATAGATGTTAAGTTCTTCTCCACCAATCGGACCTGAATCAATCGTCGCAGAAACATTTCCGGTTGGATCCACATACTTTAGCGGGTTCCCGAGTACATAGGCATATAGATTCAACGTCTGCGGATCATTGGGATCCCCGGCATAGCTATCCTCCGTCACAAACCTCCCCAGATCCGGGTCGTACCACCTGGCGTTGAAATAATAGAGCCCCGTGGCCTCGTCCTGCTCCTTGCCATCAAACTTGAACCTGGTATCCCCACCCTGGACGTTCTCGTTCAGATCCTCCCCATATGGCAGGTAATCCTGGCTCCAGATCACCTTGCCTGTGTTATCGGTCAGGGCCATGGGAGACCCAAGCTGGTCGTTATGGTAGTAAGATACTTCTCCACCATCGCCAATGGTTCCTGCCACCTTGGCCAGGTGCTGCCCGAAGGCAAAGACATAGGAGGTGTCCGGTGGGGTGGTCGGATTGGTGCTGCTTCCGCCGGTGGTCGGATTGGTGCTGCTTCCGCCGCTACCGCCGCCTGCCCTGGTCTCGTAGATCACCCGCCCTGCAGGGTCAAAGATATAATGGCGGCTAATACCCGCAGACGTCCCCGCTACCCGCAGCCCCTCCCCATCGTAGCTGTAACTTCCCACAACCTGGCCATTCTTCGTCACCTGCACCAACTGGTTGCGCAGGTCATACCCATACTCCCAGTACTCCACCCCTTCGCCGGAGGTGGTGAAGGTCACCTGCTGCCCCGCGCCGATGGTGTAGGTATTGCCTTTCTTGGTCAGGTTCCCGTTGGCATCGTAAACGAAGGCATACTTGCCGTTGGACAGTAGCCGGTTGCTGTTTAAGTAGTAGGTGTACAGCGTGGTCTGGGTGGTGGCCCGGGTGAACCGCTCCTCGACCCGGTTCCCCACCGCGTCATACACATACTCCAGCGTCGCCTGATCGAGTTTCTGCTCAGCGGAGATGGCCTTCTCCAGCGCGTTCTTGAACTGGGCCTAGTCCGTAAAGCCCAGATCCTCATCCCGGTCGTCATACCGGTTATGGACCTTCACCACCTGGGCATCGATGGGTTGGGCAAGAGTGAGGGTGTAGTTCCCTTTCCCGTCATCGATAAACTTCCAGGTG
>JAMCQP010000030.1 GCA_023381695.1 Bacillota bacterium | reverse complement strand
CTCGCCGGTGGTGGGCGGGGCGAGGGGCAGGTTCCCCGGAGGATCTGGTTTCCGGGCGGGAAAAGCTGGTTTCCGAACAGGAGCGCAAAGACCTGGAGCAGATCTTCAACCGGGGTTTCACAACCGGTTATTTTTACGGTAATCCGGGTCCCGACCTGATGAGCTATAAGCGGCCGAACAACCGCGGCCGCCTGCTGGGGCGGGTCATGGGATTCGACCGGGAACGGGGCCTGGCCAGCGTCAAATTGGAAGGCGAACTGTCTATTGGCGATGGGATCGAGGTCTGGGTGACCCGCGGCGGCCGGATCGGATTCAACGTGGCGCAGATGTGGCCTGCCTCTTCACCAAAGATGTCCGGCATGCCCAGCCGCGCCAGAAGCTCAACCTTGAATCCCGTGGAGCAGGCGGGCCCCGGTGAACTGGTCTGGCTGGAGATCCCCGGCCAGTGCGGCGTGGGAGACCGGGTCTTCAAGACCAGAGACGCCCGCCTGATTGCTCAGGCCGAGGCTTCTTACCGGTCGCCGCGGGAGTTGCGCAAGATTCCCGTCAGAGCGTGGGTTGAGGCCGCGGTTGGGCTTCCTTTCCAGCTTGCCCTGATCGATTCCGATGGCTTTACCGGCCATGCGGAGAGCGGTTTTATCGGGGAAAAGGCCCAAAAACGCCCGCTGACCCGCGAGGCGGTACTGGAGCAGCTTGACAGGCTGGGCAACACCCCATTTGAGATCGGGGAGGCGGAGATCGATATCGAGGGACGCGTCATGGTCCCGCTCAGCGAGATCAACGAGGCCAGGCGGAAGGCGGTTGCCGCGTTGGAAGAGGCCAGGGCGAACGCGCGGCGGCCTGAACCGCTTCCAAAGGCCCGGGTCGAAGAGGTCCTGGCCGAATTTGGCCTGGGCGGCCCGGTTGGGTTTGAACTGGTTTCGAACAGCCCCAGAAAGCTGGAGAGGACGCTGCTGGCGGTGGCGGTGGGCGATTGGGAAGGGCTTGAGGCGGCGGCGGCAGCCGGGACCGATGTAGTGCACATCGGTGGGGAGCGGTTCCGGGGGCGCAAAGAAATCGACCCCATCGAAGGTGTCCGCTATGGGCATCGCCGGGGGGTAAAGGTGCTGGTGGCCTTTCCGAGGATTACCTCACAGGCGGAGATGCTCCGGGTGGCGGAACTGGTGGAAAGGCTGGCGGAGACCGGAACGGAGAACCGTCCGGATGGCTTTGTCGCCGGGAATCTGGGCGTCTTGCACCTGTTGTTGCATTCGACAGGGATGTCGAGGCGCCGCGAAGCCCAGGGATGGGCGGGAGCGGTGAATATGGGGATGCCGGTTTACGCGGATTTTACCCTGAATCCCTTCAACCGGCTGACACTGGCTTTTCTGGCGGGGGAAGGAGTTTCCCAGGTGACGTTGTCGCCGGAACTTACCCTGGCGCAGGTGCGGGAGCTGGCGGTGGCGGCGCCAGTGCCGGTGGAATGCCTGGTGCAAGGGCCCTTGCCGATGATGGTCTCGGCCCATTGCACCATCGGTGGGGTTCTGGGCGGCCGCAGGCAGGATGTGGGTTGCAGCGCGCCGTGCCTGAAGAGCACCTTCGGGCTGAAGGACAGGTTGGGCCTGGTCTTTCCGCTGGCGACGGATCAGGCCTGCCGGATGCATATTTTCAACCCCAAGGAGCTGGCCATGATTGAACACTTGCCGGCCTTCAAGGAGTCCGGGGTGAGGAGCCTGCGGATTGATGGGCGGATCAGGGACGCCGGTTACGTGGAGAAAGCAACCTCGTTGTACCGGAAGGCTCTGGACGGGACAGGGGAGGCGCCGGTGGAGGCCATGCGGCAGGAATTGGAGAAGCTCAGCCCCCATGGCCTGACCAGGGGCCATTACTTCCGGGGCGTCGAATAGCCAGACGGCCGTTTAAAACAGCGGTACTGTCAAGATATCAATGCGAAATTAATCGGGGGAGAGGGCAAGTGGACGGGAGAACAACGAGGATCCTGGAGTTTCATAAGATAAAGGAGAAGCTGGTGGAATATGCCTCCTTTCAGGTGGGCAAGGAGCTGGCCGAAAAGCTGGAGCCCATGGCGGAGCTGGAGGCGGTGCGCCGGGGGCAGGCCGAAACCTCCGAGGCGCTCCTGATTCTCTGGCGGGAGGGCGCCGTGCCGCTGGGGGGCGTCCGGGACATCCGGGGGGCGCTGCACCGGGCCCAGATCGGTTCCACGCTGGAGCCGGGAGAACTATTGGCCATCGAGAGCACATTGAGCGGCAGCCGGCGGCTCAAAAAGTTTCTGGGGGACCTTGATGAGAAGTTCCCGATCCTGCGGGATCTGGCCTTCCGGATCGAGGTTCACAAGGAGATCGAGGAGGCCATCCGGCAGTGCATCAGCGAGTTCGGGGATGTCCTTGATTCCGCCAGCCCGGAACTGGCGCGGGTTCGCACCCAGATCCGGACCGCCCGGAACCGCGTCAAGGACAGACTGGACTCGCTGGTCAGGTCCACGGAGGCGCAAAAGTACCTTCAGGATCCGATTGTGACCTTGCGCAACGAGCGGTACGTGGTGCCGGTCAAGCAGGAGTACAAGGCTTTTGTGCCCGGAATCATCCATGACCAGTCCGCCAGCGGGGCGACGCTCTTTGTGGAGCCGATGGCGGTTGTGGAGTTGAACAACCAGCTTCGCCAGCTGGAAGCCGCGGAGGAGGAGGAGATCCTCCGCATCCTCAGGCGGCTCACGGCGCTGGTGCAGGCCAGGGTGGACGGCATCCTGGCGACGGTGGAGGTGCTGGGGCGGATCGATTTCATGTTTGCCAAGGCCAGGCTGAGCAAGGAGCTAAACGCCGTCGAACCGGCGTTGAACCGCGACGGCAGGCTCAATTTCCGGCGGGCAAGGCATCCCTTGCTGACCGGCGAGGTGGTGCCCATCGATGTGCACCTGGGCCGGGACTTTACCACCCTGGTGATCACCGGCCCCAATACAGGCGGCAAGACGGTGACCTTGAAGACGGTGGGGCTTCTGACACTGATGGCCCAGTCCGGGCTCCACATCCCGGCGGCGGAGGGCAGCGAGGCCGCGGTCTTTGCCCGGATCTTCGCGGACATCGGGGATGAGCAGAGCATCGAGCAGAATCTGAGCACCTTCTCTTCCCACCTGACCAACATCGTGAAGATCCTGGGCGAAGACCAGGGAAATTCCCTGGTCTTGCTGGATGAGCTGGGGGCCGGGACGGATCCCGCCGAAGGGGCGGCGCTGGCCATGGCCATTCTGGAGGAGCTTCACGCCCGCCAGGCCAGGACGGTGGCCACCACCCATTATAGCGAGCTGAAGACCTTTGCCTACACCAGGCAGGGAGTGGAGAACGCCTCGGTGGAATTTGACGTGGCCACCCTGCGCCCGACTTACCGGCTGCAGTTGGGCCGGCCCGGCAGGAGCAACGCCTTTGAGATTGCCAGCCGGCTGGGGCTTGACGAACAGGTGGTATCGGCCGCCAGGGCCATGCTGACCCAGGAGAATGTCAAGATCGAGGATCTCATCCGCAGCATCGAAAACAACCAGCGGACCACCGAAGAGGAGCGCAATTCCGCCGAAACTTCCCGCCGGCGCCTGCAGGACATGGAGGAGGAGTACCGCCGCAAGATGGAGCGCCTGGAGCAGGAACGGGTGGAGATTCTGCGGAAGGCCAGAGAGGAAGCGGCATCCGTCCTCAAGAGATCCCGGGAGGAGGTAAATGAACTCATCGGGCAGATCCGGCGCGAAGAGAGGCTCAAGGACCAGGAGGCTCTGGCGGAGTTGGCCCGCGAGGAGGTGGAGAAGCGCTCCCGGGAGCTGGAGAAATTCTCGCAGGAGCTTCGCGATACCCAGGAGAAGAACCGGCGATCCGCGGCCGGCCCGCGCCGTCCGGTGAAGATCCAGGTGGGGGAGACAGTCTATGCGGCGGCGCTCGGCCAGAACGTGCAAATACTGGCCAGACCCAATTCCAGCGGCGAGGTGCTGGTGCAGGCCGGCATCATGAAGGTCACGGTCAAGGAAGCCGACCTGGAACCGGCCGTGGCGGAGGATGGGCAGAAGGAAAAGCCGACCTGGCGAGAGGCTGGACGGCAGGGTGGCTCCGTCAGGGCGGCGGCTTTTAAGGCTGCGGCTTATGACACGGGGATCGGCACGCTGGCCAAGGCCAAGACCGCGTCTATCTCGCCCGAACTTGATCTGCGCGGCCTGACCGTGGAAGAGGCCTGGGAGAAGACCGACAAGTACCTGGACGACGCTTTTCTGGCCGGGTTGCCGCAGATCCGGATCATCCACGGCAAGGGGACCGGCGCCCTCCGGCAGGCCATTCGCGACCGGCTGCGCGCGCATCCGAACGTGGGAAGCTTCCGCTTCGGCGCGTTCAACGAAGGCGGCGACGGGGTAACGGTGGTGGACCTGCAGGTACATTAGCCTCGCAGGGCGTTGTAAAACCTTTATGGCTTCTTGTGGACGTCGCAGTAGTAGGTCGGCGCAAAGCTCCCGGGAACAACCGCTCCGGCGGAGTTGACCTCCTGCCCGGTGTCCCGCTTGTACCACCGGGTGACCACCTGGCTGCGCGGGCAGGCGTCGGTGGCCAAAAGTCCATGGTCGGTGCAGATCTCCAGCTTGATCAGGTTGGCCACCGGCGGCTGGGCAGCGTTGCTGGATGAGGGTTGCGCCGGTGTTTGCGGCGCTCTGACCAGCGCCGGCGATGTGGCGCTGCCGGTATCGTTTCGCAAGTTATTGTTCAAAGTATTGCCCGGTGGAGTGCTCTGGTTATTCGGACCGGTGGTATTCGGACTGGTTCCATTTGGGCCGGTTGCCGGATTTGATGGGTTCTGGGGTGGATTGCCCGGCGGATTGCCGCCCAGACCGGCGTCATGTTCGTGCACATTGCAATACTGGGTCGGCTCGGTGCCGCTGATAAAGACCTCGGTGCGAACATTGGTGCATTCCGCGGTGGCCAGAAGACCGGTGTCCGCATCGATGTCGGCCGTCACAATACCCTCCGGAACGGGGAAGTCCCGCACCGGGGTATCCACCAGGGCCTGGCTCATGAACGCAGCCCAGATCTGGGCCGAACGCCAGCTGGCGAACTTCACGTCGCCAAAGACCAGCTTTTCTTTGGGATTGTCATTCCCCATCCAAACCGATGCCACCAGATCCGGAGTGTAACCAACAAACCAGGCGTCGGTATAATCGGAGGTGGTCCCGGTTTTACCCGCCGCCGGACGTCCTATAGCGGCGTTCTGCCCGGTGCCGCGGGTAATGACCCCCTTCAGCATGTCGGTGATGATGTACGAGGTCTGCTCGTTTAGAACGATCTGTTTCTTGGCCCGGTTCTCTTCCAGAACATTTCCGTCGCGATCCTCCACCCGCACGATGGAGACAGGCTCAACCAGGATGCCCTGGTTGGCCAGGACACCATAGGCCGTGGTCATCTCCATCGGCGTGACGCCGCGGGTGATGCCGCCCAGAGCCAGGGACAGGTTCCGGTCGTTAAGGGTTCCCTTTTCCACTAAAGTGGTGATGCCCATCTTTTTGGCGTACTCAATGGCGGTTCCCGCGCCGATCTGATCCAACAGTTTGATGGCGACGATGTTTACGGACTGTTCAAGAGCGGTTCGGAGCGTGATCGGGCCCCGGAACTTGTTGTCGACGTTTTGTGGCGCCCAGATGCTCCCGTCCGGCATGCTGTACTCCACCGGGGAGTCGTCTATAACCTGAGCCGTGGTGTACCCCCGGTCGATGGCCGCCATATACACAAACGGCTTCATGGCGGAACCCGGCTGGCGAACCGCCTGAACGGCGCGGTTGAACTTGTCCTCGCCGCGCCCGCCGACCATGGCCTTGATGTACCCGCTGTGGGGGTCGATGGCGATTAAGGCCCCCTGAGGTTGCTGCAGCTTATTTTCGTCGATCTTCCCATTGGGAAGAAGGTCGAGGAGAGCTTTCTCCGCCGCCAGTTGCATCTTCAGATCCAGCGAAGTGTAGATCTTCAGGCCTCCGCTATATACCTGGGCTTCGCCGTATTTGTCCAGGAGCTGCTGCAAGACGTAGTCGACAAAATAGGGGGCATGCGCCCGGTTCTGCTTCAGCCCGACCACGGTAATCGGGGCTTTCTTGGCGCTTTCAGCTTGATCGCGGGTGATATATCCCAGATCCGCCATAACGTTGAGGACGGTGTTGCGCCGCCGGCGGGCCGCCTCCATATTTACATAGGGTGAATAGTACTCCGGACCTCTGATTATGCCTGCCAACAATGCGGATTCAGGCAGGTTGAGCCGCTTGACCGACTTGCCGAAGTATAGCTGGGAGGCGGCTTCTACGCCGTATGCGCCATGGCCCAGATAGATCTCGTTCAGATAGGTCTCCAGGATCTCGTCCTTGGTATACTTGCGCTCGATCTGGATCGCCCAGACCGCATCCTTGATCTTGCGCACAAAGGTTTGTTCGTTGGTAAGGAAGGCAATTTTAGCCAGTTGCTGGGTGATGGTGCTTCCGCCCTGTACCACCTCGCCGTGAAGAATGTCGGTGATCAAGGCCCGAAGGATGGCCATAAAGTTCAGGCCGTGGTGTTCGTAAAATTTCTGATCTTCGATGGAGATTACCGCCGCCTGGAAGGTTTTGGGGATCTCTTCGAGAGAGACCGGCAAGCGGTTCTCCTTGAAGATCCTCGCGACGACCTCATCATGAACGTCATACAGCGTGGTGGTCATCTTGGGGTTAAAACGGACATCCTCAAGTCTTGGCACTGACTTTAGGGTTCCGGCGATGATCCCCACCGCGGAGCCGATCATTATAAAGACTAGCAGAATGGCTACATAGATCGCCATCCGTTTGGTCTTGATATTCATTGGCCAAACTCCCCCTACAGCGCTTTTGGCAAAGCTCATGTCTATTATAGCACAGTATGGGGAATGTCGGTAGCTTTTTTCTTGTCTCCCTGGGTTGGAGCGCGATAGCAATTGATTTCTGCGCGGCATTATGATACAATGGGGCAAATGAGAAATGGCAATTAAGGCGATGACGGGGAGAGCAGGCGGTCCCGAGGCTGAAGAGAGCCGGTGGTTGGTGCGAACCGGTGCCGGAGCCGGTTGAAGTACACCTCCGAGCCGCGGGCTGAACATCAGCAAGCTATCCGGCTGGGAGGTTTGTTTGCTAAGTAGGCCTGGCCGGAAACCCCCGTTACCGGGTGCAGGCTGCAATATGGGTTTATGACGTGATCTTTTTTGCAGCTTGCGTGAGTGAGCCGGGCTGCGCTCTGCTAACCTGGGTGGTACCGCGGGAAGAAGACCTTCTCGTCCCTTCGTTGGACGGAAGGTTTTTGTTTTAGCTTTTTAGCTGGATAATTTCTTAATTTAGTCGGGGAACTCTTTTTAGGGAGGTATCGTGAATGTCCGGAATGAAGATCAAGGAACAAATGGAGATTTTAAAACGTGGCACGGTGGAGATTATCAGTGAAGAGGAACTGGCCAGGAAGCTTGAGAAGTCGGCCAAAGAGGGCCGGCCCCTGCGGGTCAAGCTGGGAACGGATCCCAGCAAGCCGGATATCCACCTGGGCCATGCGGTGGTCTACCGGAAGCTCAAGCAATTCCAGGATCTGGGCCACGAGGTCTACTTTCTAATCGGGGATTTTACCGGAAGAATTGGGGACCCCAGCGGCCGGTCGTCCACCCGGAGGGCGCTCACCGAGGAAGAGGTCAAGGCCAACGCGCAGACCTATGCGGATCAGATCTTCAAGATTCTGGATCCCGCGAAGACCAGGATTGTCTTCAACAGCCAATGGCTGGCCCCGTTGAATTTCGCGGACGTGATCAGGTTGGCCTCCCAGCTGACCGTGGCCAGAATGCTGGAGCGGGATGACTTTGCGAGGAGGTTTGCCGAGAACAGGCCCATCAGCATTCATGAGTTCTTCTATCCCCTGATGCAAGCCTACGATTCGGTGGCGCTGGAAGCGGATGTGGAGCTGGGTGGCACGGATCAGAAGTTCAACCTTCTTACCGGTCGCGATTTGCAACGGGAATTCGGCCAGGAGCCGCAGGTGGCGATGATGATGCCATTGTTGGTGGGGACCGACGGCGTGCAAAAGATGAGCAAGAGTCTGGACAACTACATCGCCATCGAGGATCCGCCGTCCGAGATGTACGGCAAGACCATGTCCATTCCGGATAACATCATGATCAACTACTTTGAACTGGCCACCGACATACCCATGAAAGAGATCCACGAGATCGAGGCCGGGTTGAAGGCGGGCGCCCTGCACCCCAGGGATGTAAAGCGGCGACTGGCCAGAGAGATTGTTGCCATATACCACGGCCCCGCCGCGGCGCGGGAGGCGGAGGCCACGTTCGACCTGATCTTCAAGAAGGGCGAGGCGCCGGCGGATATTCCGGTGGTTAAGGTTCCCGGTGATGAGTTGGACGGCGGGCGGGCGTGGATTGTGAAATTGCTGGCGCTGGCCGGGCTGGCCGGCAGCAATGGGGAAGCGCGGCGGCTTATCAATCAGGGAGGTGTCAGGCTCGACGGTCAGGTGGTATCCGATGTGGATTTCCAGGTCGAGATCGGGGCCGGACGCGTTTTGCAGGCCGGCAAGCGGCATTTTGCCAGGGTGGAGAAGGCTTGAAACTTGAAAAGAAGCCATCGACGGCAGAATGATTGGCTGATCCGGCGCAAAAGATACCAGGCACCAGTTGCCCCCCGCCAGCATATGATAGTTGAAGGGGGTCAAAAGATGAGGTGGGGGAGAAGTACTGGCATCTTTGTCGGGCGGCGCACGTTTTCCAAGGTGTTCCTTGCCCTTTTGGCGCTTCTGTTGGCTTTCTTATCGAGCGTGGTCTTTGTGGATCGACGGTTGAAGCCTACCCTGCTGCAGATCGCCGAGGCGAGGGCGCGGGTGATTGCCACCAGGGCCATCAATGGAGCAATCAATGAAAAGACCGTACGCAGCATGCGGTACGAAGACCTGTACTCGATAAAGACCGATGCGCGGGGCAAGATCGTCTTTATGCAGCCCAACACCGGTGAGATAAACCGGCTGGCCTCGGAGACCACCATCCAGGTTCAGGAGTCTCTGAGGAACATCGCTGATGAGCGCATCCGGATCCCGCTTGGCCAGGTGCTGGGCAGCCAGTTGTTCGCCAGCTTCGGGCCGTGGATCCAGGTGAAAATCGTCCCCATCGGCACCGTGGAAACCTTTGTGCGGGACAAATACGAGCAGGCCGGTATAAATCAGACCCGCCACAAGCTATACATGGAGGTGCTGGGGACCATCAAGATCGTCGTCCCCCTGATTACGTCCAATGTGGTGGTCCGGACGGAGGTGCCGATTACCGAAGGGATTATCGTCGGGGAAGTGCCGCAGGTCTACCTGGGGATTGACGGGAACACCTTAAACCAGTTTAAAAACGGCGCCAAATAACCGGGAGATATTTAGCAGCGTATACGCAAGAAAAAGATAGTAAAGTCGAGTTTATGCGGATAGGTTTCGACTATCCCGGTTTAATTCTGGTTCGGCCGGGTTGAAGATTATCCTGCGCCATGGTATATTAGATGACGTTGACGCAAGCGGGCTAAAACAAAGCAAGAATTAATCGCAAGATTTAAAGCCTGGATTTGACAACAGACGTAGAAATATGTTATAATACAATAGTCAGTGAGATTGCGTCTTTTTTTGTGTCCCATCTGCCTTCTGGCAATAGATGGGAAATACCTTGGTCCTGCACCGCCTTTGGCCCTCCGTGGCGTCGGCGGTATGCGGACCATCCTTGGTCCTGCACCAGCTTTGGCCGTCCGTAGCGTCGCTGGTATGCGGACCATCCTTGGTCCTTGAAAACTGAACAGTGTGCCATGAAGAGACCAGACGGGACCGCAAGGTTCCCAAAGGGTTTTAACGTGCGCAAATAAGTAATCAAAAGAGCCAAAG
>JAMCQP010000105.1 GCA_023381695.1 Bacillota bacterium | reverse complement strand
GACAAGGGAAAGAAGAAGGGTGTTTTGACCTATCGGGAGATTATGGACACTCTGCAGAGTGTGGAACTGAGCACGGAACAGATCGACGAGATCTATGAGTCCTTTGCCGAGATGGGCATCGACGTGGTGCCTGAACAGGGAGAGGGTGAGGCAGAGGGGGACGTGGAGGTTCTGGAGCCGGCGGCGGAGATGGATGTCCAAGAAGAGCCGGTTGAACTTGAACTGACCGTTCCCGAAGGGATAAGCCTGGACGATCCGGTACGGATGTACCTGAAAGAGATCGGGCGGGTGCCGCTTTTGACGGCGGAAGAGGAGATCGAATTCGCCCGCCGGATTGAGCAGGGCGATGAAAAAGCCAAAAGGCGCCTGGCGGAAGCGAATCTTCGCCTGGTGGTCAGCATCGCCAAACGTTACGTGGGGCGGGGGATGCTCTTCCTGGACCTGATCCAGGAGGGGAACCTGGGCCTGATCAAGGCCGTGGAGAAGTTCGACTACCGCAAGGGGTACAAGTTCAGCACCTACGCCACCTGGTGGATTCGCCAGGCGATCACCAGGGCGATTGCGGACCAGGCCAGAACCAT
Organism: Bacillota bacterium; assembly: GCA_023381695.1. Lineage (GTDB taxonomy): Bacteria > Bacillota > UBA5301 > JAMCQP01 > JAMCQP01 > JAMCQP01. The sequence continues at coordinate 9,550 of JAMCQP010000105.1, read as the reverse complement.
CCGGATCCCGGTGCACATGGTGGAGACCATCAACAAGCTGATCCGGGTTGAGAGGCAACTCCTGCAGGAGATGGGGCGGGCGCCGACCCCGGAAGAGATTGCGGCGGAGATGGAGTTGAGCGTGGAGCGGGTGCGCGAGATCCTCAAGATCGCTCAGGAACCGGTTTCGCTGGAGACGCCCATCGGGGAGGAAGAGGACAGCCATCTGGGCGATTTCATCGAGGATCAGGACGCCCCGGCTCCGGCCGAAGCCGCGTCATTCCGGCTGCTGAAGGAACAGCTCGAAGATGTGCTGGATACCCTCACCCCGCGGGAGGAGAAGGTGCTGCGGCTCCGTTTCGGGCTGGATGACGGCCGATCCCGGACGCTGGAAGAGGTTGGCCAGGTATTTGGGGTGACCCGGGAACGGATCCGCCAGATCGAGGCCAAGGCGTTGCGGAAGTTGCGGCATCCCAGCCGGAGCCGGAAATTAAAAGATTTTCTGGATTGAAGAAGGTATTGACCCGGGGGGCAGATGTGGCTTATAATAATATAGTGTCTTCTCCAGAAGGGAGCTTCTGAGGAGGGTGCTTTCCTCGATAGCTCAACGGTAGAGCATCCGGCTGTTAACCGGAGGGTTGCTGGTTCGAATCCAGCTCGAGGAGCCATGGGCCTATAGCTCAGCGGTAGAGCAGCCGGCTCATAACCGGTCGGTCCCTGGTTCGAATCCAGGTGGGCCCACCAGTATTTTGCCCCCATCGTCTAGAGGCCCAGGACATCGCCCTTTCACGGCGGCGACAGGGGTTCGAATCCCCTTGGGGGTGCCATTGATCGGTTATAAGCGCCTTGACGGCGCTTTTTCCATTTGACAGGATGTCAAGGCGCCTTGAAGCCCACGAGGGGCGAAAAGGTGAATTTCTGCAGGAACTGAACACCCGGTGTGGAAAGGTATATTATAGTATTTGATCCCCGGTTTGAAATCTCCAGTGGGCCCAATACTTCAAAGTGCGTTCGAATACTTTAGTAACGGAATTCGGAAGGGGGGAAGACGGATTCCTCCTTTTGGCGGGATCCGGCGCCAGAACCCGTGAAGCTTTCCCCAAGATTGAGCGCGGTTGTTTCATTGATTCCAAAGGGTAGCACGGTCGCCGATATCGGAAGTGATCATGCGCAACTCCCCATATATCTTGCGAAGAAGGGAATAAGCACCCGGGTTATCGCCGGGGAGGTTCACCGCGAACCGTTTTACAACGCCTGCAAGGCCGTGGAAGAGGCTGGTCTGAACGGTCCGGTTGAGGTTCGCCTGGGTTATGGCCTGAACATCCTCCTGCCGGGAGAGGTGGACACCATTGTCATGGCCGGCATGGGCGGGGCGACCATTGTGGAGATCCTTTGCCAGCAACGGATGGTGGCGGATCGGGCCCAGCAGCTTATTCTTCAACCGATGGTGGCGGGGGGGCTGGTGCGCCGGTGGCTCTTGTTGCATAGTTTCGCCATCCGGCATGAACAGCTGGTGGTGGAGGACGAGCAGATCTACGAGGTGATCATCGCCAACTCGGCGCCCCTGGCCGCCGGTTCCGATGCGGGGAGTGAGCCTTTCGATCCGTTCCTGCCCGTGGCTCCAAATGAACACCTGCTCCGGGATATGATCGGCAGCCTCTTTAGCCGGAAGGGTTGCGAGCCGATTCCCTTGGAAGTGATGCTTGAGGTGGGACCGCTCCTGTTTCTACGGGAAGATCCGATGCTGGCGCGCCTGCTGCTACGGAAGATCGCCAGGTACCGCCACATCATGGATATTCTCTGGCCCCGGCCCTCGGCCAAGGCGGCCAGACGCTGGGCGGATCTGCAGCAGAAGGTTTCCGATTTCGAGAAGGTGTTATATTGCCTGTCAAAGCGCAAGTCGTAATCTCCGCCATGGAAACCTGGGCTCCCAAGAGGCTGGCGGCCGATTGGGACAACGTGGGGCTGCAGATCGGAAATCCGGCGGATGACGTCTCCGGGGTGCTGGTGACTCTGGACGTTGATGAAGCGGTGCTGGCCGAGGCTGCGAACAGCGGCGCGAACTTTGTGGTGACGCACCATCCGGTAATCTTCAAGCCGATCTCCCATCTGCGCGGCGATCTGCCCCTGGGCAGGCTGATCAGCAAAGCCATCGCGGCCGGGATCGGGATCTACGCCGCTCACACCAATCTGGACTGCGCCCGGGGCGGGGTTGACGACACCCTGGCCGCGGCTCTGGGATTGGCGGGGATCGAGGCGCTCTCGGCGACTTATGAGGAGCAACTGGTCAAACTGGTGGTCTTTGTCCCGCGTGATCACGCTCATGCCGTTCGGGAGGCGTTGGCCCGCGCCGGAGCGGGGTATATGGGCAAGTACAGCGATAGCGCCTTCTGGGCGGAAGGCACAGGATTTTTTCGTCCTCGGGAGGGGGCCAACCCCTACATCGGCGAAGAGGGAAAGCTTGAAGCGGTGGAGGAGGTTCGGCTGGAGACCATTTTGCCCGGGGAATTGGCCGGTAGAGTGGTCAAGGCCATGCTGGCGGCGCATCCTTACGAAGAGGCGGCTTATGATCTGTACCCGCTGATGAACGGCGGGAATTCTTACGGCCTGGGGAAGATCGGTTCATTGCCAGGGGAGATGAGCCTCGGTGCGGTGGCGGCGAGGGTGAAGGGCGCACTGGGCATTGGGCGGGTCAGGGTGAGCGGGGACCTGGAAAAGCCCATCAAGGAAGTGGCGGTTTGCGGTGGCAGCGGAGCGAGCCTGATCCATAAGGCGGCCTTTCGGGGGGCGGATGCGTTTATTACGGGGGATATCAGATACCATGACGCCCTGGAGGCACGTCGGCTCGATTTGGCCATAATTGACGCCGGGCACTTTGCAACGGAACTGGTGATTCTTCCCGTGGTGGCGGAAAAGTTGCAACAGACTTTGGTCGGGGCGGGATACCCCGAGGTGCTGGTAACGGTGGCCAGATCCGGTAGAGATCCTTTCAAAAATCTATAGCCCGGATCCGGGCTGGAAGGGGAGATCTCCGTGGAAGACAGCGAAGGGCGCCGGTGCGATCTGTGCGGGAGGGTAATCCCGGCGGAACGTTTACAGGCGTTGCCGGAGACCAAACGCTGCGTGGAGTGTGCGCGCAAGAAAGGCTCCGATATCTCGGGCAAGCGCGCCGAGGTGGGCATGGATCTGGACACCTACAAAGATCTGCTTGGCGCCATGCGATCGTAGAAGTAAGTATGTGGCGCGACAAGAAACGAGGTAGTAGAGCGATGGGGCGGTTATACATCCATTCCGACGGCGGGGCTCGCGGCAATCCCGGCCCGGCGGGGATTGGCTATGTGATTTTGAATGCGGACAAGCAGGTCCTGGCGCGGGGTTCTGAGTACATTGGGGAGGCCACCAACAATGTGGCGGAATATACCGCCCTCAAGCAGGCGCTGCTGGCGGCCGCCAGGTTTGGAGACGGCCCGGTGGAGGTCTTCTCGGACAGCGAACTGATGGTCAAGCAGATTAAAGGCGAATACAGGGTAAAGCATGCCAACCTGCAGCCACTGTATGCCGAGGTTTGCGATCTATTGCGAGGTTTTCGCTCCTACAAGGTTACCCATGTGCGGCGGGAATTGAACAAAGAGGCCGACGCCCTGGTCAACGCCGGCATCGATGCCCATTTGGGGCAGGCGTCTTCCCCAGTTCCTTCCATTGACGGGTGAGGGGATTTCGGGTATAATTATTGTGCTTTGCATTTAAGGCAACTGGGCCAGGTGATCGCGGGCGCGGCGGCAACGCCGCGCGTGAGGAAAGTCCGGGCTCCGCAGGGCAAGGTGCTGGATAACGTCCAGTGGGGGCGACCCCAAGGAAAGTGCCACAGAAATCAAACCGCCCTTCCGGCGTGGGCTTTGGCTCACATCGGGAACGGCAAGGGTGAAACGGCGAGGTAAGAGCTCACCGGCGGCCAGGTGACTGGCCGGCCAGGTAAACCCCACCTGGAGCAAGGCCGAATAGGAGGGAGATCGGGTGGCCCGCCCGTCCCTCGGGTAAGGTCGCTGGAGGTGTCTGGCAACAGGCATCCTAGATAGATGATCATCCACGACAGAACCCGGCTTATCGGCCCAGTTGCCTTTTGTTCAGTAGAAGGAACTCTTGAAAAACAGGAGTTCTTTCTTTACTTTTATACAGGGGGCATTATCCGCCCCGCAGGTTGGGAGAAAACGGTGCCGGGAAACTCCGCGGGGGTTGACAAGGCGGGGTCCTTTCCGCTATGATTGAGAAAAGATCTCAGACTCTGGCGGGCAGGGAGGGGGAGCATGACCAGATTAAGGCTGGCCATCCTTTTGGTCCCGGTGGTGATCCTGGCGATGGTGGCCTGGCACGGTGGAAAGCTGCCGGTAATGGCCTATCGTCAGTTCAGTGAATTGGAACAGAGCGTGGGAACCGGATTCTATCAGGCCAGGATTGGGGCCCATCGTGGGGATGTGATCTGGTCGGGCCGCACCTCGGAAAAGCTGGTGGCGCTGACATTTGACGACGGTCCGGACCCCCGGTTTACCCCGGAAGTTCTGGATATTCTGGAAGAAGATCACGTTCCCGCCACATTCTTTGTGGTGGGAAAATATGCGGCGCGCTACCCGGATCTGGTGGTTCGCGAGATTCAGGATGGTAATGAGGTGGGCAACCATACCTACGATCACCCCAATCTCCTGCGGGATAACCCGGAACAGATTCGTGCCGAGATCTCCGACGCCGGTGCGATAATCGAGGAGATCACGGGGAAGCCGCTCGCTCTGTTCCGGCCGCCTAAGGGCCTGATCAACCGGGCGGGTCTGGAGATTGCCCGTGAACAGGGCTACAAGATCGTCTTCTGGGGTGTAGCCACGGAACACCGGGAGGCTCCGACACCGGACCTGATGGCTGCCCGGGTTATTCGCCAGGCCAGGCCCGGAATCATTATCCTGGCCCATGACGGCCGGCTGGATCGGAGCAAGACGGTCGCCGCCCTGCCGGCTATTATCAAGGGATATCAGGCCATGGGGTACCGGTTTGTTACAGTTTCGCAATTGATGGCCCAGGCAACCCGAACAGGGGCGAGATAAATGCCTTGCGCCAAAAAGTTGGATGGGAACAAAGACCCCGCCCGAGACTCTAAAATCGCGCGGCGGGGTTTGACTGATGCGGATAAGATTTGCCTGGGAATTGCGACGATAATACAACTACTTACAGTTTTAAACCGAAGAACTTGGTGCCGAAACCGATGAAGGTAAACGTGCCATAGAAAAGGATCATGACGACTATGGCCAGCTTTGTCCAGAGGGGAGTCTTGAGTTCCTTTGGCAGGAGCCGGTCAAGGAACAACAGCTGGATGCCGCCGACGGTAAAGGCCAGGTTGGCGGCGTTGGCCATAAAAGCCACCAGGAATAGCGGTGAGCCGCGGAAAACCAGGAAGATCGACCAGATTGTGAACAGGATCAATATGCCGTAGTAGAGACGGCGGATGTCGTTCTTCGAAAGGTTCTCGCGGGCCCAGGGACTGGTGTTCCACAGGAGGTCGGTTGTCTGGCGTACAAAACTCTCGCTGTTGGATAGCTGGGAGCCATACAAGACCCAGAAACCAAGCACCAGGACCCAGAGCCAGCCAAGTCCGCCCAGCACTTTGCCCACGCCTGCCGCCTGGTGGGCGGCGGCGGCCCAGCCGTCGAGCTTGGTGCCGCCGGGAACTATGGCATAGGCGAGCAATACGCAGAAGAACATGCCTAAAAAGGCGCCTACGGTCCAGACCCCGATCTGGTCGATGATGGTGTAACGCCACCAGTCCTTAAAACGCTGGATGGTGGTTTCGTTCATGGGCGGGATCTTTCCTACCGGAGCCACATGTACTTGCTTGCCGCCGACCAGAGATGGGATATACCCCACCACCGATCCCATGCCGTAACCTTTATCCCGGTACCAGTTGGTGATGCCCATGTTCAGGATGCCGCCCGCGCCGGCGTATCCCGCCAGCCCGGCCAACAGGAACCAGTCAACCTTCCCCGTCGGTATCCTGCCGAACTGGAAGAATCCGGCGGCAACTTCCACCCACTTGCTAAAAGGCGCAAACAGGATCACCAGGACCAACAAGCTGCCAAAGATGAAGTAGACTATCCACTTGTTGATCTTTTCCAGCCACTGCTCGATCTTGCCGCCGAACATCAGGATAAACACTACCGATAAGAAGAGCACTAAACCGGTCCCCAGGACTATAGGCTTGTCAGCGGTTTCCGGCATCCGCCGCAGAAAGATGGCTGCTAGCGCCGTGGCGGAACCGGCGGCCCAACCGGGGCCTATGGAAATGAACGAGATGAAGATCCAGATGGGAGTCCAGAGGCCTTTTCCGGGAGCCAGGCGGCTAAACCCGACCATAACTGGCTCACCGGTGTAGAGGGTGTAACGAATACACATCAGGTTGAATGCAGCCTGGGTAAGGATTCCGATGGTGACGATCCAGAGCACGAAGGGCCCGTAACTGAGCACACTGGCGGGGCCCATCAGCCATTCACCGCTGCCTATTGAGAGAGAAAGCAGGATAAAGCCGGGACCGATGACCTTCCACGCATTGGACCAACTGAAGGGTAATGTGGGCGGCATCTCTTTGACCTGTTCCCAGGGTTCACCGCGACCTGCCGGTACCTTGTTGATAATCTCGGGAGTTGGGGTCGAACCAGGGAGATTCGTGGACATTTTAACCCTCCTTTTTAAAAAGCACTTTGTTAGCAAGTGTGCAATGTTCTTGCATGTACAGTAATAACGGCAATTTAACATTTTCGCCATATTATACCATATCCATATTCCGGGTGTCAACGATCCAGTCCGGTGGACATGGCGATTGGTACAGCAGGCAGGGAAGTTTGCGCGGTGGTCGCGATTGGGGTTTTGCCCGATAAACAGGCAGGAAATAACAACTGTGAAGAGAATGAATGTAAGGAAGGAGGGAGTGTATTTGGAATATCAAGACCTGATGGCGACCTTTTGCCGGCAGGCGGAGGCCATGGGGGCGCGTGTTTTGCGGGTAACTAATTCCAAGGAACTGGCCGGCCAGGTAGTGGCTTCTTTGCGCCCCCTGGGGAGCAGGGTGGCGCTGGCGGCTTCAACCCTGGCGGAAACGGCTGGCCTGGCGGCGGCTTTGGAGCAAGCGGACTTTCAGGTGGAGCGGGGTGGCCCGGAGTTTGCCCGGCAAGCCGACAGCGGCATCGTGGAGTTTGATCTGGGCATCGCCGAGACGGGAACGCTGGTTCATGACGCCACGGATTTGAAGACGCGGCTGGCTTCCATGCTTCCTCTCGCCTGCCTGGCTCTATTGCCGGCGGAACGGCTGGTGGCCGATATGGCCGGGGTCTTGGCCTCTTATGCAAACCGTGGTCCCTGGCCGGGGTACCTGGCCTTTGTTACCGGCCCCAGCCGGACGGCGGACATTGAGCGCAGCCTGACCATCGGTGTCCATGGGCCGGAGCGCTTGCTCATCGCCCTGGTGGGCTGAAGGAGGTGGAAAAGATGGTGAAAAAGAAGGCGGCTAAAGATTTCAGGGGCAGGCTGGAGAAAGCTCTGCACAATTCCACTTTGCGGGGCGCTCTGGGACGGTTTGCCGATTCATATGGCCCCTCCCGGGAGCAGGTTTTCGCCGGGCATGATTTTGAAGCATTGAGGCGGCAAATTGCGGCCATCAAGGCCGGGGCGGCCGGCCGATATGAGGAACTGGCCGAGAGGTTCACCCGGGAGGTCACGGCGCGCGGGGGGAAGGTCTACCGGGCCAGAAACGCGGAGGACGCCCGGAAATACATTTTAAAAGTGGCCAGGGAACACGGGGTCACCGATCTCGTCAAATCCAAGTCTTTTGCCTCCGAGGAGATTCAACTCAACGAATACTTGCAGGAACAAGGGATCAACTGTTTCGAGACCGACCTGGCCGAATGGATCTTGCAACTGATGCCGGGGGAGCGCCCTTCCCACATGGTCATGCCGGCTATCCACCTGACCAGGGAAGAAGTGGCCCGGGTCTTCAGCCGATACCTGGGCGAGCCCGTGGAGCCCGATATCAAACAGATGGTGCGCATCGCCCGCCGGGAGTTGCGGAAAAGATTCCTTGTGGCCGGATTAGGGATCAGCGGCGCCAATATCGCCGTGGCGGAGACGGGGACCATGGTCATCCTCACCAATGAGGGCAACGCCCGCCTGGCCACCACCGTTCCGCCGGTGCATGTCGCCATTTTCGGCTACGAAAAGCTGGTGCCGCGGATGATGGACGTGGCGCCCATCCTGGAAGCTCTGCCCAGAAGCGGGACGGCCCAGCCGATCACCAGTTACATCACCATGATTACCGGCCCGGTGCCGGCCGCCTCCGGCCATCCTGGCCTCCGCGGCACCTCGACCTCCTGTCGAAGGGCTGCCCGGGAGGGCGGGGAAGGGCCTAAAGAGCTGCACGTGGTCCTCCTGGACAACGGGCGGCTGGAAATGGCGGCCGACCCCGTCTTCAAGGAGGCCCTGCAGTGCATCCGTTGCGCGGCCTGCACCAACGTCTGCCCGGTCTTTCAGCTGGTGAGCGGGCAGGTATTTGGACATGTCTACTCTGGCGGGATTGGCAGCATTTTGACGGCCTTTTTCCATTCCATGGAGGACGCCGCCGATCCCCAGAGTCTGTGTATAGGTTGTGGGCGGTGTACCGAGGTCTGCCCCGCCAACATAGATATCCCGGGCCTGGTGCTGAAATTGCGTGAAAGGGTGGTCGGCGAGCATGGCCTGCCTGCTTCTTACCGGGTGGCCCTCAGCGGCATCGTGGCCAGGCCCAGGTTGATGCACACCCTCTTGCGGGCGGCGGCGCGCCTGCAGGAGCCGGTTGCCCACGGAAAGCCCTTTATCCGCCATTTGCCCCTTTTCTTCAGTTCCCTGGCCGAGGGAAGAAGCCTGCCGGCCATTGCCCGGGAGCCGTTGCGGGACCGGGCGGGCCGTCTGGAGCGCTTTTTGCCCCAGCCACCCCGGCCACGCCTGAAGGCTGCTTTTTACAGCGGTTGCGTCATCGACTTTGTTTACCCGGAGGTCGGCGAGTCGGTTTTCAAGGTCCTCCAGCAGGCGGGCATCGAGGTGGTCTTTCCCCGGGGGCAAGCCTGCTGTGGCGTGCCAGCGACTTATGCCGGCGACCGGGAGACGGCATTAAAGCTTGCCCGGCTGAATATCGCCGCCCTGGAAGAATCCGGGGCGGAGGTGGTGGTGACGGCCTGTCCTACCTGTGCGGTGGCCTTGAAACATGATTTTCCGGAATTGCTCTCTTCCGACCCGGCCTGGCGGGACCGGGCCCAGGCCCTGGCCGCCAGGGTGAAGGATTTTACCGAACTGGTCGGGGAATCAGGTTGGAGCCCCCAACCGCCTGGGGAAGAGCGGCAAGAGCGGGAAGAACTGGCGCGGGAAAAGTCGGCGCGGGGGCCAGAGGTTAAAATAACGTACCATGACTCCTGCCATTACAAACGCCATCTGGGGCTGGAGAAGGCAGCCAGGGAGGTCTTGAGGGAGCAGGAGGGCCTGGAGCTGGTGGAGATGGCGTTCATGCTGG
>JAMCQP010000013.1 GCA_023381695.1 Bacillota bacterium | reverse complement strand
CATTGGGGTGGGGGAGATGAAAAGCATGTCTGCGGCAAAAGTGGAGGTGGCATCCGTCAAGACCACGGATGAGATTATCGCCATGACCGGAGACTTCGTGATGAATACCTACGGCCGGCTGCCGCTGTCCCTGGTAAGAGGCGAGGGAACGCGGGTCTGGGACGCCGAGGGACGCGAATACCTGGATTTTGTAAGCGGCATCGCGGTAAACGGGCTCGGGCACTGCCACCCCGCGGTAGTGGAGGCGATCCGGCGGCAGGCCGGGACGCTGATCCATTGCTCGAACCTCTACTATATCGAGTCCCAGGCCAGGCTGGCCAAAATCCTGGTGGAAAACTCAGCCCTGGACCGGGTCTTCTTCTGCAACAGCGGGGCGGAGGCCAATGAGGCCGCCATCAAGCTGGCGCGGAAATGGGGTAAGCAAAATTACGGCGGGGAGCGCTACGTGGTGATTACCGCCAGGCAGTCCTTCCATGGCAGGACGCTGGCGACCCTGACCGCCACCGCGCAGGAGAAGTATCAGGAGGGTTTTGAACCACTCCCCATCGGTTTCCGGTACGTGCCGTTCAACGACCTGGAGGCCATGGACCGGGCGATGACCAGCGATGTGTGCGCCGTGCTTCTGGAGCCGGTCCAGGGCGAGGGCGGGGTCAACCTCTGCGATTCCGGCTATCTCAAGGGCGTCCGGCGCCTTTGCGACCAGAGAGGCGCGCTCCTGATCCTGGATGAGATACAGACCGGGCTGGGGCGGACCGGTAAGCTCTTCGCCCACCAGCACTTCGGCGTGGAGCCGGACATTCTCACCATCGCCAAGTCCCTGGGGGGTGGCGTCCCCATCGGGGCCATGCTGGCCAGGGAAAAAGTTGCGTCGGCCTTCACGCCGGGCAGTCACGCCAGCACCTTCGGCGGCAACCCGCTGGCCACGGCGGCGGCTCTGGCGGCCATGGAGGCGCTCCTGGGCGAGGGGCTGGTGGAACACGCGGCGCGGATGGGCGCGCTCCTCATGGAGGAACTTCGCGGGCTCCAGGACAGGCACGCGGTGATCCGCCAGGTCAGGGGGCTCGGGCTGATGGTGGGCGTGGAACTAGGTAAAGAGGGGTTGGGCGGAGAGGTGGTGGCGGCCTGTCAGCGCAAGGGGGTTCTCGTAAACAGCGTGCACGGCAACGTGATCAGGCTCTTACCGCCGTTGATCGTGGAGGAGCATGAGATAAAGAGGGTTGTGGCGGTTTTTGGCGAAACACTCTCCGAACTTGGCATGTAACGTGAGCGAGTTGCCCCAGGCGCGATCTGAAATTGTAGAGACGCACATCTGGTGAGGGAAGACGCACATTTGATGAAGTAAGACGCACATCTGGCGAGGGAAGAAGATGCTTAAAAGGCTGGACGCGAAAACTCTGTATATCGATGCCCACGTGAAAGTGGGCGTTCTGTTGCTGGAAGGCGGCCGCTGCGCCATTGTGGACACCGGTCTGGACGACGACGCCGGCAAGCAGGTTCTCAAGGTCCTTCAGGCCGAGGGGCTCACCGTGAGCCGGGTGATCCTGACCCACCACCATGCGGATCACATCGGCGCCGCAGCGCTGATCAGGCGCCGCACCGCGGCGCAGGTGATGGCCAGCGCCTTTGAAAAGGCGCTGGTGGAAAACCCGTACCTTGAACCTTTCTACCTGTATGGGGCCGCGCCTTTCGACGCCCTGGAGAACCGGTTTTTGAAGGCCAAACCTTGCCCCGTGGATCTTGTTCTGGAGGAAGGGCCGCTGGTCATCGACGGCGAGGCGGCGGGCCGGGCGGTGGCCCTGCCCGGACATTCCCACCAGCAGATGGGGATCTGCTCGCCGGATGACGTGCTCTTCACCGCGGACTCCTTCTTTCCCGCCGAGGTGCTGGACAAGTACCCGATCCCCTACCACGCCGATGTGACCCGGGCGCGGGCGACGCTCGAGGCGCTCCTGGCGACCGGCCATGCCGCCTACCTGCCGGCGCACGGGGAGCCGGTAAGCGATGTAAAGCCGGTGGCCCGGATGAACCTGGAGGTCATGGACCGGCTGTCGGATTTCATCCTGGAGATCCTGACCCGGCAGCCGAGGAGCCGGGAAGAGGTGCTGGCCGCCGTGGTGGAGGCGTTTCCGGTAACGCTGAACAGCACCCAGTTCCATCTTACCTACAGCGCCATCGGGGCCTATCTAGCCCACCTCAAGCATCAGAGGTTTGTTGAGCCGGAATTTACCGCCAGCCACATGCTGTGGCGGCGTTCCGGATGAGGTGCAAAGCGGTTGGCGGCGGTTACAAAATAGTGGAATCTGCCAGGAGTACTTAAGAAGGAATTGCCCGGATAGTCGCGAAAGTATATCTTATTATTGCCAGCCTCTGGTTAGATTTACATTTTGACGTATTTGTGGGGTTTTGTTCCGGCAATTATTTTTGAGGAGGAGGAGTAAGGCAATGCGGACAAAGTTGTTGATTGGCGTGCTGGTTCTGGCCATGGCGCTCTCCATGGCGGTGGGGGTTGGTGCGGCGGAGAAGAAGCCGGTCTACGGCGGGACGCTGCATCTCTCCGAGGACGTAGACGCCCCGGGGATCGACCCGCAGATAGACACCACCTTTGTGGTCTACAACCTCGCCAGGGACATCTTCAACACCCTGGTGCGCTACGGAAAGAACAACCTGAACCTGGAGCCGGAGCTTCTGGCCAGGATGCCCCAGGTTTCCGCCGACGGCAAGAACTACAAGTTCGAGTTGCGCAAGGGGGTCAAGTTCCACGACGGGACGGAACTGACCGCCAATGATGTACGGTTTACTTTCGAGCGGATGCTGGATCCCAAGACCAGGGCGGCGAGCACCTGGACTCTCGAAGAGATCGCGGGCGCCCAGGAGATGCTGGATGGCAAGGCGACCAGCCTGAAGGGCTTCAAGGTCACCGGCAAGTACACCTTCGAACTGACCCTCAAAGAGCCCTATGCCCCATTCCTCTCCAACCTGGCGGTGCCGGCCGTATCCATCTTCCCGGAGCAGGCCACCAAAAAGCTGGGCGACAAGTTCCCCATGCAGCCTGTTGGCACCGGACCCTTCAAGATCAAGAGCTGGAAGCGGGACAGCGTACTGCTTCTGGAGAAGAACAAGAACTACTTTGAGAAAGGCTTGCCTTACCTGGATGCCATCGAACTCCGGATCATCCCGGACACGACCACTTCCATGCTGGAATTTGAAAACGGACAACAGGATGTTCACACCCTGTTGGACCAGGATTATGAGCGGATCACCACCGACCCGCAGTGGGCGGACAGCATTGTCGCCAATGTCCCGATGAACACTTACTTCCTGGTCTTCAACGTGAACAACGAGATCCTGAAGGACGTCCGGGTGCGCAAGGCGATTACCATGGCGGTCAACCGCGCGGATCTCATCAAGTATGTGCTTCCCGGCAAGGCGCTCATGGCGCGCGGTTTCCTCAGCCCCGGCCTGCCTGGTTACGATCCGAAGTTCCCCACCCTGCCTTATGATCTCAAAAAGGCCAAAGAACTGCTGGCCGAGGCCGGATATCCCAATGGTTTCACCATTGAGAGTTGGCAGGTCAAGAGCGATGTGACGCTGCGCCGCAACGAGGCCATCCAGGCCATGCTGCGCGAGATCGGCGTCGATATGAAGATCGTCCAGATGGACAAGGCTGCCTGGCGGGAAGCGAGGGCCAATGGCAAAATCCCTATGTCTTTGGCTAACTGGTGGGCGGATATCGGCGACCCGGACAACTACCTCTACGTCTGGTTCCATTCCAGCCAGTCCAAGGGTTTTTCCAGCAACTACGCCAACCCGAAAGTGGATGAGCTTCTGGAGAAGGCCCGGATCTCCACGGACCAGGCGGCCCGGCTCAAGATGTATCAGGAAGCCGAGCGAATCATTATCAACCAGGATCAGGCCATTGCCCCGCTCTGGCACCTGAAGGAATACTATTTGATTCAACCCTGGGTTCATGGTTTCTATCTGCATCCGACCGGAGTAATGTCCACTTACAAGCAGGTTTGGCTCGACAAGCATTAACATTCTTCTGTAAGGCAGGGCCGGGCCAGGGATCTGGAGAAGAACAGTCAGAGAAGCTGCAGTGCCTTTACTTAACGTGTGTAGAGGCACTGCAGCGTTGTTCGGTCAATTTGCGCGGGAAATTCCGAAGGGGTAGCGGCCAATGGCGGTTTATATCTTCAAGCGGATCTTGAATACCATCCCCGTACTTCTGGGGATCAGCATCATCACCTTTCTCCTGATGAACTGGGTTCCCGGCAATCCGGTAATGATGATGTTCGAGAAACAGACGGATCCAGCTACAATTGAACGGATCAGCAAGGAGATGGGTTTGAATGATCCCCTCTACGTGCAGTACGGGCGTTTTCTCTGGAACGCGGTCCGGGGGGATCTCGGAGTCTCTTTCCATACCAAAGAGCCGGTCTCCCAGGCCATTGCCGAGAGATTTCCGGCCACGGTGCAACTGGCGCTGCTGGCCATGGCCGTGGGGCTGTTGATTGGGCTGAGCATGGGGATCCTTTCCGCGGTGAAGCAGAATACTTTCTGGGACCACGGCGCGATGGTGGTGGCCTTGTTGGGCATCTCCATGCCCGTCTTCTGGGTGGGGATCCTGTTGCAGATCTACTTCGGGCTCAAATGGAAACTTCTACCCATCTCGGGCTGGTATGGGTTCCAGTACATGATCCTCCCGGCCATTGCCCTGGGCACCCGTTACGCCGCCATGATCGCCCGGATGACCCGATCCAGCATGCTGGAAGTGATCAGGCAGGATTTTATCAGAACGGCCCGGGCCAAGGGCGCCAGGGAAAGGTCCGTGGTCTTCCGGCACGCCCTTAAAAACGCCATGATTCCCGTGGTGACCATCATCGGGATGCAGGTGGGGGGCCTTCTGACCGGCGCCATTCTGACGGAGACGGTCTTCGGCATTCCAGGCCTGGGCCGTCTGGCCTACGAGGCCATCTCTTTCCGGGACTACACCATGATTCAGGGGACGGTGCTCTTCGCCGCGGTAATTTATGTGTTGTCCAATCTGGTGGTGGACCTCTCCTATGCCTTTTTGGACCCGCGAATCCGCTATGAGGGAGGTGGGAGCCGGTGACCCGTGGCAATACCGCCGATCACACGAACATGGCCAATAACATGCGGAGTTTTATCGGTAAGAAGCATATCGAGAGGGAGAGCCTGTTGCGCAATACCTGGCGCCGCCTTTTACGCAACAAGATGGCTGTCGTAGGGCTTATCTTGATTATCGTCCTTACCCTGCTGGCCATCTTCGCCGGCACGGTTTCCCCGTACGACCCGTACCAGCAATCTTTCCGGGAAAAACTCCAGCCACCCAACGCCGCCCACCTGCTTGGAACCGATGAACTGGGGCGGGATATGCTGAGCCGGCTCATCTACGGCGCCCGGATTTCGCTCTCAGTGGGATTGATCTCCCAGTTTATCGCGGTGATCATCGGGATCATCGTGGGAGCCGTGGCCGGGTATTTCGGGGGGCGCGTGGACAACTACCTGATGCGGTTGACCGACATGATGTTTGCTTTCCCCGATCTCTTATTTGCCATGGGGATCATGTTCGCCCTGGGCCCCGGCCTGATCAACCTCTTTATCGCCCTGGGCATCGTCGGGTGGGCGGGAATGGCCCGGCTGGTGCGGGGGCAGGTGCTCTCCCTCCGGGAGCGGGAGTTTATCGAGGCGGCCCGGGCCATCGGCGAGAGCGATTTCCGGATCATCATGCGCCATGTACTGCCCAACTGTATGGCGCCGATCATCATCTCGGTGACCCTGGGCATCCCCGGCGCGATCATGGCGGAAGCGGGTTTGAGCTTTCTCGGGCTCGGCGCCCAGCCGCCGCTTTCCAGCTGGGGGCAGATGATCGCCTTCGGCAAAGCCTGGATGCGTTCCGCGCCGTGGTTGAGCATCTATCCCGGTCTGGCCATCATGATTACCGTTTTAGCCTTCAACCTCTTCGGGGACGGGTTGCGGGACGCCCTGGATCCGCGGTTGAAGGATTAGGATGAAGGTCGGCCCGAAAGGCCGAGTCAAAAGAAAAGGCCGGTTTCTCTTGTTAAATTTGAGAAAAGCTGGCACCTGCGGTTTACGCCGCGGGTGCTAATTTTTTTTGGAAAGATTGCCGGCAGGTATTGCATATTTATGCATAAAGTCGTATAATAATACGCATAAGCACTCTTAAGCCCATCTGGTTTAGGAATATGAGTCTACCTGGTTTGCGAAAATAGCAATCTCCCGAGGAGGACGCGAAATGCTGGATCGAGTTCAACTATACGAATCGGGGACGGACGAGTTTTTGCTGGAGTCGGAAGCCTCCATGGCGTTGAAAGGCCGGGATTTTCTCAGCCTTCACGACTACACCCCCGCGGAGGTGGAGCACCTGCTCAAGGTGGCCAGCCTGCTCAAGGCCAAACAGAAGGCGGGGCAGCCGCATCCGTTGCTGGCCGGAAAGAGCCTGGGGATGATCTTTCACAAGTCATCCACCCGCACCCGGGTCTCTTTTGAGGTGGCCATCTGGCAACTGGGCGGCCAGGGCCTCTTCCTCAACCCCGCGGATCTGCAGATGGGCCGGGGGGAGACCATCGCCGACACCGCCCGGATTCTTTCCCGGTATCTGGACGGGATCATGATCCGCACCTACGGCCACGAGATCGTCCTGGAACTGGCCAAATACGCCGATGTGCCGGTCGTCAACGGCTTGACCGATCTTTCCCATCCATGCCAGGCTCTCGCCGATTACTTCACGATCTGGGAGAAGAAGGGGCACCTGGCGGGGATCAAGGTGGCTTTTATCGGGGACGGCAACAATATGGCCCACGCGCTCATGTACGGCGCGGCGAAAGTGGGCGCCCGGATTGCCGTGGCCTCGCCGCCGGGTTACGAATCGTCGCCGGAGGTCCTGCGGCTGGCGCGGGAAGACTCCTTCGCCACCCGGGCGCAGATTGAGGTGACCAACGATCCGGCCGAAGCGGTGGCGGGCGCCGACGTGGTTTACACGGATGTCTGGGCCAGCATGGGGCAGGAGAGCGAGCACGCCGAGCGGGTGAAAGCCTTCCAGGGCTTCCAGGTCAACAGCGCCCTGATGAGCGAGGCCAGGAAGGACGCGTTGGTGCTGCATTGCCTGCCAGCCCATTACGGTGAAGAGATCACCGAAGAGGTGGCCTACGGGCCCAACTCGGCCATCTTCGACCAGGCCGAGAACCGGCTGCACGTGCAAAAGGCGATTCTGGCCATGCTGCTGTAGCCGAAATCTGGCAAAAGCCGGGCACAACGGGCACAAAAAATGGGGACGCATGCTCCAGCGCAAAAGATAAGGTGGAGGTTGAAAAAGCAAAATGGCAAAGGGCGCGCAAAAACCGATTAAGCAGGTTAAAAAGGTAGTGCTGGCGTATTCAGGCGGGTTGGACACCTCGGTGATCATCCCCTGGCTCAAGGAGAATTACGGCTGCGAAGTGGTGGCCATGGCCGCCGACGTGGGGCAGGGCGAGGAACTGGCCCCGCTCAAGGAGAAGGCCATCGCCACCGGCGCCAGCAAGATCTACATAGAAGACCTCAAGAAAGAATTTGTCGAGGAGTTTCTCTTCCCGACCCTGCAGGCCAACGCGGTCTACGAGGGAAAGTACCTGCTGGGGACCTCCATCGCCCGGCCGCTCATCGCCCGGAGGCAGATCGAGATCGCGCACCGGGAGGGCGCCGACGCGGTGGCCCACGGGTGCACCGGCAAGGGCAACGATCAGGTCCGGTTTGAACTGACCTACAAGGCGCTGGACCCGAGGATCACCGTGATTGCCCCCTGGCGCGAGTGGGATCTGCGTTCCCGCGAGGAGGAGATCGCCTATGCGGCCGCCCACGGGATTCCGGTGCCCGTGACGAAGGAGAAGCCCTACAGCATGGACCGGAACCTCTGGCACCTGAGCCACGAGGGAGGAATCCTGGAGGACCCCTGGCAGGAGCCAGGGGAGGAGATGTTCCTTCTGACCGCCTCGCCCGAGAAGGCCCCGGATGCGCCGGCCTACGTGGAGATCGAGTTTGAGAAGGGCATCCCCACCGGGATCAACGGCAAAAAGTACCAGCCGGTCGGCCTGGTGGAGAAGCTCAACACCCTGGCGGGCGCCCACGGCATCGGCCGGGAGGATCTGGTGGAGAACCGGCTGGTGGGCATGAAATCCCGCGGGGTCTATGAGACGCCGGGAGGCACTATCCTGCACATTGCCCACCGGGAGCTGGAGTATCTGACTCTGGACCGGGAGACGATGCATTTCAAGGAGATGCTCAGCCTCAAGTACGCGGAGATGGTCTATTACGGGCTATGGTTCACCCCGCTCAAGAGAGCCATGGACGCCTTCATCGGGGAGACCCAGCGGCAGGCGACGGGCGTGGTGCGGTTGAAGCTCTTCAAGGGAAGTTGCACGGTGGTGGGGCGGAAGTCCGCGTACTCCCTCTACCGGGAGGATCTGGCCACCTTTGGCGCGGACGCCGTCTATAACCAGAAGGACGCCGCCGGGTTCATCAACCTCTTCGGGTTGCCCATGGCCGTCCAGGCCATGCTCGAGGCGGAGCGGCAAAAAACCGGGGCTGAGGCCGACGAGGTTGAGGCGGAGATGGCCGGTCGGAAATCTCAAAAACAAGCACAGATGGTGGTTGGGGGGTAGCGGACTTGAATTTGCGAATCCAGACGGCCGGCCCGGAGGACGCGCCAACCGTCCACCAGCTGGTCAAACAGGCTTTCCAGGAGTATACCCGGCCGGGGCTCTTTCCCCGGTCGCTTTCCGCATTGGAGGAGACCCTGGAGGAAGTGGAAAACGACATCAGGACCAGGGAGGTCCTCCTGGCCTGGTACGATGAACATCCGGCGGGAACCGTGCGTTACCACCTGCTGCCGGACGGTACGGCCTACTTTGGCCGGCTGGGGGTGCTGGCGCCCTACCGGCACAAGGGAATCGCCCGGGCCCTGCTGGCGGTGGTGGAGGGGGCGGTGGCGGAGGCCGGCGCTCACGCGCTCCGCTTGCACACTCCCAGGAGGCTTTCCGAGGCCGCGGCGTTCTATACCCGTCTGGGGTATAAGGTGCAGGCGGTGGAGGAGAAGAACGGCATCGTTCGTTACCACATGGTAAAGGCTCTGGTCATAGGAACGGTGCAGCACGGCGGCGAAAGGCGCCGGGAATCCGGGGATATCTGCCACGCTGGGGGGTGAGGACAATGGCGGTGCAAAAACTGTGGGGAGGCCGGTTCAACAAGGCCACCGACCTGCGGGTGAACCGGTTCCAGTCTTCCATCTCCTTTGACCGGCGGCTCTACCGGGAGGAGATCCAGGGGAGCATCGCCCATGTCCGGATGCTCGGGCACTGCGGCATCCTGCCGCCCGGTGAGGTGGAGGTTCTGGCGGAAGGGCTCAAAACCGTTCAGCGCAAGCTGGAATCGGAGACCCTCCAGATCGATCCGGAAGCGGAGGATATCCATACCGTTGTGGAGATGCTGCTGGTGGCCGAGGTGGGCGAGGCGGGCAAGAAACTGCACACCGCCCGGAGCCGCAATGACCAGGTGGCCCTGGACACGCGCCTGTACCTGCGGGCGGAGATCGGCCGGATCGCCGGGGCGATTATGGATCTTCAGGAGATTCTGATTCAGATGGCCGGAGACCACCTGGACACCATCATGCCCGGCTATACTCACCTGCAACCGGCGCAGCCGGTACGTTTCGCCCATCACCTTCTGGCGTATCACGAGATGTTCGCGAGAGATCTCGACCGGCTCAAGGACTGCCGCCGGCGGATGAATCTCTCGCCGCTGGGGGCGGGCGCGCTGGCGGGGGTCACCTATCCCGTGGATCGGGAATATACTGCAGGGCAACTGGGCTTTGACGGCATCGTCAAAAACAGTATGGACGCGGTGAGCGACCGGGACTATCTCATCGAATTCGCGGCGGCCGCATCCCTTTTGATGATGCACCTCAGCAGGTTTTGCGAGGAGCTCATCCTCTGGTCGTCGGCGGAGTCGGGTTTCGTGGAGTTCGACGACGGTTTCAGCACCGGCAGCAGCATCATGCCCCAGAAGAAGAACCCCGACGTGGCCGAGCTCATCCGGGGGAAGACCGGTCGGGTCTATGGCGACCTCGTCGCGCTCCTGACCATGCTGAAGGGGTTGCCCCTG
>JAMCQP010000020.1 GCA_023381695.1 Bacillota bacterium | reverse complement strand
ACTGGCAACTTGATCAGCCAGGGGTTATACCAAGCGATATCCTTTCCGGATAACCTCATCATGCAGAAACGTGCCCGGCTCAGCTTTTAAGAACTCATCGCGGGAGTAGGCACGGGGCTCCACCATCAGCCCGGTCTTCTCAAAAAGCTCCATCAAAAAGACTGTTTCTTTAATGATATTGTGCCCGAAAGCAGGCGAGATTACGGTTACGTCTACGTCGCTATATGGCTTGGGGCTACCATTGGCGTACGATCCATACAAGTAAACTCGATCAACGGGGATCTGGTTTTTAATCTCATTGATAATCTGGTCCAGTTTCTCAATAATTATTTCTCTGGGGAGAATTGTTCGCCTATCCGTTCTTTCAACCATGCTACCATCTCCCTGGAACTCAGAAGTCGCTCAGCCTCATCTTCTGTGCATTGCTGGTACAACCTGTTTCTGCGCTCGGGATATCTGGCCTCGATCGCATATGTAGTCAGTGCCCGTAAAAAGATATGTTGTTCGGCCTTTGACACCCATCCCTACCCAATAAACTTGACACAACCATTTTTTACTTTTCAGTATTATATCACAGCCCAGAGGAAAACACAAACCATCCTGGTGCCTCTCGTGCCTCTGGTGCCTCTTATCAAACAGGAACCGGGGCTTTCTCCCTCACCTCCCCCAATACCCCCTTTAATACTTCCGCCGAATGCCGGAATTGGGCCACTTCATCCTGGTCCAGGTCAAGGTGGAGCGTCTTGGCCACGCCGGTCCGGTTCAGCAGAGCGGGTACGCTCAGGCAGACATCGCCCACCCCCAGATAATCCTGCACCAGCGTTGAAACCGTCAGCACCGAATTTTCGTGGCGAAGGATGCTTTCCACAATCTCCAGGATCGCCAGCCCCACGGCAAAATAGGTGGCCCCTTTGCGTTCGATGATCTCGTAGGCGGCCTCCTTCAGCCGCCCCGTGATCTCCCGCCGCATGACCTCGTCGCAGCGCCGGCCGCAACCGGCGCAGAACTGGCCAAGCCCTATGCCGGCAATATTGGCCACGCTCCAGACCGCCACCTCGCTGTCCCCGTGCTCGCCTACCACATAGGCATGAACATTCTTGGGATCCACGCCGCAATGCTTGCTGAGCAGGTAGCGAAAACGCGCCGTGTCCAGCACGGTTCCCGAACCGATCACCCTGGAGGCCGGAAAGCCGGAGATCTGCAGAGCAATGTAGGTCATAACATCCACCGGGTTGGTGACCACCAGCAAGATGGCCCCGGAAGCATAGCGGGCGATCTTCGGAATCAGTTCCCGGAAGATCGCCACGTTGCGCCGCACCAGGTCCAGCCTGGTCTCGCCGGGTTTTTGCGCCGCCCCGGCGGTGATCACCACGATATCCGCGCCTTCACAGTCGGGAAAATCTCCGGTGCGAATCGCCACCGGCCGGACAAAAGGCACGCCGTGGTTCAAGTCCATCACCTCGCCGGATGCCTTTTCCTCATTCTTATCGATAATCACTATCTCGGAGGCAATGCCGCTGATCATCAGGGCATATGCAAAGGTGGATCCGACAAAACCCGCTCCCACAATCGCAACCTTGGAAGCATCATTGGACATGGCATGCATGGGGTTTCACTCCCTTACTTCCTTATAAAAATGCTTGGATTCTTGCCCTTTTTGGCGGGGTTATCCTTTTCACTCTACACAAAATTGACCAACACCGCCAGCAAGACCGCATGGACAATGGTGAGGCCCATCATCGCCAGTTGCTTTCCGGTGATATCCCGAACACTTGAAGGGTCGGTCCGCAGCGCCAATCCTGCTCCAGGAACGGACAGCAACGTTGATGCCAGAAATACCGGTTCCCCCGCCAGGCCACCGGCCAGCCCCATCAGGCCCGCCGCCGCAAAATAAGCTGCGGCTGCCCAGCGGGTCTTCTTCACGCCCCAGCGGCGCCGGATGAGGGCCACGGTGGTCACTTTTGGCGGAGAAGCCAGAAGGTCGGCTTCAATATCCGGCAGGTGATGCTGCATCAGCCAGCCCACGCAGAAGGTGGCTTGAATTGCTCCCGCCAGCAACACCGGCCAGGTAAGCGCTCCCGTCAAAATGTAATAAGCCCCTGCCGTACAGGCCACCATCGCCGGCCAGGCCGCCGCCCATTCTCCCAGAAACGGCCGGTAGGCCAGCCTGAGAGGCGGCATGGTGTACCCCACCGCCGCCCAGATGCCGGTTGCGATAAAGAGCCAGATCAGTGGGCCACTTACCGTGACAAAGTAGATACCTATTCCCAGCCCCATCAAGAGGGTCGCCGTTCCGATCCAGATCAGCGCCTGCAAGGTGAAGACGCCGCGCGGGATCACCTTCGTGCCCCCGGAAAGAATTCCCGGGCTCAGCCGGTCGGTCCCCGACCGCCAGTCTTCCCAGTCGTTGAAGGCGTGCGCCGTAAAACCCTGAAAGAGCACCCCCGCTCCTAGAATGAGGAGAACGTGGAACCAGTGGATTCGCCCCAGACCCAGCGCGTTTGCGGCAAATCCCACCGCCACCGCAAATGCGCTCACGCTCCAGGACAAGACAGGCAGCCACCGCAAGAGCATGTACAATCCCCTGGCGGTGGCACCGAGACGCAACACCGTACTCTGACCGTTCATCAAACACCCTCCTTGCTTCGGTTGGTCGAGTTCATCTGGTTGAGATAATGAGAAGCCCCATCAGGAAGCCAGAGCTAGGAGGCCCTGTTGGCCGTAAAGTCGGCGATCCGGCTCAAACCATCCCTGGCAAAGCCCGCCGGCAGGATATTGAGGCTCTCCTTGGCTTGCGCGATGTAGCCAGCGGCCAGATTCTGGGAATAAGCCAGCGAACCGGTCTCTTCCAGCCATTCCTTGACGGTCTGCATTTCCCGGCGGTTGATCCTCTTCTTTTCAAGCATCCAGGCCAGTTCGTCTTTGTGTACGCTGTTTTGAAGGGCATGGATCACCGGCAGGGTGAGAATCCCCTGGGCCAGGTCGTTGGACGCCGGTTTGCCGAGTTGCCCGGCGTCCCCAATAAAGTCCAGCAGATCATCGCGAATCTGAAAGGCCATGCCCACAAAATAACCATACCTGGCCAACGCCTCCTGGATCTCGGCCGGCGCGTCCCCCACCTGCCCGCCCAGCTGGCAACAGATCGAAATAAAATCCGCGGTCTTGCGCCTCACCCGCTCAAGATAATCCTCCTCGGTCAATTGCAGGTTGTAGCTCCCCTTTAACTGGGCCAACTCACCGTCCACCAGGGTGTTGATCACCCGCGAAATGTGACCAACCACCTCCGGCCCGAGCTCCGCCGCGATGGCCAGCGACCTGGCGTAAAAATAGTCGCCGAGCAGGACGGCCACCCGGTTTCCCCACAGGGCATTTACCGAAGGGATGCCCCGCCGCCGTTCCGCGCCGTCGACCACGTCGTCATGGACCAGCGCCGCCATGTGAACCAGTTCCAGTGCCACCGCCGCCTTAATCAGGCGTTCGGGACGGTAACTGCTGCATTTTCCGGCCAGTAAGACCAAAGCAGGGCGCAGGCGTTTGCCCGAGGCCGACAAAAAATGTTCGGTCACCTGCCCCAGGACCGGATCTTCCGGGTGGAGGACCGCTTTGAGCCCTGACTCCACCTCCCGGAGATCCTGCTCCAGTTCTTTCAAAATCTCCTCCAAACCACCCACTCCTTTCTTACCGCGTTAGTATCTGCCCACCGGGGCTTTCCTATCCTTTCCATCTACTTTTATTTAACTTTGGGCTGTTCCGCCGGCCCATTTCGGACATAATAACCCTGCTTTGAAAGAAAGGCGCTTCGAAAGAGACCTTGATCCAATCAGGAAGGAGGCAAAATTTTGTATGATGTGATCGTGGCGGGGGGCGGGCCCGCGGGGGCCACGGCCGCCAGGTGGTGTGCCAGGTTCGGGCTGGAGACGCTGGTTTTGGACAAGGCGTTCTTTCCGCGCCCCAAACCATGCGGGGGCGGGATCACCGAATCCGCGCTGTCGCTGCTGGACTTTCCGATCCCGGAAGCACTGGTGGAGAAGGACAGCGTGAGGTTCCGGCCCTTCTATAAAGACGATTCCATTGAGCTTGCGCGGGCGGAGAGGTTTATCGCCCTGGTTTCGCGTGAAAACTTCGACGCCTTTCTCCTGCGAAAGGCTGCGGAAGCGGGAGCGGAAGTACGCGAGGGGCAGCGGGTAATTGCGGTGGAAACCGATGAAAAAAGGGCCGTGGTGGGTACCGCGGACGGAAAATTCACGGGCCGGGTCCTGATCGGGGCGGACGGGGTAAATAGCGTGGTGGCGCGACTGGTCAGGCCCCCCTTGACCGCCAACCGGTTGGCTCTGTGCCTTTCGGCCGAGATCCCGGCCAGCGAAGCCGAAATCGATAGCCGGATCAAGGACGGCATCGAGATTCACTACGGGATTCCCGCGATGGGCTATGGCTGGATCTTCCCCAAGAAACATCATTTTTCGGTGGGCATCGGAGGATTGGCCTCCCATCTTGCGGATCCCCGGAGGGTTTTGCAGGAATTTGTGGAACGGGCCGGCCTCCCGCGCCTATATCACGCGGTGGGGCATTTCATCCCGGTGGGCGGCGTGTCGCGGAAAACGGTGGCCGATCGCATCCTTCTGGTGGGAGACGCGGCAGGCTTCGCCGATCCCTTCACGGGGGAAGGAGTCCGGTACGCGATTGCTTCCGGGAGACTGGCGGCGGAGACGGTGCGCGATGTGCTGTTGAACAAGGGCGTAGCGCCCATCCGGCAAAACCTGGCCGGTTACCGGAGGCAAACCAGGGATGCCTTTGAATGGGACCTTCGGGCCGCGCTGGTTTTAGCCTACAGTTTTTTTTACCTGGCCGGCCCGATGCACAAGGTCTTCTTCAAGAATCCGGCCGCCTTTGGAAAGCTTCTGGATGTGGTGCACGGAAAAGCCACCTACCGGCAGCTCCTGCGCTGGCTCCTCCTCCGGCTTCCGTATTATTCCGTGAGAGCGGGGTGGCCGCGGCGGAGCGCCCAGGAAAAGGCCGGATGTTAAGGGCTTTCACCGCATTTCCCTGGCCCTGGCCAGCGCCGCGTACAGCTCGTCGCTCTCCGGAGGCCCGAACTGGCGCCTCGTCTCCCCTTCCACCAGGAAAAAGCCGCTCTCGGCAATCCGGCCGATCCGCGCCGCCGGAATGCCGGCCGCGTGCAAAACCGAAACCAGCCGGTCTCCTTCCGGCGCAGCAATGAGCATTGACCCGCTCCCGATCAGGCGGAGCGGGTCGATATCAAGGAGCGTTGTGATCCGGCGAGTCTCCCCGGTTACGGGAACCTTTGCCAGATCAACTTCCACCCCGGCGCCGGAGGCGCTCGCCATCTCATACAACGCCCCCAGAAGGCCACCCTCGGTCACATCATGCATGGCCGTAACGCCATGCCGCGCCGCGATCAAACCCTCGGGAACCACGCTCAATAGCTCCGCAAACCGCCGGGCTTGCCGCACCGTCTCCTCACCCAGCCGGTCGATGAGGAATTCCGCAAGTTCCGTGGCCAGGATCGCCGTACCCTCAAGGCCGGCGGTCTTGGTCAACACCACCTCGTCGCCCGGCCGCGCCCCGGATGAGGTCACCAGCCGTCCGGCGGCGGCTTTCCCGATCACCGTGGACGAGACAACCATGCGGCTTACGGCATCGGTAACCTCGGTGTGGCCCCCAAGCACCTCCACGTCCAGCGCCCGGGCGGTCTCATCCACCTGGCGCATCACGGCGGCGATCTCTTCCTCTGAAACTCCAGGCGGGGCCAGGATCGTCAAAAGGATCCCCACCGGTTCGGCGCCGTTGGCCGCCACATCGTTGCAGGAGACCTGAACCGCCAGCCGGCCCAGGTCCCTGGTCGCGCCGGTGATGGGGTCGGTGGAGACCACACAGAGGTCTCCGCCCAGATCCAGCACCCCACAGTCTTCGCCGATCCGGGGGCGGACCAGCACCTCATCTCGCCGGCCCCCGTGGTAGGAGAGCACCTTGCGGCTGAGGATCTCCGGCGGGAGTTTGCCGATCTTGAGCATACCTCACTTCCCCACCGAGATCTGGAATACTTCGAACCTCCGCAACGCCCTGGCCAGGAAAGTGGCCGTCAACCCACCCATTGTGACCTGGATAAGGTCGCCGCCCAGTTCCACCGGCACGGCCGCCAGGCCGTAGAGAAGACCGGCCGCCAGGGCATAACCCACGAGCATCACCGGCGCTCCGTACAGGATGGCGATCACGTCCCTTTTGCCACCGTACTTTTGGGCCACAGCTCCCACCACCAGACCCTCCAGCCCCTTGACCACAAAAGAAACCGGCGCCCACACCGGATAGCCCAGCAGAATATCCGCCAGGCCCGAGCCCAGGGCGCTCACAATCCCCCCGGAAGCCGGTCCGAACAACAGCGCCGTTAGATAGACCATGGCCTCGCCCAGATTGAAATAGAGGTTAAAAGTGGGCGCCGGGACACGGATGGCCGTCGCCACAATGACCAGGGAGGCAAACAGCCCTCTAATCGCCAGTTCCCTTGCCGTCCAACCCTTCATCGTCCGACAACTCCTTTTTAGCAGCGAAATATGCCCTACCGCAAGGCGGCAATGGCCTTGCGGGCCCATTCCGGATCCGCCAGGAGCGCCCGGCCGATTCCCACCAGATCCGCCTTTCCGTCCCTGATAATCTGATCGGCAAACTCCGGCTCCCGGATCCCCCCGGTAACCAGCACCGGCGCCTGCACCACCGACTTGGCCGCGACGGCCAGCGGCACGAAATAACCGGGTTTGGCCCCCTCAGGCCGGGAACCGCCCAACCCGCCGGAGACATCCAGCAGATCCACCCCGGCCTCCACCAGGCGCGGCGCCGCAAATCTGGCATCCTCCGCCGTCAGGCCGCCGGGCATCAGATCATCCGCGCCGAGCCGGTAGAAGACCGGGAAATCCGGGCCGACCTCGCGGCGCACTGCTTCCGCCACCTCCAGCGGAAAGCGCAGCCGCTTCTCCCGATCCCCGCCATAATCGTCCTTGCGCTTATTGGTGAGCGGTGAATAGAACTGGTTGAGCAGGTAGCCGTGCGCCCCGTGGATCTCCACCATGTCAAACCCCGCCGCCCTGACCCGGCGCGCCGCGGCCGCAAACGCCCCGGCCAGCGCGGCCAGTTCCTTGATCCCGAGCTCCCTGGGCGCCTCCGTGCCGCGCGGGTGCTGCACCGGCGAGGGAGCCTCCGGTATTACGCCCAGAACCTCGCTGGTCGTCGCCCCGCCCGCATGGGTAATCTGGGAGCCGATCCTGGCGCCGGCGGCGTGCACCGCGTCCACCAGCTCCCGCAGCCCTTGAATCACCCGGTCGTCGTGCACCCCCAGCTGGTTCTTGTTTGCACGCCCCATCGGCACCACATAAGCGTGCTCCACGATCAATAGCCCGACCTCGGCCTTCGCCCGGGCCAGGTAATGCTCCACCAGCCTGGGGGTGATCTCCCCCTCTTCGGTGGCCATGTTGTTGGCCATTGGCGGCATGACGATCCGGTTCTTGAGAACCAGTCCCTTAACTTCCAACGATGACAACAGATTCGGCAAATTCATCGACCTCCAGCAAACTTCGGTAATCGTTTACGGGCGGGCTTTCCCCTTTTGGAAACTATCCAGGTAATTTCGAAGCACCATACGGATCAGTGTCGTGTGACCCACCCCCGCTTTCTTGGCCACTTGTTTGAATGCCTCCACGTCCTCACGTGGCAAACGGAGCGATAGGTGCACCAAATCTCTCTCCGGCTTGTCCGGGACTTCTTCCAGACCTTCCAACTCAGTAATATCCACCTTGTCAAAAAACTTTGCAAGAATATCGATATTATCTGTATCGGGAGGAAACTTACCCATTATTATTCGCCTCCTTTAAAACCCGGTCACCTCTCCGCCCTCGATGCGCCGCCGGGTGCGGGAGTTGACGTCCAGAGTCCATCCTGGCTCGATCTCCGCCTCCCGCGGGTATCCGCGGTCCTCCCAGAACCCACCCCGCATCCGGTCGGTAAATTCCACGCGAGCCAGCCATTTGCAGCTCTTGTAGCCCCATAGATGCGGTACCAGCAGCCGGAGCGGCCCGCCGTACTGCCATTCCAGCGGCTCGCCTTTCACGCTGTAAACCAGGAGCACCCGGGGCTTCGCCAGATCCTCCAGGGAAACGGTGGTGGTGTAGACCGTCCTCTCCCCGCCGGCGCTGTAAAAGGTGGCATGGGAGGCCGCCTCTTCCGGTCCGCAGCTGCCAAGAAAGTCAGCCCAGCTTACCCCTTCCCACCCCGCGCGGACGGAGAAGCCGCTCACCGAGGTTAAACGCGTATCAGCCCGGCTTCGGGGCATCTCTTTGATCTCCGGCAACGTAAGCACCCGCGGGTTGCGAACCAGCCCGTCCACCCGCAGCAAAAACCCGGCTTCCGGGTTCGTCTCATCCTTGGGTCTATAACGTTCCGCATTGAATACAGGGGTCTTCAGCCTGGCCAGCACACTCATGAAAACCGCCTCCCATCCGGGTTGCAGGTGTTGCCGCACCACCTGCGCAAGTCAAGTAACTACGCAAGATCTCACCTGACAACCTGCAACAGCTTGTTCACCGCCAGCCCCACCACCACCGCCACGGCAAAGCTGGCCAGCGTGCCGACCAGGTAATACGCCGGAAACCGTTGCCGTCGCCCATCGCTGTCCTGTTCGGCGAACTTCCCGATGGATTTGGCGGCAAACACATAACCCACCGCGCCGTATTGCCCGAAGATGATAAAGGTGGTCACCAGGAACCGCTCCATAACGCCGATAAACGTCCCCGCGGCGTCCTCCATGCGGGCCACCTCCGGATCGGATAGCGGATGGGGGACGCCATGAACTTCCCCAGGCGCGCCGCCTCCGGCGTCATCCATTAATCCGGTATCGCCCGCCAATCTGGCGTTCTCCGCCAGTCTGGCGAGGTTGTCGAACTGGTTGCAGATCCTCTCCACCAGGATGCTCCCGAAAAAGAGAGACACAAGATAGCCCAGCCCGATGATCAGTGCCCGCTCGTCCGACAAAAAACCCCTTAACTCCTGTGAGAACCAGTACCAGGGAACGGCGCCCACCCAGGCCGCCACTAAAGCTATGGACAGCCAGTGCAGGGCCTGATCCACGATCAGCGTCTTCCAGTTGGCGGGAAACTTCCGCGCCGTGACCAGGTCAATGCCGCCATGCACAGGGCCAGGATTAAAATGGGGGTCAGGTAGCTTCCCAGTTCATAGGCGAACAACAGCACCGTGACGGCCAGAAGTGTCGCCACATGCACCAGAAGGTACTTCAGGCGCTTCCCTTTCTTGGCGGCCACCGGCCAGGTCTGCAATAAAAAATCCGCCGCAAAATGCGCCACCAGAAGCTTCAACGCCACTACCAACCCCGCCACCCCCAGAACCTCGCCAATAAGGCTTCATCCCAAAAACGTTTTCTTCCGGCTTTTTTTCACCCTCCATGGGGTGAAATAAGCATTTTCACCCTTCCATGGGTGAAAAACGTTGCAACAGCTTTTCCAGATACTCCTCCGCCTCGTGGAAAGCCAGCCAATCCGCGGCGCTGCAGCGCTTTTCGACATTTTGCAAGGCGATGCCCAGTTCCTCCGCAGCCGCCCGGTAGGTCCCGAGCCGGTCATAACTTTGAATCGCCGCCCATTGCTCTCTCGTCCAGCGGCCTTGCACGGCGTCCATCAAAGCCAGGACCGCATTAACGGTCTGGTCCAGATCCTGTTCCGGAGACTTGCACATGGTTAGCCGGAACTTCTCCCGTTTCATGGCCTCCAGGCACCAGCGCGCGTTGTGAAAGGCTGGCCCGTCCATCTCCCCCGAGTAGTCAGGGCGAATCTCCGTGACGACTTCCCCGATCCCCGCGCCCACCCGCAGCCGCACCGGGTAGACCAGACCCC
Organism: Bacillota bacterium; assembly: GCA_023381695.1. Taxonomy (GTDB): domain Bacteria; phylum Bacillota; class UBA5301; order JAMCQP01; family JAMCQP01; genus JAMCQP01. The sequence goes on along the minus strand of JAMCQP010000020.1, from coordinate 462 downwards.
GCAGGCGCCTCAGAACCTTTGGAAGCCCGCTGGCATTACGCAAGACCCCCTGAATCTGATCCCCGGACATGATCGAAAACCGGGTAATCAGAGCGTTGCCGGCTTCCAGGTTCAAACGCTCCATCGCCTCTTTAAGATCCGCCTGTACCATCTTGCGGTCCCAGATGCGCCTGGAAGCCACCACATCGGCGGTAAGCACCGTAAACAGCCGGGTCACATCTTTCACCCTTCCCGTGGTGAATCATGCTTTTTCACCCTTCACAAGGTGAACCTGGTTGCTATCGCCTGTAGGCTGCTGTCTTTCCAGCGAATAACCAGGTACCTGGTTATTCGCTGGAAAGACAGCAATCCCCTGCAAAAATGTGGGCAAAGTGGAGAAAGCCGAGAAATTAAAGCCCATCCGGCGTTTTGCCGAGACGGGCTGCGCAAACAGACTTGAATTAAGCAACGTTTCAGGCAGAT
>JAMCQP010000028.1 GCA_023381695.1 Bacillota bacterium | reverse complement strand
CAGCGCCGATGGTACTTGGACCGCAGGGTCCCGGGAGAGTAGGTCGTTGCCAGGAATTTGTTTAAGGCTCACTACAGAAGTAGGGGGCCTTCTTATTTGCAGCCGGGCCGGGACCCTGCGGTTCCGCAGGAGGCCCGGGCATTGGGCAGGAGGCCCAGGCGCCAGGCGCGCCAGGAGGGCGAGACGCCCGGCGCGAGTAGGTCGTTGCCAGGAATTTGTTTAAGGCTCACTACCATGGTGGTGGGCTTTCTTCATCATTGCGATGATTTTTCTTTTTTACGAGAAGGATTTTTGAACAAGGCAAGGGAAGATTAAAAATCATGCCAATGGCAGATATGAAACAAGCTGGGTGACAAAAAGGGTTGACTTAAGTCAAAGACCCATAAAGAAGCCCAACAAGAAAAACGGCTGGATATATTGCGGGAGGAGAAGCGTGTCCGAAATTGCAGCGGTAATTGTAACATACAAGACGAAGGAACTTTTGAAGACCTGTCTAACTTCGGTCTTCCAGGAATGTAGCCGGTTTTTAAAGGAATTTAATGTGATTGTGGTAGATAACGCGTCTGGCGACGGCACGGTGGAGATGGTCAGGGGTGAGTTCCCACAAGTCATCCTGGTGGAAAACGAAAGCAACCTGGGGCCGGCAAAAGCCTTCAATCGCGGCCTGAAGATTGCGCTGGAGAAGGCGCCGGTTATAATTTTGGCCAACAGTGACATCAAGGTGCTCGGCCATACCATTCAAACAATGCGGGGCTTCCTCAACGATCATCCGTACGTTGACGGGGTATGCGGGCCCTTGCTGAACCCGGATCTCAGCCGGCAAATGATGCGCACGGGTATTATAAGCCTGCGCCGCCGGGATTTGACGAAACGGTTTCGGGCGACTTTTGTGGGGACAACCTTTGCGATGATCAGGGCCGCTACGTTCCGAAAGGTCGGCGGCTACGACGAGAACTACTACTTTTATAATGAAGACCTGGATTGGGCGGAACGGGCCAAACGGCTTAACTGCCATTTCACCTTTTTGCCGGATGCTCCGGTGATCCATTATTTGAGCCGGGGGAGCAAACAGAACAAGTCGCGGATTATTAAGGAACTCTATAAAAGCAACGTTTATTTCATGAAGAAGTTTTATGGGCCGCTGGCGCTGCTGGGCCTCTGGTCCATGCGCCTGGAGATCGGGAGGATCATCGGCGGGTTGCGGGCTGAGCTGGCCAAAACCACGGAGGCCGAAGAGCGCGAGGCGATTTCGCAGCGCATCCAGGACTATCTTGAAGCTCGCAGCAGGATGGATGCGGAGTATCGGGGAAAAAGAAGGCCGGCGGCGCCGGCCTTCTAAAAATCACCGGCGGTATTTTTCTAGAAGCGTCCTGGCGGGTTTGCGCAGGAACTCCGCATATTCCCGGCGGAAGATCTCCATATTGGCCCGGAATTGGGCCCGATAGCGCTCTTCCTCGTCTTTGGCGCGTTCCGTGCGGTTGCCGTAGTGCATGCACCAGGTCGGCTTTTGCCGCGGGACGACCACCTCGTAGCCCTGCTTGATGAATTCAATGCACTGGGGGCCTTCATAGTAGATGAAACCACCGTAAAGATCCGTGCGCCAGGGAATATTGTACTGGGTGATCATGATCAGGCCGTCGATAACCACCACCGGCAGGTATTCTCCTCTTACCCGCCGGAACCGCATGAGACGATCCGTTTGCTTGTTCCACTTCCCCAGCAGGTAATTTAAACCGCCGCCCCGCCTGTTCTCCCGTGCCTCGCCGAAGCTGTGCAGGGCGGAATTGAACCACACGCCGCTGGAAGGCAATCTGGTGGCCCCCACAACCCCGATCATGCCGATGCGCGGATGACGCGTGAAGAGTTGGAGAACATCATGGAGCAGGTTCTTATTAAGGATGAATGTGTCCTGGTGCAGGTAGACCTTATACCGGGCATCAGACTGCTGCATGGCCTTCTGGTAAGCTTCCGCCATCCCTTTGGCGCCGGTGATCTTCACCTTTTCAATCTTGTACCCGTCCGGAGTATGCAAGGCGTCGATGTGACGCTCGCATTCGGCGTACAAAACTTCGTCGTTCACGCAACTGATGAAACAGAATTTTTTGCCGTCCATTTGCCGCTCCTTAGTGTTCATTGGACACCTCCATGTTAACTTAGATTTTTGGGAGCGTCAAGACCGCAGATAAAAGCGAAAGGCCGCCGGGAGGCGGCCCGAAGTGATATATGGAAAGTTTTACTTTATGCCGTTTGTCGCTGGGCACGTTTACCGAGTTGGATTACGCGATTCCCAGTTGATCCACAAGCTGGCCGATCTTACCGTCGTCGAGTTCAAATCCCCACCTGGCCAGGTCGTTTTCGACGACGGCGCGCAGCTCGGCCCGGTCAACCTGGCCCTGGCCAGCGGCGGCCAGCACGGCCTCCGCAAAGCGCCGGTACAGCTTGGGCGACACCTTGTAGATCTTGATCAAGAGGTTGAGGTCGGTCCTGGCATCCTCTTTGATCTGGTGCGGCTTGAACTTGCACTTCTGCGGCATGAAGGGGCAGGTTACCGTCGGCGCCTGCGTGCCGAACTCGAAGAACATGTTGCACATCGGGCAGTAGAAGCGGCCTGTCGGTTCGGTCGTCATGTCCATGAAGTGCAGATCAAGGTGCTGTTTAATCCCGAACACCTGTTTGAGCCGGGTTATCCCCGCCAAAAGCGTCATCCTGACCCGTTTCTTCTCGGGCATCTCCTTGCCCCAGAACTGGGTGGCATCCATCAGGTAGAAAGTAATGCCGCTTTCGGTGTTGCGGGTTGCGGCGTCCGCCCCGGCGAAGTAGATTACAAAGCTCTTGATGGCCTCCAGCGGGTTGTCCCTGTACTGGACATGCCAGTCGGCCAGTTCCGCCAGATATTCTTCGGCGAGGCGGCGGCCCAGAGCGGCCTCATCGGTTACTTTCGACATAACTTTGGCCAGCGCGCGCTGCAAAAACTTCGGGTAGTAGAGGCCGATGCGCTCAAAGGCCATCGTGGAGCCAGGAGCCACCGATTCCACGGCCAGTGGTGTATTCACGCACATCTCAGGCATATAGGGGCAAACAGGATCATCCAGTTCAAAAAATTTCTTGCACATCAGGCAGGAGTACTTGCCGGATGGGGACTTGATACCCGGTTCCAGGTTCATGGCCGGCATCCCGCTATGGCCCATGCCTTTCATGCCGTCCATGCCGCTCATGCCGCCGTGACCCATGTCGCCGGATTTATGCATATCCATTTTGGAACCCCCCTCTATTAAACCCCCAGGGGGTAGGGTAATAACTAAAATCGCTAGATAATAATCTGTAAATGAGTTACAGACATTTACCGGTATACCCTGGGGGGTTTATATATTGACATTATACCACCCTGTCCAATGTCGAGTCAACCACCTTCCGGCCGGTACACATCATCTGGGAATATCTGGTGTTGTAGATCCCACATCTTGCGGTAAAGCCCTCTCTGTTCCAAAAGCGTTTCCTGCCGTCCTCGCTCCATCACCCGTCCCGCTTTCAGCACCAAAATCCCGTCCATGATCTCCAGGCCCGCCAGGCGATGCGTGATGACCAGGGTGGTCCGTCCCTCCATCAGGCGGTGGATGGCTTTCATAACCTCCTGTTCGGTGACGGGATCAAGGCCGGCCGTGGGCTCATCCAGCACAAGGATTGGGGAATTTTTCAGGAGAGCCCTGGCAATGGCCAGACGTTGACGCTGCCCGCCGGAGAGCTTAAAGCCACCCTCTCCCACGTAGGTATCGTAGCCCTGGGGAAGACTCTGGATGAAATCGTGAATCCGGGCGTCCCGGGCGGCCTGGATCATCTCATCTTCGCCGGATTCAGGTCGGGCCAGCAATAAGTTCTCCCGGACAGTGGCATTGAAAAGATGGGTATGTTGGGCAACCACCCCGAACAAACGTCGCAGGTCTTCCTGGCGGTACTTCTTCAACTCGTGACCTCCAAGGCGGATCGAGCCGTGCTCATAATCCCAGAAGCGCAAGAGCAGGTTCACCAGGGTGCTCTTTCCCGCGCCGCTGGGGCCTACAATGGCCACCCGTCCCCCTTCGGGCAATGCAAGATCGAGCCCCCGCAGGGCCCAGGGCTCACCCTGGGCATAACGAAAAGATAGGCCGTCCACCTGAAGATTATAGCCCCTGGGCTCGGACAAAGGTTCAGATAAGGATTTGGACAAATGGACAGGCAAAGGGCCGGACAAGGCGCCGGGGAGATCCTGGACCGCGGGCTGAGCGTCGGTGATCTCGAAAAGCCTTTGAGCAGCCGCGAAGCTTTCTTCGAGATATTGAAAGGCCAGTGGCAAAGGCGTCACTGCTTCAAAGCTGCTTAAAGCCGTGAGGGCCAGCATGGCCAGATAGGTCCAATCCAACGTTCCGCGGGATACCAACGGAATGGCCAGCACCAATACCGACCACATGGCCAGGTTCATGGCCAGGCTGGTTAAAGCGCCGGAGAGCCCGGCAATCCCAGCCATGCGCCCTTGCAGGCTCATGAGTTCCCGGTCCAGTGCTCCAACCTGTTCCTGCCGCCGGCGGGTTTGGCCAAAGGCCGCAATTTCGCCCATTCCCTGGATGCTGTCCACCAGGTTGGCGTGGAGCGTCGCCCTGACCTCCACCACCCGCCGGCCTGTTTTCCGGCTTAGAAACCTTACCACGAGGGGTGCTCCCACCCCCGCGGCGAGGAAAGAACCCAGGACGGCAAAGGCCAGTTTGAGGTCAAACCAGGCTAAGAAAACGAAAACCACGGCCAGGATCATCAGGGCCACCAGGGTTGGGGCCAGGACCCGCACGTAAAAATTCTCGAGGGTTTCCACATCCGCCACAATCCGGCTTAAAAGGTCGCCGCTGCGGTAATCCGCCAGCCGGGCCGGGGCCAGCGGCTCAATTGCACGGTAAAATTTGACTCGCAACTGGCTGAGAACCCGAAAGGCCACGTCATGGGAGACGTACCGCTCCAGGTAGCGAAAGACCGCGCGGGAGATTCCCAAAAAACGGACCCCTACAATGAGCGTCAGCAGGTCCAAAACCGGCGGGCGTAACGCCGCGCGGGCAATAAGAAGGGCCGATGCGCCCATCAGACCCATGTTGCTGGCCACGGTCAAAAAACCCAGCATAGCCGCCCCGAGCATCTTCTTCCAATGAGGGGCCATCAGCTTCCAAAGACGCACGAAGGTTTTCATACCCACACCCCGAAAACACTCATACCCCGCAACGGCATAAGAATTTCTCATACCACACCCCGAAACGCGGTAACCAGACGGAAGTACAATCCTTGCCGCCCCATCAGTTCCTCATGCCGGCCCGCCTCCTCCACCCGCCCTCCATCCAGCACAAGGATGCGGTCGGCCCGGAAGACCGTGGTCAGGCGGTGGGCGATGGCCAGCACCGTACGTCCTTGCATCAGACGCTCCAGAGCTTGTCGCACCACCATTTCACTCTCGGGGTCCAGCCCGGCGGTGGCTTCGTCCAGAACCAACAACGGGGCATCTTTGACGAAAGCCCGGGCAATGGCCAGGCGCTGGGCTTGCCCCCCGCTGAGCCGGATCCCGCGTTCGCCGATAAAGGTGTCGTAACCTTGAGGAAGGTTCAGAATAAATTCGTGGGCCCCCGCAAGCCTGGCCGCGGCCACCACCTTATCCATGGGGGCCGCGGGAAACCCGAGGCGGATATTTCCGGCCACTGTGCCATGGAAAAGGTGGGGCGCCTGGGGCACCAGGGCGACATACTCCCGCCATTCTTCGACGGGGATTTGCCCCAGGGGTACGCCGTTTACGGTGATCCGGCCCTGATCGGGGTCCATGAAGCGCAGCAGCAGGCTGGCGATGGTACTCTTTCCCGCCCCGCTGGGACCCACCAGAGCCACCCGTTCCCCGGGACGAATGTCGAAGAAGACTCCTTTTAAGGCCGGGCGGGCGCCGGCCTCGTACGCGTAGGAGACCCCTTCGAAAGCGATGTGCAGATTTTGGCCCGGCGGGAGGTGGGTTTTCTCCCGGGGCTCTCCCGGGAACTCACCTCCGGGAAGTGGAATTTCGAGAACCTCGAAGATGCGCCCGGCTGCGCTTACCCCGGAGAGCCCGGCGTGGAACTGGCTGCCCAGAAGTCTCAGGGGGGAATAAAACTCCGGGGCCAGGAGCAGGAGGAAGAGCGCCTGCTCAAAGGGCATACGGGCATAGACCAGGCGCAATCCCAGCGTAACCGCCATCAGAGCGGTGCTGATGGTCGCCAGAAGCTCCAGCGCCAGGGCCGAAAGAAAGGCCACCCGCAAAACACCCAGGGTGGCCTTTCGAAAAAGATCGCTGATCCGGGCGATAACCTCCGCCTGGGCTTTGCTCCGGCCAAAGATTTTGAGGGTGGCGAGCCCTTGCAACACGTCCAGAAAGTGGGCGCTCATCCGGCTTAAAGTTTCCCACCGCTGCTCAGTCAGGCCCTCTGCCCATCTGCCAATCAAGATCGTGAAGACGGGGATCAGGGGAGCGGTAAAGAGCAGGATCAAACCGGAAAGAAGATCGAGCGGGAAGACAAACCCAAGGATCATCAGGGGCGCCAGCGCGGCCAGCGCCAACTGGGGCAGGTACCGGGCGAAGTAGGCTTCGAGGGCCTCGACCCCTTCCACCAGGACGTTCACCAGTTCACCGGTGCGCTCTCCCGCGATGTGCACCGGGCCCAGGGCCAACAGATGAGCCAGAAGACGCTGGCGCAGGGCGTGTTTGATCCGGGCCGCGGCCCGGTGAGCCGAAATCTCGCTCACCCAGGCCAGCCCGGCGCGGAACAGGATGACCACCAGCATGGCCAAAAGCAGCGGCCAGACCTCGCCGAGGCCTTCACCCGGCTGCGGGAGGCTAAAGTGCGCCACCACCTGGGCCAAAAAGCTGGCCTGCACAACCGCCAGAAGGCCAGCCCCGAGTCCCAGCCCCACGGTAAGGACCAGAAGGAAGCGCACCTCCCTGGCCTCACCCAAAAGCCTTTTGTCGATCATCTTCCCCATCTGGCTCTCCCCGTTCCGCGCTTCCCATTTTGCCAGACGCCTGTTTCCCTTTTCCTGCTTGCCAGGCGCTCAGTACTGCAACTCTTTGGCGCTTACCCGCCGGCGAAAGACCCAGTAGGTCCAGCCCTGGTAAAGGAGCACGATGGGCACCAGGGTGAGGGCCACCATGGTCATGACCTTCAGCGTGTATGGGCTTGATGAGGCGTTATGGATGGTAAGGCTCCACTCCGGTTTGAGGCTGGAGACCATCACCCTGGGGAAAAGCCCCCAAAAGACCGCCAGGGTGGAAAAAACAACGGTGAGTCCATTCAGGACAAAAGACCAACCGTGCCGCCGGGAGCGCAAGAACCAGTACGCCAGAAGTAAAGCCGCGACGGCGGCCCACAGTGCGGCTCCCGCGCTTGACCGCGCAAATAAATCAGTCTGGGTGTAACTCATGGCCACCAGGACGAAAAGAACAGGTACGGCCAGAGCCCCTACCCGCAAGGCCGCCCGGCGAGCGCGCTCGATCAGCTCACCCTCGATCTTGAGGATCAGAAAGAGGGCTCCGTGAAGAGTAAACACCAGCAGCGTCGCCAATCCTCCCACCAGGGTATAAGGGGAGAGAAGGTCCCAGAAGGTTCCCACGAATTGCATCCGGGCATCGATGGGAACCCCCTTGATCAGGTTGGCCAGGGCGACACCCCATAGGAGGGCCGGTACCAGGCTTCCCGCAAAGATCAGCCAGTCCCACAGGTTGCGCCAGGCGGGATGACGGTCCAGGCCGCGAAATTCAAAGGCCACCCCCCGCACGATCAACGCCACCAGCATCAGGAAGAGCGCCAGATAAAACCCGCTGAACAGCGTGGCATACCAGTTGGGGAAGGCAGCGAACATGGCCCCTCCGGCGGTGAGCATCCAGACCTCGTTGCCGTCCCAGACGGGACCGATGGCGTTAATAATGGCGCGGCGCTCGGTGTCGTTCTTCCCCAGGAAGGGGAGCAGAACGCCTACCCCATAGTCAAAACCTTCCAGAAAGAAGAAGCCGATGAACAGGACGGTAAGCAACACGAACCAGACAGCGCTCAAATCCATAGCGATACCTCCTTGCCGGTCTCTAACATTCTCTCCGCAGATGTCTCTTCGGGATCATGGCGGGCGTACCTGGCCAGAAGATAAAGATCCGCCAGCGCCAGAACCCCATAGAGCAGGGTGAAAATCACCAACGTGGCCAGAATTGCTCCCGCGGAGACCGAGGGAGAGACGGCCTTCTCCACCTTCTGGAGGCCGTAGACGATCCAGGGATAACGGCCGATCTCGGTCATCAGCCAGCCGGTGGTGTTGGCGATATAAGGCAGGGGGAGGGACCAGAGCATGGCCTTCAGGAACCAGGTCGTTCCCTCCAGACGCCCTTTTCGCGCCAGGTAAAACCCATAGAGAGTCAAAAACACCATGAAGATCCCGGCCGCGACCATCACGCGAAAGCTCCAGAAGACCGGGGCGACCGGCGGGATGTAGTCGCCGGAGCCGTACTTTGCTTCGTGCTCCGCCTGGAGTTCCTTCATCCCCGGAACCTTGCCGCTGAAAGTGTTGTACGCCAGGAGACTTCCCAGGGCGGGGACCCCGATCTCAAAAGGGTTGCGCTGCTTCTGTTCGTCAATCAGGGCCGCCACGGCAAACGGAGCGGGGTCGGCGCTTTCCCACAGAGCTTCGGCCGCGGCCATCTTCATGGGCTGGGATTTGACCAGATATTGGCCTTGCAGATGGCCAACCAGGGCCACGGCGAGGGTGCTGATCACCCCCAGCATCAAACCGAGCTGGAAGGAGCGCCGGAAGAAGTCCGGGGAACTTTTCCGCCGGAGATGGTAGGCGCTGATCCCCATTACGAAAAAGGCGGCGGTGACAAATCCGGCCAGTGCCGTATGGGGGAACTGGTACCACACATGGGGGTTGGTAAGCAGGGCGAAGAAATCAGTCATTTCGGCGCGGCCGTGCCGGATGATGTAACCCGCCGGTTCTTGCATGAAGGAGTTGGCTACCAGAATCCAGAAAGCCGAAAGATTGGTGGCGACAGCCACCAGCCAGATGGTTGCCGCGTGGAGGGGCTTGGACAGTTTATCCCAGCCGAAGATCCACACGCCCAGGAAGGTTGATTCGAGAAAGAAGGCGGCCAAAGCTTCCACCGCCAGTGGCGCGCCGAAGATATCCCCCACGAAACGGGAGTACTCCGACCAGTTCATGCCGAAATGAAATTCCTGCACAATCCCGGTGACAACTCCCATGGCGAAGTTGATCAGAAAGAGCCTACCCCAGAACCGGGCCATTTTTTTGTAGGTTTCGTTTCCCGTCCGGACGTAGATGGTCTCCATGATGGCCACCAACACTGAAAGCCCCAGGGTCAGGGGGACAAAGAGGAAATGGTAAACCGTGGTAATCGCAAACTGCCACCTTGCCAATAGAAGTTCGTTCATCAGTTTTTTCCCTCCTTCAATAGTATACTAAAATGGTATGCTTTTGGCGCCAATCACCCCCTTCCAAGGCGCAAATGGCCTCAGGCTTTCCCGGCCAGGTCAGCCAGGTTGTAACGGCTGAATTCGCTGGCAATGGCGGCCTGAATGTTGGCCAGCGCTGAGTGGACAGGGCAGTGACTCGCCCAGTGTTTGCTACAGTAATCCGGGTCGAGAAGGCAGCGATTAATCCGGATGGCGCCCTCCACCGCTTCCACGATATCCAGCAGAGCAATCTCCCGGGGGGGCCTGGCCAGGGAAAATCCACCGTTTATCCCGCGGTGGGACTTCATAATCCCTGCCTGCACCAGGGAACGCATGATCTTGAGCAAAAACCGGATCGGGATCTTCTCCCGGCTCGAGATGGTTTGAGCATCAACGATCTCGCCTTCCCCCGCCATGGCCAGCAACAAAGCAGCACGGAAGGCATAATCGGTCGCCTGAGTTAATTGCATCGGCGCAGGACTCCCATTCAAAAACAAAGTTCAAACCTGGTTCAGATTGTCAGCCGCAGGCCGAACGGAAAACTATACTCACCTGGTATAGTATTCGACGGCGCATCAACCTCTTCCTCTTTTGCGCGTCAAATTTCGGATCGACATTTTTTGAACAGACAAGAAGGTTCTAAGTGGATTGGCCGCGAATGTTATTACAACTTATTACGCAAGTTCAGGAGATGTATTAATATGCCCGAGAGACTCAAAGATCCGGTGAGCGGCCTGACGCACCTGTTTGGGGCGTTTTTGTCCGTGGCGGGGCTGGTCGTGTTATGGTATTTCGCCGCGACCCGCGGGACGCCATGGCACATCGTGGCTTTTGCCATATTTGGCGCCAGCCTTATTTTGCTGTACACCGCCAGCGCGATTTACCACCTGCTTCCGCTTTCCGACCGTGGATCCTTGATACTCCGGAAGATCGACCATATGATGATCTACATCCTCATTGCCGGGACGTATACCCCGATTTGCCTGATAGCCCTGCGAGGGGCCTGGGGGTGGAGCCTTTTTGGGGCCATTTGGGGGCTGGCCGTCGGCGGCGTCGCGTTAAATTCGTTTTGGCTGCGTTCTCCGCGCTGGCTCTCCACGTTGATTTATGTGATCATGGGCTGGCTGGTGGTTGTCGCAACCATCCCGCTCGTACGGGCTATTTCATGGGCAGGGGCGGCCTGGCTGTTGGCCGGCGGGATATTCTACAGCGTTGGAGCGGTTATTTACGCGGTGAAGCGCCCAAACATCGCTCCGGGTTTCGGGTTTCACGAGATATTTCATCTTTTCGTGTTGGCGGGCAGTTTGAGCCATTTCTGGCTGATGGTCAGATACATTTCACGATTGGGATAGAAGTGGCGCGCCGGCCACGGATGGGCAGGGCGCGCTACATGAACCCAGGACGGGTGAGGTGGCGCGCCGGCCACGGATGGGCAGGGCGCGCTAGATAATCCCCAGTTCCTTGCCGACCTTCTCAAAAGCGTTCAGGCAGAAGTCGAGTTCGTCCTTCGTGTGGCTGGCGGTGACGATGGTGCGGACTCGGGATTTGTTCTCGGGGACTGTCGGGTAGCCGATGCCCTGGGCGAAGACGCCTTCCGCGAAGAGCCGGTCGCTGAGCCGCATGGCTAAAGCGCCCGAGCCGGCAATTACCGGGGTGATCGGCGTCTCGCTGGCGCCGGTGTTGAAGCCCAGTTTTTTGAGCCCCTCCTTGAAGTAACGAGCGTTATCCCACAATCTCTCCACCAGCTGGGGTTCTTCCTGCAGTACGTCAAGAGCCGCGATGCAGGTTGCGGCCACAGATGGCGGGTGGGAGGTGCTGAAGAGAAATGGCCGGGCCTTGTGGATCAAGAGATCGCGCAGGTTCCGGCTGCCTGCCACATAGCCGCCCAGGGCTCCGAGGGCCTTCGACAACGTGCCCACCTGGATGTCGACCCTGCCGTGGAGGCTGAAATGGTCCACGGAACCGCGGCCGTTGCGCCCCAGTACCCCGCTGGAATGGGCGTCGTCCACCATCGTGATCGCGCCGTATTTCTCCGCCAGCTCGACGATCGCCGGCAGCGGCGCAATATCCCCATCCATGCTGAACACGCCGTCGGTGATGATCAGGATGCGCCGGGCGCCTTTGGATTCTTCCAGAGCCTTTTTGAGCCCGGCCATATCCTTGTGAGGATAGACCTTCCGACTGGCCTTCGAGAGCCGGATGCCGTCGATGATGCTGGCGTGGTTGAGTTCGTCGCTGATGATCATGTCGCCCTCGTCGGTGATCGAACCGATCACGCCCATATTGGCGGTAAAGCCCGACTGAAGCACCAGCGCGGCCTCGGTGTGCTTGAACCCGGCCAGCTTATCCTCCAGTTCCTCATGGATGGCCATGGTGCCGGCGATGGTCCGCACCGAGCCGGATCCGACGCCATATTTGTCGATGGCTTCCTTGGCGGCCCCGCGGAGTTTCGGATGGGTGGTCAGGCCGAGGTAGTTGTTGGAAGAGAGAGTGATCACGCTTTTTCCGTTGATGACCACCCTGGACTTCTGCTCGCCCTCCAGCACCCGCAGCGGCCGGTAAAGCTTCTTCTCCTTGAGGGCGTCCAGCTCCTCTCCGAGAAAATCCATCTTTGCCATTTGCGGTCCTCCTTTGCGCTAGTTTTTGCAAACGGGAACATGATAATTACGGGAACGCCCTGATTACGGGAAGAGAACGACCTTCCCGCTGTTGCCGGAGATCATGACCTGCATGCCCTCTTCAAACTGGTCGAGGCGGAAGCGATGGGTGATCGCCGGACGGACATCCAGGCCGGCGCGGAAGAGCCCCGCCATCTTGTACCAGGTGTCATACAACCGGCGTCCGGTGATCCCGTGGACAATGGCGCCCTTGAAGACGATGTCGTTGGCCAGATCCAGTTCCATGGGCCTGGACGGGATTCCCAGGAGCGAGATGCGCCCGCCGTTGCGCAGCATCTTGAATCCTTGCCTGACGGCGGTGGGGTTTCCGGACATCTCCAGCACCACATCCACGCCGAGACCATTAGTGGCCTTCAAGATGGCTTCCACCGGGTCGGTCTCCCGGGAATTGACGGCCAGCGCGGCGCCCATCTTCCTTGCCAGGCCGAGGCGGTAGTCATTAATGTCGGTGGCGAAGACCGAGGCGGCGCCGGCTGTTCTGGAGACCGCCACCGCCAGGACGCCGATGGGCCCGCAACCGAGAACGGCCACGGTGTTGCCGGTAATTTCGCCGGAGAAGACCGTATGGATCGCATTCCCGAGGGGATCCTGGATGGAGGCTATCTCGGACGGGACATTCTTGGCGTTCTTCCAGGCGTTGGCCTCCGGTATGGCCACATACTCCGCGAAGACGCCGGGGAGGTCCACGCCGAGGATCTTGAAGTTCTGGCAGACGTGCCCCTGCCCGGTCAGGCACTGATGACAGGCGCCGCAGACCACGTGGGATTCGGCGGAAACATAATCCCCCACTTTGACGCGCGTGACCTCGCTTCCTACCTCTATCACGTCGCCGGCCACTTCGTGTCCGAAGATGATCGGGGGCTTGATTCTGGCTTGCGCCCAGGGATCCCAGGTATAGATATGAACGTCGGTCCCGCAGATTGAAGCAGCCCTGACCTTGATCAGGACGTCCTTCGGCCCTGGTTGAGGAATGGGGACGATGGCGATTTCGGCTCCTGGGCCTGGGGAAGGTTTGATGACTGCTTTCATGGTTCCCTGCAAGGTGCTCTCTCCCTTTGCCCAAAGTTGGGTCCGGTTTGCACACGGGTTCTGATGTGCTTGTATACAAAAAACAAGATCCCACCGCGCCCATTATAGCACAAACCCACATGGAACAGAAGAGGAAACCTGGATTTGAGCACGAAATAAAACGATGAAGCAGGGTTGCCAGATGGGAGTGCGAGTTCGATGATGAAGCGGGATAAACCTGGCGATGAAGTAGGGCCCGTGGCGGCCTTTCTGAGGGAGCAGCATCTTCAAGAGGCCGGTTTGGATGCGAAGGCGCTCCAGGCGCTCCTGGGCGAGTTGCGGGTCAGCGGGGGCTCGGAAGGGCCGGGCAAGAGGGCCGGCACGATCTGTTTTCTGGAGGACGAAAATACCGGCAGGATCCTCCTGTTGCAACGCAACAAGGAGCCTTTCCGGGGTTTGTGGACCGCGCCCGGCGGGAAGGTTGACCCCGGTGAAGATCCCGTTCAGGCCATCATCCGGGAGATGCGGGAAGAGGCGGATTTGCAGATCCGGGACCCCTGGCTGAGGGGGGTTACCATCGAAGAAGGGCCGCCGGCCTACAACTGGGTGCTCTTTATCTTCCGATGCGGCAGGTATGCCGGTAAGCTCGGCCAGACCGAGGAAGGCCGGCTGGCCTGGGTGGAGAAGGCCAATCTGGCCGGAATCGGGATGCATGAGGTAGATCGCCGCCTGTTGGGGGCAATCTTCCCGGAGATGGCCATGATCTCCCCTGAGGCGGCAAACGGCGGGCAAGCGGGCCGGGTGGCAACCAGGCAGAGATCAGCAAAGCGCAAACCAGCCAGCGGAGCGCCCTTTGTGGCCAGGGTGCGCTATGCCGATGATTATTCCCTGCAGGATATCAAATTAGTGCTCGGGTGATGCCTTGCCTGGCTTATCCAAGGGTTCTAAGACTTTTGCATGGCAGTATTTTCAACTCATAAAACCCACCGCGTTGGGAAGCCTAGCCTCCTGTAGAAGTTTTGGGAGGATTGGGCCGTATGGGTATAATGCGGGCGATCGCCTCCTTTTTGGCGCGCAGGGGGCGAAAAAAAGGCAGGAGCAAGGAGCCGGGGAGTACTTCGGGTTCTGCTCCTGCTTTTTATAGTATCGGCCCCGAGTCATTTTCGTTAGGGGATCGCCCGATTGGGCACACCGAGGAGAACGGCAAGGAAGCGGGTCAAGGGCAAGGGGAAGGAAAAGGGGAGGGCGCCGAAGGCGGGAAGGAAGGCCAGAAGGAAGACGGCCAGCCAAAGAAGGAATCCGATATCAGCCCCCGCCTGGAGGAGAATCTGAAGTGGCTCAAAGGGCTTTTCCATGTGGAAAAGAACTCGGATATCATCATCCGGGAGTTCTTCCTGGCGACCGATCCCCCGCGTAAAGCGGCGTTGATCTTCGTGGAAGGGCTGATCGACAAAAAGGTCATCGACCTGGCCGTCCTCCAGCCATTGATGCTTCTAGCCGGCCTGGATAAGGACGCCAAACCCGAGGGGCCCGGTGTGGAAGGCCCTATTGAGATGGTCCTGAAGCACCTCGTGCCCGGCACCCAGGTGGAAAAGAAGGCCACCTTTGCCGAAGTGATCGACGGGATGCTGAAGGGCGCCTCGTTGCTTCTGGTGGATGGGGCGAACTCGGCCTTGCTGGTGGAGACCAAGGGCTGGGAGCACCGCACTGTGGAGAAGCCCACCACCGAGCAGACGGTGAAAGGCCCGCACGAGGCCTTCAACGAGGTCGTCCGGGTCAACACCGCCCTGATCCGGCGGCGGATCCGCTCGCCACACCTGATTATGGAGGCACTGAAGGTTGGTAAACTCTCCAGTACCGACGTGGTGGTGGCCTACATCGAGGGGCTCACCAATCCCAAGCTGGTGGAAGAGATCAAACGGCGGATCAAAGCCGTTGAAACTGATTTTATACCGGACAGCGGGTACGTGGAGCAGTACCTGGAGGACGCGCCGTTTTCGCCCTTCCCGCAGTTTTTAAGCACCGAACGGCCGGATCGGGTCGCCGCCGGGCTGACCGAGGGCCAGGTGGCCATTCTTACCGACGGCTCGCCATATACCACCATGGTGCCCTCCACCTTCACCATCTTTCTACAGAGCTCGGAAGACTATTACCTCAGGTGGCCGTATAGCTCGCTGTTGCGGGCCATCCGCCTGGGAGCGCTGCTCATCGGGGTTTTTTTGCCGGCGATCTATATCGCCATCACGACTTATCATCAAGAGATGATCCCGACGGGCCTCCTGCTGGCCATTGCCGCCAGCCGTGAGAAGGTCCCGTTTCCGGTCCTGTTTGAAGCCGTGATCATGGAGTTGTCGCTGGAATTGATTCGCGAGGCCGGCCTGCGCATCCCCTCGGCCATCGGCCCCACCATCGGGATCGTGGGGGCGTTGATCCTGGGCCAGGCGGCGGTGCAAGCCAATATCGTCAGCCCCATCCTGGTGATCATCGTGGCCGTGACCGCCCTGGGGTCTTTCACGGCGCCCAACTTTCTGGCGAGCTTCAGCCTGCGGTTTCTCCGCTTCCCCATGATGTTTCTGGCGGGGTTTCTGGGGTTGTACGGGGTGGCGGCCGGCACGATGTTCCTGGTCTTGCACATGACAGCCCTGAAAAGCTTCGGGGTGCCCTTTCTCTCCCCGATCGCGCCTTACCGGCCGGCCGCGGGCGGGGACATTATCCTGCGGGCGCCTTTGTGGCTGATGGAGAAGCGACCGTCGATGTACAGACCGCTTGACCGGCGCAGGCAGGCGCCGTATGTCCGAACCTGGATTCCCACCGTGGAGGAGGCGGCGGAGAAGGTTGCGGAAACGGAGGATAAGGAGGCGATGGAGAGCAAGAAGGATTGGCAGGGGAGTGATCCGACCGAGAAGGATCCGGGCAAGGGCAAGGCCGATCCTGGAAACAAGAGCGATCCTGGAAAAGGGAAAGGCGGTGCCGGATGATCCGGGACGGGCATATCGACATGCGACAGGCGGCGGTGATGGCCCAGATCTTGATCGCCGCCAAGATCTTCATTACTTTGCCGCGCGTGATGGCTCAACGCTCGGGAACGGCCGGGTGGATTATAATACTCATCGGCGGGGTTGTGGGATGGATCGGGCTCTTCTTTATCACCCGCCTATCCCTGCGTTTTCCCAAATACTCGCTGGTGGGGACGAGCGAAGTTTTGCTGGGGCCAATATGGGGGCGACTGGTGGGCCTGGTCTTTGTCGGCTACTTTCTTTATTTAACCAGCATTCTGTTGCGCGAATTTACCGAGACCTTCAAAACGGCGATCTTGCCCGAGACACCTCCCAGCGTGCTGGCTCTGGTGATGCTGAGCATTTTGATGTACGGCGCCTATTGCGGTATCGAGGCGCTGGCGCGCGCCAGTGAGCTACTGTTTCCATTTATTGCGGCCTCGTTTTTTGGAGCCCTGCTGGTCTGGCCGAATGTCCACATAGGGTTCCTGCGTCCCTTCCTGGGGCCGGGGATGCTGGTTTTGCTTAAGAACGGCCTTTTTGCGGGATCAATCTACGGAGAGATCCTGTTTTTGGCCATGATCTTCCCCTTTCTACGGGAGAAGGGGGACGCCTTTCGGGCGGGAACCATCGGGATTGGGGTTTCCGCGGTAATCCTCGCCAGCCTGACCGCCCTGGCGATCACGGTCTTTTCCGCCCGGGGCCTGTCGGAGCTCCCATTTCCCTTGTTGGACATGGTACGATTGATCAACCTCGGAAGATTCTTGCAGCGGATTGAAGCTCTGTATGTCTTTATCTGGTTTTTTACCGGCGCTTTGAAGCTGAGCATCGCTTTTTATGTCACGGTTCTGGGGACGGCGCAACTGTTAAAGCTGGAGGATTTCAAGCCGTTGATCTGGTCATACGGGGTATTGGTGTTTTCTTTGAGTTTTATCCCGCGCAACCTCATCGAATCCTTCGTTTTTGATGTGGACATCCTCCGCAAGTACAGCCCGATCGCCACTTTTTTGCTGCCGGCCGGGCTCTGGCTATTGGCGGTGATCCTGGGCAAGCGAGGCGACGACCGTGTTTGATCGGTGGATGGGAGCGGTTTTAACGTTATTAAGAAAAGGGTTCGGAGCTTTTCCGAGAAAGCTCCTGGCTGGCCTGGTCGTGGGTCTCATATCCGCCGGTCTGCTTGCCGGTTGCTGGGATAAACGCGAGCTGGAAGAGTTGGGCTTTGTGCTGGCCATGGGGGTTGACGCGGGTCAGGATGGACAGATCTTGCTCACCGCCCAGATTGCCGTCCCGGCGAAGCTGGGCGGAGGCGGAGGCGGGGGCGGGGGCGGCGGGGCGGGAGGAGGGAGCCAGGGGCCGCCGGTTCTCGTCAAGACGGTTTCCGGGAGAACTATCCTGGATGCCATAGACAGATTTCAGGCCACCTCCGACCGGCGACTCTCTTTTCTGCACAACAAGATGGTGATCTTTGGGAACGACCTTGCCAAAAAGGGCCTGGAAAATCATGTGCACCTTCTGACCCGCTGGCGGGAGATGCGCCGTTCCATGTTTGTGCTGGTGAGCAACGGGAAGGCCGCGGATATCCTGAAGATTCAACCCCAGCAAGAGGCCAACCCCAGCAACTACCTGGAGAATCTGGTCCGGGAGGACAACCGGATGGGCCGGATTCCGTTCATCCAGGTGAATGACTTTGTACAGGGCCTGGAAACGCGCGGGATGGAAGCCGTGGCGCCGATCATTCGAGTGGAGAAGGGGGGGGAACGGTCGGGAAACCCTGGCCCGGGTGGTAGAGGGGACGAGGGCGGCGCCACGGAAGCGCCCGCCAGGGCTGCCAATCTGGGCGGGCTGGCGGTCTTTCGGAAGGACCGGCTCGTGGGAGAATTGAACGAGGAGGAGACCCGGGGATATATGATGATCACCGGCCGGCTCCGGAGGGGGATCCTGGTGGTGCCCAATCCCTTTGAGCCTGATAAGTGGATTTCCCTGCTCATCCGCGAAGCCTACCGGCGGGTTCGGGTAAAGGATCTGGGGGATCCCCCGCGCTTTGAGGTACGCCTCGTTCTGGACGTGGATTACGGAGAGATCGAGGGCGTATCCAGGCTGATGGGCGTAAAATCCTTGCAAAGGGTGGAGCGGGTGGCAGCCGGACTGGTGCGTGAGGAAGCGGTCCAGGCTATCCGCAAGACCCAGCAGGACTACGGGTCGGACATCTTTGGCTTTGGGGAAATGGTCAGGGAGAAGCTTTCCCCCAACCGGTGGGAGAAGTTCCATTGGCCGGATGTTTATCCACAGGTCAGCATTGATGTGAGCGCCAAGGTGAATCTGCGAAGGCTTGGCATGATGGTGGAACCCATCCGGCCCCGTTAGCGGCGGAAGAAGAGCAGGTAGATGGGGACGACCGTAGAGACCAGGGAGAGCAGGAAGATCCCCAGCGCGCCGAAGCGGTTCCCCTGGCGTCCAACCCGGTAACCATAAAGCACGGTATAGCCCGAGATAATCATGATTGCCAAAAGCGCGCCGAAGCTCATTTTGCGATATTCCTCCGCATTTTAGTTTTTAGTTTGCCGGATCCGGCAGTTTTTATTCCCGGTGGAAGATTTTGTGGTATAATGTTGTGAGCAGGAACCTGAGCGCGAAAATTTCCCGGGATACGGTGGAGGAGAAAGATGAAGATCGGTATTGTGGGTTTGCCCACGGCGGGCAAGACCACGCTTTTCAACCTGCTGACCAACGCCCAGACCAGCACTTCCAGCTTCTTTTCGGGCAAGACGGACGCCAATGTGGGGGTGGCCAGGGTTCCGGACGGCCGGATCGACAGGTTGAACGAGATGTATAAGCCCCGGAAGACCATCTACGCGCAGATCGAATTTACGGATGTGCCCGGGTTGGTCAGGGGGGCGAGCCAGGGCGAGGGGGTCGGCAACCAGTTTCTCACGGCGATCCGGCCGGTGGATGCGCTGGTGCATGTAGTGCGGGCCTTCGCGCATGAGGAGGTCCCGCACGTCGAGGGATCCATCGACCCGGCGCGGGATATCGAGACCGTCAACATGGAATTGCTCTTCGCGGACCTGGAGGTCATCGAAAAGCGGATCGAGCGGCTGGAGAACTCCAAGAAGCGGACCAGGGAGAACGAGGCGGAGCTGGTCTTGATGCGGCGGCTCAAGGAGGCGCTGGAGAGCGAGACCTCGTTGCACAGCCTGGAATTGAGCGACGAGGAGCGGGCGCTGATCCGGAGTTTCACCTTTCTCACCGAAAAACCGCTGATCCTGGTGATGAATGTGGACGAGGCCCAATTCAAAGCCGGGGAATATCCCGGGAAGGCCGCAGTGGAGGAATGGGTCCGGAATAACAACGTGCCGGTGATCGTGGTCTGCGGCCAGATCGAGGTGGAGATCAGCAACCTGGAACCCGGGGACCGGGCGGTGTTTATGGAGGACCTGGGCCTCAAGGAGACCGGCATCGAGCGGCTGGCCCGGGCGGTGTACTACCGTCTGGGATTGATCTCCTTCTTCACGGTGGGGGAGGACGAGGTGAAGGCCTGGACCATCGAGAAGGGAACCAGTGCCAAAAAGGCGGCCGGCAAGATTCATTCGGACATCGAGCGCGGGTTTATCAGGGCCGAGGTGGTGGCCTACCGGGATCTCGCGGAGTGCGGTTCGATGGCCAAAGTCCGGGAAAAGGGCCTCTTCCGGCTGGAAGGGAAGGAGTATACAGTCGCCGACGGGGATATCATCAATTTTCGGTTCAATGTATAGGAGGTAAGGCAGGATGGAAGAGAAGGGAACCTGGCGGGTCAAGAAGGGCCTGGCGGAGATGTTGAAGGGCGGGGTGATCATGGACGTCACCACCCCGGAGCAGGCCAGGATTGCCGAAGAGGCGGGCGCGGTGGCGGTGATGGCCCTGGAGCGGGTCCCGGCCGATATCCGGGCGGCGGGCGGCGTGGCGCGGATGGCCGACCCGGCGGTGATCGAGGCGATCATGAACGCGGTGACCATCCCGGTGATGGCCAAGGCCCGCATCGGGCATTTTGTGGAGGCCCAGATCCTCGAAGCCATGGGGGTTGACTACCTCGACGAGAGTGAGGTGCTCACCCCGGCCGACGAATCTTTCCACATCAACAAGCACCAGTTCAAGGTGCCGTTTGTGTGCGGCGCCCGCAACCTGGGCGAGGCCCTGCGCCGGATCGGCGAGGGGGCGGCGATGATCCGCACCAAGGGGGAAGCCGGCACCGGCGACATTGTGGAGGCGGTTCGCCACATGCGGGCGGTGATGGACGAGATTCGCCGGGTGCAGAACCTTCCAGAGGAGGAGCTCATGACGGCGGCCAAGGAGCTGGGCGCGCCCTATGAATCGCTCAAGGAGGTGGCCCGGGCGGGCAGGCTGCCGGTGGTCAACTTCGCCGCCGGTGGCGTGGCAACCCCGGCGGACGCCTCGCTGATGATGCAGCTCGGCGCCGATGGGATCTTCGTGGGCTCGGGCATCTTCAAGTCCGACAACCCGGCGGCGCGGGCCAAAGCCATCGTGGAGGCCACCACTCACTATGACGATCCTGAGCTTTTGGCCAGGGTGTCCAAGGGGATCGGCGAGGCGATGCGGGGCATCTACGCCGGCGGCCTCAAGGCCGAGGAGAGGATCCAGGGGCGCGGCTGGTAAGAGGCCGCCAGGCATGATTTCTACGGCCGAATTCGGCCATGAACAGAGGGATTGATCTTATGCAGATTGGGGTGCTGGCCCTCCAGGGCGATGTGGCGGAGCACCTTCATGCTGTGGAAGCATGCGGCGTGAAAGCGCTGGCGGTCAAAAAGAAGGAGCAGCTGGAAACCGTCGACGGGCTGATCATCCCGGGGGGCGAGAGCACCACGGTGGGAAAGCTCCTGGTTAAATACGGGCTGGATGACGCGATCCGGGAAAGGGCTCAGGCCGGGATGCCGGTCTTCGGCACCTGCACCGGCCTGATTCTGATGGCCAGGGATATTATCGGGAGCGAGCAGCCCAGGTTGAGCCTCATCGACATCCACGTGCAGCGAAACGCTTTCGGCAGGCAGGTGGACAGCTTCGAGGCCGATCTGGTCATTGAGGCCGTCGGCGGCCCGCCCCCCTTCCGCGCGGTCTTTATCCGGGCCCCGTACATCGAGTCGGTGGACCCCGGGGTCGAAGTTTTGGCGGAATATAAGGGCAAGGCGGTCATGGCCCGGCAGGAAGGGCGCCTGGTGGCGGCCTTTCATCCCGAATTGACCGGCGACGACCGGGTTCACCGCTATTTTGTGGATATGGTCCGGGAGGCGGTTGGTTAGACGTATTAAATCAGAGATCGGAAGGGCTGGTGGACCAATGCTGGACGAGGTGATCGCAAGGGTGGACCCCGAGGTGGCCGAGGTCATGGAAAAAGAGGCGCACCGCCAGGTGGACAAGATTGAGCTTATCGCCTCCGAAAACTTTGTGAGCAAGGCGGTTCGAGCGGCGCAGGGCTCGGTGCTGACCAACAAGTACGCGGAGGGCTACCCCGGGAAACGGTACTACGGTGGCTGCGAGTATGTGGACATCGTGGAAAACCTGGCGCGGGAGCGGGCCAAGAAACTCTTCGGAGCCGGGCATGTCAATGTGCAGCCCCATTCCGGGGCGCAGGCCAATATGGGGGTATATTTTGCAATTTTAAAGCCGGGCGATACGGTGCTGGGGATGAACCTGGCGCACGGCGGTCATCTTACCCATGGGAGCCCGGTGAATTTTTCCGGGGTCTGGTTCAACTTTGTGCCGTACGGGGTGGAGCGTCAGACCGAAACCATCGACTACGACGCTCTGGAGAAGCTGGCAAAGGAACACCGGCCGAAGCTGATCGTCGCCGGGGCCAGCGCTTACCCGCGCTTCTTCGATTTTTCCAGGTTGCGCGCTATCGCGGATGAGGTGGGCACCTACCTGATGGTGGATATGGCTCATGTTGCCGGCCTGGTGGCGGCGGGGCTTCACCCCAGCCCGGTCCCCCACGCGGATTTCGTGACCACCACCACCCACAAAACGCTGCGGGGGCCGCGCGGCGGGATGATCCTGTGCAAGGAGAAGTACGCCAGGGAGATTGACAAGGCGATCTTCCCCGGCATCCAGGGCGGGCCCCTCATGCATGTGATCGCCGCCAAGGCCGTGGCCTTCAAGGAGGCGCTGGAACCGCCCTTCAAGGAATACCAGCGGAGGATTGTGGCCAATGCGTCGGCTCTGGCGAAGGCCCTGATTCAGGAGGGGTTCAAGCTGGTTTCGGGCGGCACCGACAACCATCTGATGCTGGTCAAGGTCATCGGCCGGGGAATCACGGGCAAACAGGCCGAAGAGGTGCTTGACCGGATTGGCGTCACCGTCAACAAGAACACCATCCCCTTCGACGAGCAGGGTCCGAACGTGACCAGCGGGATCCGGCTGGGCACGCCGGCGGTAACCACCCGCGGCATGGGTGAGGAGGAGATGAGGAGCATTGCCGGGATTTTGGATGAAGTCCTGGTTCCCGAACCGTCCGAGAAGGTTCTGGCGGCCGCCAGAAGGAGAGTGGCCGGCATCTGCGAGCGCTTCCCGGATTTTGCGGGGTAGCTAAAAAGGAAACCAGGCGGATTATGAACCAGGCCAGCCGCCTGGTTTCTAATTTATTCCGAAAGGATTAATGCCGGGGACGCCGAAACATATAGTGCTTAGAAACACAGAAAGCGAAGAGAAGAGATGGAACAGGAGAGACTTTCCGGCCCGCAGGCCCGGCGGGCCTTGAAGATGAGCATCTGGGACGGCTTTTTTGCGTCCGTGAGCGATAACTTCCTGGGGCCCTTTGTGGCCCTATACGGCAGCGCCCTGGGAGCGAACAATTCCCAGATTGGTCTGATAACCGCACTTCCCAACCTATCCGCCAATATCCTGCAGGTGCCGGGCGCGGCCCTGGCGGAACGGCTGGGCAGGCGCAAGAGGCTGGTGATCCTGGGGTCGTTCTGGCTGCGATTTATCTGGATACCCGCGGCCTTTGTGCCCCTCTTTTATACCGGTTACCGGGCGGTCTACGTCTTTATCGCGCTTCTGACCCTGCGCGGGATCTTCGCCAGCCTGACGGTGCCGGCCTGGACCTCCCTGATGGCGGATATCACCCCTTACCGGATTCGCGGGAGCTTCTTCGCCATCCGGAACATCGTCATCAATGTCGCGGCCTTTGTGGTGCCGATCCTGGCCGGGTACCTGATCAAGGGGCTGGCATTCCCGGCGGGCTATCAGATCGGGGCGGTTGGCGCGTTCCTGGCCGGCCTTGTGTCGCTCTACTTCTTCGCGCTGATTCCCGAACCGCCGATGGTACATGTGGGACCGGAGTCCGGCGTAACCGGCGCACAAAATAGCTCGGGGTTCAAGCCGGGGCTCAAGGGCCTGGCCGAGATGTTCCGGGCCAACCGGAAGTTTGCCGCCTTCAACAACAGCTCAATGCTCTGGAATTTCGCGGTTTATGTGCCCGCCGGGCTCTTCCCGGTCTTCTTCGTGAAAACTCTGGGTGGATCGGAATCCCAGTGGGGAATCATGACGGCTCTGGTGAGCCTGACCACCATGATCGGCCAGCGCTACTGGGGGACTCTGGCGGACCGTTTCGGCAACCGGAATATCATGGTGCTCACCGGCGTCGTGAACGCTCTCTTGCCGCTGATGTGGGCGTTGATCGGCGCACCGGGTTATGTGGCCGTGATCCAGCTGTTGGCCGGTTTCGGCTGGGCAGGGTACAACCTGGCGAACTTCAACCTGCTCCTCGAGGTCACACCTGATCAGGGGCGCACCCACTTTGTGGGCGTCTACAACACCCTGAACGGGCTGGCCCAGTCGGTCGGCCCTCTGGTGGGGGGCGTTCTGGCGGATCTGGCCGGGATCCGGTTTGTCTTGGTGCTCTCCCTTATCCTGCGCATGATGGCCTGGTACATGTTCAAGCGCACGGTGGAGGATCGGGCGGCCCGTCGGATCAGCCCGGCGGATCTGATACCGGCGGTCCGGAGGGGCGGCCGGCCTTAACACTCAAGGTTAACCCGCCCATACGCCGCCCTGATTCTGCCGCGTGATTTCGCGTTCCTCAATGGCGCGGAGGTGTTTGATCGAAATCCGTGGTATCCGCGGTGGAGCCCGCAGCAGTGTCCGCGGTGGTATCCGCCTGGTCCGGAATGTTCGGGACCGGCGGCACACGCCATTCATCGGGCGAGTCCCATCCCTTCCTGGCGTTGACCGGGGTTTGGGGCCCCCAGAAGGCTGAATACATCTGATCATTTATGAACTTGTCTTCGGCCGGGTCTGCAAAAGCCTGCTTTCCCGGTGGGGGTGTGGAGAGATACCGCGTCAGTTCCCGGCGAAACCCTTCCCGGGTCTGTTTTTCCACCAGCTCGGTAATGTACGTCTCCACTGTGTCCACAATCCGGTTGGCCAGTTCTCCCGCCGTGAACCCCAACTGCTCGATGGGTACATCATATTTGCCATACCTTTCGATGTCTGCAGATTCTTTGTCCATGGGATTTTCTGTGTTGCGAAAGGGACCTCCGGCTTCAGGCGGCCCTCCCTGTGCAGGTTGCGCCGGCCGTGACATGGCGCGGCCGGGGCCTGGGGCGGGACGCCTGGTATAAGCCTGGTACCGATGCACCACCTTTTTTCCTCCTTTACTGCTAAAATGCCTTGTTTGCCTTTTTATTTTGATTGGCCTCTTTACTTTGCCCCTTTTGCCAGCGGGGCATACAGGGTTTTCCCCTACGCTTTCCACTGTCCCGCCTGACTTTCTCTTCGATCTCTCTTGCGTTTTTTATCAGGTTGTGCTATGCTGGGGACAATAGTTCGTGGAGTCCTCGATGACGGGGATAGTAAGGCCCGGTCAGAGAGCCGGCGGGCAGTGCGAGCCGGCAAAGCGCCTGAATCCACCCCGGAGGGGCCGGTGAAAAGGTTGATTCCGTCAAGCCGGCCGGGTTTGCCCGTTACAGCACAATGAAGCGGATGGCGCAGGTGATTGCCTGGCAGGTCCACGTTTGGCCTGAGTAAAGGTTTACGTGGCTTGAGTTGAAGTCGGCAGCCGGCGCGTCAATTGGGGTGGCAACGCGGGAGAAGCCTCTCGTCCCCGGTAGGGCAACCTATCTGGACGGGGGGTTTTTATTTTGGCAAAAGGATGTAAACGATCTGAAGCAAAAAGGAGCTGACCGGTCATGTTGGATTTGAAGTTTATCCGGAACAATGCGGAGGTGGTGAGGGACGCCCTGGCAAAGAGGAGGGCGGAGGCGTCCCTGGATGAACTTCTGGCACTTGATGAAAAACGGCGTAACCTTCTGGTGGAGGCGGAGCAACTCAAGAACCGGCGTAACACGGTATCGGAGGAAGTGGCCCGGATGAAGAAGGCCGGACAGGACGCGGATTCCGTGATTGCCGAGATGCGGGAGGTCTCCCGGCGGATCAAGGAAATGGACGATGTCCTGCGGGACCTGGAGACCCGGATCTATGATATTCAGCTGACAATCCCCGACATTCCCCACGAGAGCGTCCCGGTGGGCAAGGATTCCAGCGACAACGTCGAGGTGCGCCGCTGGGGCGAGCCGGCGACTTTTGGGTTCACCCCGAAGGCCCACTGGGATATCGGCGCGGATCTGGGCATCCTGGATTTTGAAAGGGCGGTAAAGATCTCCGGCGCCAGGTTTGTGGTGCAGCGCGGCCTGGGATCAAGGATGGAACGGGCGCTGATCAATTTCATGCTGGATCTGCACACCGAGAAACACGGCTACACCGAGGTTTACCCTCCGGTTCTCGTGAACAGGGCCAGCATGCTTGGCACCGGGCAGCTGCCCAAGTTTGCCGAGGATATGTTCAAGTGCGAGGGATATGACTTTTACCTGGCCCCCACCGCGGAGGTGCCGGTGACCAACCTGCACCGCGGGGAGATTCTGGACGGGGCGCAACTGCCGATCCACTACACCGCCTACACGGCCTGTTTCCGCGCGGAGGCGGGGGCCGCCGGGCGTGACACCCGGGGAATGATCCGGGTTCACCAGTTCGATAAGGTGGAGCTGGTGAAGTTCGTGAGGCCGGAGACTTCCTTTGACGAGCTGGAGAAGCTGACCGGGGACGCCGAGGATGTCCTGCAAAAGCTCAAACTCCCCTACCGGGTGATGGCGCTGTGCACCGGCGATCTGGGCTTTTCATCGGCCAAAACCTACGATCTCGAGGTGTGGATGCCCAGCTACAACCGTTACGTGGAGATCTCCTCCTGCAGCAATTTCATGGACTTCCAGGCGCGGCGGGCGGAGATCAAATTTCGGCCGGAAGCGGGGGCCAGGGCGGAGTACGTCCACACCCTGAACGGTTCCGGGCTGGCGGTGGGCAGGACCTTTGCGGCGATCCTGGAGAACTTCCAGCAAGCCGACGGGACGGTGGTGGTGCCGGAGGTGCTGCGTCCGTATATGGGCGGGGTGGAGCGGATAGGCCGGTAAGTATCTGCAGGGCGGAGTTGCAGACTACGAATCTGGAGGCCAAACAGTGCCGCGGCATGCGGGTTGCGACGACAGCGGGTTGCGGCGATATTGACAACCAGCGGGTATTATGGTATACTGTCAGATGTGTCGGATAAAGCCGTGCCGGATGAAGCGGCTGTTCGCAACGAAAATGCCGCCCGCGGTCATCCGCTGGAGGGGTGTCCGAGCGGTTTATGGAGCTGGTCTTGAAAACCAGTGTCTTCGTAAGGAGCCGTGGGTTCGAATCCCACCCCCTCCGCCATAATTTTCGAATGTATTCAACCTTTTGCGGAGAGATACCCAAGCCGGTTGAAGGGGACGGTTTGCTAAACCGTTAGTAGGACCTAAATCCTAGCGCGGGTTCGAATCCCGCTCTCTCCGCCATAAGCGCCCGTAGCTCAGCCCGGATAGAGTTACAGACTACGAATCTGGAGGTCGCAGGTTCAAATCCTGCCGGGCGCGCCAGAATTTAAGCGGGTTTTGGGGATCTTCCAAGGCCCGATTTTTATTTAGGGTGCAGGAGTTGTAGTGCCATTTTTAGTTTTCATAAGGTTTGGGCTTTGAACGGGTATTTTTTCAGTGATTCACCAACAGTGTAGATCTGTCCGCCGACGGAATAGTACCGTGTCGGCGCGTAGATTACCGGATCGAGAACGAGAAGATCAACTTTGCCGTATGAGGGATCGGGGATGCGCTCGTCGGCGAAAATGCTCTTGATCTCGCCGAAGAAGACCGTGCCATTCCCGATCTTCACAGTTTTAACGACCATACACTCAAAGGCCCACGGGGAGTCTTCAAGAATCGGCACATCCAGAACCGCTCCGCGGACCCAGGAGAGGCCAGCGGCGGAGCATTTGTCTACCTTGTGCCCGGACGTCATACCGCAAAAGTCAGCCTGTTCCACCATGGGAACGGTGACCAGGTTTGCCGAAAATACGCCGGTTTCGAGGATGCGCATCGGGGTATTCTTCAGGCTGGCGTTACCCGAGGTGAACATAAGCATCGGCGGCTCCGCCGAGCAAAAGGTGGTCCAGGTCACCAGGGTGAAATTGGGCCTGCCATCCTCCTGAAAGCAGCCCATGAGATACGCCGGCTGCGGGAAAAAGCCGCGTTGTGGCGGGATAGCTTTCTTTGCCATAGGAACCCCTCCTTACAACGAGTTGGGCTTGACCAAGAAGTCTCCCTCCGTGCTTTTGTCGTCGATTGATTCTCTCAACAACAAATTCAGCTTCAGGGAAAAATTTCCTTCCCCTTTTGGCATATAAAAATATTTTACGGGAAATTGTGTGCCCAGAGTAAGGCACTCGTAGCTAGCCGGGGAAGGACCGGCAGCAATAAAAGGTAGAAGTTGCTTAGCTTGGATGGCGGCGGGGAGGGAAACCGAGACGCCGGAGCCCATCGACGGAATCCCAGGCAAGCTGGGAGAGCGACTGTCCAGGCCGTAACGAAAGTGAACACGCAGGTAGCCTCGATAGAAACAAGAATCCGAAACTGCGGCATGAAGTCTGCAAGCGAGCCGTATGAGGGAAAACTTCACGTACGGTTCCTTGTGGCGGGGGATGGAGACGGAGCATGCGCCACCGCGCCATCCCTCGACCCGACCGCGGCTGATGTCCGGTTGGCCCATTCTTTACAATTTGCCCGATCTGTGTTATAATAGCCTTTGCCAGTGTGGCCCCGTAGCTCAGAGGATAGAGCAGCGGTTTCCTAAACCGCGTGTCGCACGTTCGATTCGTGTCGGGGCCACCATACATTGTAAGTTAAACCTTCTGCTGCGGCGGGAGTTTTTGTTTTAGGGCCTGCCTTGATGCAATTATCGCTTAACCGTTCATGCTGTAATCCGTTCGAAAGAGCGCGGCATCATGGCCAAAGACATGGAAGTTGCTATTTTAAGTAGTATGCAGCCTGGCGCCAGTTAGTGATATCATAACCTGCTACTTCCCGGATGAAAAGCAATGGATAGGCTACAAAATCAGGCGTAGGGGAGGGGACCAAAATGGCGGGGAGGAACTTATCTCTGCAACTACTTCAAAAGATATCGATGCCTTACTGAAGTCGGACATCGTGCCGATCAGGCAGATAAGCGTACCGGTGCTTCCCTTTTTTCACCACGATGCACGGGCTTAGTTCTTAGTAAGGTTTGAAATATGACCGCACCATCTCGGGTACTGCCCGGCATGGTGTGGTTTTTTTTGATAGGAGGAACTTTCCCTGCTCCTTTTGGGTTGGAAAGAGGAGTGGCCGCCATCCGCGGCTGCATCTATGTCGTTTAAAACATCGAATATTTTAGTAAACCTTTCCGACGAACGGTGGTTAAAGGCAACTGCAACCATCTCTGATGCTGCGTCTCTGAGATCATCCATGCCTGGCTCAGATCCATATTATAACGGGTGCCGTGGGTCGCGTTAGGAATGCGGAAATAAAAGAGACCCACCCTGCTAAGGCGGTCTCCTTCGTAATTTCGTGGCAATTCCGTGGTTTCGCGCGGTTCACACGCCCACCGGTTGATGGCTCATCCGTTCCAGGTAGATGCGGAGCGTGTCGCCCCGCAGGCCGCGCCGCAGCGACTCCACGGCCAGGATTTCTTGCGGCGGGATATTGCCCAGGTTCACATCCGGGCCGAAGCGGGCAATCATGCTCTCCTGCTGGTTTTTGAGTGGCGTCTCCCAGACGATGGCGTTGGTGTCGGCCAGGTTGGCGAGCAGTTCCTCGATATCCACGAAGATCACCCCGCCGTTGGAGTCGTAGACGCCGACGCCCTTTCCGGATTCACGGCCCTCCACGATCACGTGCGAAGCCCCCATCCCAAGATCGTGGCCGATCTGGTCCCGCAGATGGGCCAGCGGCGGTTTGATCGAGGAGTCTTTCTTGCCCACCTCCGTGATCACCTTGAGCCCCGCTCCGATTCCTGTGAGGATCGCTCGTTTACGTTTCTCCATGCTCAGCGTGATCGTTCCGTCCGACACCTCCAGCGCCGTGAAGCCGAGATCGACCGTATGGGCGACGAACCGTTCGAGCCGGCCTTGCAGCATCGCTACTTCGAGGAACGTGCCCCCCGGGTAGACGTCAACATTGTAGGAACGAATCAGCATGATCTTCTTTGCCAGGAGAGCACGGTCGTACAACGCCGAGGTCCCGAAAGCCAGTTTAATGTAGTCGATATAGTCGCCCGCGAGTTCCAGGAGACTTTCGGTCTCCAGAAGCCCGAGCCCTTTGTCGATGACCATGGTAAAACCACATTGGCGCGGTTTTGTCGAGCGTTGGGTGAAAGGATCGGTCACTATGCCTTCCCACGCCTTGGCGGGGGGCAGGTTTTCGATGATGCGCATCAGAATACCTCCTCACATCTTTTCGGAAATTTTTTGCTGGTGGACTCGATCTCCATGATCCTGTATTCAGCAGGCAGTTTCATGGTATGCCGGCGGCGCGCCTGGTGAGTAAGTCCTGATTCCGGGCTTTGCGAAAATTTTCCGCCCCATCCCAAAATCCCCGCATTGATATGCAGGATCTGGCAAATTGCGGCCGAAGTAAGACATTACTTTCTTGCCTGGGAGGGAAGTTTTATTATGCCGGCCGAACACAGTACTCTGAGCCTTGATCAGGAACAGATCTTTCTTTCCTGGTTGGAGTTTGTCCGGAGAGGTCAAACGACGGGCATTCTTCGCGAGATGACGCTGGAGGGGTGGAAACGGTGCGCGGATCTGGGGGTTAACCCGACTGAACTTGTCCCCGCCTTTCTTTCCCCGGAGGAGTTAATAAAACGTCGGCAGCGCCATGAAACGCTTATCCGTGTTGCCCGGCCCCATCTGGAGTATATGGCCCTGACCATGGAGGGCGTTCCGTTCGTTATCGCCTTGCTGGACGCGGACGGGTGGGTGGTGGATATCCTGGGCGCGCCGGAAGTCCTCGACGGCGGGGAAGCTTACGGGTTGTGTCAGGGAGCCTGCTGGGCGGAAAAGGTGAACGGCAACAACGGCGGCGGGACGGCCATCGTGAAAGATGCGCCGGTGATCATCGTCGGCCACGAGCATTTCAAGCAGGCCTACCACGGTTGGACCTGCCTGGGAGTTCCGATTCACGGCCCGTCCGGCGAACTGATTGGCGCCATAGATATTTCGGTTCCGAATGAGTACGGCAAGGCGGAGCGGATGATCATGGCCATGGCGGCCGTCCACAGCATAGAAACGGAATTGGCCGCGGAGAAGGTCAGACAATCGGCGACCCTGGCCTACCGGGCGGCGCACGACTTCAAGAACCCCCTGGCGGTGATCCGGGCCAGCGCCCAGTTGATCAAGCTCTACCCGGATACGGAAAGTTCCCTGCGGATGCTGGACCGGATTATCGAGCAGGTGGATGCTCTGGAGGAACTGGCAAACGATCTGGTGATCCTCTCGGCCACCGGCAGGACGGTCTCCAGGGCGGAAACGCATCTCGCGGAAATTGTCCGGATCGCTCTGCACCGCTGCGAAAATCTGGCGGGAAAGGTGGAGATCCAGGCGGAACTCCCGCCGGATCTTCCACTCGTTTTGGGCAACGAAAGGTTGCTGGCCAGGGCCTTTCAAAATGTGATCGCCAATGCGCTGCAGGCGATGGAGGGTCAGGGCAGGCTGGCCATCAGGGTAGCAGGGGCGGTTGAGGCGGCGGGCGTGGCGGGAGCGGCCAGGGCGGCGGGCGTGGCCGGGGCGGCCTTGACCGGGCGGGTCATTGTGGAAGTGGAGGATACAGGGCCGGGCATTCCAGAGGAGGTCTTGCCCAGGATCTTTGAACCATTTTTTTCAAATAGCCGGCAAGGCACGGGCATCGGGTTGACCGTGGCGCGCGAGGTTGTGGAAGAGATCCACGGCGGGAGGATCTCCATCCAGAGCAGAGTTGGTGAAGGCACAAAGGTAACGATGGTCTTCCCGGTGAATGCTTGAAGGGCGCCCTCTCCGTTGATGCTCGAATTGCGCCACTAGTACAATTCGCAAAATAATACCGTATGGGAGGAAAATGACTTCCGGTGCAGAAAAATCATAAAGGTGCAGTCTTTTTTATCTGATGCGCAGGGCTGGGATAAAGCAATTATCTAATAGGGGAAGTGGGGAGTGGAGATGGAGAATCGCTTTAAGC
The DNA here is from genome assembly GCA_023381695.1 of Bacillota bacterium. Taxonomy (GTDB): domain Bacteria; phylum Bacillota; class UBA5301; order JAMCQP01; family JAMCQP01; genus JAMCQP01. The sequence continues at coordinate 10,393 of JAMCQP010000028.1, read as the reverse complement.
AGTCTTTATTGGACAAGAGTACCTTTTCGGTTACCTGGGAACTCGTGCCGGGCCGCGGCGCGCGGGAGAAGGCCCAGGATGTGGTCTTTGCTTCGGCGGAGCTGGCTGCCAGGGGCGGCAAGGTCCATGCGTTGACCATTACTGATAACCCCGGCGGGAACCCGGCCATCTCGGCGGATTATCTGGGGATGGAGATCCGCAAGATGGGGATCGAGCCGCTCGTGCATTTTACCTGCAAGGACAAGAACCGCAACCAGATCGAAAGCGAACTGCATGCCCTGGCCAGGGCCGAGGTGCCCAATTTGCTGGTCATGAGCGGGGACTACCCGGTCAGCGGCTACCAGGGGCGGCCCAGGCCCGTCTACGACCTGGATCCCACCCATGTGCTCAGCCTGATCAACGAGATGAACCAGGGGCTGGAGGTGCCGGCGCCAAAAGGGACGGCCAAAATCACCCCCACCGACTTCTTCCCGGGGGCGGCGGTCTCGCCCTTCAAGCGCGAGGAGGCCGAGCAGGTCACCCAGTATTACAAGCTGAAGAAGAAGATCGAGGCCGGCGCGAAGTTCATCATCACCCAGCTGGGGTATGACGCCCGGAAGTTCCATGAAGCCCTGCAGTTTATCAGGCTCAGCGGCTGGGATCTCCCGGTGGTTGGGAATCTGTACGTCCTGCCCTATGGCGCCGCCAGGACCATGAACGCCAACCTGGTGCCGGGGTGCGTGGTCACCGACGAATTGCTGGCGGCGCTGGACAAGGAGCGCACCGCCGCCGACAAGGGGAAAGAGGCCCGGCTCTTGCGGTCGGCCAAGATGTACGCCTTCATGAAGGGAATGGGCTTCGACGGCGTGCACATCGGGGGGCACGGCCTCAAATACGAAGAAGTCGAGTATATCGTCGACAAGGGCCACGAACTTTACCCCAACTGGCAGGAGTATGTCCACGAGTTCGACTATCCGATGAAGGGCGGGTTCTACTACTTCCGCAAGGACGACCGCACCGGCTTGAATGCCGCCGAACCCACGGACCGTTCCGGCTGGCGGCCGCGCAAGACTTTTCGGTACCGGACCTTCCGGCTTTTGCACCACACTCTGTTCAACCCGAAGAATATCCTCTTCAGGCCGGTGCAGGCTTTTGCCAGCGCCATGGACGGGTCGGCGCTGGAGAAGCCCTTCACCGCCCTGGAGCATCTGGCCAAGGTGGCTTCGAATAACTGCCAGCAGTGCGGTGATTGCGCGTTGTTCGACATGGCGTACCTGTGCCCGCTCTCCCAGTGCCCGAAGAACCAGCGCAACGGCCCGTGCGGCGGCAGTTTCGAGGGCTGGTGCGAGGTCTATCCCAACGAGAGAAAGTGCGTCTGGATCCGGTCCTACGAGCGCCTGAAGGCTTACCGGGAGGAAGAGACGTTGAGAGACACCCGCATTCCTCCGGTAAACTGGGACCTCTACCATACCTCCTCCTGGATCAACTTCTGGCTCGGCCGCGACCATTCGGGGCCACAACTGGGGATTAAGCCGCCCAGGAAGCGCTCCGGGCAGCAGGCGGCCGACGGCGGGGCCAAAGGAGACGCGGCGGCGCGGTAATACAAAGACGGTAAGCGACAACCTGGGAAGTCGGCATCGGTCTGAGACCGTGGCCTGGGACCATGCAAATCGCGGTTATTGCGGTTATTACCCCAGGATGCGTTCCACTTCTTCGGCGTCCAGGTCCATCACATATGGGATGCCGGAGATCTCCGCGGCCTCCCTTGTCAGGGCCGCCAGATCGTCGCGGCGGATGTGGCGGAGGGCGAATTTTCTCGCGCCGCACATCAACTGCTGCAAGCCGCCCGCCAGGCGGTCGAAGTAGGTGAAGAGGCCGATGGCGGATGGCGGGACGCGGCGGATGTCTTCGCCGAGGATGGAGCGCAACTTGGCGGCGCCGGTGAAGATCTGCTCCACACTCACGCCGTATTTGGCGATCTCGGTGGGGACCTTGCTGCTTTCCGCAATCCGGCCGATGGTCTTGCCCACCATCACGGCGGCCATGGGCCCGCGAGCCATTCCCACGGCTTTGATGTACGGCGCGCCCAACGCCAGGCCCTTGAAGATCTGGTCCTCCAGCGCAAAACCGCCGGCGATGGCGATGCTGGGGATAAAGGCTTTCTTTTCCTCCAGCCGTTTGAGGTACCGGTAGAGCAGGGATTCCAGGTAGACAGTGGGCACGCCCCACTCATTCATCATGCGCCAGGGGCTCATGCCGGTCCCGCCGCCGGCCCCGTCCACGGTCAGAAGGTCAATGCGCGCGTCGGAGGCGAACTTGACGGCCCTGGCCAGGTCGGCCGGCCGGTAGGCGCCAGTCTTGAGGAAGACCTGCCTGGATCCGGCTTTGCGCAAGGCTTCCACCCTCTGGTGAAAACTTTCCTCGGTGACCATCCCGATGCGGGAATGGCGTTCAAATTCCTTGAAAGCTCCGGCAGTGAAGGAGTTTTGCGTGTTGGGCTCCTCGGGATCCGGGAGGACTATGTACCCCCGGCTCTTGAGCTGCATGGCCCTCTCCAGGGACGGCAGTTTGACCTCGCCGCCGATGTCCTTGGCTCCCTGGCCCCATTTGATCTCCACGGCCTCCACGCCCAGATCCTGGATGGCGTATTCCAGCACCCCCAGCCGCGTATCCTCCACATTGGCCTGAACCACGATGGCGCCGTAACCCCGGTACCAGTCCTGGAAGGTCTTGATGCGCCTTTCCATGTCGGGGGACCGCCGGACGCGCCCGCCGGTGATCTCCACATCGGGATCCATCCCGCACACATTCTCCCCGATGGTCAGAATGGTGCCGGAGAGCGCCGCGCCCACGGCCAGACCGTCCCAGTTGTCCTTGGCGATCTTTGTGGAGCCGAGGCCGGGGATGGTGACCGGTAAGGCCAGCTTCATCTTGTGGGCCGCCCCGATCTCCGTTTCCAGGTTGACGGCCGGGAAGATGGCCCTGTCGCTGTCCGCCTCGATTCCTTCAGCTCCCACCGCCGTTCCCATGATGTTGAAATGCGAAAAGTCCACCGGATAGTCCTTCTGAGAAGCGGAGGTCACGGCCCCAAAAGGCTGGGGGTAGATGACCTCCCGGCCGCGGTAGGCCGACTTGCCCACCTCGCAGGTGCCCAGGCACCCTTCCGAACAGGTCGCGCACATGCCGCTGAAAGGCGACACATCGGGGATTCTGTTCCTGGTCAAGGTTGCTCCGCTGGCATTTGCCCTCCCGTAACTCACTTGCCCATCATCCTCTCGCTTTTATTTGGAAAATGAAAAGCCCTGAACGGTAGTTCAGGGCACAGGATGCGACAGGAAGTGTTCCCGCTGAGGCCAAGGGCGCGCAAACCACACCGCACCCACGCTGGGCCAACTTTCAGGCGTGTGGATGCCACCCTTGCCAGGGGTCATGAACACCTCTCTTATGTTTCACCCTACGTTGCTGCTCTTGAGAAGTTCGAGCGGCCTACCCTGATTTACTACGCTACTACTCTGCTTTAATAAGATTACGTTGTCTTAAATTAAGTATAACTGTGGACACCACGGGTGTCAAGTATGTATCAGGTATTCTGCTATCAAATAACGGGGATTTTGGCTTGACGGTTGCCGGCGGATAAGTTAAGCTGGATCTGGTGGTTTGCGGAAAGGAAAAGTTTGCCATCTTGGCATCAAGTTGAGGGGGATTGCTATGCCTGTTGTTCAGGTGTTCTCGGGATTGACCAGAGAAGTCCTGGCTTTTGGCCAGAATCTGATGGTCGTCAAATTCATCTTTAAAAAGGGTGTTCAAGTTCCGGCGCACCGGCATATCCATGAACAGTCCAGTTACATAATAAAAGGCCGGCTCCAGTATTTGGTTGAAGGCAAGGAGGTAATGCTGGAAGCCGGGCAAAGCCTGGTAATACCTCCGAATGCCGAGCATTCAGCGGTGGCGCTGGAGGAAACCGTGGATATAAATTCTTTTACCCCTCTCCGGGAGGACTACCTGTGAGCAGGTACCATTGTCAGAAGGGGTTTTTCAGCAGTTCTAAAAAGCGGCGGGAGGTTTCTTCCCAGGACAGTCCGGTTACCGTGGTGTTGGCCTTTATTGCCAGGGCTTTTCGTTCTTCGGGATGCTTTAATTTTTTTAAGTTCTAGCCGATGAACTCTGGATATTCTTTGCGGAAGATAACTAGGTTCTTGTCAAGCAGCACATTCCGTCTAATTGTTTCGGCATAACTACGTTCTTCTAAATTACCATAATGCATGCACCAGGGCTTCGCTTGATGTGGAGCGACTACTAAGTGTCCAGCTTTAATGAACTCTAGACATTGTGGACCTTCATAATATAAAAAACCAAAGTTTAAATCTTCGCGCCAAGGAATATCATATTGCGTAGCCATTAATAAACCATCTACTACTAGAACCGGTACATAAGGTTTGGTAACCCGATTCCATCCGCGTGTAAGGAGTTTAGTGCGTTTTTTGCTAAACAGACCCAAGAAACCTCCAGGTCTACGGTACTCCCAAACTTGACCGTATTGATGTCGCCAATCATGGAACCATAAGCCAGTTACGGGAAGTTTATTCGATCCAATCATTCCAATTAACCCAACGTGGGGGTTTTGGAAAATATCGAGGATCTTGAAAAGGAAATCTGGTTCTAGAATAAACGTGTCTTGGTGAAGGTATATCTTGTAACGAGCATCAGAAGAACGCATGGCTTCATTATATCCTTCTGACATTCCTGTGGCTCCAACGATTTTTATTTTTTCTATGGTGTAACCCGTAGGAATGCGAAGGGCATCCAAATGTTTTTCGCAAATAGGATACAATCTTTCATCATTTACACAAGTGATAAAACAAAAAGCATCGTGCAACTTAACTTCCTCCCTTATATGAATTGCTCAATCAAAAAGTGCTATTTCTTGCATGATGCCCTGTCCTTTATTAACCTTCTTTCTTTACAAAACGGCGAATTTCGTCGATATTCTTGCCCAGGAATTGTGCATACTCCCGGCGGAAGATCTCCATTAACTGTCGAAATTGCGCATGATACTTCTGATCTTCTTCCGGGGCGCGATTGGCTCCCCAGTGCAAGCACCATGGCTTTTCCTGGTGCGGTACAACGACTTCATAGCCACGCTTTATAAACTCCAGGCAATGAGGCCCTTCGTAATAAATAAACCCTCTAAACAAGTCTTTACGCCAGGGGATGTCATATTGGGTGGCCATTATAAGCCCATCTATGCAGACTACCGGGAGGAACTCTTTTTGTACGGGACGGTAGCGAAAGACTCTAACGTGGTCGGGGTTGAGGCGGCGCGGCAACCAGCGGTTCAGAATCCCTTCACGGTGGCCGTGACGCATGATCTGGCCGTAGCTGTGCACCCCGTCTTCAAACCAAATCCCACTGCGAGGCAGGTGTGTCCCCCCCATAGCACCGATCATCCCGACCTTCGGGTGGGATTTGAAGATATCAAGGAGATGGTGAAGAAAATGAGGATCAAGCACAAATGTATCCTGGTGGAGGTAAATCTTGTAACGGGCATCTGAAGCGCGCATGGCATCATCATAAGCGGCAGCGATACTTGTTGCTCCCACGATTTTTTTGATCTCAATCTCGTATCCGTTCGGGATCTCCAGTGCTTGGAGGTGTTTTAGGCAACGGGAATAATGGGATTCGTCATTTACACAAACCACAAAATAGAAGGCCTCTCGCATGGGAAATTCCCCTTTATAAGTTTCTTGCCATTAAACAACGGCTTGTTTGCTCCTTTGGCTGAAAGCCAGGAGAAGGGCCAATTTGACGGCCTCCTCGGGCGTTTTGGCATAATGGATCTTCACGTTGCGCCGCTCGTCAAGGTAACAACCTTCGTAGGCCGCGTCCTTGAGCCGGTCGGCCCAGCCGCCGGTGTTTTCCAGGACGACCACCGGTTTGCTGTTGAGATAGGCGGTGGACAGTTCGCCGAAGGTGCCGTTCGCCCCGCCGATCATGATGATCACGTCTGACGAGTGGACGAGGATGGTGCTGCGAAAGTCAAACCCGAGGCCGGTGGTGATCGGCACGTCCAGGTAGGCGTTCCCTTCCTCGGCGGAATCTCCCGGCAAGATGCCGACAGTCAGGCCGCCGGCCGTCTTCGCGCCCCGGGAAGCCGCCTCCATTACACCGTCTCTGCCTCCCGTGAGTAGGATCGCGCCGCCTCCGGCCACTTCCCGCCCGGCGGCTTCCGCCGCTTCAGCCACTTCTCGCGAAATGCTTCCAGACGGTCCGATTATGCCAACCCGGATCCCAGATCCGCCGGTCCTGGATGCTCCGGCGCTCACCTTTCCTTCGTGCATCTTCCTGCCCCCACTCCTTCATTCCCCATTTCCCTTTCATCCTGTACCCCAACATCTTACCACATCAGAAGGAAATAGGGAAGGCATCTTAAGCGCCAATCTCTTCAGGCGCATGGTGCGCGGTGGTGGTCAGGCGCCGGCTGGCGATGGCCGCTTTCACCGCGGCCAGCTTTGGCCCATGCAGGGGGTAGAGCCAGATGCAGACCAGGGCCAGGGCCAGCGCCACCAGCGGGACACCGGCGATGAGGAGCCGGATGCCCGTGACAGCCGTGGCCGATTGGACCGCCTTATAGGCGTTGTAGCCGGAGGTGTTCAGGACCAGGCCGGTGATCACGGCCTGCAACGAGACGCCCAGCCGGATGATGAACCCGTTGACCCCGAAGTACATCCCTTCGCGGCGGTGGCCGGTGCGCGTCTCATCCTCGTCGATCACATCGGCGATCAGCACCTCAAGCAGGATTAACAACCCGCCCAGGCCGATGCCCAGCAAGAACGCCGAGATCAGGCCCCCGGTGAAATCCCCGATGAACCAGAAGGGGATAAAGGCCAGGCCGAAGGCCGCCACGGCCGCCATCATCGCCGTCCGAGCTCCCAGGCGCACGGTGAGGCGGCTCCAGGCATAGAGCATCAAAAGAGCCCCGATAAAGACCGAGGTGAACATCAAGGTGGTCTGCGCCTGGCTGATCCGCAGCACATATTTGGTATAGAAGGGCATGGCCCCGGTGAGCATCACAAAGGCGAACTGGACAAAGAGGTTGGTCAGGACGTAAAAGACAAACGAACGGTTGGCGAAGGTATGCCGGAGGGCCTCGAAGAATGCCGGCCCAGCCTCCTGACGGTACCTGGGGTCTTCACGGGAACCCAGCAGCGCCAGCCCCAGCGACACGATGGTAATCGCCCCGAAGATGGCGGCCATCGCCGGCCAGCCCAGCGCCCCGTAAAGGACGGGCGGCAGGCCGACGCCAATCATCAGGCCGACGATGCTGAAAAATTGCCGCCAGGCCGATACCTCGGCGCGTTCTCCCAGGGACGGAAACATCTCGGGGAAGAGGGAGGTCCAGTTCAGAATCACGATGGTGTAGAGTGTGTCGTAGAGAAAGATGGCGAGCATGAAGTACGCGAAGAGCAGGTTGGTCTGGCCGGCCGCCACGCTGAAGGGCGGGGTCCAGACCATGACGAAGGCCAGCCCAAGAGGAATGGCGGCAAACAGGATGTAAGGGATGCGCCGCCCCCAGCGGGTGTTGGTGCGATCAGAGATCTGCCCGGCCAATGGGTCGTTGACGGCGTTCCAGATGCCGTAGATCATCATGCCCAGGCTGATAAGCGTGGCCGGGACCTTCAGGATATCCACATAAAAGAAGATTACATAGGTGGAAAAGGCCTGCTGGGGAAGAGCTGCGGCGATGGAACCAAAGCTGTAAAGGAGCTTCCGGTAGCGTTGCAAGAGTCACACCCCCATTTTCAAGGTTTTCATGGACGCCATCAGTTTTTTATTGATGGAGTTCTTTTCATGGATATAGTTCGCCTTTGCTATCGGCATTCCTTGATAAATGAAAAACAGGAGGAGATCTCCACCCGAGCATCTCCTCCTGCTAAACCTGGCCGTTATTTCTAAATTGGTCTAAACGGCATAGCCGCCCGCGTCCAGAATCCTCTCGGCGATGCGCCGCTGGGTGGCCACAACTCCGGTGGGGGTGTAGCGGGTAAACTTCCGCAGCACCGAAAGGTGGGTGCGAAGCTCGTCGCCCTCGGCGATCGACCCCAGGGTAGCCCTGGCGGTCGTCTCAAGCTGAGGCACAGTCTCGTCCACGTAAGCCTTTGCCAGGTCCATCATCAGGGCGGCGTTACCCGCGCCGACGCGCCCCAGCGCCTTCTCGGCCCGCAATACCGCGCTTTCCATGGCGAAGATCTGGATGGCCATGTCCGCCAGCCAGCCCAGGATCTCCTGCTCGCGGTCGATCTTGTCCATATACTTCTGGACCGCAGTGCCAGCCACCTGCAAGAAGGCCTTCTTGGCCATCTCCACCGCCAGTTTTTGCTCGCCCAGCACGGTTCCGTCGGGTTGGGGCGGGGTCATGCCCATGACTTCCCTGGTCAGCCCCAGCGCGGCCTGGATCAGGGGGAGTTGCCCCTTTTGCGCGCGCCGCAACAGGGTTCCCGGGATGAGCAGCCGGTTGATCTCGTTGGTTCCCTCGAAGATGCGGTTGATCCGGGCGTCCCGGTAGATGCGTTCCGCCGGGTACTCCTGGGTAAACCCGTATCCGCCGAAGGTCTGCAGCGTCTCGTCCGCCGCCAGATCCAGGACCTCCGAGGCCAGGACCTTGTTGATGGAGCATTCCACCGCGTACTCCTCGATGGCCTTTACGGCCTCCGGGCCCTCGTGCTTCCCCTCCAGGCCGGCGTCCAGCAGGCCGGCGGTCCGGTAGACGACGCTCTCGGCCGCGTAGGTCGCCGTGGCCATCCGGGCGATCTTTTGCTGGATGAGGCCGAATTTCGCGATGGGGAGCCCGAACTGGCTTCGCTCCAGGGCGTACTTCGCCGCCTGCTTGAGCGCGTACTTGGAGGAACCCACGCAGCCGGCGCCCAGCTTGAACCGCCCCACGTTCAGGATGTTGAAAGCCACCACATGCCCGCGGCCGATCTCCCCAAGGACATTCTCCACAGGCACCCTGGCGTCCTCAAAGATCAGGCTGCGGGTGGAGGAGCCCTTGATGCCCATCTTCTTCTCCTCCGGCCCGGTGCTGAAGCCCGGGGTATCCCGCTCCACGATGAAGGCGGTGAACTTCTCCCCGTCGATCTTGGCGTAGGTGATGAAGAGATCCGCCAGGCCGGCGTTGGTGATGAACTGCTTGGTCCCGTTCAGGAGGTAATGCTTGCCGTCACTGGAGAGCACGGCTTTGGTCCTGGCCGCCAGGGCGTCCGAACCGGCGCCGGGCTCGGTCAGCGCGTAGGCCGCGATCTTCTGGCCGGTGGCCAGGTCGGGCAGGTACTTGCGTTTTTGTTCCTCGGTTCCGAAGAAGACGATGGGCAGCGTGCCGATGCCGGTGTGCGCCCCGTGGGCCACCGCAAAGGAGCCGCCGGCCACCAGGTTTTCGGTGACCAGGGTGGTGCTGACCTTATCCAGTTCCATCCCGCCGTAGGCTTCCGGAATATCTGAAGATAGCAGCCCCAGTTCTCCCGCCTTCTTGAGCAACTCGGCCATCAGGCCCGGCTTCTGTTCCTCAAGTTCCTCGGAATGGGGCGCCACCTCGCCTTCCACGAAGTCGGCGGCGGTCTGGGCGATCATCCGGTGCTCCGGCGTGAAATCCTCGGGGGTGAAGACCTGCTGCGGGTCCCCAGGTTCAATCAGGAAACTGCCTCCCTTGATCATGGGATTTTCCTCCCTTTCTGCAGTGCCGCCTAAAAAGTCGCTTCTTTGCTCCAGAAGCTTCTTGCCGAATGCAACTTTTTTCATGAGGCACCGTCAAAAATTAAATTGCTTTTGGTACACTTCGTTCAGGCGCGTTCAAAGATCCCGGCGGCGCCCATGCCGCCGCCGATGCACATGGTCACCATCCCGTAGCGGGCCTCGCGGCGCCGCATCTCGTGGATCAGAGTGGCGGTGAGCTTGGCGCCGGTGCACCCCAGCGGGTGGCCAAGGGCGATGGCTCCACCGTGGACGTTGACCTTTTCGGGGTCGATGCCCAGTTCCCGGATTACCGCCAGGGATTGCGCGGCAAAAGCTTCGTTGAGCTCGATTAAATCTATATCCGCAAGAGCAAGCCCCGCCAGCTTCAATGCCCTGGGGATGGCCACCACCGGCCCGATCCCCATCAGCCCTGGTTCCACACCCCCGGCTGCGAAGGAGCGAAAAACAGCCATGGGTTTGAGGCCCAGTTCCCGTGCTTTCCCGGCGGACATCAGCACCACGGCGGCCGCGCCGTCGCTGGTCTGCGAGGAGTTGCCGGCGGTGACGGTGCCTTTCACGTGAAAGGTGGGTTTGAGGCTCGCCAGCTGTTCAAGCGAGGTATCCAGGCGCACGCCCTCGTCGGTGTCGAAGACTACCTCGCGGGAGGCGACCTTTCCGTCCGGGCCGA
>JAMCQP010000035.1 GCA_023381695.1 Bacillota bacterium | reverse complement strand
CTCGGCCACCATGTCGTCGGTGGCCAGATCCGCCTGTTTGCCGGGAGCCAGCGCCCCCACATGCTCAAAGCGAAAATAGGCAGCTGGATTGATGGTTGCCATCTGAATCGCTTCCACCGGATCCACGCCGGCCTCGATGGTCCTGCGCACCACCTCGTTCATGTGCCCCGAACGTTCCAGATCCTCGGCCACCATGTCGTCGGTGGCCAGGATGCACCGCCGGGAGTCCATTCGTTCCTCGGTGACGGCCCGGATGCACTCCGCCATGTTTCGCTGGGTGGAACCCTCGCGCATGAAGAGGTACACCCCCTGGCGCAGCTTCTCCACCGCCTCTTTCCTGGTGGTGGTCTCGTGGCAGGAGACCCGCCCCCCGCCGCAGATGATGTGGGCCGCCAGCGCATCGTCAAAGAGTTCCGGCGCGTTGCCGTCCACAGTCTTGCCGGCGCTTTTGGCGTAAGCGGTGGAAACTACCAGATCGTCCACCACTCCGGGGTTTTGGGCATAAACATATCTGGCGTTGCTGAATCCCTGCAATTCGCCGATGCCGATTACATGGTAATACCCGAGGAGTTCCTCCATATCCCTGGAGGAAATATCGTACCCGGCGGTTTCCAGGCCCGGCGAATCCGGGGTCAGCGAGGGAACCGCAAAATAGACATTGCCCGGCACCCGCCTGGCCTCCTCAGTCATCGCCTTTATCCCGAGGGGGCCCAGGGCATTCCCTATCTCATGGGGATCGGCGACCAGAGTGGTGGTGCCGGTGGGAATGGACAACCGGCAAAATTCCGAGACGGTCAACATGCTGCTTTCAAAATGCATATGAGAATCGATAAAGCCGGGGGCCACAAAACGGCCCTGAAGGTCCACCACCTCGGTCTTTTCGCCAATCAGCCCGGCCGCATCCCCCACCCGGAGGATCAATTCGCCGGAGATGGCCACATCGCCGGGATAGACCTCGCGGGTGATCACGTTGACGATCCGGCCGTTCTTCAGGACCAGATCCGCCTGGAGATGATCATCCATCAGGATATCGATCAGCCTTCGCCGGACAATCGCATCTCTGGCCGCCGCCAGATCCACGGGCGCCACCCCCCGTTCAAAGATCGTCATCTTCAAGCGCAAAATTATCTAACCGCCAAGATCGATCGAGTCGATGATTCCTACCACCGCAGCATCCACCGGGGTGTCGTTTCGCCGCACCGCCAGCGGCGAGACGCTGCCAGTAACATAGAGGACCCTCTCGCCCACCCCGGCCCCGACGGTGTCCACCGCCACCAGCGGCCGGTCATTGGGGGCTCCGTCCAACGCCAGGGGCTGGACGATCAAAAATTTTGAACCCACCAGTTTCTCATCCTTGCGCGTGGCAATCACTGTGCCGATGATCTTACCTACCAGCATCGCGCCCACCCTTTCCTGGACCGGTTCGAATCGTTACCCCGCGTTCCCTGGCAGCATCTCTCGCCAGCGGCGTAACAACAGTTCCCGGCTCCACCACCAGCTCAATCTCTCCGCCGGCCCCCGCCCCGGAGGCCAGGTCCTCTATCTCCGCACGGGTGATCACCTTCCGGGGCGCCGCATCCCGGGACGCCGCATCCCGCCCCGCCAGCACCGCCGGTTCCCCGGTAAAGAGACCGGGCAACCGGGCGACATCCACCAGGCGAACGCCGTAAGAAGCCAGAATTTTGAGGTTCTCTTCCATGCGTTTTGCCAGCGCGGGATTCAGTTTGCCGGAATCCCCGCCTCCATGAAGCGCCTGCCCCCAAAAACCGGGGTGGTGCGGGTCCGCCGCATCACGGGCGGCGGTCACCCTCTTCCCCGCCAGGAGGCCGTGCCAGATCAGCGTGGCCGGCAAGGTATCGGCGATTCCCACCGCCAGTTTGGCCGCCGTATTGGCGGTCAACACCGGGACCACGATCTCCTGGTGTTCCCGTAAAAGCGTGGCAAGCGCGGAAGACGAAAGGTCGTCCCCATCCACGATGATCCTGGAAGGCCCGAGTTCTTCCCGCAGGCGGTCCTGATCCAGGAGCCGGGCGGCGGCTCTGGAAAGGATCAACGTCACCTTCCAGCCGGATTCCCGCAACCGGCCAAGAAAAGCCAACGCTTCCACGCGGCCGGCCTCGCCCCCGGTCAATACCGCCAGCAGGCGCCTGGCCGGACGAACTCCGGCTGTTCCGGAAGCCTCCAATTGCCGGAGAGCCTGATTCAACACCTGCCTGGTCAGCCCCTCAAGCCTTGCCTTCTCCTGCATCCCGCTCACCCTTTACCGCTTACTTCTTCATCGCGGTTGCCGAGGGGCCAAGGATAACCCTCTCCACCTCGCTGTGCGGCCTGGGGATCACGTGAACCGAGACCACTTCCCCTACTTTGGCAGCCGCAGCCGCCCCGGCATCCGTGGCCGCCTTGACCGCTCCCACATCGCCGCGAACCATGATGGTCACCAGTCCAAAACCAATCTTTTCGTAACCAACGATCGTCACATTGGCCGCCTTGACCATGGCATCCGCGGCTTCCACCGCTCCCACCAGGCCTTTGGTCTCCACCAGACCCAACGCTTCACCCATTTTTACGACCTCCTCTTATCGGCTTCTCTTTATTTGGCTTTTCTTTCTCCGACTTCTCTTTTTCTGGCTCTTCCTTATTTGGCTTTTCTACTGTTCCGGCTTCCTCCCCGTTTTTCACGAACCTCTGGATCACCGACTCCCGCGTCTCCCGGCTGTGAACCAGATCCTCCATCTGCTCGTGCGGGCGGGGAATCACGTGTACCGAAAGAATCTTCCCCACCCTCTCGGCCGCCGCCCGTCCGGCGTCCACCGCGGCCTGGACCGCGGCCACCTCGCCCTCCAGCTTGGCGGTAATGCTTACCGCTTCCCCCGCGCCAATCACCCTTTCGTAGCCCAGGAATTCCACCCGGGCGGCTTTCGTGGCCGCATCCACCGCGGCCACCGCCGTGGCAAAACCGATGGTCTCAATCAGGCCCAGGGCACCGGGCATCGCATCTCACCCCTTTAAAAAGCTCAAGCAAACCTTTTCCGAATTTCTAGAAAGCCCTGCACATATACGAAAGAACTCGCTTCAAATCCCCGGCTCCCGGCGCAGGCAATGATTGCGTGCAAACCGTTCCAGGACCTCCCGGACATAAGCCGCATGATAGGGCGCTCGTAGCCGCTCCTCCAGTTCGGAAGCCAATTGCTCCAGTTCCCCTTTGGTATAACGGTAAGGCTCAAGAAGATCCCGGAACATCTCCGAAACAGCCGGGGGCAGCCCCTCCGCTTCCACCGCCAGGAGGAGATGCCTGGCCACCTCAGGCTGGCTGCGGCTTTCAGCCAGCGAGGCCAACTCCACCAGGGGCGCAAAAGTCTCGGCCGGTGCCGGGCTGGCGGACCGGGAACCCGCAGGCCCGGAATTCACCGGCCTGGAATTGGCGGGCCGGGTATTCGTGGGTAGGGTATCCGTGGGTCCGGAATCGCCCAGCAAGCCGGGGTTTTCCGCCAGAACCTCCTTGATCAACTGAATCAAAGTGCTTTTCGCGATCATCGGCCTCACCTGCGCAATTCTTCGAGCAACCCGAGCCCGGCCGTTTTCGCCGCATCCAGTGCGTTGCGAACCGCAGCCGGCGTCCCGGAAACCGTGAGCCATACTTCATTGGAGAAGGCGGAAAGGCTGGATGGCCCCAGGTAATGGGTGGCTTCCACCTTGGCCGTCTTGAGCGCCACATCCGCCATCAAAAGGCCGACCCCGGCAGGCGCGCCGATCAGGATGCCAAAGGCCTGATCCGGAACCGCGTCAAAAGCCATGGCCAACGCGCCGGCCGCCCTGGCGGTATGGTGGACCTCCACCGCCCCCACGTCGGATGAGATGACCTCGGCAAAATAGTGATCCACCGCCGCAAGGCCGATCTGCACCGCCCTGATCACGTCCGCCACATCGGCGCCGCCAAATAGGATGTAGACACCGTGCCCCGGCCCGCCCAACCCGTCTCTCGCCATCTGAATGGTCAGAACCCGCGAATTGGTGGCTTTAACCGCCTCGTCCGCCGCCATGATCTGGGGCGCCGCTCCCAGACGGGAACTCAAGACCCCGATGGCATGGTACCGTTCATCGATTCCCATCTTGGCCCGCAGGCTCCGTTCCAGGTTCGGGCTGACCAGCCCGATGGTTCCCCCTCTGGCCGTGCCGATGACCTCTTCCCGGCGACGGCCGCCGCCCGCCACCTGATAGGAGTGCTCTGCCGGAGATCCGGCCGGCGCCTTTTTATCCAGTGGGGACGGCTGGCCTCGGCCCCGCACCTGGACCTGAATCAGGCCCGGCGCCACCTTCGGCCCGGCCCCCGGCTCCACTGGCTGGAGCGGGTTCCGCGCCACCGGGTATTCGTCGGGCAGGATGTTTTTTCTGTCGCCGGAATCGGCATTTTGCCCAAAGGCGGGATTGTACCCGGAATCGGCTTTTGACTTGTCGCCGGAGGATGATCCGGTCTGCCTGAGGATCTCGGAAATAACCTTCTGTACCAGAGGATCCGCCAAGGTTCGGTCACCACCTTCATCGCTTTATTCCCGGCCCGGCTCATCGACCATGGGCAGCATCCTGGCCACCTCGCTGTTGGGCCGGGGGATCACGTTCACGGAGACCACTTCTCCCACCTGAAGGGCAGCCTGCTCCCCGGCCTGAGTGGCGGCCTGCACCGCCGCAACCTCGCCCTGGACGGTGATGCAGACAAGGCCCGAACCCACCTGCTTGTAGTCGATAATCCGCACATTGGCCGCCTTGACCATGGCATCCGCCGCCGCAATGGCCGCCGGCAGGCCCCTGGTCTCCACAAATCCCAGCGCTTCGCGCAACCGCCTCACCCTTTCCAGGCCCAAACTACTATAAAACTACTGCCGAATCAACAACGTGTGCTCCACCAAAGACGTGAACTCACCAGTCGCCCTCCAGGTAGTCCTCCAGCCGCATCCGATCACTCCCCGGAATCACCGGCCGCTTGAAGACCTCCGCCGCGCTCAAGGGATAGGTGGCGTCGATCCCCATCTTGGCCGAATACCCCCGCAGGTTGTTGGACGGATCCAGCCCATTCCCGCGGGCGCCGGGGATGATCACCACGTCCTGGTCCGCCTGGATCCGGCTGGCAATCGCCCATTCCACCTCAAAGGGATCGAAGATGTCCACATCGTCGTCCACCACCACCACGTGCTTCACGTCTTTATTGCTGGCCAGGGCCGCCATGATGGCGCTCTTGCCATCACCCTCGTACTTTTTCTTGATGGAAACGATGGCGTGAAAACGGCCGCTGCCCGCCATGGTCAGATGCACCGCCTTCACATCCGGAACGATGTGTCGGACGTGCAAGAAGAGGATGACCTCCCGCATCAGGGCGTTGGGCAGCTTGTGCTCGAAGCTGGAAGGAAAGATGGTCTGGAAGATCGGGTCCTTCCGGTGCGTGACCGCGCTGATCTCCACCACCGGCTGCTCCGAGGCGGGGCCGTAGTATCCGGCCAGTTCCCCGAAGGGTCCTTCCCCGTACCGCACCTTGGGCAGCATCCGGCCCTCCAGCACAATCTCCGCCTCGGCCGGCACCTCCAGATCCACCGTCTGGCAGCGCACCAGCTCCACCGGCTGACCGGCCAGGGCGCCCGCCAGGTCCATCTTGTCCAGACCGAAATGCTGGGTGCTGAGTTGCGAGGCCAGGGTGATGATCGGGTGCACCCCGAGCATCACCGCCACCTCCAGCGGCCGGTTCTGCGCCTCAAAGTCGCGGTACATCTGCATAAGCCCCGGCGACTCGATGAGAATCGAGAGCCGGTTGCCGCCGTTGACCTGCATCCGGCGGATGGACGTGTAGCGACGGCCCCCCACCGGATCCTTGACGATCAATACCCCGGCGGTGATGAACGGCGCCGAATCCTTTTCGTGAAAGGTGGGCACCGGAAATAGCTTTGGAATATCGATTCCCCTGGTGATCACCGTCTCCTGGACCGGGCCTCCGGAGACCAGCCCGCTCGGCAAAGGCGAGGAGATGGCTTCAATATACCGGGGGACAAGCTCATCCACCCTGACCCCCAGGGTCTCCGCCACCCGCCGGCGATCACCGCAAATCCCCGCCACCACCGGCTGGCTGTAGCCCTGCACATGTTCAAAGAAGATCGGCCGGGTCCCCTTGAACTTATTCACCAGCGCCCCCAGCTCAAACTTCGCGTCCACCGGACGCCTGACCATCAGCAGATCGCTCTTGCGCTGCAAATTTTCCAGGTGCTTGCGCAACGAAAGGGTCATGATCCCTGCCCCCCATATTCCGAGGTCACACAATTTTGCGGTCCACTCAATCTCGCGGTTCAGCAGCTCCTCTTCCAGGTCCTATGCCTTCCCCCAGCGGGGAAAGATGTCGTGGTCGATCTCCAGCACGTCCAGGATCTTGCCCACCACAAAGGTGATCGCCTGGGGCAAATCCTGGGGCCGGTGGTAGAAGGCCGGCGAAGCCGGCAGGATGTGTGCGCCGGCTCTGGCCAGCCGCAACATATTTTCCAGGTGGATGATATCCAGCGGGGTCTCCCTGGGCACCACCACCAGCTTCCGGCCTTCCTTGAGCATCACATGGGCGGAACGGGTCAAGAGGTTGTCCGACAGCCCCCCGGCCATGGCTCCCAGGGTATGCATGGAACAGGGAACCACCACCATGGCCTCCGCGCGAAATGAACCGCTGGCCAGGGGGGAAAAGAGGTCGTCCACCTGGTGCAACCGGGCAAAGCGGCCCAGTTCCTGCACCGTAAGCCCGCATTCGTGGCGGAGGGTCTGTTCCCCCCTCGGCGTCACCACCAGGTGCGTCTCAATCTGCAGGTTTTTCAAAGCCTCTAAAAAGCCTACGGCATAGATAGCGCCGCTGGCCCCGGTGACGCCAACCACGACCCGCATCTTAACCCACCCTGTCATTACGTCGTACGGCAATCGGTCAAAACCGGCTCAAGCGGTCCTGACCTTCTCCTTGCCAAACTCTTTCTGGTATTCGTCCACCGTCATAATCCGGGAAAAGAGAGCCATATCCCGCAGGCCGGCCTGGTGCATCTCTTCATCCTTGGAGGCGCAACCGTCGCTGATGGCGATCACCCGGTAAGCATGGTAGAGCGCCTCGGAAGCGGTGCTCCTCACGCAAACGTTGGTCCAGACGCCGGTGACCACCACCGTGTCTATCCCCTCCTCGCGGAGGTAGAGATCCATGTCCGTGTAGGTGAAGGAGCTGTGCCGCCTCTTCTGCACCACATAATCCTGATCACCTGGGCGCAAATCGGGCACAAAGTCCGAACCCCAGGTACCCTTGATGGCGTGCACCGGCCGGACCCTGAAATCCGCATCTCCCACCCGGTGAGCCTCCTGGACAAAGACCACGTGGATATCGTTCTCGTGGGCAAAATCCACCAGTTCCCGAATCTTCGGGATGATCTTCTGCCCATCCGGGCAGAAGAGGGCTCCTTTGGGGTCCACAAAGTCGTTCAACATATCTATGACCAAAATGGCATGTTTGCTCATGGCCTGGCGCCTCCTCTGGCTAAAAACTCAATTACCTTTCGCCGGTTGGCCGATTATCGCGGCCTAAAACTTCAGGATCCGGTCCAGCCGGCTGATGGCCTGCCGTTTCACGAACTCGCCGTAACCCGGCCGGCCGACAATACCCTTGCCATCCTCGTATACCACCTTGCCCCGGACGATGGTCTTCACCGGCTTGCCCCGCAGCTTCATGCCGTGCAGCGGGGTGTACCTGGCCATGGTGTACATCTTGTCCTTGTCGATCGTCCACTCGCAGTTGAGGTCGATGACGGTGAAATCCGCGTCGGAACCGATCTCCATGGCTCCCTTCCTTGGGTAAAGGCCGTAATGGATGGCCGGGTTCCTGGAGAGCACCTCCACCAGCCGCGAGAGCGAAATACGCCCCTTGTTGTACCCCTCGCTGACAACGACCGGCACCATGGTCTCCGTGCCCGGGATGCCGGGGAAGCTGTTCCAGATGTGCATGCCGGGCGCCGTCTTTTCCGTGGCGATCTCGTACGGCGCGTGATCCGTGGCCACAAAGTCGATCCGCCCGTCGGCCAGCGCCTTCCAGTGTTCCGCATTGTCCTCCTTGCCCCGCAGCGGCGGTGCAATCTTGGCAAAGGAACCAAAACGGGTCATGGCGTCCTGGGCGTTGATGGTCAGATAGTGCGGGCAGGTCTCGGCGGTCACCGGCAGGCCGCGCTTCTTGGCCTCGCCGATCACCATCGCCCCCTCCCGGGTGCTCATGTGCACCACGTGCATCCGCACCCCGGTGTATTCCGCAAAGCTGACCACCATCTCGATGGCGACCTTTTCCGCCAGGTTGAGCCGGGCTTCGGCCCAGGCCGGGCCGTCCATCCGCCCTTCCGCCTGCAATTTCTGGACATAGAAATCGCAGAGGTTGTAGTTCTCCGCGTGAACGCCCACCGGCAGGCCGGTCTTGGCCACCTCCTTGAAGATCTCCAGCATCTCGGCGTCGGTAACCCTGGGGTAGGTGGGAACCGAAGGCGTCATGTACACCTTGAAAGCCACCACCCCGGCGTCGGCCTGCTTTTGCACGTGCTCCAGAGCCTTGTTGCGGACATCCTCGCCGGTCACCCCGCCCCACATGGCGTAATCCACGATGGCCTTGTCTTTCACGGCCTCCAGCTTGTTTTCAAGCTGGGCCACCGTCCGCACCGAGGGGTTGCTGGTGCAGGGCATGTCGATCACCGTGGTCACCCCGCCGCTGGCCGCCGCGCTGGTGCCGGTCTGGAAATTCTCGCGGTGGGTGAACCCCGGATCATTGATGTGGGTGTGCGAGTCGATGCAGCCCGGCATGACCAGGTTGCCGCCGGCGTCGATGA
Organism: Bacillota bacterium; assembly: GCA_023381695.1. Taxonomy (GTDB): domain Bacteria; phylum Bacillota; class UBA5301; order JAMCQP01; family JAMCQP01; genus JAMCQP01. The sequence goes on along the minus strand of JAMCQP010000035.1, from coordinate 1,578 downwards.
CTTCTTTGGCGTCCACCTCCGCCGTGGGTGAAAACCCGGCGATCTTGCCGTCCCGGACCAGGATATTGGTCTCCACCATCCTGTCGCCCTGGGGAATCCGCGCGTTCTTTACCAGCACATCAACCTTCATCTGCCTTCTCCTCCCTTATTTCAAGTTCTGGACTTGCCGTTAGTTTTGTTTACGCCAGTTCGTAAAGGTGATTCTCCAGAATCTGATTCCGGTCAAACCCCTCAAGTTGCAGGAAGTAGTCCAGCGAGTTGAGCAGCGACTCCAGGGGAACGACCCCCACCAGCTGCGTGCCCACCACCGGCACGCCGTAACGGGCCGCCTCCATCTTGACCACCTCATAGGTGCGGTAGAGCGGCGTGGCCACATAGTCAAACATGTTCATGGAGACCACGACCTGCTTGCGTTCCTCAAAGCGCAGCCCGACCGAACGCACGGTGGTAAAGCCGCCGCTGGGCCCGCGCACGATCCTGGCGATGGATCTGGCGATCTCCAGGTTATCCGTGCCCAGGATGACGTTAAAGGCCACCAGCGGGTTGGTGCCGGCGCTGACAATCACCGCCCCCGCGGTGGGATGCAAAGCCGCCGGCCCGATATCCGGCGCCCGCTCCGGCGTGTGCGCCACCTTCTTGAGGCCTTCGTACTGCCCCTTGCGGATGTAGTCCAGCACCTGGCGCTCCGGGGCGCGGGCATTTTCGCCGGTAAAATAGACGGGAACCTTGAACCGCCGGTAGATCTCCTGGCCGATCTCTTCAGCCAGGCTCACACATTCTTTCAACGCGACGTTTTTGAGGGGAAAGACGGGGATGGTGTCCTGCGCGCCGATACGGGGATGGGAGCCTCTCTGCTCCTCCATGTTGATGAGTTCGATGGCTTTGCCCGCCATGTTCAGCAGAGCTTCCTTGAGCGGTTGCGGCTGGCCGATGAGCGTCACCACCGTCCGGTTGAAGTCCGGGTCGGGGGCGTAATCCACAAGCTTGACCCCCGGCACATTGCGGACCTGATCCACCACCGCTTCGATTACTTCTTTCCGGCGGCCGTCGCTGAAATTCGGAACCGCCTGAATGTACTTTGGCATCCGATGTCCCTCCTGTTCTTGTCTCTTCGGTAGTTGTTCTCCTGTTAAATGTATGAGCCAATCCTCCCGCCAATAATTCCTTGCAAAAATAAATGAGAGAGACGCACTAAGCATCCCTCTCATAGTCAGGCAGTTTACGGCAGCCCGGTAGATACTCTCGGCCCATATCGCCGAGGATATATGAGACCGGCAAAACAAGTTATGGATTTGAGGGTATCAGGCTCTTGCTCCGTGACGACTCCCCGGACCGAAGTCCGAGGCTTCTCGGTTCCTTTGCAGGCACCAACGTGCCCACATCCCCGAAGGCTCCGCCCGAGCCCTTAGTGTTACGCCATTTTGGAGGCGAACCGTCGCTCAAAAAGCCTCCGGCGCGAGACCTTTCGGTGAACATTTTACGCAGCGACCTACTCGCTGCAACCCCATATGTCCAGTTTTCAAAGAACGGGTCCTACCACTATTATACCAGAAAGGATACTACCAAGGATACTACGGC
>JAMCQP010000003.1 GCA_023381695.1 Bacillota bacterium | reverse complement strand
ACATAAATAAAACCCTGTGCCCTTCCACAAGGTTTGCCAGAAAGTAACATTTGCAGGCCACAAGCCGTCTCCCTACTTACTTTTTGTCCACTGTCCCAACAGATGCACCTTATGACGCAGATTTCCATGGCAGACTCTCCCACCCGCCTCTCTTTCGGCCGGGGTTCGCCGCGCTCTCCCAACCCTGCCACACCCCAGTTTTCCAGGCAGGATCAGCATACAAAAACTGCCAAAAAACCCTCGGTATCAATGATCACACAAATGTTGGTCACTTGAAACAATTCCACGATGAACTTACAAATCCTCCTGACCGCAAAAAAATAAGCCAATCAAGAATAGATTGGCAACAGGAAAACATCTAAAAAAATCAAAAGTAGCTCTCCCCAGCTACCCCCCGATCTTTATAGCTAGCCAACCTTGTCTTCCTCCCGAACATCCACGGTGATATAGCCCCGTCTCTTTGCTTCTTTATACAGGTTGCATTTTAAACAGTCCCGGTCGCAGTTAAGACATCCTTCTTTTACGTACCAACACGCCTTGCGGACCTTGAAGGGTTCACATTGATAATAGATGCTCGCCGTGCAACCCCTGATCTTCCAGCAATCCAGCGCGAAGTACTCGGCCATGCTTTCGCCTCCTTCCCGGGGGCGACTGGCGTCACCCCTCCCTTACCGCCCGTTCCTGCCCCTCTTTTTGACGGGCAAAAATAAATTTGACCAGACTGTCCTGCTCCGCTTCGCTCAAATCCAAAAATTCAACGCCGTAACCGAACCGGCTCTCATTTTCGCCAATCGGCTCCCGGTGCACCACCCTCACCAGGGGATTGATCACCGTTCCGCCAAGCTCCAAACGAATTTTCAGCCGGGTCCCCACCGGAAACTGATCCGCATGGATCAGCCGCAAGCCTCCCCCGCTGATGTTGGTCACCAGCCCCATATGCTCATCCGGTTCGTTATCCTGTTTAAACCTGGCGACCAGAAGCACCGGCACCCGAAACAGCTTTCGCCGCTGCTGCTTGAAAATGGCGGGAGGCCTGTGCAAGATAAATACCGGGCCAGGTTGAGTTTTAAAACCGCTGACCTTCGTCTCAAAGACATAGAAAAAATCGTTCCACCCCAACTGCACATCCACCGGCGTCCCCGGGGCGACCGCCACTTTTTCGGAAGGCTCGGCCACCATGATCGCCTGCTCGTTGACTTCTTCAATCCTGGAGCGATACCAGACGGGATCCACGCCCCTGAACCGGAGTTCGAGGGGGATACCGACTTTAAGCGGGTCGTCTTGTGTCATTGCTTCCTCCCTGCACCTTTCTACGAAGATTTCGACGCAAAATGGAAAAATCCTCCTACGTCTGGAGAACCAGCCAACGCCGGACAAGTTCCCTCCCTTCGCCTGTTCTGGCGGAAAAAAGCACCGGGGCCGCCCCAAACGCGGCCGTTATCTCGCGCTCCGCCGCCAACCTTTGCGCTTTGGGCAGCTTGTCCGCCTTGGTGGCCACCAAAAGCAAGGGCACCCCCCGGGGGGAAAACCAATCTTTAAATTGCAGATCGTCCTCTTCAACCCGGCGGCGCAGATCGATCAGCTGGATGGCACCCGCCAGATTGGGACGGCTCAGGAGGTATTCCTCCACCATCTGCCCCCACCGGGCTTTTTCTTCTTTGGAGACCCGGGCAAATCCAAAACCCGGCAGATCCACCAGATAATAGATTCCACCCACCCGAAAGAAATTTAAACGCCGGGTGCGCCCGGGTTCCGTGCTGGTCCTGGCCAGGCCTTTTACCCCGGTCACGGTGTTGATCAACGACGACTTGCCCACGTTGGAGCGGCCGATCAGGGCAATCTCCGGAAGCCCATCCCGGGGATACTGGTCCGGCGCTCCAGCGCTGACCACAAATTCAGCTTTAAATTCAGATTTCATCGTTTGGGCCTTATTGGGGTTTTTCCGCCCCCGGCTGGCCGGTGGGCTTTTCCAGATCCACGAACGGCAGGTGAGGCAGTCTACTCAGATCCGACACCTCCCTGTCCTTGTCGGCATGGTTTTCGGGCACGGCCTCCACAATCGGCAGCTTGGCGGTCAGAGCCTCCCGGAGGACCTGATCCATGTGCTCCACCAGCACAAACTCCAGCTTGCGCTTGATGTTGGCCGGTATCTCTTCCAGATCCTTCTCGTTCTCCCGCGGGATGATCACCTTTTTAATGCCCGCCCGGTGGGCCGCCAGGGACTTCTCCTTGAGCCCGCCGATGGGTAAAACACGGCCCCGCAGGGTGATCTCGCCGGTCATCGCCACGTCGCGGTGCACCGGGATATTGGTCAGGGCTGAAGCCAGCGCCGTGGCCATGGTGATCCCCGCCGAAGGACCATCCTTGGAAATGGCGCCTTCCGGGATATGGATGTGGAAGTCGTATTTCTCGTAAAAATCCTCCTCTATCCCCATGGCGGCGGCACGTGACCGGATATAGCTGAACCCGGCCTGGGCGGACTCCCGCATCACCTCGCCAAGTTTGCCGGTCAGGGTCAGTTTCCCCTTGCCCTTGACGATGGTCACTTCGATGGCCAGGATGTCGCCGCCCGTCTCGGTCCAGGCCAGGCCCGTGACCACCCCCACCTTGTCCTCCGTCTCCACGACCCCGTAGTGAAACCGCGGGATCCCCAGATACTTGTGCAGGCTCTGGGCGGTGACCCGCACCGGCGGTTCGGTCCCCGTGACGATCTCCTTGGTAACCTTGCGGCAGATCGAGGCCAGCTCCCGCTCCAGGTTGCGCACGCCGGATTCCCGAGTGTACTCCCGGATGATCCCCCGGATGGTATTGTCAGAAACATTGATCTGATCGGGGTGCAACCCGTGTTGCTCAATCTGTTTGGGAAGAAGGTGCCTCTTGACGATCTCCAGCTTCTCCTCCTCGGTGTAGCCGGGAAGCAGAATCACCTCCATCCGGTCCAAAAGCGGCCTGGGAATGGCATGGAGGTTGTTGGCCGTGGTAATGAACATCACGTTGGAAAGATCGTAATTTACCTCCATATAATGGTCGCCGAAATTGGCGTTCTGTTCCGGATCCAGGACTTCCAGAAGCGCCGCCGAGGGGTCGCCCCGGAAATCCATGCTCATCTTGTCCACCTCATCCAGAAGCACCACCGGGTTTGTAACGCCGGCCTGGCGCATCACCTGGATGATCTTGCCGGGCATCGCGCCCACATAAGTCCGCCGGTGGCCCCGGATCTCCGCCTCATCCCTTACCCCGCCCAGGGAAAAGCGCACGAACTTCCTTTCCAGGGCCCGGGCCACGGATTTAGCCAGCGAGGTCTTCCCCACGCCGGGGGGGCCCACCAGGCAAAGGATGGGACCCTTCATCTTCGCCGCCAGTTTCCGCACCGCCAGAAATTCCAGAATCCTCTCCTTGACCTTTTCCAGGCCATAGTGATCCTCGTTGAGAATCTTCTCGGCCAGCCCGATATCCAGGCGATCTTTGGTTTGCTTGCGCCAGGGCAAGGCCAGGAGCCAGTCCAGATAATTTCGGACCACTACCGCCTCGGCGGCCATGGGCGGCATCTTCTCCAGCCGCTCCACCTCTTTCAACGCCTTTTCGTTGACCTCCTTGGGAAATTTGGCCTCCTTGATCTTTTCCCGGAGTTCTTCCGCCTCGGCGATCCGCTCGTCTTTTTCGCCCAGTTCCTTCTGGATGGCCTTCATCTGCTCGCGCAGATAGTACTCCTTCTGGGTCTTCTCCATCTGCTTCCGCACCCGGACATGGATCTTCCGCTCCAGTTCCAGGATCTCCATCTCCTTGCCCAGGATGACGCAGAGCTTTTCCAGGCGTTCCCTGGCGGAGATCGACTCCAGGATCTCTTGTTTGTCCTCGATCCGTAAAACCAACTGGGCCGCGATGCTGTCCGCCAGGCGCCCCGGATCCTCAATATTGGCCACGGAAACCAGGATCTCCGGCGGGACCTTCTTGCTGAGCTTGATATACTGCTCAAACTGATCAAGGGTGGTACGCATCAGAGCTTCGACCTCGGTGGTCTTCTCCTCGTTCTCATTCACTCTGGCGATCTTGACCTTGTAATAAGGTTCGTTCTGGAGAAACTGGACGATCTTTACCCGCTGGATGCCTTCCACCAGAATCCTGATGGTTCCATCCGGCAGCTTGAGAAGTTGCTTGATCTCGGCAACCGTGCCGATCCTGTAGATTTCATCCGGCACCGGTTCCTGCGTCTTGGCCTGCCGCTGCGCGGCAAGAAGGATCAACCTCTCCTCCAGCATCGCTTCTTCCAGAGCATGAACCGACCGTTCCCGGCCGACATCGAGGGGCGTCACCATAAAAGGAAATACCAGCATCCCGCGTAGAGGCAAAAGGGGCAGAGCCTCTTTAAACTCTACGGTGCGTTCCTCCGCCTGAACCGCATCGCCCTCGTTTGAATTTTGGGTCATCAGGTGTTCCCTCCTTTTTGCCTTTATAGTATTCTCGGTACGCCTGGTAATTCCTCTTAATGAGGAAAGCGGCGTCTGGCCCATCCGCCAAACACCGCTCTAACCCGCGCCACAATCCCGGGTCCTTCCAGATCTACAAGGAGTGGGTTGAATGAGTGGAATGAGCCGCCGACAGGATCTTCACCTCTGGCACCCGGACGCCCAGTTCTCCGATTATCCCCGGCAGGGACATGGCCTGTTCTATGACCTCTTCGATGTGCTCCACCGGAATTACCTCAATCTCCTCAATTTCTTTAAAGATATCCTGCCAGTTTTCCCGGGGGATGATCACCCGTTTGGCGCCAGCCAACCTGGCCGCCTCGATCTTGGCCACCACCCCTCCGATAGGCTTCACAAAGCCCCTGATGGATACCTCGCCGGTCATCGCCACCAGGTTATCCACCGGCACGCTGGTGATCGCCGAATAGATCGCGGCGGCGATGGTCACGCCCGCCGAAGGGCCATCCACCGGTATCCCGCCCGGGAAGTTCAGGTGTATGTCGTAATCCTGCGGGGAGAGCCCCAGGTTCTTGCGAAGAACCGTGAAGACGTTTTCGACGGATCCCTTGGCCATGCTCTTCCGGCGCACGGTGCGGCCAAACCCGCCGCCGACCTCCTCCTCTTCCACCACGCCGGTCACGGTCAGTTTCCCGCGCCCCTTGCGGGCGGGGATCGCCGAAGCCTCGATCTCCAGAATGGTTCCCATGTTGGGGCCGTAGACCGCCAGCCCGTTCACGCAACCCACCTGCGGTTCGGCCGGCACTTTCTTTTCAGGCCGCGGGCTGTACTGGCCGCTGTTTACCACCCATTCCACATCCACCTTGCGGATTTCGCGCAGCCCCTCGGTCTGGGCAATCCCGGCGGCGATCTGAACGATGTTCACCGCTTCCCGCCCGTTGGTGGCGTATCTGGTGATCACCTCAATCGCTTCCTCTTCGTACGGGAAATCGATCTTCTTGCAGGCGTTGCGGGCAATGATTCCGATCTCCTCCGGCGTCAATAACCGGAAGAAGACCTCCAGGCACCTGGAGCGGATCGCCGGGGGAATCTCGTCCGGTTGCCTGGTGGTGGCCCCCACCAGGCGAAAGTCGGCCGGCAACCCTTTTTGGAAGATTTCATGAATGTGTTGCGGGATGTTCATGTCTTCCGCGCTGTAATAGGCGCTTTCCAGGAAGACCTTGCGGTCTTCGAGCACCTTGAGAAGCTTGTTCATCTGAATGGGATGCAGCTCGCCGATCTCGTCGATGAACAGCACCCCGCCATGCGCCTTGGTAACCGCGCCCGGTTTGGGCTGCGGAATTCCAGCGATGCCCAGAGGGCCCGCGCCCTGGTAGATCGGGTCATGGACCGAACCCATGAGCGGATCCGCAATCCCCCGATCATCAAAGCGCGCCGTGGTCGCATCGATCTCCACAAATTTGGCGGAAGCCTGGAAAGGGGAAAGAGCGTTCTTTTTGGCCTCTTCCAGGATGACCCTGGCGGCCGCGGTCTTGCCGGTTCCCGGAGGGCCGTATACCAGCACATGCTGTGGGTTGGGGCCGCATAACGCCGCTCTCAAAGCTTTCAAACCGTCCGCCTGGCCGATAATCTCTTCAAAACTGGTAGGGCGGGTCTTCTCCGCCAATGGCTCGGTGAGCGAGATGGACTTAAGCCTCTGAAGCCGTTCCAGCTCCTTGCGGGACTCTTTTTCCACGGCCGAACGATTGGTCTGCTGCGCCCGCAGCAGGTTCCAAAAGTACAGGCCGATGATCACCGTAAAAAAGAGGCTGATCACCCCAAAAAAATTGGCTGCCACCTGGCCGTCTCCTCCTTTGCGCGATTCTGACGGTCTTTATTATCTCCGCGAGATAAATTTTTAATCCTGGCATCTGCGCATTTTTTGCCACGCGATGCCAAATAAGGCTAGGTTTTACATCCTTAACCAAACTGGTCTGTTGTGATAAAAATCATCGGCATTGCCTTGCAAATGTCCTTTTTACCTGTTGACTTTAGACAGGCAATGGGGTATTTTTGATTCAGGTAGTCGATCTCGGAAAGAGGAAAGGGGGCACAAATGTTGTCGGAAAGCACAGCGCGGTCAGACAAATACTCAAGAAGAGAGTTCCTATTCGGGGCCGGGGGATTTGCAACCGGGGCCGTTATTGGAGCGGCGCTCGGGGGAGGCGGACTTCATCTTTTGCCAGGGGTCAAGGCGGCGGAGGTTAAAGCTCCACCATGGCCGTGGCCCTATAAGAAGCTCGACCCAAAGGTGGTTGCGCAAAGAGCCTACAAGGGGTACTACAAGGGAGCCTGCTGCTACGGCACATTTGAGGCAATAATCGGCGAACTGGCCGATGAGACAGGCTATCCATTCACCTTGATCCCAACCGATACCATGAGGTATGGAGAAGGCGGAGTGGTTGGCTGGGCCAGCCTTTGCGGGTCCTTAAACGGGGCAAGCGCCGCCATAAACTACGTGTCCAGCGAGAAGGTCTACCCGAAGCTGATCAATGAACTGATGGGCTGGTACGCCACGGAAGCCCTCCCGATCTTTGTTCCGGAGAACCCGAAGGCGCAGATCAAGGTCACCAGCATCTCGGGCTCGCCCCTCTGCCATGTCTCCGTCACCAACTGGTCCAAAGCGGCCGGGTACGGGGCGTTCTCCCCGGAACGGGGCGAACGTTGCGCCAGGCTCACCGCGGATGTAGCGGCGCATGCGGTGGAGCTGCTGAATGCGGAGGCCGACGGGAAGTTCGTGGCCAAATACATACCGCCCGTGACAATCTCCGAGTGCATGAGCTGCCACGGAAAGAAAGCCCAAAACAACACGCGCGGCGAGATGGACTGCGTCCAATGCCACGGCGATCCACACAAAAAGTGAGCCGATAAAAGCGAGCCGGCTTGTACCGGTAATTTGAGCGGGGTCGAGAAAACCCGGCCAGGAAACCCGGCCGGGTTCGTCTTTTTAAGCCTGATCTCGCGCCCAGGCCGGCATCAAGCGGTGACCTCTTTCTTCTTCCGCCGTTCAGAGCGGATCAGAATGGGAGGACACTTCTTCTCCACAACTTCCTCGTTGATGATGCATTTCTTCACATCGTCCAGCGACGGGGTTTCGTACATCACATCCAGCATGAAGTCCTCGATGATGGAACGCAAACCGCGTGCGCCGGTCTTCCGATACATCGCCTTTCTGGCGATGGCCCCGAGAGCCTCGGGAGCGAATTCGAGCTCCACCCCGTCGATCTCGAGGAGCTTCTGAAATTGCTTGGCCAGAGCATTCTTGGGCTCGGTGAGAATCTTGACCAGGGCCTCCTCATCCAGCGCATCCAGAGGAACCACGATGGGCAAGCGGCCGACGAATTCGGGAATCAACCCGAACTTGAGCAGATCTTCCGGCATGATCAACCGCAGAATCTCCCCGATCTGCTTCTCCTGCCTGGTCTTGACCTCGGCGCCAAAGCCCAGGGTCTTCTTTCCGGTCCGGTTTTCGATAATCTTCTCCAGGCCGTCGAAGGCCCCGCCGCAAATAAACAGGATATTGGTGGTGTCGATCTGGATGAACTCCTGATGGGGATGCTTGCGGCCACCCTGGGGCGGCACACTGGCCACCGTTCCCTCCAGGATCTTCAACAGCGCCTGTTGCACCCCTTCACCGGAGACATCGCGGGTGATCGACGGATTCTCGGATTTTCGAGCGATCTTGTCGACCTCGTCGATATAGACGATGCCCCTTTCCGCCTTCTCCACATCGTAATCGGCGGCCTGAATCAGTTTCAGCAGGATATTCTCCACATCTTCGCCGACATAACCGGCCTCGGTCAGGGAAGTGGCATCGGCGATTGCAAACGGAACGTTGAGAATCTTGGCCAGGGTCTGGGCCAGCAAAGTCTTACCGCACCCTGTTGGGCCTAAAAGCAAGATGTTGCTCTTCTGGAGTTCCACATCATCAATCTTGGCTCCGGAGTTAATCCGTTTGTAGTGGTTGTACACCGCCACGGAAAGAGCTTTTTTGGCATCCTCCTGGCCGATCACATACTGATCAAGAGTTTCTTTGATCTCTTTGGGTTTGGGAACATTGCCAAGCTCAACCTCGACATCATCGTTGAATTCTTCTTCAATGATCTCGTTGCAAAGCTCGATGCATTCATCGCAGATATAGACCCCGGGACCGGCAATCAGCTTTTTGACCTGTTCCTGCGTCTTGCCGCAAAAGGAACATTTCAGCTGGCCTTTTTCATCGCCGAACTTGAACATCAAATCACCTCATTAAAAGCTGGCTGGCTTCCCTTACATCATGCGCATACCGGTCGGTGCGCATCTTTATCTTCGGCGGTTTTTCATGATCGGTTAACGATGGGTTATCGTCCAGGAGGCGCGTTGCCTTTGCTACTTCTTGTGTTCCTTCTTGCCGGCGAAGATGCTGTCGATCAGCCCGTAGCTCTTCGCCTCCTCGGCGGAGAAGAAATGGTCGCGATCCACGTCCTCCTCGACACGTTCGATGGGTTGGCCGGTATGCCTGGCCAGAATCTCGTTCATCTGTTTCTTCAGATGCAGGATCTCCTTGGCGTGGATCTCGATCTCCTTGGCCTGCCCCTGGTAACCGCCCGAAGGCTGGTGGATCATGATCCGCGAATACGGCAAGGCAAAACGCTTTCCGGGAGCTCCAGCGGCCAACAATACGGCTCCCATGCTCATGGCCATCCCCACGCAGATGGTGGATACCGCCGGCCGGATATATTGCATGGTATCGTAGATTGCCAGACCGGAATAGATTACGCCGCCCGGGCTGTTAATATACAGGTAAATGTCCTTTTCCGGATCCTCGCTCTCCAGGAAGAGCATCTGGGCAACCACGAGGTTGGCCAGATAATCGTTGATCTCTCCGCCAATAAAGATGATCCGGTCCTTCAAAAGCCTGGAATAAATGTCGTAGGCCCGTTCCCCCCGGTTAGTCTGTTCCACAACCATTGGCACCAATGTACTCATTTTCTTCCTCCTCCTTGGAGAGTTAGATGTTCTCTATGCTGATTTGCGCATTTTGCGCCAGAAAATCGATGGTCTTTCTAACCCGGATCCGATCCGCCAGTGATTCGCGATCCTCGGGGCTGAGCCGCTCTTTGAGCTTGGCAACATCTTCCCGCAACTCGGAAGCCATCTCCTTGATGCGCTGCTCGATCTCTTCCCCGGTCGCGGAGATTTCTTCCGCCCTGGCGATGGCTTCAAGCACCAGGCTAGCCTTGACCTCCTGCTCGGCCTTGGGCTTGAACTCTTCGCGCAGCCTGGCCTCGTCCATTTTGCCCTCGGCATAGAGGCCTTCCAATTTGAGCCCGTTATACCGGAGCCGTTCCGCAAACTCCTCCATATGGTGATCCACGCGCCGCTCCCGCAATACTTCAGGGATATCCACCTGAGCGTTAACGGTCGCCATTTCAACGATCTTCTCTTCCGCCGCCGCGTTTGAGGCACGTTCAGCATCCTCCTGCAGCTTTTTTCGGATATGATCCTTCAACTCGGCCAGGGTGGAGAAATCGCTGGCGTCTTTGGCAAACTCGTCATCAAGTTCCGGGAGCACCTTCTTTTTGATCTCCTTGACGGTGACCTTGAAGGCCGCCTCTTGGCCGGCAAGTTCCTTTGCATGATAATCGGCGGGGAAGGTCACCAGGATCTCCTTTTCCACGCCGGGTTTGGCGCCCATCAACTGGTCTTCAAAACCCGGTATGAACTGGCCCCCACCGATCTCCAGGAGGTAATCTTTGGCCGAACCTCCACCGAAAGGCTTTCCGTCCAGAAAGCCTTCGAAGTCGATAACCACAAAATCTGCCTTTTCGACCTCCGTTTTGTCAACGGCGACAAGTTCGGAGTGATGTTCGCGGATATCATTCAAAACCGCGTCCACGTCCTCGTCCTTGATGGTTTTGATCTGTTTGGTCACCGGCAGGTTTTTGTACTGCCCCAGAGTTACCTCCGGTTTTACATCCACGGTGGCCTTAAAGATGAAAGGCTTGCCCTCTTCCAGCTGGACGAGATCAAGTTCCGGTTGATTGATGGGCTCGATGGCCGTTTCGGCGACAGCCGCGGGGTATGCCTCCTGTACCAGGATCTCCGCCGCTTCCTCGTAGATCGGCCCCTTGCCGATATGGCGCTCCACGACAAACCGCGGCGCTTTACCTTTCCGGAATCCGGGGATGTTCACCCGCCGGGCCACCCGCCGGTAAGCCTGATCCAGCGCCTTGCCGACCTGTTCCGTTGTTACCTCTACTTCCAATTGGACGCGATTTTTTTCTAGTCTAGCCAAGCCAGCCCGCATATATTCCAATTCCTCCTGCTCAGCATTTAATTTATGCTCCTATTGAAAACTTTGTGTACCGCGCGTCAGCTCATGACAAGCTTTGCAGCCAGACTCCTCCTGGCCGGCGTTCACTTAAAGGCTATAAGATTAATTCTACGTGACCCTATTTTTCTCCTCCGATAGGGGATGCCCTTCACGCAAAATAATATGATCCAAAAGAGCCCTCGGTGACCGAAGGCTCCGTTATGACCTATGGAGCGGAAGACCGGATTTGAACCCGCGACCCTCGCCTTGGCAAGGCGATGCTCTACCGCTGAGCCACTTCCGCACGTGTTACTGGTGCGAAGGGGGGGATTTGAACCCCCACGGTTGCCCGCTAGATCCTAAGTCTAGTGCGTCTGCCAGTTCCGCCACCCTCGCAGCCCACCCTGCGCGAGAAACCGGCCCTTGTAGCCGAACAGGCCTGGGCCGTGCTGCAAACCAAGTTAGCAAAGGATAGTATACCACAAATCAGCTCGGAAGGCAAATATTTTTCAACAATATTTTTTTAAACTCGCTCCATCCCCTTGACCCGGAATCAGAGAAACAGCATTCGAACGCCCGACCACAGAAAATATACGGCCAGGCCGATCAAGAACACCCCGCATGCCGAGACAATGACCCGGTACACCTGGGTGCTGAAGAACTTTCGTCCGGCGGCCACCCCGAATCCCACCAGCAGGTACCAGGCGAAGTCTGAAAGTATGTGGCCGGTATAGAAAGCCAGCACGCCAGCGGATCCCAATGTTACCGCGGCCACCACATAGCCAACTCCGGCGGTTGCCCACCACAGCACCCAATAAGGATTGACCAGGCTGGTCACCAGCCCCAGCAACACCGGCCTCCGGCGCAGCCCACTGGGAGCCCTCGGCCCGGTCTGGCTGGATTTGCCGGGTCCCGAGAGTTCAAGCGCAATGGCCCCCCGGATGGCTCCCTGGATCATGCCGTATCCCATCCAGACCAGCACCAATCCACCCACCAGGCCGATGGTTCCGGTTACGGTGTGGTTGCTCAGAAACTTCTCCAGCCCAAAAACCAGGGCAATGACCATGAGCCCCTCTAGAATCGCATGCCCAACCACCAGAAGCGGCGCCATCTTAAACCCACGCCTGGTCACCCCGTCAATGGTCACCGTCAAAAACGGCCCCGGTACAATGGCACCAGAAAAACCCCCGGCAAATGCCGCGAGAAAAAGTGCCACCAGCCTCATCTACTCGCTCCTCCCCTACTTATGCTGGCTTGTAGCCCGTGTTAAACCGCCCCTACAAAAATCGTTCCGCGCCATGGCCTCTATACTGGTTTGCAGACGGTGGATCGCGGAATCCACGTTCCGAAAATCCCCGAAAAACTCATCCTTACTTAAGGCTGCCAGCTTTCGAAGATAAGCCAGCGAGCTTTCGAGATACTTAAGCTTTTGCCGGATCTTTTCCGGGTCCACCACGGGAATACGCCCCCTTCAATGCTTGATCGTATTCCTGATCAAAAAGAACCGGTCGATTCCATAGTCCTGGTAGCGTAAGAAGACCTCTTCAACAAAGTCGCACGTCTGGATGTAGTCCTGCTCATAAATCAACCTGCCGGTGGAGATGACCTTATATTGCAACCGGAGAGGAACTATGTTCAGATTCACCAGATCCAGCCTGTCTTCCCCCAAAATCATCGACATCCGGCCAAGCAAGGACATCTCCGCCATCAGATCGATCTTCGCGCCGGGGCTGAAAAGAACCGCAAAATCCACGTCGCTATCCGGCGTCTGAAATTCGGTGCCGTATGACCCGAATAGATAGACAGCCAGTATGTCAGGCTGGTTTGCAAAAAATGTTTTTAGTTTGGCCATTCTCTCGTCGCCAAGTTGTATGAGTTTCTTTCCCATGAGCTCAGCCCTCTTTTAAAAGAAAAGCCCAACCCTGCGGTGGGACTGACATCTGGCGCGCCCGGAGGGACTTGAACCCCCAACCCTCAGATCCGAAGTCTGATGCTCTATCCAGTTGAGCTACGGGCGCACGTACAAGTGTCACGGTGATATCCATAATAACATATTAATACCCTCTTTTCAAGCCTTGCAGGACAAATATATCACAGAGGCGAATCCTCAATGTGGAGTAATTACCGGGCAAGATGGAAAAACTCCACAAAAAATGGGGAACAAGATCAAAAAGGGGAAAAACATGGTGAAGAGACCTTCCGGTTTTGCAACCAAGAGCCTGGCGCTTATTCTGTTCACAATCCTGGCATTTCTGCCTCTCTTGCCCATCGGCGGCTGTTTGCGCCGGCCAACCACTCCGTCCCCGGAGGGGCAGCCGCAGGCGACTGTAAAGATCTACTTTTACAGCCCCAATAAAGCGCCAAATAAAGATCAGATCAAGCTGGTGCCGGTAAACAGGCCGATCACGAAGCCGGCTGGCAGCGCAGATGGCCTTCGATTGGCCTTTGAGGAACTGCTAAAGGGTCCAACAGCCCCCGAGGCCAAAAGCGGACATTACTCCGCCATTCCCCCCAACACCAGGTTGCGATCGGCCCGGATTGAAAACAATGTCGCGGTTTTGGACTTTAACAGGCAGATTGAACGGACCGGAGGCACGGCGGCCGTCAGCGCCATGCTGGACCAGATCGCGTACACCGCCACCGAACAACCCGGCATTAAAAAAGTCAGGCTCCTGGTTGAGGGCGAACAGGCTGGGACAAGGCAGCACCCTTTCACGGGTGACGGGTTTTTGTTTGAATATCTGGCCCGTTAGAATCCCGTTAGAATCCAGTCCTGTAAGAATAAGGAGGCGCTGGACGATCAGGAAAGGATTGGGGCGCGAAGCGCCGCATAAAACGGGGATTTGAAGGCCACAATACTGACAGATCCCGGCGCCGGGGTTAAGATAGATTGCAAGAGGAGGCCTTCAATTAGAACATGGCAGGATATAAACAGGGCCCCGGACTATCTGATGCGACTGCGTCGGTCGGTTCTCAGGTTGGACTGAGTTCCAACCAGCGGGTCGGGAATGTGGCCATGGGAACAACCGCTGGCCGTTCCGAGTTCAGTGGAACCGCCGGCGGCTTCGGCCAGGAGGCCAGTGCAGAGCTGACGTCCAGCGCCGGCATGGGCATGATCCAGAGTGCTAATGGTATGGGTGCTCAGAACCGCGCGAAACTCGATCCGTCACAGGAAGTATCAGCTTTTTACGAGTTCTCCAAGGAGTTTGGCGCCAGCCGGAAGAATCAGTAAAAAGTTGTCGGCCAGGATAGCCAGCCAGGGATGGCGGAGGGCACGAGACATGAGGTTATCGGCTCGTCGAGTCCGGCCAGAAAAGCGGCTTAGCCGCTTTTCTGGCCTCTGTTTCTTAAAACCTGTTTTAAAACCTGTGTTTTGGAATCCGTCCCGTATTTTTAGAACCTGTATTGCAGCCCTGCGGTTAGTCCCGGCCCCCGCGCTGTAAATGGCTTCAGTTGCTCTGAGCCTTCCACCTTGAGGGCCACTTCCGTCCCGCCTTGCTCAACGGCGGAGAAGGCGTAACGCCCTCCCTGCAGGAACTGGTACCTACCGTCGGCGAACCACCCCAGGCCGCCGCCATCGCCTATGGAACCGCCCATGTTCAGGTAAAGGCCACTCCCGAAGCCGGAACTACGGGCTTTAATCGGGGTTGAAGGATCAAACATATAATCGTCCGGATAGGTGCCAATACCACTGGGTGCATCCGCAGGAAAAGTCCCTGCCGTACCGGAAACCGCTGTATAATCACCAAAAGCCCCGAGCGACAGCGAGAACATGTCCCCCTTGACCAGAACCCGCCCCAAACTGCCTTCAAGATTAAAAGCAGAACCCGCGGAACCCGTGAAAAGCTGTACCCCGGAGAGAAAACCAAATCTAAAACCAAGTTCCAGGCGGTTGGGCCAGCGCAGGTCACCGCCCAATCCTATCAATGCCGGGTTTTTTGCCCCGGGCTGGGTTAAGGGAAACTCCCACGGGACTCCGGTGCTGAGCTGGATGGTCCCGGTTACTGTTTGCGCCGGTATTTCCAGCGGCGTCACGCCGCCGAAGGCCCGCAGGACAAAAGAAGGGCCATTATAAGGCTTCCTGGGCATCTGCGGTTGCCGTTCCCTCTCCCGGCCCGTTTCGCCCGGCTGTTCATCCCTGGGCCTGGTCACCCGCGGAACAGGGGCAGGGGCGGGCGTCGGCGTGGGAACCGGAACGATCACCACCGGGGGAACCATCACCGGCGGAACGGCCACCGGTGCTTGCGGTTCCATGGGTGACAGGCCGGGATGAGGATGGGTCCTCAAGTAACGGCTTTTTTTGTCCGTATCCCTGATCCGCCACAGGGCGAAGTTTACGCCCCGGGGGTCATACCGGCTGTCCTTGAGCAACCTTTTGGCAAAGTCATCCGCATCCTTGTCCAGGTTGCTGGCGTATCCATATCCCAGAACCGCCGCCCCATAGACACCAAGGCTCTCCATGGTCGCCGGCAGGCCGCCCGAAGCAATCTTCTCCAGGATCTCCTGGCCTTTCTGGGAGGTGACCTGCTGCACATTGTCGCCGGCCACCACGTGGGCCAGTTCATGGGCAAATACACCGGCCAGTTCATCGGCGTACTTCATGGACCGGATCAGCCCCAGGGTCACGAAAACATCCCCGCCTGGAAGGGACCAGGCGTCGATCTCGCCGGACGAGAGGATTGTCAACCTGTACGGCATGAACCGGTATCTCTTCGCTTCCCTGGCCAGATCGTCAAAAATATCCGCGACCGGGTATTGCAGTTTGCCGGCCTGGATGGCATTGCCGCCCCTTTCCACCGCGAGATTATAGAGCTTCTTCCCAAGTTCGATTTCAAAGGCCGTCTCTTCGTCCCAGGTGGGTTTGATCCAGCCGCCCTTGGGCTTGGCCTCGGCCGCCCATGGAAATGCCAGAACCGCTAAAACAAGCACGAAAAGAGTCGAAATCGTGATCAGCTTCCTGCTCTTTGCGCTCTTCATCAAGAACCCCCTCACCATGCGTAAAAAGCTTTTCCCTGCCACCGGCAAGATCGGGCTTTTAAACTTTTAAATTGTTACCCCTATTCCTCCGGCTGTTTTTTGGGTGAAGAAGATGCCAAGGGGGCCTGGAGCCCTCCTATCCCATACCAGATTTAAAGCTGGCGCGCGTCGCTGCGCAGAGGCGTCAAATAACCTCAAGGATGACAAAATAGATTACCATGATAACCAGCCCCAATGGCACTCCCAGTTTTGCCCACTCTTTGCTGCCGATGCGCAGCTTGCCCGCGGAGATGATATTGGGAATGTTCCCGGGGATCAGCATGCCGCCCGAGATCAGTAAACCCATGAGAATGCTCTTCACCTGCAGGGCGCTCATCTTGATGCTGATCTCCGCCGCAGTCAGGGTGGCGTTGTCCAGAACCGCCGAGACCGTGTTCAGCCAGTAGAGCACCGGAACGCTCAACCCTAGAACGTATCTATCGATGACGGGCTTGAAGCCCTCTCCCAAAAGCACCAGGGCCATGACAAAGAGGTAGACCTTGATTGCCCGGGTAATCACCTCAAGATAGGTTTCTTTTTCTGGAATCTCATCAGCCAGGAAGAAAGCATCTGGAGACCATCCCTCGCCTGTTTTCGCCGCGCCGTGCCCCTGATCCCCCTTCTTTTCGTTGGTGGGGGACTGGGAAGCTGACCCCGTTTCGCGGGCGGCTGCCGGCGCGCCATCCTGTTTCACAAAAAACGCGCCCAGGATGCCCAACCCTACAATCCCGGGAATAATTGACGGCCCCAGGAGGGTCAGGAGAAAGGTAAAGTTCTGCTCCATCTTGGAGATGGCAATAGTGGCCAACGGCTCGCCGATGGGTGTGAGAGCCGCCCCCAACCCAATGGAAAAGCAAGCGATGATGTCCAGATTAATCTTCTGCTTCCGGCTGATGGGCAGAGCATTTACGACTTCCACCAGCACCAGCGAGGCAATGATCGCGGTAATTACGCTGGAAAGCAGCCCAAGGATCACCACGAGCAGGAAGACGAATACCTTGAACGATATATGCTTGAGAATCCTGCCGATCCAACCCTTAATCTTCTTCTGAGAGAACTTGAAGAGAATTCCGGCCACAAAGACCGCGGTTGTCAGGAGGATCGGCTCAACCAGCGCCTTCTCCGCCAACTTGAGCCCCAAAACCCCCGAGATCAGTGCGGCCGCCAGGCCCATCACAAACAGGAATACCTCCAGGTTGTGTTCCACCTGCTTGAAGAGAAAGGGCAGCGTCAGCACCAGCAATAGAACGATTGTTAGACCGATGATCACCAAAGATCCGGACCTCCATTTCCGACTGAATCAGAGCAGGGCTTTTTGCCGAAATGCAGCTTGTTACCGGTCAAAATACGGGCTCTTGCCAGTGGCGGAGAGGGGGATGCCTAAAACCACGTCCGCGTCGATCAGCCCGAGCTTGCGCGCCAGGACGCCGATCCGGTACATCACCCGGTTATCCACGTTGAGGATGGAGGCGGTCTTGACCGCCGAACCGGCGGCAATGCCCAAGTCCATAAAACGCCACGCGCAGGAAGGCCCTTTAAACTCTGACCCCTCCTTGGCGGGCGGGAGTTCCTTACAGCGGGAATTGCCGCAGGCCCCGCAGTTCAGCCCCACCGTGGTAGCATCTTTGAGCCCGATGAGGACAACCGCCGCACTGTTGGCCACGTTGCGGCCGTCCCGGTCAAAATTCTTCTTGGGAACCTCGGCGCCGTACTTCTCCATCTCGGCCGCCAGGCGCTTTAAATCCTTTTCATCCGATACAACCTCGATCACCACATAATCCTGCCCTCCGGCCTTGGGCGCGGTCCGGGCGGAAATGGCCAGCAAATCTCCCACAAGTTTCACAGCTTCGTTCAACCAGAACACCTCCGTTTGGTTTTGGGTGACTCAGATGGTTGGATTTGGTTAAAATTCGCGGGAATGACCGCTAAACCCTTTTTAAATTTCGGAAGGACGGCCCTTATTCTCAACAACTAAACACTCAAAACGGGCAAGATTTGAAAGCCCAACATGGAAAAGTGCCTGTCAAAGGTGAAGACGTTCTCTACCGCAAGCCGCTCGCAAACAGCAGCACTGGTGCAGTCTGTGAAAGAGAGCAGCTGATCATTGTATTTCTCAAAGAGCTTACGGGCGGCTTGCGCAACCTCCTCTGAAACCCAGTATGTTCTTAGCAAGCCGCTGGAGGCAGCGGCATCCACCGCTTGCAAAAATTCCAGGGCCGGTTTGTGCCCGATGTCATAGCGGATCCTGGTAACCGTCTCATCCAGGACATAATTGGACGTAACCAGCAAGGCTTTTTCATCGAGCAAATTCTTGTAAAAGTCCCTGGCCAAAGGATGGAAGCTGTCTTTCCTGGCTACGACCCCTATCCACGCGCTGGTGTCCACAAAGACCAGCATTCAATCCTGATCCTCCCCGTAAAGATACTTATCGTGGTTTAGGGCTCCGTCTTTCTTCCCTTCCCCCAGCCCCATGATTCTGTACAAGGGATTTTCAGACTTATCTACGTCTTGCCGGGCTGTCACCAGGTACTTTGCAATCGCTTCCCTGATAATTGCCGCCTCCGACGTGCCCTTTACCACTGCCAATTCGGAGAGGGTCTTTTCCGTTTCAGGCTCCAGGTAGATTTGCTTGCGCTTCATACGCATTGCGTCCACCTCACAGGTTTCTATAAAAATTTGCCTCTGGCGTCGTTCATAGCAGATACGGCGTATGTTTCATATATACATCACATTTAAATTACCATACATCATTGATCTTGTCAACTCGTTGTTCTCCGGCAAATGACGGAGGAGAAGCCGAGGAGCGGCCGTGTCTTCATTATTTTCGACGCCTCTCTGTAGATGACGTCAATCCTGCGTCTTGAACCGCCGCATCTCCCTGGCCAGGAGCCAGATACCGGCCGCAATCAGCGCCACGGGCACCACCAGCCGCCGGATGGCCATGACCACTTCCGGCGCCACATGGTAGAAATTGTTCAAGCCCGCAAACAATCCGAACACCACGAGAATCCAGCCCCAAAGCCGCCTGTTGAGGGCGATCCGGTACAGCCAGGTGGAAAAGCGCGCCTCGTTGCGAAACGCCGGCAAAGAGCGGTACACCTGAAAAAATACCTCCTGGGCCAGGTCTTCCGCCTCCGGCGAGGAGCCGATGGTCCGATAGATCAGGTTGAAGATGGCCCCCTTGTACCGTTCCACCAGCACCGAGAAGAGATCTTTATTGCGAAAGATCACCACCTGGTTGACCAGGTCTTCATCGGCGA
Organism: Bacillota bacterium; assembly: GCA_023381695.1. GTDB lineage: Bacteria > Bacillota > UBA5301 > JAMCQP01 > JAMCQP01 > JAMCQP01. The sequence continues at coordinate 24,032 of JAMCQP010000003.1, read as the reverse complement.
CAGCCCGCGCCATACCCGGAGCGTCCACGGCCAAATAACCGCCCGCGGTTGTCCCGGGCGCCATGGGCGTATTTGATATTGCGTAACCCAGGGTCATTCCCCAAGCCAGGAAGGCCATCCTTGATCCCTTCCTCAACATTTGTGCTGCCTTGTGCATCAATTTGATTCTACCAGATTAGACGCCGGATCAACAAGAAATACTTCACGGTACTGTATTATCACGTATGTGACGGGAAAACATGTGATTGACAAGTTCTATCAAGTACGGTATAGTCATCTTAAAGAGATTAAACGGAGGCGTATTAGAGTGAAGGAGCAAAAATACTACACCACCAGGGAGATTTCAAAAATCCTCAAAATCTCGCCTGTTACCATTACCAGGAAATTGCAAGCTGGAGAAATCAAGGGAGTCAGGATCGGAGGAAGGGCGGGTTGGCGAGTTGAAGAGAGCGCCCTTCAAGAATATTTGGGTCAGATTAAATCGCCAGCCACCTCCGGGGAAATAGCGCCTTCCAGGGAGATAGAGGAACAACTTGAAGCTGTCCGGCAGTTAAGGGAACTCCATGCACAAATACGGGCAAAACGTGATAGCAAACAGGAAAGCGCCATAGAGGAACTCTATCGGCTCAGGGAGAGGACCCTGAATGAATAAAATATGCATCGACGCCTGTATCGCGATAAAGTGGCTGGTGCCGGAAGAAGGTTCCCCAGCTGCCCTTGAATTGCTCACGAATTGGATTGCGACGGGAACCCAGATCATTGCACCCCATTTGCTGCCTTTTGAGGTATTTTCCACGATTCGCAGACTGGAACACAGGGGGTTATTGAGTCCCGACGACGGCCATCAACTTCTTTCAAAATTCAGCAAGATCAAGATTGATCTTCTGTTCCCAGCTAACCTTCTTGATGAAGCCGTGGAACTTGCCGCCCGCTTCAATCGCCCAACGCTCTATGATACCTGCTATCTGGCGCTTGCCCAACTAACAGGCTGCGAGTTTTGGACCGCCGATGAAAGGCTTTTAAATTCTCTCGGGGGGAAACTTTCCCGGGTGCATCACCTCGGAGGTTGACCGTGAAAAACCCAAATTCACCGAGGGAGTTGAGCGAATCTACTTCAACCCGGCGGCGGGGAATCTACCGGCGGCTGGGCTTCAAGGACATCGGGCCGTGGCTGGTGCTGGAACTGCAAAAAAATAACCCCGGGCCATCGCCAGAGATTATGTCTGCTGAAAATAATATGGGGTGAGAGATGGGGCTCGAACCCACGGCCTCCAGAGCCACAGTCTGGCGCTCTAACCAACTGAGCTACACTCACCACGATTGAACGAGCGTTAATATCATACCACAAAATTGCGCTTGAGGCAAGAGGGTGCCGCAGCAGGATCCCGGTAAATAAAAATTTGGAAAGGGATCCAAGACTCAATAGCGAATTATACTTTTCGTAAGTATTGGTCACGTTTTTGTAAGTATCAAGAGGTATTTTGTAAATGTCATCGGGCTCCGTTGCAGACTGGCAGGCTTCAAATTAGCGCGGGAAGCAGGAATCGGGGTGGATCTTTTGGAGCTGGACAAGCCTTCTTTGCCCTTTTCGCAGCGTATTTTAACAGAAGAAAGCATCTTTGTAACCATCGTCACCTTCGCCTGGTTTAGCTGGCTCGACGCCCTGGGCCTGTGGATCTGGATTCTCCGTCCCCCCGTCCATCTCTTCCCTTTTGACGACCTGTTCGTCGGGCTCGCCGTCACTGTGGCGCTGACGGTGGCACTTCACAGGGGAAAGTTTCGGAGCCGTCAATGCAAACTGGTAACCTTCCTATACATCGTGATCGCCAACCTGCTTCTCATTCACGGTGGCGCGGCGGTAAACGTCTTCTTTTTGATGTCCTACACCCCCATCGTGATCGTCAGCATGCTCCTGGGCGTCTGGCAAGGCGTCCTGTACAGCATTGTCCAGGGGGCGTTGTTTGTTCTTTCCTTTGCCGCTTCCTTAAAAAAGATGCCCCGGGATTGGGCGGTTCAGATTTACGGAATCGTCTTCTCCGATATCCTGGGGTATATCATAGTCGCAATCCTCTTCGGTATACTGGGATTAGCCATTCGAAGCCTGGAAGCCAGCCGCAGGGAGATCCAGGAGAAGAACGAGGAGCTCCTTCGTCTCCGGCTGAGGCAAGAACGGCAACAAATCGCCCGTGACGTCCACAGCAGCGCAATTCAAAAGCTTTACGTCGCGCAGATGAAAGCTGAACAGGCCACCAGAGCCGCTGAAAACACGGACAAGCTCCTGGTCGACATAGCACGTCTTGTCAAGGAGGCTATTTCGCAGCTTCGCAAGCTGGTGCTCGAAAGAAACGCCAGGCAGGGCAATGACGGTTTCGTCGCCTTGCTGGAGACCGCCATCAAAGAGATCGACTCGATGGCCGATCAAGGCGCGCAACTGGAGATCAGCCCCTCGGTCTACCAGGCGGACCTGGTGGGGGACATCAGCCCGGATACGGCCACCGGCGCCCTGGAGATCGCCAGAGAGGCCGTCATTAATGCCGTGAAGCATGCCGAGGCCTCCCAACTCCGGGTCAACGTGGCCATTCGGGATCAGATGTTGAAGATTGTTGTGCAAGATAACGGCAAGGGATTCCCTGCAAAAAATCTGTTTGCCTTTCCCCTGCGCAGAAACTTCGGCCTTTATGACATGCAGCGGCGTTGCCGGGAGTTAGGAGGCAAGTTCCAGATCTCCTCGGAACCGGGCCGGGGCACCTGCGTAGAGATCGCTTTGCCGCTATCTGGAGCTCCTTCCGCGCAGCCTTCCCCCCTTTCCACGGAAACTTTTGGGAGTTAGCAAGGGATTCCAGGCGCGGTAGCGGAATTATATCTGGGTAAATGTGAAAGCCAAAGCTGTAGCCAGGTTTATTCGTTAATTAATCTTCGTATCTGTTTGCCCAAGTAATACATGGATTTCGGAATAGGCGGATTCAATTTCTTCTCGCGAAAACTTGGGATGCTTTGCTTTTACGATGGCTTCAATAACTTCGTTTCGATCTGTGATACCATAGTGGTCCTTTAATGTTTGGCTCACGAAATGGGCAGTAACAAGAAGTTCCAACTGCTTAGGAGATTTATTGCCGAACAACTCCGAAAGATTGTGAAGTATGCTGCTGTATTTCCTCAATAGTTCGCCATTTTCCTGAATGATATGGTGAGAAAGAGAGCCCTCCTTCATAGAAATCCCATTATCATCAGTTCTGAGAATATCTCTTGCAAGAATTTGGTCCAACTCCGCCGCAACCTCCTGGCTGAAAGGCCCATACAAGTACATTCTGTATTCAGCTTTCAGGGGATACCCAATACATTTTGCTAAATAGGCAAGTTTTTGAAAAGCTTTCTTCCCTTTAATTTCTGATCGACTTGCAAGATAGGCAGCCATCAACTCAACCTCTTTGGACATTCTAAGATTCCCCTCCCCATTTTTTACGTCCTTCTTTTAGTTTACCTTCGAATTCAGGCCAAAAGTTAATAGCACCTCCCATCCCCGGTTGGTTGGTATCCGCATATATCCGGAGTAAATTAATATTCTTTTCAGTAAGCCCTTGAATAGGTATCGAGTACCGTTGAATAGGCTGTACTTCCGCTAGATGTTTATCAAGGACGGGAATGGCTGGTATTTTCTGTTCACCAGGTTCATCCCCATCTTCTGTGTAAAGGTTAATATTAACCAACTCTTTGGTAGTTGAACCGGATGCTCGGTCTATATAGGTCAACCTGCCTTCGAGGTCAGGAAACTTCTTCCTAAATTCATCTATCATCTGTGTAAATCTATCAATATCCCCTCGATCACAATGTGGGGGTGAAACAAAAACTTCTTTCATTGGCTGACGTTGGTTCAAACGACCAGCCCAGTAATTATTCGAAGAGGCTATTTGCCGCAAAACTTCGTTATCGTCAAGTTTAATAAAATCTTCCAAAGAGGTGGGCAATGTGTCAAATTGTTCTTTCATATATTCGATAAGGTAATGGTCAAAAATCCGGCGTGTCTTATGAAAATATACCTGAAGAAACATCCAATAACGCGCAAAAACGAATTCCTCCACCGCGTGGACCCCGTCTGATTCCACTCCGAGAACTCGCTCCTCATTTGCTGTTTCGCAGATTACCAGTGTATCCAACAGTCGTTCCAGATCATACCTACCGTAGTTGACTCCACAATAATGTGTATCTCTTAACAAGTAATCCATCTTATCCGCATCTAACTGACCATCAATTAGGTTATTCACGAAATATAGGTGTTTATCATGGGCACCCTTTTCAAGTAAACTGGTAACGTCCCCAACGGAAATACCTAAATCCTTAATGTGCTCCTTGCCAAATATATCGGAATAATATTCCTTGATAATCCCCCGGGAATACTGCTCATGAGATTTTCCCTCAGCAAAAAGCTCTTCCCCAACATGAGAAAAAGGGCCATGTCCCAAATCATGCATGAGCGCTGCCAACCGGATAAGCTGTTTAAGTCTTTCGAACTCTTTAGTCCCTTTAAGAGGGGGCCGAGACCCCAGCTTATCCATAGCCTTACTTACCAAAAACATAACCCCGAGGCTGTGTCCAAATCTGGTATGCTCGGCCCCATGGTATACTTTGTAGGTTGTGCCGAGTTGGCGAATATTCCTTAGCCTTTGAAAGGGTGGACGACTAATGATTTCCAATTCGATAGCATTAACATGTATCATGCCATGCACTGGGTCACGAAAAGAAGTTTTGATATCGCCTACCGGACGTGTCATGAATTCTAGCCTCCGACCTGACTCAATTTATATCACCATCGAATATTTATTCGCCACCAACATTTGTTCTCCTGCCTCAAATTAATAACTTATCCATATCCCCGTCATGAGCCCAATAACTATTGGCCTTTAATACCTGACCAGCCACTCCAACGTGCCTTTTATGTCACAAAATTCTCCTAATATAAACTTCCGGTTAAACCGATCCGGCAGAAAAATATGGAACTTTGAATACTCATGCTCTTTAACTAAGGATATGAGTAATTGTTCGAATTCTTCCGGGGTCATTGAGGTAATTATTTTTCTTACCACCTTATATGCCTGATTAAGAACCTCTGCGCCAGAAGTTCCCTTCCGGTGTAACTCCACTTGGCAAAAGTCTCCCCGGGCCTCCACGTTCATCAGCGCTCCCAAGGCTAATGCCAAAGTGGTGTTAATCTTTGTTCCTGCAAAAGTGACCAGAAAAGCATGCCCAGGCTTTGCCCACGACTTGGTGGGTACATCCTTACGTAAATGCTCAAGTTCTTTTTGTGCGACATCGTCAAGGTTAATGGAGGCATGGAGTTCTCCTCCCCAAAGAATGTACCGGCACTCCTGGGCCACCTCGTATGTCACATCGAACTCGACCTGTGAACCCCAATAGGGTTCCTTGGAAAGCGATGTTGACTCAACAAGCACGGTTTTATAATCATGGTCAATGTCGAGCGCTGTCCAGTTCCGGCCAGCCAACGTGAAATTAAAAGGAACGGCCTTTCCAAGGACAAAACCTGGATCTAATGAGCCAATGCGAGCACGGTTATGGTAGACAGCATATTCGTCTTTTGAAGAGAATACGGCGTATAACTCCGCGTAGTTACGATGGCAAAGACGCTCATCCGCTGCAGCGCCAATCAGGAAAACCCGTCCATCGTAGCGCAGATAGTCATGCTCCAACCAATAAGTTAGTAGCTCCTCTACGTCGGAATCAGTAATCCCGGCAAAACTCCCGTTGCGGTCCCTGATTTTAAAAATTCCTTCACGTGTCAAGCCGGAGTTTTGCAAAATACGGCATAGGATTTGATGAAACAAGATATGATAGTTGTTCGATCGCAATGAGACCGGCGAGAGTACGCCCTTTTCGGCACAATTGATCATTGCAAGAGTAAGTAGCAGATCAGTCGGCTTTTCACAAAAGCAATAGCCTCTGGGGATTTGGCCGAGACGTCGGCCAGCCCTGCCAATACGTTGCAGCAATGACGAAACTGAGGGCGGAGGGCCATACTGAATAATGAGGTCTAAATCTCCGATATCGATACCTAACTCCAATGTGCTGGTGGAAATAACACAACTTTTCGTGGTGACGATTTGCTGTTCAATATCTTCACGTAGATCCTTATCGATGGAAGCATGATGAACAAAAGGCGCCATATATTTAAATTTGCGACTGGCCTTCTCGGCCAGTCCCCTGGACTTCACGAACATAATTGATTTTTTGCCATAGACGGTTTTTTCGATCACAGGAATGGCTTCTTCTAAATCTTCCCGGTATGCCACGTACCATTCCCTGCTTTTCGCACGCAATGAGGGTTGAATAACTTTGCTGGACAAGGTACTCGACCCCGCAAGCCAATTCAGAACGTCCTGCGGGTTGTCTACGGTTGCCGACATACCAATTCTTTGAATGGGATGAATTGAGCAAGACTGGAGTTTCTCAATAAGGGCCAGTAGATGGACGCCGCGGTGACTTTCGGCAAAGTTGTGGACTTCATCGACAATCACAAAGCGGAGGTCCTGGAAAATGGACATGTTCACATAGGGGCTAATGAACATGACCTCGATGGATTCAGGTGTTATAACAAGAATGTCTGGCGGGTTTGCCAAAGCAGCCATTTTTTGGGAACGTGGAACATCCCCGTGCCACTTAAAAACGTTCTTGTAAACACAGTCGGCATAATCCTTGATCCGGGCTTCGAGATTATTGAGCAAGGCGATTAAAGGCGCTACATAGATCACCTTCACCGAGGTGCCTTCTTCTTCAGCCAACATAGTAAGGACAGGCAAAAGTGCTGCTTCCGTTTTACCACCCGAGGTACCCGCAATGAGTAAAACATTATTCTTTGCCAAAATAGGCGGGATTGCAGCCTCCTGAATCGGCGTCAGTGGCTCAAACTTTTTCTCGTGTAGACGATCTCTCAAGTTTTGGTTAAGCAACATAGCAGTATTCATGATGACTCTTCCATCTCAGCCAAGAATGCCGGTTCTTTTTCTTTAAGGTAAGCCTCGGGATCGAGATCAGGGTTTTCGCGCAGGATGTCCAAAAAGTGGATCAGCTCCCTAAGCACCTTGCGAGGTTTTTCTTTGATACGGTCGCCAAATGAGGTGGTCATGTATACCGACAGTTTGTTAAGAAAAGCTTCGCTTACCTTGTCGCCAGGATTCCATTCATATACAAGAGAGTGCAAGGTAATGATCTTTCGAGCAACGGCCACAATCGACTGTGCATCAAAACCTTTGAGTCTGAGGATGTTCTCTTTTGCAGAACTGAAGCCAGGGAGGATTTCAGGCGACATTATCCGTTCATATAATGCCTTATGTGATTTGATGCCATACTTCGGGTCTTCGAACAGCTTAGGGGTCCCGGCAAAGATAAAAAAGCAACCCTGATATTCCGCTGCCGCAATATCGTCCACATATTTTCGAAGGATTTCATATGATTCTTCACGTTGTTTTAGGTTGGACAAACGCTGGATGACCGTTAACTCATCAAAAACCAGGAGCCAGCCACTATAGCCTGCCTTGCGAATAATGGAAGCAAACGCCTTCATTAGGGTCGGAACACTTTCGTCATCAATGTCTCTCCTCAAACCTAAAATTTTCTTTTCATCGTTGGTCAGGTTGGTATTAGCCTTTAGCCACTTGAGGGCTGCTTCGCAAAGAGTCTCATCCCTCCGTACCTTACCATAAAAATAGGCTTTTACCACGTTCGCCAGAGTGATATCCTTTTGGCCAAATTCAGCTAGTTCCTTTTCAATTGCCTTTCCAAACTGCGCCAGGGCTTGATCCTTGGTAGTGCCTATAATTTTCAGACCATCGATCTTTTCTAGCTTTTTCTGCAGTCTAAATAGCCATCTTTCCAGGATATCCGACACAGCACTGGCTGTACGCTTTTCATGTACGCGAAGATTCTGCATTAAAAACCGGTACATGGACAACGGCGAAGAAAAGATGCCCTGGGAGACATCCACTACCGACGTAGCATAACCCGCCTGTAATGCATGGTCAGCAATAGCATAGCAGTAAAAGGTCTTTCCAGTCCCATAGTCGCCACAGATGAACTTAAAGCTTGACCGTCCCATTTTCACATATGATAAATGCTCGTCGATTTCAGACCAGATGGCGGTGTCAAAGACAGCCACGTGAGCAAGGGCTCTCTGTGGCACCGCCCCGCTGCGAAGCGCGAGTATTATTTCTTGCCCGACAAGCCGCTCTTCGTTTACCATCATGCAGCCCTGTACTCGTAAATGTTTTTGTCGCCCACGGAACGCATTTTAATCACGTCCTTTTGATTTTGTTTAAGCTTCTCAATAAGTTCAGCCATACAGGCTTTGGTCAGTACCCAGTTCAGATCATATCGGGAAGCCAACCGGTCTAACTCCTCTTCAGAAAGCGACTTTAGTTCTATAATTGCACTTAGCACGATGCGCTCATCAGCCGAAAGGAAGTGAAAATCGCGTTCAACAAACTCCAACTGAGGCAGATCTTTCCGGACATCGGCCTCATCTGCCTTGACCAGCTGCCCCAGCCTGCTAGTCTCAAGATTTTTTTCCACAATCGCGTCAAAATGAGCGTACTTGTTGATTAGTCTTTCAACCAGTTGCTTTTTATCTCCGTTTTTAGGAATACCACTTTTTTCGCAGAAGGCCCGCAAAGACTCATTTGGCAGCTTCAGGAGCAACGTTCTTTCGGAGTACGGGCTGGCCCAGAATTCATCAACACGCTTCTGCTTAGTTCCCGACAGATGCAATCCCGTCAGGCGTGATGCAATATCATAGAGATCCTCGTTAGAAAGGTTGGCAAACAAGATATGGAAAAATCTTTCCTCAAGGCTCTTTGGTTCGATGGGTATTTCCCTGGGTGTTTCGACCACCTGTTGTTTGAAGTCCGCATGACTATCAAACATACTGAGGAGATTGGCGACAAGTTCGTCCTTTGTGCCCGACACTCGGCTTTTAGTGTCACGAGCAATTTCCCTGAGTTCCTCAAGAGATAGTTGCTTCATGACGCTGCTTGGTAGAATAAAATTCCGTATCAAAGTCCCGATCTTGATCTCCTTATCCCCGCTGGATGGAAAATTGAATTGTTTGAGCATTGCCTCAAGCTGCTGAACAGTCAGATACGAGAGAAATCTCCGGTAGTCCGCAGAGTCCATTTCGATGCCCCAAACATCCTTGATAAACGGCACCATGTCTTCAGACAGGACATAGCGGCCTTCAAAGGTCAAGAGAATTCCCTTGGCCATCAGATAATTACGTTCACGCTCAAAGATGTTCGCTCCGTTCCAGAATGGAGCCATGTCGGGATGATGTTCAAGAATGGCATGTTCTTGATAGGAAATGCCAAGTTCGTTCCTAAGGGTTGCCAACAGGTTCGCCTCAGAGCGATCAACCGAATTGTCCAGTTCCCATGCGGCCTTCAACATCGTAAGATATAAATCGTAACCTTTTTTAGCCTGAAAGATACTTTTACTGGCAGCCTTGGTTAGCAAAACCCCGGTTTCTGCCAAAACCTTGGGTTTAAGAGAAAGGACATCGTAAGCATAATCTTCTTGCTCTAAGAGCGTGCTAACGATTGTGTAGCTGGGTGGCTGTCGTAGAGATAGGACATTCGAAATGTATGAACGTGAGCATAAAATTTCACTGAGTTCTTGGATAAGTGCTTGTGATGGCAGCTTAAGATGCGCGATATCGGAAATTTTGTTCGCCGCAATCTTTTCTAAAACCTCAACAGGATAAGTTTCCAAGATCGTCCGGAGTTGCATGACTGGACCTCCTCACATAAGGTTTCCCCCTTTACCATAATTCGCCAGAAGCATGTAGTTTCCTGTAGTGATTTTTGGAGAGAATTAGTTTTCAGGGTAGATCTACATCACCATGGGATAAACCGGATCCCATTCTTGCCTGGGAGGTCCATAACCGCCAGGCCAGATGGCCGTTGGGATCAGCAAGGGTGAGGGTGAGGGTTCCTGGCGCGACCATATCCAACAGCTCGTACCCCAATACCTGGTTGAGAGCCGGGTTGACCCCGATGCTAAACGCCAAGCAGGAAGAGGCATCCTTTGACTCGATTACCTTTTTGATGAGTTCTTTCCCCTCACTTGCCTCGACGGCGGCAATCCTTCCCGCTTCGATGCCCAGGCGAAGGCCCTTGACGGGATGCCCGGCATAGACGAAATCATCCGGGGCAAATATTCCATAAACACTGGCGGGCCTTACGGGCAAGCGTACCTCACCGGCGGGCAAAAATCCCACCCGCCAGCTTTCACCGCGGGAGCCACGGGGGAACCTGGTGACGACCCGGGGAGACTCGTCAAGGGTAAATTTCACCTCGGCTCCGTCGCGCCCTCGAACCGTCAGTTCCTCCCCCGGCCTGAAACGGGACAGATATGGCCCGGCTTCACCTTCCAGCCGTTCCGGGCTGACCGCCATCGCCTTCCAGAACATGTCGTAAAGTTGAGCATATCCGGTGCTCAATCGCGCCCCCTGCGCCGGCGTGGGAAAGCCGATCCACACCGTGCGGCCGGTACGCCCCTGGAGGGCCTCCACAGCCTGCCGCTCCCGGCGGCGCCAGGCGCCAATCCGCTCCTCTGAAATATTTTCAAAGACCGACTCATCGGGAAACGGGTCAAGGGCAATGCGGCAGTCAATCAGGTTGTAGAGCCCCTTTCTCAGCAAGGGTTCCCTTCCGAGCGCTTCCTCCTTGAGTTCGGCCAGCCCTCTGGTAACCAGGTCGTCGCCCCTTACCTCAAGAACGGCGTCGGCCCCGGCGTTCCACACCTCAAAAACAAGCGCTTCCAGAAACTCCTGTTGATGCGGCCCACCTTCCACCAGCACCTTCTCCTCCGGTTCAATCATTAGTGTGTCCTGGACAACCGCACGGGCCACCTGCCGGAAGTCAACACCCAGCACATTCTGGCGGCGCCATTTCAAGAGATCGTCCTCCGCGGCCTGCCTGGCGATCGCCTCCACGCTGCCGTGCATTCCCAGGCCCAGGCCCAGCAGAAAAGTCCTGGCTCTGGTGCGGTAGAACTTTTCCGCGGCGCCCTGCCGCGCCGATTCCCGGACCATTTCAATAAACCCATTCCGTTCCAGCTCCTTCACATGGTAATAGATCTTGGCGTGCGCTTCGCCGAGCATGGAAGCCAGCTGGCCGACGGTGGCCTGATCTTTTACGCGAATGTCCAGCAACCGGATGCGTTTTTCGTCAGCCATGGCCCTGATCCGCCGGGGATCGTCCACCACCATGAAATCTTCCACGCGGGCTCACTCCCTTGAAACTTCGAAGGTTGTCTGGTTAAGTTCTACGTAGGAGGACGACTTCCTGCCAAGGACGCCGATCATTAACGCCAGGACGCCGGCCACCCCCATCACCCGGTGGGCGCCGAGGAGAGCCGCCAGCGGCCCCGCCACGGCCAGGCCCACCATGCCGCCGAATCTTGCGAGGGCGTTGATCGCCGCGAAGACCCGCCCCCGCATCTCATCGGGAACCAGCGTCAACAAGAGCGTGTTGATGGGCACATCACTCAAGCCGTCGGCCGCGCCCAGGAGCCAGACCAGGAGAACAGCGACCCCATATCCCGGTTTGAACAGGAAAAGGCTTGAGACCAGGCCAAGGCCGGTTATGGAGTTAAGGATCAACCTGCCGGGCCTTGATTTCCGGCCAAACTGCCCCACCAGCGTGACCGAAAGGATCAGGCCCGTGGCCGGCGCCGCTTCCACCAGCCCAAGCTGCTGGGGGGAGACCCGCAAACCGTTTCGAAGGTAGTCCACCAGAAGTATGCCGCTGGAACCCATGACCAGGATCACCGGGGTATAGATCCCGAAGACGAAGCGCCGCCTCGGCTCGCGCCAGACGGTTGATGCCCCGCCGGCAAGCTGGCGCCAAAAACTGGCGTGTCCCGTGTTTTGCGCGGGTCGGGGAATGGGCAACAGCAGAATGGAGAGCGAGGAGATCAGAAATGTCGCCGCATCAATCAAAAAGGCGCTTCCCGTCCCCCAGAGGCCGGCGATCAACCCTCCCGCGGCCGGTCCCAGAATCATCGTCGCCTGAGTGGCCATCCCGGCCAGGCCGTTGGCGGCCAGGTAGTTGTCCCTGCCAGCCATCTCCGGCATGACGGTGGATCGGGCGGGATTGAAGACCGCGCCCAGTGCGCCCATCGCAAAAGATAATAGATAAAGATATGTAAGCGAAGGCGCCCAAATTGCCGCGGCAATCACCGCCGCGCGCAAAAGATCGGTGGCGGCCATGACCGCCTTCCGATCAAACCGGTCGATCAACACACCGGCCACGGGGCCCAGCACAATGGCCGGGACGGCCTGCGCGAAGGCAACAACGCTCAAGGCCACCGGCGAGCTGGTCTTCTCCGTGACAAGCAGCAACAGAGCAATGCGAGCGACGCCATCGCCGAAGCCGGAGATCGTCTGGGCCAGCCACATGGCGATGAACGCCCGCTTCTTGAAGAGTGGAAAAAATCCTCCCGCCTGAGTTGAGGTAGACATGGAATTCACTTCCCCTTCCCCAAAAAAAATTATTAGGGTAAGTATATCAAAGTTTTACCGGAATGTCGAAGCCTGCCGGAGCCACTTTTCGCCAAATTTCCTTGAATAATTGCCCTGCTATGGCTGGTAAGCATTAAAAAGCAGGGGCCAGAGAAAGGCGCCCCCTGCTTCTCAAAAATGACCATGACCACGCGGTCTATTGGTTTATCGTCACAGGCGGATGAAAATTTTACGCCGGAACATCCAGAGAAGGGCCAGCCATTCGATCAGGAACTGGAAGATGGCCTCGAAGAAAGCCCGCCCCGGGCCGAACATGGCGGAAATATCCCCGCCGACCAGGCGCCTGGTGATCTCGTCAAAGGGAATCACATTCACTCCCAGGTATATCGCAATGGAGTTCAACCCGATCACCACCAGCGGGAAGGCCCATCTGCCGCGCCCACGCACCTCAATCAGCCAGTAAAAAACCGCCAGCAATGCGGCGCTGAGCCCGCCGGTCAGCAAGACAAAGGAACTGGTCCACAGGCTCTTGTTTATCGGAAAGACCAGGCCCGCCAAAAGCCCCAGGCTCGCCCCGGCCACCCCGGCCAGGAACAGGTAGCTCGCCCTCGTCCCTTTGGTGAGCGTCTCGCCACGAGGGCCTTTGTCCGCACGCAGCCAGTGCCCGGTGAGAACGCCCAGGAGGCCGGTGGCAATCGCCGGCGCCGTGCTCAGGATGCCTTCCGGGTCCCAGGTATCCCAGTACAGCTGCCCTGGCAGCAAGTGCATATCAATGTATTTGACCAGGTTACCCTCCGGCGTCCAGACCCCGGCCCCGAAGCCCGGCACCGGAACCAACCGCATCACCAGCCAGTAGGCCACCAGCAACCCTACGGCGCTGGCCGCCTGCGTCCGGATGCTGGTGGTCAGAACCAGAACTGAGGCGAAGAAGTAAACCAGCGCGATGCGTTGCAGGACGCCCATCACCCGCAAATTCGACACCAAGTCCGGCTGGCTGACGCCACCGTTGTAAAAGATCCCCAGCAAAAAGAGCAGGATGGTGCGCTTGAGCACCTGGCGGAGGATCGCCCGGCGGTCCTCCGCCCGTTCCTGTCGCCTTCGAATTCCAAAGACGAGCGACGCCCCGACCACATAGATGAACATCGGGAAGATGAGATCGTAAAAATGAAACCCGTTCCATTCGGAATGCGTAAGCTGGTCCGCCAGCGCCCCCGCCCTCGGTATCCCCAGGCCGATCAGGCCATTGGCGATATCCCGCGCCCCGATGATCCAGAACATGGCAAACCCGCGCAGCGCGTCCAGGGACGTCAAACGGCTGCGCGACGGTTTCAAGTTAAACGGCTCGTCCATCATCCAACTCCCATAAATACCGCCACAGTCCTGCCCGCGGCATCTTATCGTTGCAGCGTGAGGTTGCAGCGTTTCTTAACTGGAAGTCTGGGCCGATAACGCCAGGGCTATACACCTTTATGAAAGCCTCGGTTTCGGGGGCGAATAAAAAGCAGGAATTGAAGTAACAACGTGGTAATATTAACCACAATTGCACCAAACAAATTGGGGGGCGCGGTGGCCATGAACATCAGAAAAATGGGCGGTATCGTCGTAATTCTAATCCTGCTTGTCTCCGTCGCCGGTTTTGCCGGGTTCCGGTTCGTATTTGGGCAGGGCCTGCCCGCCTATTCCGCGCACTTGGCCATGGACGGGGTCCGGGATGAAGTAAAGATCGTAAGGGATAACTTCGGGATCCCCCACATTTATGCGAAGAACATGAACGACGTCTTCTTTGCCCAGGGGTACGCCCAGGCCCAGGATCGCCTGTGGGAGATGGACCTTTCCAGGAGGGCCGTTTCCGGACACCTATCGGAGATCTTCGGCGAAAGCCTGTTGAAGGCGGACAAGTTCTTCCTGACTCTTGGGCTCAACGAAGCCGCCAGGGAAAGTTACCGCGGGTATAGCGGCGAGATCAAATCCTGCCTGGAGAGCTATTCCGCCGGCATCAATCAATATCTCAGGGAAGCCGGCAACAAGCTCCCCCCGGAATTTACGCTTCTGGGGTATAAACCGCGGGAATGGACGCCGCTGGATTCGGTTTCCATCGGCAAGTACCTGGCCTACACGCTGGGGGGCAACATGACCACCGAGCTGTTGCTCATGAATGCGGCGAGCAAGGTTAGCGCGGACAAGCTCAAGGAGCTGTTCCCGGGCTACCCCGCCGGCGGCCCGACCATCATGAAACAGGCCTGGGTGAAGCTGGCCCGGCGAGGCGCAAGTGCCTCCAATGGCAACAATAGCAGTAGCAACGCAAGCAGCAACATTAGTGGCGATGGTGGCAACCTCTTCCCGGACACCCTCCTGGCGGCCGTGGACGCCCGCCGCCTTGACCCCGTCCTTTCCTCCATCCTGGCCCTTCCCGGCGACGGGGTGGGCAGCAACAACTGGGTCGCGGGCGGGAAGATGACCAGATCCGGCCAGCCGATCCTGGCCAACGACATGCACCTGGAGATCAAGAGCCCTTCCATCTGGTACCAGAACCACCTGGTGGTGGAAGGCAGGATGAACGTCACCGGGGTAATCTTCCCGGGCGCGCCGGGCGTGGTCTCCGGCCATAACGACCGGGTCGCCTGGGGCGTTACCAACGTAAATCCCGACGTGCAGGACCTCTACATGGAGCGGCGAAACCCGCGGAACCCTTACCAGTTCGAACATAACGGGAGATGGGAAGACGCCCGGGTGGTCAAGTACCGGATTCCGGTGAAGGGATCAAACCCGGTGCCCTTTGAGGTGGTCTACACCCGCCACGGCCCAATTATCAACGGCGTGTACCCCGAGGCGAAGGGGATGGATCTGGCGTTGAAATGGACCGCCCACCTTCCCACCAGCGAGCTTGAGGCGGTCTTCGGCTTCGATACGGCGAAAAACTGGACCGAATTCAAGGCGGCCCTGGAAAAGTTCGAGGTGCCGGCCCAGAACTTCGTTTATGCCGATGTGGACGGAAATATTGCCTACCGCGCCAACGGATTGATCCCCATCAGAAAGAAAGGCAACGGCCTGATGCCGGTGCCGGGCTGGACGGACGAATACGAGTGGGCCGGATTCATCCCCTGGGACAAACTTCCGCAGACGATCAACCCGCCGGAGGGTTTCATCGTCACGGCGAATAACAAGGTGATTGACAACTCCTATCCGTACTTCATCACCTACCAGTGGGCTCCCCCCTACCGGGCGCTCTCCATTCGACAGGAACTCATGGGCAAAACCGGGTTGACCCTGGATGAGGCCCTGCGCCCGCAAACCGACTGGAAAGATCTCCAGGCGCGCCTTCTCTACCCGTCGCTAAAAAGCGCGCTCACAAACGCGGATCTGGCGGCTCTGGACGAAACCGGGCAAAAGGCCCGGGAAATCCTCTTGCAATGGGCCGCAAAGAACCCCAAAGACGATCCCGGCGAAGCAGGCCCGGCCATCTTCCACGCCCTTTACCTGGAAATGATCTCCGCAACCTACAGGGACGAACTGGGCGACGATCTCTTCCGGTTCTTCGAAGATCACGCGGCTTCCATCATCAACAACAACTTTGACCAGGCTCTCGCCAGGAAAGAGTCCCAGTGGTTCGATGATCTCCGAACGCCGGGGAAGGAATCCGCGGATGCCATTATTGCTACGTCCTTCGAAAATACGGTGTCCCGGCTGAAAAAGGAACTGGGCGGCGACCCCGCAGCCTGGAAATGGGGAAAGTTGCACACCATCACCATTGATCATCCCATGGGCGCAAAAGCGGTTCTCAGGCCGATCTTCAATGACGGGCCTTACCCTTACGGCGGTAGCGGCGTGACCTCCGGCGCGGCCACCTTCGAATACAGCCATCCCTTTGAGGTTACCGCCGCCGGGCCGTGGCGATATGGAGTGGATCTGGCCGGGATGAAGGGCAAGGACGTTCTGGCCGGGGGCGCCTCGGGCCAGCCCCTGAGCAGGCATTTTAAAGATCAGACATCGTTATGGCTCAAAGGACGGTACAAGGAACTGCTTTTTGACGGCGTGACTATCTTAAACGGCAATAAAGATGTTACGGTTTTGAGCCCCGCCGGCAACGCATCTAAAAATTTTTCTTCATCAATACCTGAAGACACCGACGACCGCCTGTAGATCCTGGGCCATCCTGGCCAGAGACGCCGACGAGCCCCCGATTTCCTCCACCGTGGCATTCTGTTCCTCGGAACTGGCGGAGATCTCCTCCGCGCTGGCCGCAGACTCTTCGGTAATGGCCGCAATATTTTCCACAGCTTTTACCGCAGTATCGGCCCCTTCCGCCATCTTCCGGGAGGCCGCGGATACCTCATGGATCTGCGCCACCAGCCCTTCCACCGCCCGTAAAATCTCGCTAAAGGCCTGGCCGGCGCCCATCACCGCCTGAACCCCGGTTGAAACGTCCCTTGTGCCGGTTTCCATGGATGCAACAGCCGCCACCGTATCGCGTTGAATCTGTTTGATCAGGTTTTCAATCTGTTCGGAGGCTTGATGGGATTGGGCCGCCAGTTTTCCCACCTCCTGGGCGACAACCGCAAACCCCCGGCCCTGCTCTCCAGCCCGTGCCGCTTCTATAGCCGCATTTAGCGCCAGAAGATTGGTTTGTTCGGCGATCCCGGTGATCACTTCCATGATCTTTCCTATTTCCCTTGATCTTTCGCCCAGGGTTTTTACCACCACGGCTGACTGGTTTACACTCTCCTGGGCATGGCCAATCTGGGCGACAGCCCGGTCCACCGATTCTCTCCCTGTCCTGGCGGCTTCCGCCGTGTTCTGCGAGTCACCCGCCATCTTCTGGGTGAACGCCGTCACCTGCTGGATGATGGAGGATACCTGTTCCACCGTCTCCCCGGCCTGCTGCGCACTTTTGGCCTGTTCATCAGCTCCTTTGGCCATCTGCCCTATGGAACCCGCTATTTGTTCAGTGGCCTTACCCACCTCTTCAGCGGACGCCGCCAGTTCTTCCGAAGAAGCAGCCACCTGTTCCGAAGCCTGAACCACCCGGCCCACAATCCCCCGCAAATTTTCCATGGCCCGGTTTATGGAGGAAGCCATCACCCCGACCTCGTCTCCGGCTTTGTAGCTCACGGTCTTTGTCAGGTCGCCGTCAGCTAATGCTTCCGCCACCGCCTGAATCTGGCGGACCGGTTTCACGATCAGCCCCGCTATCCACATCTCCAACAGGATCGACAACACGGCGACAACCAACACGGCAATCAGGGCGTTGATCCTGGCGGCCACGTCGAGAGCGTCGTTTTCATGATCCTGTTCTTCGGCGTCCGCGATCTCCAGTTTCACCAGCTCGTCCAGGTTGGCCATGGCCTTCTCCTGAAAGGCCAGCATCTCGCTATTGACAAATTCCCTGGCCTCCTTGTCCCTTCCGGCCCGGGAAAGCCCCTGCAACTTCGGGATGCGCGCCGTATATCCCGTCGCATTGGTTCTAACCTTCATGAGCAGCTCAAGCGCCTTTTGACCGCTCATGACCGACTCAAAATTTTTAAGGGCGGCGTCCAACTCCTGGCGCTGGCTGTCAATCGCTTTCTCATACTCATCGAATTCCTGGGAGGAGGATGCCCCGATGTGCTTGTAGATTTCCGTCGAAATGTTCAGGAAGGCCGACTTGGCGGTCAGCGAGTACTGCACACCCAGCAGGTTTTTGTTGAAGATGTCGGCGCCTCCCCGGGCGACCCTGGACGTAATCTGGATATTATAGAACCCGAGTCCGGCCATGGCCAGAATCATGAACCCGGTGAGCGTCAAAAGCTTCTTTTTCAACTTCCAGTCTCTGATGGGACTCATTGCTCATTTCCCTCCTCCAGCTCGGAGCGCTAATCCACGAAAACTCCTGCAGTATTTTTTTATTTTATCGACAGAACATCCAAAACGGTAAAGATATTGCTGGAAGTAGGAGTTGGCTCTTGGCAGCGAACTTTAAATACTAGTTTTTTCGCATCGCCACGATGGGACTCACCTATAACGCCTTATTATTGTGGCTTTTTGGCTGGATAGCAGGCGAACGATGGCCGAAGGGGTCTCTACCCCAAGCTCAAGTTTCAGACCAGATGAAATCACCCGAGAAAGGCGTTGATCATTATGAAAAAGTTCGGCTATCTGTTGAAAAAAAGAAAAGCCCCAGGAAGAATAATCGTAGTTCAAGACGACGCTGTGCCAGTTTTGTGCCCGGGGGGCTTGGAGGGAATGGCATACAGAGGAGCGGAGGGGAGGGCGAAACAAATGGCAACCTATTGACAGCTATGGTCAAGCATTTCAAGCAATGCGGCCGTGATCTCCGCACTTTTCTTTCTGGATAAGGTTCCCAAACGATCACCGAGATCTATGCGCAGCATGGGTTGAGATAAGGTAAGATGAACGATGGAGGCTGTCTCGATTGTGCCTTGTTCTTCATTAGGTTCAAGTAGGATATCAAACCGACGTTTATTATGTCCTGTAAAATGCGCTAATGGGGCAATCTGGACAAGGGGGAATGTTGTATAATTAAGTTCGTTATTTTGGATAATTACGACTCGCCTGGTTTCGTGGTATGTTCTACCGCTTCTAACTCGATTAGCATCAGGTATGCTGATTAACCTGTCGTCAACCAGATATACCTCCCCAAACTCTACTTCACGGTTAATCAATATTGCGGCCGAAAAAGGGATCAGCTCTACTTTTTCAGGAGAAGACATTCGTTCGCTCTCCTCCTCAATGTCTCTAACCCCTTAAACTCTTTAAGGAGCTCAGAATAATATTCTTGATCTGACCCGCGATCTGGTTCTGCATCTAACCGTTTTTTTGCAGCTTTCAATTCTTCGGCGGAGAACTTTACGAAGGGCTTGTGCTCTGACATATCAATTACCCTCCTCAATTGCTTTACGCCCGCCTTCTCTTCGTCCTTTAATATCTTATCCATTGGAGGGGTATTATAAGCCAAGTTTTTTATTTTTCGTAGATCCAAGAACTCTGTTTGCCGAATCACGTTTAGTGCCAGCTCCTTTTCCCAACCGAAAAGGTCAAAGGTTTGAGCTAATTGGTTATCAGCTACCCAGTATTCGTAGGTTACCCCGCCGTTCCCATTTTCATAGCAATCAAACGCCATGGCGCCTTCGTATGTTAACGCTTCCGCCTCTTGTATAATTACCGGAGCAAATGGCCCATAGTTATCTCGCCTAAATTCAACATTGCTATAATAGCACTGGTAGATCTGATAATAGTTATATTCAAATAGGTAAATTAGCTTTACCAATTCGGTGCGGCCTAAACGGCGAGGAAAATTGCGAACGAAAAACATAATGAGATTCCGCAATTCTTTCACTATCAATCCCCCCTTTGCTCTTCCTGAATTATCGGCTTTCCGCCCAGTTATTTTAAGTTGAGTCTATTCCGTGTGATTGCATCCTGTATCTTTGATTCCGTGTGGTTAGTTCGCCAGCGGCGAACATTATTCCTTCTGGATATAAAAAGTGGTACCGCAACTCCCTGCAAACCCCCGCAAATTTACTGCAAAAGTTTTTTGCGGGCTCCCGCAAAGTTTCCGCAGTTCCCCAAGGAGGACTACCCCGCGAAAAGGAGAACAATTCCGTTGCGAAGATGATGGACCCGTGAGGTGATCCCGGTGAAAAGACTTCTTTGGCTGCCGTTTATTGCCATTTTATTGCTCGCCCTCGCCCTGCCCGTCTTCGCCTTGCAGTCAGAGAACAAGCCTCCGCCGGCAGGCGCCGTTTCGGTCGCGGAAACGTATCGTGTCCTTCTAAGCACAAGTATAATGACACATTTCGTTTCCGTCAATACCTTTTTGGAAATTTTTTGTGTCCCCACTGGTAAAGAAACGCTTTGTTTCTTATAATGATGTCATAGGACGTGATTGGATGGAAAATTACCTTTTACCGCAACGACTGGCTTTTTTACGGAAAGAAAAAGGGCTTAGCCAATACGAATTGGCTAAGGCGCTTGGCTTTTCACGGGGACAAATCGCAAATTACGAACAGGGCAGCAGGAGGCCCGATCCAGCTACGCTTCAACGCCTTGCCGATTACTTTAACGTCTCGGTGGACTACCTTCTTGGCCGTAATAATGTTATAGCCGATGCTCTTAATGTGGCAGAGCTAAAGGCCGTTTATTCCGTAAATCAGATGGTCAAGATCCCCGTTCTTGGCGTCATTCGCGCCGGCATTCCTATTTTTGCCCAACAGAACATTATTGGTTGGGAAGACATTCCAGCCGACGAGGTAAAAGACGGTGAATACTTTTATCTCCAGGTTACTGGCGATAGCATGATCGATGCACACATTTTCCCGGGCAGCCGGGTTTTAATTCAACGTCAAGAATATGTAGCAAACGGTCAGATAGCCGTAGTCCTGGTTGGTGGTACTGAAGCCACGTTGAAGAGAGTAAAATGGGCAGATGGGAAAGTCATTTTGTATGTGGCCAACAAGGATTATGAGCCACAGATTTATGATGCAGCCGAAGTGAAGATCTTAGGGAGGGCGGTTAAGGCGGTGACAACGCTTGATTAAGAGAAGCGGCCGGGGAAAGCGGTGGGCCCCTTTAGACAGCAAAGATATGCTCCCAGAAGAACTTGCGAAACGGCTCAAGCGGTGGCGGGAAAATCCGAGTCTTGAACCTGATTTGGAAAAGTGGTATCAAACAGGCTGGAAATACGGTATCCCTTTTACCGAACGCAAACCCGAGCAACGGGAGATAGACTTTCAAAAGTATTACCCGAAATATGAACAGGCCCGCGCCCTAGAAAAGGATAACAAATCAGAAGAAGCTTTGGCCACCACGAGTCTTCCACCTGGTGCCAAAATTCGAAAGACATGCTGCCATACTTCGTCAAGCTCCGCAAGAAATGCCTCATAATCTTCAACGAGGCCAAGTTGGCCATCACGAGCAGGATACTCTTTCAAAGTCTAGTACGGCGGCGAAGTAACGACCAGGTGCACGCTTTCGTCCGCGATCTTTTCCATGTAACGGCTATCTCCCAAAACCAACTGATGATTGGTCTCAAGATGCCGTATGGTCTCCTCAATAGTCCGAACTATGTTTGAATTTTTTGCAATTGCCGGGATGGCTTTAAGATTGTTATCTTGGGCCATTGCAAAGATCTCTTCGGGAACCCTATCTAACAATTCCTGGGGGCTATTTGCAGAAATAAGCGCCCCAGCCTTTTTCTGACATCAGATAAATTCCCCCCTTATAAAAAAACCCCTTCTCATCTGGGGTTTAAACGTCAAATTCTGGCGCGCCTGGCAGGACTCGAACCTGCGACTTGCTGATTAGAAGTCAGCTACTCTATCCTCTGAGTTACAGGCGCGCGTCTTTGGTTTAGTGTATAACGCAAGCGCATGCCGCGGCGTTATTCATTGCCACGTCCACGGTGCCTTACGCCTTGAATTAATTTTACGCCATAGATTAAACTGTTGATCATGGTCGGGGCGAGAGGATTTGAACCTCCGACCCCTTGGTCCCAAGCCAAGTGCGCTACCAAGCTGCGCTACGCCCCGCCGTATCGCGCTGCTGTAGTTAAGCTAGCTGCTATTGACTCAACCGCCAGGCTTGGCGCATAGCGTCTACCGCTCAACCAACTTACAGCATTGCTAAAATATATTACCACATCCGGCCCGCGGTGTCAAACCGCAAATCTTGCCACCAGGAGTTGCCGCGTCGCAGCCAGAGCCCGTCCCCGGTGGCTGATGGCGTTCTTCTCGCCGGGCTGAAGCTCGGCGAAGGTGCGCCCGCCGAAGCCATCCGGCATGAACAAAGGGTCATACCCGAAGCCGTTGGTTCCCCGGGGCGCAAAGGCGATGGCGCCCTCGCAGGAGCCCTCCGCGTACTCGATCTGGCCCTCCGGCGTGGCGATGGCGATGGCGCAGCGGAACCTGGCGGCCCGCTTCCCCTCCGGCACATCGCGGAGCAGTTCCAGGAGCCTGGCGTTGTTGGCCTCGTCCGTGGCTCCTTCACCGGAAAACCGCGCCGAGAGGACCCCTGGCTGGCCGTGGAGCGCGTCCACCTCCAGGCCGGAGTCGTCAGCCAGCGCCAGCAGCTTGGTGAATTGCGCCGCCGCCAGCGCCTTTTTGGCGGCGTTCTCCTTGAAGGTCTTGCCGTCCTCCACCACCGGCGGCATCTCCGGAAAATCTTTGAGAGAGGCAATCTGGATCTCCAGATCCGAGAGCAGGCCCTTCAACTCCGTCAATTTGTAATTATTCCTCGACGACAGCACCAGACGTTTTTCCATGCCAATCCCCCACATAGCGGGCGAGATCGCCCAAAGTTTCCTTTTGGATCGCAATCAAGCGGGAAATACCCTGTTGAGCAAGGCCAAAAAGAACCTCCATCTGGTCCCTGGTGAAAGGCTCCGCCTCCGCGGTGCCCTGCACCTCCACAAATTTGCCACGCCCGGTCAGGACAATGTTCATGTCCACGTCCGCGTGCGAATCTTCGGCATAGCACAGATCCAGCATCGGCACCCCGTTGATGATTCCCACGCTGGTGGCCGCCACGAAATCTTTAAGCGGCAGCGGCCCGGTCAACCCCGATACGCCGGGTACGCCTGTTCCTTTGCCCGCCCGGGCACTTTGCGCGGCCTGGACGGCCTGTACGCCCTGCGCGGGCGCTGTCTGCCCCGTCTGCACCTGCAGCCTGGTCAGGGCATCCACCAGCGCGATGAAGGCGCCGGTGATGGACGCCGTCCTCGTGCCGCCGTCGGCCTGGATCACGTCGCAATCGATCCAGATCGTCTTCTCACCCAGCGCCGTAAGGTCGACCACCGACCGCAGCGCCCGGCCGATCAGCCGCTGGATCTCGTGGGTACGCCCACCGATCTTGCCCTTGGACGATTCGCGAACGTTACGCACCTGGGTGGATCTGGGCAGCATGGCGTATTCCGAGGTGACCCATCCCTGCCCCGTCCCGCGCAGGAAAGGCGGTACCTTATCCTCAACAGTGGCGCTGCAGATGACCTTGGTATCCCCCACCTCGATGAGCACCGAGCCCTCCGCGTGCTTCAGATAATTGCGCGCCACCTTCACCGGCCGCATCTCATCCGGGCGCCGGCCGTCCACCCGGTTCAACTCCATTTAAACCTCAACTCCATTCCAGCCCTCAACTCCACTCTAACCAAAGCAGTTCCTCCTGGTCCTCCGCTCCGCCGGCCTCACTTGCCTCCTGATCCGCCCCGGCGCCCACCAGGCCGGCCAAAAGGTACAGGCGCGCGATGGGATCGTAGCGAAACCCTTTCATCAGCCGGAACTCCTCGATCTCTCCCGCATGCCTCACGTGAATTCGCGGCCCGGAACAAGGATACACCGTTTCCCCGATCTTTATGTGCTCCTCGTCATGGTAGCTTATGGGCACGTCCTGGCTGATATACTCCCGGACCATGGCCTCCACCGCGTCGAGATCGAGCTGGGGGATCTCGGGAAATTCCAGGACGAATCCGCGCTTTACGTCGCTGTGAATCTCCGGCTTTTCCATCCCCATGCCCTCCAGT
>JAMCQP010000073.1 GCA_023381695.1 Bacillota bacterium | reverse complement strand
TCCAACTTTTGCCGGACCTCCTCCAGCGACTTGCGACCCAGGTTTCGTACCTTCATCATATCTTCCTCGGTCTTCCTGGTCAACTCTTCCACGCTGTTGATCCCGGCTCTCTTGAGGCAGTTGTAGGACCTCACCGACAGATCCAGTTCCTCAATGGTCATCTCCAGGAGCTTGTCGCGCTTCTCTTCCTCTTTTTCCACCATGATCTCCACTTCGCTGGCCCCTTCGGTCAGGTTCACGAAGAGCATCAGGTGTTCGTTGAGGATCCGCGCGGCGAGGCTGGTGGCCTGATCCGGCGCAATGCTGCCGTCCGTCCACACCTCGAGGGTCAATTTGTCGTAGTCGGTGACCTGGCCGACCCGGGTGTCCTCAATAGTATAATTTACCTTGCGGACCGGCGTAAAGATGGAATCCACCGGAATGACACCGATGGGCTGATCCGGCTTCTTGTTGCGTTCCGCGGGAACATAACCCCGTCCCTTTTCCACGGCGATCTCCGCAAAGAAACGCGCCCCCTTGTCTAAGGTGGCGATATGCAGATCGGGGTTCAAGATCTCCATGTCACTGCCGGCCTTGATGTCCCCGGCGGTGACCTCTCCCTCTCCCTCGGCCTCGATTCTCAACAATGTGGGCTCATCAGTGTGCAACTTCACCAGAAGCTCTTTCAAGTTGAGGATGATATCCGTGACGTCTTCAACCACGCCTTCGATGGTCGAAAACTCGTGCAAAACGCCGTCGATCTTCACCGAGGTCACGGCTGCGCCCGGCAAGGACGAGAGCAAGATCCTGCGCAGGGAGTTCCCCAGCGTGGTGCCGTAACCCCTCTCCAGCGGCTCAACTACAAACTTGCCGTAATTGTCCGTCATGTTTGCGCACTCGATCTTCGGCTTTTCGATTTCGATCATCCACTTTACCCTCCTTTAAGTGAAAATCGGGCGATCCGGCCGATGTGCCACCCAAGGGCCTATCTTGAGTAGTACTCGACGATCAAGTGCTCCTGGATCGGTACATCAATCTGTTCACGCGTGGGCAGGGCGACCAACGTCCCCTCGGTTCCTTCGCGGTTCATGCTCAGCCAGGCCGAAATGCTCTTCTGGCCGGTGGACGCCAGCACCGCTTCGATACGCGGGCTCTTGCGGCTGGTCTCTTTGATCGACACCACGTCCCCCACCCTCAAAAGGTAAGAAGGGATGTTGACCTTCTTGCCGTTTACGGTGAAGTGGCCGTGCCGGACCAGCTGCCTTGCCTCGGCCCGGGAAGTCGCAAAGCCCAGCCGAAAAACCACGTTATCCAGCCTGGTCTCCAGGATCTGCAGGAGGTTTTCGCCGGTGACACCCTTCTTGCGGGCCGCCTCTTCAAAATAGCTCTCGGTTTGCGCCTCAAGCAGGCCGTAGATCCTGCGCAGCTTCTGCTTCTCTCGCAACTGGATTCCATATTCCGATACCTTGCTACGACGGTTCTGCCCATGTTGGCCGGGAGCATAAGTCCGGCGATCCACCGCGCATTTGGTGGTGTAGCAGCGATCACCCTTGAGGTAGAGCTTCTCCCCCTGGCGGCGGCAGAGCCTGCAAACAGGGCCAGTGTATCTTGCCATCTTTTCCTGATCCTCCTCCTATATCAGACCCGGCGCCGCTTTGGAGGCCGGCATCCATTATGCGGAATGGGCGTTACGTCCTTGATCGCGCTGACATCCAGCCCGGCGGCCTGCAGGGAACGGATCGCCGCTTCTCTCCCTGAACCAGGGCCCTTGACAAAAACCTCTATTTCCCGTAAGCCGTGATCCATGGCGGCTTTGGCCGCGGTCTCCGCCGCCATTCCCGCCGCAAACGGCGTTCCTTTTCGGGAGCCCTTGAAACCCATCTGCCCCGAACTGGACCACGACAGTACATTGCCGGTCTTATCCGTAAGAGTCACAATGGTATTGTTAAATGTCGAACGAATATGGGCCACGCCGCTCTCCACATTCTTGCGTTCACGCTTTTTGGTGCGGGTCGCGGCCTTCTTTACTTTGGCAACCAAATAGATTCCCTCCCTCTCCTGTCTTATGCTTGAGCGGCCTTCTTACGGCGCACGCCAACGGTCTTCTTGGGGCCCTTGCGAGTCCGCGCATTGGTGCGCGTCCGCTGCCCGCGCACCGGCAACCCGCGCCGATGCCGGAACCCCCGGTAGGAACCGATGTCGATCAGCCTCTTGACGTTCATCGATTCTTCACGCCGCAGGTCGCCCTCGACCTTGTGCCCTTTGTCTATCGTTTCCCGCAGCTTGGAAACCTCGTCCTCGGTAAGATCCCTGACCCGCGTGTCGGGATTGATTCCCGTCCTGGCCAGAATCTGTCGCGACGTGGTCTTGCCGAGACCATAGATATAGGTGAGAGCAACCTCCACCCGCTTATCCCTGGGCAGATCCACACCCGAAATTCGCGCCATTTTACGTTGACACCTCCCACGTTAACCTTGTTTTTGTTTGTGCTTGGGATTCTCGCAGATAATCATCACGGCGCCCTTGCGCTTGATAACCTTGCATTTCTCGCAAATCGGCTTGACCGACGGCCGCACCTTCATTGTCACTACCCCCTAAACTTTCTGGTCTATTTCAGCCGGTAGGTAATCCGGCCTCGCGTGAGATCGTAGGGTGAAAGCTCAACCGTCACCTTGTCTCCCGGCAGGATCCGGATAAAGTTCATCCGCAACTTGCCGGAAACATGAGCCAGGACCACATGGCCGTTTTCCAGTTCAACGCGAAACATGGCGTTGGGCAACGGTTCAAGCACTTTTCCTTCTACTTCAATCACATCTTCTTTAGCCATGAACGTGCATCGCTCCCTTCACCGCTCCGCGGTGCCTTGACCTCGTGTCAAATTACCTGGTGAGTATCTCGGGTCCGTTTTCGGTAACAGCGATGGTATGCTCAAAATGGGCCGATAGACTGCCATCTCTGGTCCGAACCGTCCAATTGTCCGGATCTGTTACGACTTCAAACCCGCCCGCGTTAACCATGGGCTCAACCGCCAGCGTCATGCCTGGTTTCAACCTTGGACCGTGGCCCGGCCTGCCAAAGTTGGGGATCTGGGGAAACTCATGCATCTCGCGGCCGATCCCATGACCGACAAAATCGCGCACCACCGAAAATCCAACGGATTCCACATAGGTCTGTATCGCATGGGAGATGTCGGAAAGCCGGTTCCCCTCCACGGCAAAAGTAATTCCCCTTTCGAGCGATTGCCTGGTCGCGTCAATCAAGCGCTGCGCCGCCGGGCTGATCTTTCCCACCGGCAATGTCATGGCCGCATCGCCGTAGAAGCCCTCGACGATCGCCCCCACATCGATGCTGATGATCTGGCCTTCTTCGAGCACCCGTCTCCCCGGTATGCCGTGAACCACTTCATCGTCCACGGAGGCGCAGATCGACGCCGGAAAACCGTTATACCCCTTGAACGCCGGGATGGCCCCCTGTGAGAGGAAAAACCCCTCCAGCATTCGATCCAGATCACCCGTGGCGACCCCCGGTTTGATCTCTTCCGCAACCTTCTCCAGCGCAAGGGCCACCAGGTGGCCGGCCTTGCGCATATGGCCCAGTTCCATATCCGACTTAAGTGTAATCATTCTCCCGCACCTTTACAGGCCAAGCTCCCGCCGAATTTCAACTGTTACCTGCTCCACCTCGGCCTCGCCATCCACCGAATGCAAGAGCCCCTTTCGTCGGTAGAAGTCGATGAGCGGCCTGGTCTGGGCGGTATAAACCTCCAACCGATTGCGCACCGTGGCTTCATGGTCATCCGGGCGCTGGTACAGTTCCCCGCCGCAGGCATCACACTTGCCGGGAGAGGCCGGCGGTTTGTGGAGCAGGTGGTAGACCGCGCCGCAGTTGCGGCAGGTGCGCCGGTTGGAAAGCCTGTTCACCAGGACCTCTGGATCCACCTGGATGTTTACCACGGCATCCAATGCCATGTCCAGCCCCGCCAGCAATTCGTCCAGCGCTTCCGCCTGGGCCACTGTCCGGGGAAAGCCGTCCAGAAGGAAGCCCTTCCGGCAATCCGGCAAGGCCAGCCGTTCCCGAACCAGCCCGATGGTCACCGAATCCGGCACCAGTTCGCCTTTATCCACATAGCTCTTGGCCTGGCGCCCCAGTTCGGTACCGGCCTTCATTGCGGCCCTGAACATATCGCCCGTTGAAATATGCGGAACTTCGAGTTCCTCCACAAGTACCTGAGCCTGTGTGCCCTTGCCGGCGCCGGGCGGGCCCAACAAGATTAAACGCATGGCTTTTCCCCCCTTGCATGAACCAGCCTTCGGAGCAATGTCGCATCGGGTGCGACTTGTTCATTTCATAAATCCTTCGTAGTGGCGCATCAGGAGGTGCGCCTCGATCTGTTTCATGGTGTCCAGGGCCACGCCCACCATGATGAGCAACGAGGTGCTGCCGAAGGCAAAGGCCCCGTACCCGAAGACTCCCGTGGCGATGGATGGCAACACCGCGATGGCCGCCAAAAAGAGCGCGCCCACCAGGGTAATCCGGGTCAGAACCCGCTCCAGGTACTCGGCGGTGGGACGCCCCGGCCGCAAGCCCGGGATAAAGCCGCCGTACTTCTTCATGTTGTCCGCGATCTGCATGGGGTTGAAGGTCACCGCCGTGTAGAAGTAGGTGAAGAAGACGACGAAGAGCGCATACAGGAAATTATACCCAAAAGTGTTATAACCAAGCCATCGATCCAAAAATCTCAATCCCGGCACAAATAATCCGATGGTCGCCGGAACAGCCAGGATCGACGAGGCGAAGATTACCGGAATGACCCCGGCCTGGTTCACCCGCAAGGGAATGTGGGTGCTCTGGCCGCCGTACACCTTGCGGCCCACCACCCGTTTGGGGTATTGCACCGGGATCCGTCTCTGCCCCTCCTGGATCAGCACAACCGCCGCGATGACCACGACCGCCAGGATCAGGAAGATTACCACCGCGAACGGGTTGATGCCGCCCGCGCCGATGGCCTGGAAGGTGGTCAAAGCCGAGGACGGCAGTCTGGCCACGATACCGGCGAAGATGATGAGCGAGATGCCGTTGCCGATCCCCCGTTCAGAGATCTTTTCCCCCAGCCACATCAAAAACATGGTGCCGGCGGTCAGGGTCAGAATAATAGTGGCGGTGGTGAAAAATCCCGGGGTAATGATAAACTCGCGGACATAAGCCACCGTGCCGTAACCCTGAATAATCGCCAGAAGCACCGTACCATACCTGGTTAACTGCTGGATCTTTTTGCGCCCCTCGACCCCCTCCTTGGCCATCTCTTCCAGGCTTGGAATGACGATGGTCAAAAGCTGGATGATGATGGACGACGTAATGTAGGGGTTGACCCCCATGGCAAAGATGGTGAATCGCCGCAAGGAACCGCCGGCAAAAAGGTCCAGAAGGCCGAAGATATTCCCCTGCCCAAACTTGCTCGCCAACCCGCTGGCATCGATGCCCGGCACCGGGATGAAGCTGCCGATCCGAAAGACTACCAGCATGGCCAGGGTAAAGAGGATCTTCCTCCGCAGGTCGGCAATGCGAAAAGCATTCTGCATCGTGGAAAGCAGCTGCATCTTATACCACCTCTACCTTGCCGCCGGCCGCCTCGATCTTGGCCGCCGCAGATTTGGTAACCCCCTTGACCTGCACCGTCAAAGACTTGGTCAGTTCCCCTGTCCCCAGAATCTTCACGCCGTCCTTGACTTTCTTGATGAGGCCAGCATCGATCAGAACCTGAGGGGTGACGACAGTTCCGTTTTCAAACCTGTCCAGCTCCTTCACGTTCACGATCGCATATTCTTTCTTAAAAATGTTATTAAATCCGCGTTTCGGCAGGCGGCGCTGAAGTGGGGTCTGACCACCTTCAAATGCCGGGCCTTTTCCGCCGCCAGAACGGGCCAACTGCCCTTTATGCCCTTTAGCCGCGGTCTTGCCAAGCCCGGACCCTATACCGCGTCCGACTCGCTTTCGCTGTGTTTTAGCGCCAGCCGCAGGTTTCAATTCATGTAACCGCAATTGGTACACCTCCTCGTCTTGGGATCTTCTTTAGCCGGAAACCTCTTCGAAGGCCACCAGATGCTGTAGTTTGAAGATCATTCCCCGGATCGCCGGGTTGTCCGGCTGGATCACCGAATGGTGCAGCTTGTGCAGGCCGAGAGACTCCAGAGTCGCCTGCTGATCCTTCGGGGTACCGATCGGGCTCTTGACCAGCGTAATTTTGAGCTGTTTCTTCTTTTTGGTTGGCATTTTGCATACCTCGTTTCTTGAACCGCAGTTTACAGTTCCTCAACGGACTTGCCACGGAGCCGCGCGACCTCCTCGGCGCGTTTCAGGCCCCTCAGCCCCTCCATGGTGGCATGCACCATATTGATGGCGTTGGCGGAGCCCAGCGATTTCGTGGTCACATCGCGCACCCCGGCCAGTTCCAGAACCGCGCGCACGGGTCCCCCGGCAATCACGCCCGTCCCCTTGGTGGCCGGTTTCAAAAGGACCTTCCCGGCCCCGAAATGGCCGGTAATCTGGTGAGGAATCGTGGTCTCCACCATGGGGACCTCAATGATATTCTTCTTGGCGTCCTCCACCCCTTTGCGGATGGCGTCCGCCACTTCCTTGGCTTTGCCCAGGCCGGCGCCCACGTGCTGGTTGCCGTCGCCAACCACGACCAGAGCGCTGAAACTTCTGGTGCGTCCACCTTTCACCGTTTTGGACACGGGGTTGATCGAAACCACTTTCTCTTTCAGGTCCATTTTGTTGGTATCAAGCTTGGCCAACTATCTTCCCTCCTTTTCTGCTGCCTTATAAGATCGGCCCGCATTAGAACTTCAGGCCGCTTTCACGCGCGGCGGCGGCCAGCGCCTGAATCCGGCCGTGATAGATATTTCCGCCCCGGTCGAAGACCACGTCGGTGATTCCCTTTTCTTGCGCCCTTTTGGCGATCAAGGTTCCCACCGCTTTGGCGGCTTCAACGTCTCCCCCGGAAAGCCCCTTCTGCTTCAACTCGGGGTCAAGGCTGGAAGCGGCGGCCAGAGTCCGCCCGACTGTATCATCAATGACCTGCGCGTAGATATGATGCAGGCTCCGGAAGACACTCAGCCGCGGCCTCTCCGGCGTGCCGCTCACCCGCTTTCGGATGCGCAGATGCCGGTGTTCCCGAGCTGCCTTGCGATCCACGTTACGGATCATGTCTGTTCACTCCTTTAACCCAAAAGATGCGATCTTGCCGGGTCTACTTCTTACCGCCGCCGGCTTTGCCCGCCTTGCCCGCCTTGCGCCGGATGATCTCGCCCTCGTAGCGGATCCCCTTGCCCAGATACGGTTCAGGTTCACGCACCGCGCGGATGCTGGCGGCCGTTGCCCCCACCAGTTCCTTATCGATGCCCTTCACCGAAATTTTGGTGGGAACGGGAACCTCGATCTCAATCCCCTTTGCGGGTTCGATCTCCACCGGATGGGAATACCCCATGCTCAGCACCAGCTTGCTGCCCTGCTTGGCCGCGCGGTAACCGACGCCGGAGATCTCCAGATTGCGCTGGTATCCCTTGGTGACACCCTCCACCATGTTGGCGATCAAGCTCCGGGTCAGCCCATGAAGAGCTTTATAAAATTTGTCCTCGCTCGGCCGCTGCACGGTAACCTCGCTGCCGTCGACCTTAACGATCATCTCCCTGTGCAATTCCCGGCTCAAGGCGCCCTTGGGCCCCTTGACGGTGATCACGTTGCCATTCTCCAACTTGACCTCCACCCCCGAGGGGATCTGCACAGGCATTCTTCCTATACGCGACATCTTCGCACCTCCTCTGCAGGCGGAATCGTGCTTACCACACGTAACAAATGACTTCCCCGCCGATCCCCTTTTGCCGTGCCTGTTTATCGGTCATTATCCCCTGAGAAGTAGAGAGGACTGCGATTCCCAAACCGCCCAGAACCTTCGGTATCTGATCTTTTTGGGCATATACACGCAAACCGGGCTTGCTGATTCGCTTGATCCCGGAAATCACCTTATCCTTCTGAGGGCCGTACTTCAGCATGATCCGGATGGTCCCCTGCTTGCCATCGTCCACAAACTCCACGTCGCGGACAAACCCTTCCTCCTTGAAGATCCTGGCCAGTTCCATCTTGAGCTTGGAACCTGGAATCTCCACGGTCGAATGGTTGATCGAGTTTGCATTCCGGATCCTGGTGAGCATATCGGCGATCGGATCTGTCATGACCATCGTGTGTTACCCCCTTCCCGTCGCTAGACTTCTTTTACCAACTGGCTTTCGTCACCCCGGGAATCTCACCCTTGAGCGCCAGATTGCGGAAGCAGATCCGGCACATCTGAAACTTCCTCATATATCCCCTGGGCCTGCCGCAAATCCGGCAGCGGTGGTAACGCCGCACCTCAAAAGCCTGCGGGCCCGCCGCTTTGTTAATCAATGATTTCTTGGCCACCAGTCAAACCCTCCTCTTGCATCAAGCTGTGCGGAATGGCATTCCCATGAGACGCAACAATTCCATGGCTTGTTCATCGTTCCTGGCCGTAGTGACCAGGGTGATATCCATCCCGCGTACCTTATCCACCTTGTCGTAATTGATCTCCGGAAAGATCAACTGCTCCTTGATCCCCAATGTATAGTTGCCCCGCCCGTCGAGAGACTTGGGAGAGACGCCGCGAAAGTCACGAATCCTGGGTAAAGCGATATTGAACAGCTTGTCGAGGAATTCGTACATCCTCTCACCCCGCAGGGTCACCTTGCTGCCGATGGCCATGCCCTCGCGGATCTTGAAGTTGGCAATGGACTTCTTGGCCCGGGTGACCACCGGTTTTTGCCCGGCAATCGCCGTCAGGTCGCTCACGGCGCCGTCCATCGCCTTGGCGTCGGCTGCCGCCGCCCCCACCCCCATGTTGATAATCACCTTATCAATCCTGGGAACCTCCATGGGGTTTTGGTATTTAAACCGCTCCTTGAGCGCAGGTACCACTTCTTTGGCATACTTTTCCTTCAAACGTGGCGCCATTGGACTACCTCCTTCCCGCTCATGATAAGTCAATCAATGGTCTTGCCGCACCTCTTGCACACTCGCGCGCTGGTGCCGTCTTCCGAACGGTCGTGCCCCAATCTGGCAGGCCTGTCGCAGCTCGGGCATACCACCATCACCTTGCCGGAAGCCATGGCGCCCGGACGTTCCACAATTCCCCCCTGGGGCATGGTCCGGGTCGGCCGGGTATGCCGCTTGGTGATGTTAATCCCGTCCACGATGACCCTGCTCTCCTTGGGAAAAACCTGGAGCACCTTCCCCTTTTTACCCTTGTCCTTGCCGGAGAGTACCACCACCGTGTCGCCCTTGCGGACATGCACATTTTGCGGCCTTTGCTCTGTAAGAATGGCCATTTGAACCGACCTCCTCTCCGTCGCCTACAGGACCTCCGGTGCCAGAGAAACAATCTTCATGAAATCCCGGTCGCGCAGCTCCCTGGCCACCGGCCCAAAGATACGCGTACCCCGCGGATTGTTCTGGTCGTTGATGATCACTGCGGCATTCTCGTCAAACTTGATATAAGAACCGTCCGGCCGGCGAAATTCCTTGCGGGTCCGCACCACCACGGCCTTTACCACTTCGCCCTTCTTTACCACGCCCCCGGGCGTTGCCTCTTTCACGGACGCAACAATCACATCGCCGATCCGGGCGTACTTCCGCTTGGAACCGCCCATCACCCTGATGCAAAGCAACGACTTGGCTCCGGAATTGTCCGCCACGTTCAGCACAGTCTCCTGTTGAATCACGGTCGCTTCCTCCTCTCTTCAAGGCAGGCTAGTGCGCCTTCTCCATGACCTCCACGACCCGCCAGCGTTTTTCGCGGCTCAGCGGCCGGGTTTCCATCACCCGCACCTTGTCGCCCACCCTGGCCTCGTTATTCTCATTGTGAGCCTTGAGCCTGGACGTTCTTTTGAGGATACGGCCATATAACGGATGGCGCACCAGTGCCTCCACGGCAACCACCACCGTCTTATCCATCTTATCGCTTACCACGGTGCCGACACGCACCTTGCGGTTTCCCCTCTCAACCATCAGCCTGCCCTCCTTTTGCTACGCCTCGCGGACCTTGAGAGCCCGTTCGTGAATAATGGTCATCACCCGCGCAATGTTCTTTCGCACTTCCTGCACCCGCATCGGGTTCTCCAACTGGCCGGTGGCCAGTTGAAATCGCAGATTGAAAAGCTCCTCTTTGAGGTCGGATAGCTTGCGGCTCAGCTCGTCTGATGTCAGATCGCGCAACTCCTTGACCTTCATTCTGCTTCACCACCCGCTTCTATTCTCTTCACAAACTTCGCCTTGATGGGCAGTTTGTGCGCGGCGAGACGCATCGCCTCCCTGGCCTGGTCTTCCTCCACCCCGGCGATCTCAAACATCACCCGGCCGGGTTTGACCACGGCCACCCAGTACTCGGGAGCGCCTTTGCCGCTGCCCATACGAGTCTCCGCCGGCTTGGCGGTCACGGGCTTGTCGGGGAAGATCTTGATCCAGACCTTGCCGCCCCTTTTGACATAACGTGTCATGGCTATACGAGCCGCCTCGATCTGGGTGTTGGTAACCCATCCCGGTTCGGTCGCCTGGAGCCCGTACTCGCCGCTGGTAAGCTCGGAGCCGCGCAGGGCCTCGCCCCTCATCCGGCCACGGTGCTGTTTACGATGTTTCACCCTCTTGGGAACCAGCATCGTTACTCGCCTCCCCCTTGCGCTTTGGCCAAAGGCTTCTCCAGCCGCTCATTTTTGACTTCCTTCGTTACCTTTTTGGCCGGGAGCACCTCGCCCTTATAGATCCAGCACTTCACC
>JAMCQP010000004.1 GCA_023381695.1 Bacillota bacterium | reverse complement strand
CCATCATAGCCGCCCCGGCCGCCGCGTGGGAGGCCGCCTCCCTGGCCAGAAGCTCCAGGGTGGCGTCGTTGACGATGCAGCCGCCCTCCACCACGCCGCAATGCCCGTGGTCGGTGTATTCACAGAGGCAGACGTCGGTGATCACCAGAAGATCCGGCACCCGCGCCTTGATGGCCCGGATGGCCCGTTGCACCACGCCTTGCTCGCTCCAGGCCTCGGAGCCCAGCGGGTCCTTGTGTTCCGGAATCCCGAAGAGGAGCACCGCGGGAACACCAAGCTCATCAACGGACTCCGCCTCCTGCGCCACCAGGTCCACCGACCAGTGAAAGACGCCGGGCATCGAGCCAATCTCTTTTTTCACCTTTGTCCCCGGAACCACAAAGAGCGGGTAGATCAGATCGCCCGGATCCAGGGTCGTCTCGCGCACCAGACGCCGCAAGCCTTCACTGCCCCGCAAGCGGCGCATCCGGATAGTTGGAAACATTGTTTGTCCCTCCCGCATCCACAACTGCCAAGCATCAACTTGCGAAATGAGCCACCAGGGCTTCCACGAGCCCATTTACGGTGTACTCCCCGGCCACGATATCCACATGAAGGCCGAGCTCGCGCGCGGTATCGGCGGTGATCGGGCCGATGCAGGCCACGGTGGCCTGCCGCAACAGCCCTCCAATATCCCCAACGCCCATGAGCTTCACAAAGTTCCGTACCGTGGAGGAACTGGTGAAGGTCACCACGTGGATCTTCCCCTGGGCGAACATCTCGCGAAGTTCCGCCGCCCGCGCCTCCGCCTGCCCCGTCACGGTGATATAGGCCGCCACATCATCAACCTGCGCCCCCCGCGCCGCCAGATCCCTGGCCAGCACCTCCCGGGCCTCTTTGGCCCTGGGAAGCAGAAACCGCTTCCCGCGGATCTCCGCGTCGGACAGACCGGTGATGATGGCCTCGGCCCGGTATTCGGACGGAACATAGTCCACCTTTAACCCCCTGGCTTCCAGCGCCGCGGCGGTCTGCACGCCGATGGCCGCCAGCCTGCAGCCGGCCAGGGCCCGGACATCCTTGCCGAGATCACGCAGGCGGGTCAGAAGTGCCTCCACCCCGTTGGCGCTGGTGAAGATCACCCAGTCGTATTCACCCAGGCGGTCGATGGCCGCATCCAGCGCGTCAAAGGTCGGCGGCGGCGCGATCTCGATGGTCGGAAACTCCATGGCCTCCGCCCCGTATTCGTGCAAGGCTTCACTCAAGGCGCTGGCCTGCGCCCGCGAACGGGTGACCACCACGCGTTTGCCGAAGAGGGGCTTCTGCTCGAACCAGCTCAAAACCGGCCGGAGGCTTACCACCTCTCCGACCACGATCAGGGCCGGAGAGCCGAACTGTCTGGCGGCCGCCAGATCCACAATGGTATCCAGAGTGCCCGTCAGGGTCTCCTGATCCACCGTGGTCCCCCAGCGCACCAGCGCCACCGGGGTCGTGGGCTGGCGGCCGTGCGCCTGTAAATTTTCCGCAATCCCGCCCAGGTTTTCCATGCCCATGAGAAACACAATGGTGTCCGTGGCGGTGGCCAGATTCTTCCAGTTGATGCTGGACACCTCTTTGGCGGGATCCTCGTGGCCGGTGACGATGGCCACCGACGAGGCGTAGCCGCGATGGGTGAGCGGGATGCCGGCATAGGCCGGCCCGGCGATGGCCGAGGTCACCCCCGGCACCACCTCAAATTCGACGCCGTGGCGGCGGGCATACTCCGCCTCTTCCCCGCCCCGGCCGAAGATATACGGGTCGCCGCCCTTCAGGCGGGTGACATTCTTCCCCTCCAGGGCCTTCTGGATCAGGATCTCATTGATCTCGCCCTGGGGAACCGTATGGTTGCTGGACTGTTTGCCGACGTAGATCATCTCCGCCCCGGCTCCGGCAAACCTCAGAAGCTCATCGCCGGCCAGCCGGTCATAGACCACCACATCGGCTTTTTCCAGGCACTCCCTGCCCCGCAGGGTCAGAAGCCCCGGATCACCGGGGCCGGCGCCAACCAGAAAAATTTTGCCTGTTTTCGCCCGTCCTAGATCCTGCGTAGCATTGGCCGCCGTCCGCGGTTGTGCCATATTGCTCATCTGGTACTCCCCTTTTAACCATTGTTCAGGGCCTGTTTCAACTCTTCCAGTATCTCCCGGGCGCCCTGGCGGCGCAACTGTTGGGCAAGACGGAAGCCAAGCTCCTCACTATCCCGGGCCGGGCCGGCCACCTCGCCCCGCACCAGCCTCTCTCCATCCAGGCTGGCCACCACGCCGGAGATGCGCAGCCGGGCGCCGGAGACTTCCCCCAGAGCCCCGATGGGGACGTGGCATCCTCCCTCCAACTCGCCCAGAAACGCCCGCTCGGCCCTCACTGCTGTCTCGGTCTCCAGATCCCGCAGGCTTTCCACCAGGCTCCCGGCCCAGGCGTCATCCGCCCGGATCTCAACGCCCAGCGCCCCCTGTCCCACCGCGGGGAGGCATATTTCGGGCGAAATTCGTTCCACGACGGGTGCCTCCCATTCCAGGCGATCCAGCCCCGCCGCCGCCAGAACGATGGCTGAGAGCTTCAGGCCGTCCAGCTTGCGCAGCCTGGTGTCCAGATTGCCGCGGATGGGCTCAAAGGCCAGATCCGGCCTGAGGTATTTCAACTGAGCTATTCTTCGCAGGCTGCTGGTGCCGATCAAGGCGCCTTTGGGCAATTCAACCACCGATTTCACGGACCGGGAGATCAAGACGTCCCTGGGATCCGCCCGCCTGGACATCCCGGCGATGGCCAGCCCCGGAGGAATCTCGGTGGGCACGTCCTTCATGCTGTGCACCGCCAGGTCAATCTCCCCCGCCGCCAGGGCGTGTTCGATCTCCTTCACAAAAAGCCCCTTGTCGCCGATGGCCGGCAAGGGAGTGTCCAGGATCTTATCGCCCTTGGTCTTGATCTGCCGGATCTCCACCTCCAGATCCGGGTGAGCCGCCTTCAGGACGCCGATCACCCACTTGGTCTGCCAGAGCGCCAGCTGGCTGTCCCGGGTCCCCACCACCAGCCTCTTTCGCCCTTCATGAACCGCAGGCCCCGATCCCCTGTCCTGCGCGTTTCTGTCTGAATGCGTCATTATTTCGACCTGCCTGTTTGTATTCGACCTGCCTGTTTATGACTCAACCTGCCTGTTTGCAAATGAAAGTCCGGCTGTCAACTCCTCAGCCGGGAAATCCTTTCCTAAGATGTTCCATAACTCTAAACGAATCCCTGCCGTGTCCCGGTTCCGGATCTGCGCCAAAATTTGGCTGTCCACCAGCCGCCGGAAGAGCTCCTCGCGGTCCCGTCCCGGCGGGTAACGGCGCAAAACTTCGGCCCGCAGCCTGGCCATCAGAGCAAGAAAGACGGCGTACTCCGGCCCGTAATGCTCCTCCAGATCCTCCCGCAGCCGCCTGGCCAGCGCCGGGCTGGCGCCCCCGGTGGAGATGGCCAGCGTCAACGCCCCTTGCCTGGCCACCGCCGGCACGATGAAATTGGACTCGGCGGCGCAGTCCACCACATTCACCAGGCAACGGCTCTCCCGGGCTTCCCCGGCTACCGCCTCATTTACCGCCTGGTCATCGGTGGCGGCGATGACCACAAACATCCCGGTGCAATCCCCCGGCTCATAGCCTCGGGGAAGATGGACGATCCGCCCTTCCGCGGCCAGGCGGGCCAATCCCTCCACCAGTTCCGGGCTCACCACGGTGACCTTCGCCCCACATTCCAGAAGGGAACCCACCTTGCGCTCCGCCACCTTGCCGCCGCCCACCACCAGGCACGAGCGCTCCGCCAGATCCAGCATGATCGGAAAATATCTTTCCAAAACCGTTCCTCCAATTTATGAACCCCGTATGAAGAAGTGCGGGTGTCTGAACAGGAAGTTGATGCCGAAATAATTAAACAGGACCGCCAGAAAACCGATCACCGTGAAAAGCACGGCCTTTCGCCCGCGCCATTTCCGGATATCCCGGAAGTACAGCGCGAAAGCAAAGATGAGCCAGGTGAACAAAGACCAGCTCTCCTTGGCGTTCCAGTCCCAGTAAGTCCCCCAGGCGTACCTGGCCCAGATGGATCCCGTGATGATCCCGAGGGTCAAAAGCGGAAATCCCCAATTGATCATCCGCGCGTTCAAAAAATCCAGCCGGTCCAGCGACGGGAGCCGGTCATACCAGATGGTGAATTTTTTGTGCTTGAGCTGGTAGTCCTGCCAGAGGTACTGGATCCCGATCAGGAAAGATAAGGTAAAAGCTCCATAAGAGAAGAAGTTGAAAGTCACGTGCAACAGCAGCCAGCCGCTTTGCAACTTCGGCGGAAGCGCCCTGATCACCGGCGGAACCACCTGCAGTACGGGCGGAAGCGCCCGCACCTCCTGAGGAAGAAAGAGAGCATAAGCCAGGCCGCCGCTCGCCAGCAGCAAGAAGAAGGCGCTCAACACCGGCCAGCGCCACTTCCAGTCCAGGTACAGATAGATGGTCAGCGCCACCCAGACCAGGGTGGTAAGCGACTCAAAGAAGGTGGTAATGGGCAGATGCCCCTGTACAAGGGAACGGACCAGTAGAGAAACGCTCAGGGCCACCCAGCCGGCTTTGGCCAGAAGACCGCCAAAATAGGCCAGCCGGGGCGTGCCCGCCTTGAATCTGGCCACGTAGACCGCCAAGCTGGCCCAAAGGCTTACCGAAGCCAGTTGCAGGAATCGCTCGGAAAGGATCAGCATAGCGGCCCTCCTTTTGCCCGTTCGGCCAGAGACAGGTTTGCCTTTTCCGGCGCCCTGACCGGCTCCAACACCTTTGTTGGTTCCGATGCGGCCTCCCGCGCATTCGCATCTTGGGCAATCTTGGCCATGTCCAGCCCGAACAGTTCGGGCATTACCTCCAGGTATTTAGCCCGCTGCCCGTCATTGGCGGCCTGCTTCAGGAAGACCACCGGGTCGTGCAGAAGCTTGTTCACAATCGCCTGGGTCATGGAGGCGACCTGCTTCTTCCCTTTCTCATCCAGATCGGGGCAGCGACTGAAGAGCTTCTCCAGCTCTTGCCGCCGGATGCCATCCCCGCGATCCCGCAACGCCCGGATCAGCGGCACCACCTGGCGCGAGGACCACCAATTCGAAAAGTTCATCAGCTCCTCGGAGATGATGAGTTCCGCCCTTTTCACCTGCTGTTCACGCCTTTGCAGGTTGGTCTCCACCACCGAATGCAGATCGTCGATATTATAAAGGTAGACATTGTCCATCTGGTTCACCCTGGGATCGATGTCCCGCGGCACCGCGATATCCACCAGGAACAACGAGCGGTTCCGCCGCGCCCGCATCACTTCCTGCACCATGTCATAATGGATGACCAGGTGCGGCGCCCCGGTGGAACTGATGACGATATCCGCCTTTTGCAGGGTCTCCCCCAGCGCCTCAAAGGCCACCGGTTCGCCGCTGAAATCCCGGGCTAGCTGGCAGGCCCGTTCATAGGTCCGGTTGGCCACCAGGATCGCGCTGGCGCCGTGTTCCCGCAGGTTCTTGACCGTCAGCTCGCTCATCTTGCCGGCGCCCACGATGAGCACCACCTTGCCCTCCAGGGCGCCGAAGATCTTCCGGGCCAACTCCACCGCCGCGTAACTGATGGACACCGCGTTCTGGCCAATCTCGGTCTCGGTGCGGACCCGCTTCCCAGCCTCCACCGAATGCTGGAAGAGCTTGCTCAGATAGGCCAAGACCGTCTTCTTCTCCTGGGCCACCGCGAGCGCTTCCTTCACCTGGCCAAGGATCTGGGGCTCGCCCAGGATCATGGAATCCAGGCCGGAGGCCACCACAAAGAGGTGCTGCACCGCCTCCAGGTCGTAAAAATTATAAAGATAGCGTTCCAGCCGGGTTTCCACCCCTTGCTGAACCTCGTTTAAAAATACCGCGATGGATTGACGGGCGCCTGGGAGATCCTCCGTGGCTGCATAGATCTCGGTCCGGTTGCACGTGGACAGGATCACCGCTTCCTGCAGGTGCGGCAACGCCTTCAGCCTTTGCAGCCCAAGCTCCCGCCTGGTCCCCGCAAAACTCAGCTTCTCCCGCACCTCCACCGGGGCTGTTTTGTGGTTGAGCCCCACCGTCACAATATGCATCTACAAGCTCCCTTTCGGAATAATAGTTAATAGTTCGCCGGTTGAAGGCGCAAATCCTCTTTAGAAATACCGCTTGAGGCTGAGTCCGATCATGCTGAAATGATCGGTCTTGCTGCCGGTGGAGTTTCCACCCCATTGCCGGTGGACCCTTCCATCCAGGGCAATGGTAATCGCCCGCCAGTTGTACTCCACCCTGGCGGTGAGATCGCTCCAGAACGGGATGGCACCTTGCGTATCATCGGGCTCTTGCGCATTTCCACCCCGCCCGAATTGATAAGATAACAAATTGGTCAGGCCCGGCAACGGCGACCCGGATAGTTGCAGGGAAAGCTGGTCGCTCTTTTCTCCCTGATAAACACCTGCTACCTCTCTTAATCCATAGTAGTAGATGCTGGTGCTCACCCAGTGCCTCAGACTGCCATCCAGGCCGGCCTGCATCCGATAGGCCCGCAACTGAAAACGCTCGGAAATGGTCTCCATGTTCCCGCCGATGCTGCCATTGAACCGGAAATTATTAGAAATCATTCGATTGTATCCCAAATCAGCGCTGGCCCCGTAAGTGCCGGGGCCGTCTTTGATCAGGGATTTGCTCCGGCTGACCCCCAACCCTGCCGTGAGCCCCGGCAATACCACGGTGGAAGAGTCGGCACTTAACAGCAAAGTCTGATCGGTGGGCTGGCGTTTGACCTCCGCCCGGCCCAGGAGCCTGGTTCGCTCGGACGCCTGCCCGCCCAGCGAGAGGCTGAAATCATCCTCCTGGGTGTGCTGATCCCCGGCATCCACCCACTGATCCAGCAAGGAGTAACCGGCGTCAAAATTCAACCGACCGGAAAAGGCTTTGGAGAAGGAAGCATTGCTGCGCCGTTGCAAGCGGTACCCTTCCTGGGGTTTGTCATTCCCATTCATGCTGCCATTCTTGTTCGGATCAAGCCAGGGAGAATCCTTGGCGTTAAATTCGAATCTCACATCATGTGAGACCCTGAATCTGGTAACTGCGTTGGGTTCCAGGCTAAAGCTGGCACCGTAACCATCCGTTGAATACGTCAGATGAAAGTCCGGATCAAATACCTTCTTGGCGTTGCTCACCGAAACCTGATACCAGCCGTTCACAGAAACTTTTCTGGCTGGATTAAGCAAAATTCCCGCTGAAAGTGACTTGTTCTGCGTCAGAGACGCATTATAGAAATCATTGATGTCCCCTGCAGCAAGGTTGAGGCTCAAGCGGTTTTCGCCAAAACTTTGCTCAAAACTGGCGCTCCGACTGGTGGTCATCACCGTGCCAGGCCACAACTCATTTTCCCGTCGCCAGTCCAGGGTAACCATGGGAAGTCTGGGCAGGGTAAGATAGAACCTGGAAAAATATGATTCCAGCACGCCATATGGCAAAATGGGTGAAAGACGATCCTCGGTTGTGTCCAGGTTATAGCCGGTGGAGACCTGAAATGGGCGGTTGGGAAAGAGACTGCTTCCAAAGCTGAAACTCCGCACTTTAGTGTCCAGAAATTTGGCATTATCCTTCCCCGACCCGTTTTCCACCCGGCTGGAGGCGGTGGTCCCCAGGCCTATCTGGTAGCTTCCAACCCGCGGGCTGAGCAACGGGCCAAAGAGGTTCAATTGCAACTTGTAGTCAAAATCCCTGTAGGTCTCAATCGTCTTGTCCACCAGGTAAAAGTTCCATTGCTTGGCACCAAATTCCAAAGTCCCGTGGTATGATAATAATCCCTGGGCCCGCACATCAAACAAAGGATGGTATAGAGTACCGGTTAAGAGAACCCCGGCTATCCATACGGTAATCTGCAAAAGTCGTATAAGTCCGCTTTGCTTCACTTGACCCCAACCTTTATGTTGGGCTATTTATCGTGGCATTCCAGGCACAGTCGGCTGTTATGGTTTTCTTCCCGGAGGGGGAACCCTCCGCCGTCTGAACCTGTACCAACACCTGTGCCACTTACACCCGCCTCCTCTCCGTGTACATCATGGCAGGTGCCACACCCAACAATTCCGTTATAAAGCCTGATCTTGGAATTGCTAATAACCTTGAAGTCTTTTCCCGGACGGTAGGGTACATCTACAGGATGGTCTTTCCAGTCCGCCCCTGTAGTTACCGCCACAGCATCGTTCCCCCATTTGGATCGCAGTCCCCATGCTTGCACACTTATGGTTCCATCATGGCATCCCAGGCAAAGGCGCGAGCTACCGGTCGAGTATTTGCCGTTAAGCGCTCCGGTGTACGCCTCGCTCGGGTTCAGAGCCTGCACCGCCTGGTCCTGGGAAAACCGGCCGCTTGTTGGAATGTGACAAACCCCACAGGTTCTGGTGGTTACCTCCGGCTGGCCGCCGGGATTCATCAAAGAAAAGTCATGCGTTGCAGGTAGCACTCCCCCCAGGGCTGGTGCGGCCAGGACAAAAAACCAGACCAACAGCACGACGGCAACTGCGGCAAAGGTAATCGAAACAGTTGTTGCTGTAAATAAAGTACGGACTTTCGCGATTCCTTTCGCTTCCACCCTGGCACCTCCTTGCGCGCAAGGTGGCCGTCAGTCAGCTCATTTCGCGAAGACGCTCAATTCAGTCATGAGGATCCAGCCGGCCTGACCTTGCTCATCTGTAATGTTCGGCAAGATCTCGGCTTTAATATAGCGCCCACGTACCGGGCCGTTTTTGCTCTCCCAGGAAAGCCAACTCACCCGCTCGTTGGCCTTCTGCTCCGGAAACCAGGTTGCTGCCTCGCCTAACTGGGTATAGGTCCTATGATCCTCGGAAACCCACAAAACCATCTT
The DNA here is from genome assembly GCA_023381695.1 of Bacillota bacterium. Classification (GTDB taxonomy): domain Bacteria; phylum Bacillota; class UBA5301; order JAMCQP01; family JAMCQP01; genus JAMCQP01. The sequence continues at coordinate 2,034 of JAMCQP010000004.1, read as the reverse complement.
GGCGGGAAGCCGCACATCGGAGGTGATGGTACGCATAAACCCGCCGGAGATCTTGACGATCCCGGAACGAACCTCGCCCAGATCCAGAACCATCTCCGGTCTAAACCCCGTATTTGCGCCAATCTCCCAGCCGACCGCATCCCCCCAGGCATGTTTGCTGAGGCCGTCGGTAAGCTTTTTCCCATCATCAGGGAAGACGATGCTGGCCGTCGCGGAAAGCGTATAAGTTCTCTCCACGGCGATATTGGAATACTTTTCCACTTTACCCGCCAGTACCCGGAGTTCCGCCAGCATGGTCCATTCCTTGCCGGCCGGAACAATCTCCACCTTGATATACCGCCCGCTGGCGGGCGCCGCCTGATTCTCCCAGTAGATCTCCCGGACAAACTCCTTATCGGTGGCTGGGACAAGCCATCCCTTCGCCTCGCCGATGCCGCGGAAGTTCACATTATCATCTGAGATCGCCAGTAATACTTTAACAGGCAACTGAACTTTCGCATCCGGAACCAGTGCAAAAAATGCGGATATCCACGTGATGTCGTCCTGTTTGGCCCCGAGGTCGACGGTGATCACCGGGGTTTTTTCGGGGTTTTTCCAGCCGACCATATCGCTCCACTGGGCGGCATACCCGTCGGTTATCTTCCGCCCTTCGGAATCCGGATAAAGCCCGGCCGGCGCCGGAGAAATCGTGTAAGCCTTCCCCAAGGCTACATTGTTGCCGAACACCGCCGTCGCTGTGATCGACGGCTGCATGCCGGTGGATGCCGCCGGCACCGCGCCAGTACTGCCGCCAGAGGCCACGCGGGCCGCATCCACCGGTATATCTCCGAACATCCCAAAACCCAGCAAAATAACCATCGCGGTCAACCAAAATCTCTGCCGCATTCCGCGCCTCTCCTTCCACCTGAGGCGGCCAAAGCGGGGGCCTTGCGGCCCCCGCTTTGGCCATCGTTCACAACTTGCGTTCTAATTCAGCTTGACTACTTGTTATGGCAGGTCAAGCAGAGAGCGCTAGCGCTATTGTTGATCCGCAAGAACTTCGGAATATTAGCGCCGGTACTGTCCGCCTTCCCGTGGACATCGTGGCAGCTCTGGCAGGCCACGTTGTTGGTGGACGCATCCGTGCCCGTATACAGCCTGATCTTTCCAGCGAAGGTGGCCGGATCTTTAAACGCAGTTTGGGCATAGGACTTGGTGGTGTCATACCAGGTATACACCACATCCACCGGATGATCGTTGGTCAGATCCGTGCCCAGAGCGGTGGTCCTGGTGGTAAAATCAAATTTGGGAGCCGCCGGATCCGTATTGGCCGCGTCGGCGATCACGCCGTCATGGCAGCCCATGCACAGGATGGAGTTCCGAACCTTGAGGGTCTGACCGGTGATGTTCGCCGCGCCGTAATCCTTGGCCCACAGGATCCCACTCACATCGTAAGTGCCGGATGTAGCAATGGCGTTGTGCGGGACATGACAGGCCTTGCAAATCTCATCCCCCTGGTTGGTAACCGCTTTGATCGCCGTACTGTCCGTTCCAACCGTAAAATCATGCTTGGTGCCGACAATCGTGGCCAGGCACGGCACGGCAAACGCCGCCACCAGCGCCATCGCCACAAACAGGACAAAAAGCTTTTTCATCTTACTTCCTCCTTCTGATTTGATTTCGATCCCTCATCCACTCACATGATCTCTTTCTGTACTCTTCACTTTAGATGGCACTTTAAGCACAGGGCGCTCTTGGAGTTTTCAACCCGCAAGAAATACGCGATGTCGTAACCATATGGGTCATTCGGGTTTTTCACGCCGTGGACATCATGGCAGCTCTGGCAGGCCAGGTTGTTCTGGCTTCCATCCAGGCCGGGATACAGCCGCAACGGCGCAAGTTGGTCCGGGTTGACAAACTCCCCTTTGCCCCACGGCTTCTGGCTGTCATACCAGGTATACACCATATCCACCGGATGGTCATTGCTCAGATCCTTGCCGATGACCATGCCGCTGGTGCCGAAAGAAACGGATTTACCGGTGGCGGCATCCGCCA
>JAMCQP010000092.1 GCA_023381695.1 Bacillota bacterium | reverse complement strand
TACGTTCGCGGGGTTATAATGGATCTGGACAGGTTTAGGCCTGCCGATCCGGGTGGCTGTCGAACCTCCCTCCGCTTGGGGTGTTGGGCCCGGGAGAATTCCCGGCTGAGAGGGAGGTGAAGCCTATGAAGATACGTGTACTTGGCATTTTCATAGAAATCGCTCCAGTGGTGGCCCTTGCGGCCATCAGCCTGGTGGCGAGGATGCTTCGACATAGTAGACAAAAACGCTAGGTACCCATTGGATACCTAGCAAATCGCCGAAACTTTTACAGCCGCTCCCGGGTTGTAACACCCTCCGGGGAAGGTGCTCGCGCGAACGAGTGCCTTCCCCTTTATTATGCCTGCCTTGCTGGGTTTTGTCAACAGGTTTTTCTGCTTTTTCTGTCAGATTTGGTGAGATCTTATGGATAGCACGGGAGGAATCGGCTGTTCTGAAAAGAAGAAATTCAATTGGGAGGTGGGGGCTTGTTCTACCACTCGACGTTCTTTCGGAAGGCCGAGGCGGCTCTGCTGGACGAGAAGGCGCAAAAGCTCTTCGGCCTTGCCCGGCTGTTGGACGACCACCTGGAAGACGGGTATGAGCGGCTCCTGGCTTTGGCAGGCGCTGGTCCGGAAGTTTCAAGGGCTGAACGGATTGCCACGCTGAACCAGGCGCTGGCCCCCTTTTGCGACCGGTTGTCCGGAAGCTTTCCGGGGGTGGGGGTGGGATACTATTCCCGGGACCTTGATGCCATCCTTACCTACGGGCCCAGCAAGGAGTTCGGGTCCAAGGTGGGGATCACCATTGGACGCGACCATATCGGCTGGCGGGCCATGGAATCCAGCCGGGAGATGGTCGGCTTCGGGTCGATGGTCCGGGGCGATATCATGAACTGTGTTCGCCCGGTGATCAGGGACGGGAGAGCCATCGGGTTCATCTGGGCCAACGAGACTATCGAAGGGATCTACCGCCAGATGGAGGAGAGTTCCCGGAAGAGCCTTTCTCCTACCTATTTTGAGCCGGTTCTCGGCCTTTCAGGGCTTTTGCTGCTGGCCAGCGCCTCGTTTCTGCGGGCGGACGCGGCGGCCGGGGTAATCGGCGGGGGGATTGCCGGGGGAACAAGGGAGACCAACTGGCTTGACCAGTTTGGCCGGCTTGACCCGCCGGGTCAGCTTGACCACCTGCATCGGCTTGGCAAAGTGATCGCTGAGTTCGGGGGGGCTGTGCAACGGGTCGGGCAGTTTGTAACCCTCTTTCTGAACAGCCTGAACACCGGCCTGGTGATCCTGGACGCCGGGGGGAAGATCGTTTTTGCCAGCGCCGGACTGGAAAGGCTGGCCGGCATCAAGGCCGGCGAGCTGGTGGGGGCGGATTGGAAAGAGCTGGCCGGGCGCTTCGAGGCCGATGCCCCGGCGAAGCTTTACAACCGCGTGGTAACCGGCCGGGAAGGCAGCGCGACGGCCAGTGACCGGCTCATTGGCCCCGGGGGGATCTTGCCGGTTGAACTTCTGGCCGCCGGGGTCAGAGATGAAGACGGCGTCCTGGCGGGGGTGGTGCTGATGATTGATGACGCGCGCGGCGCGCAGGAACAGGAGGAGCGGCTGCGCCGGGCGGAGAAGCTGGCGATTGTGGGCGAATTGGCCGCGGCCATCGCCCATGAAATCCGCAACCCGCTCACCATCCTGACCGGCTCGTTTCAGCTTATCCCAAGCCGGCTCGGCGATGCAAATTTCCTCACTTCCTTTGCGAGAATCGGAGAAGAAGAGTTGGGCCGGGTAAATCGCACGGTGCAGGGGCTCCTCGACTTCGCGAGATTTTCGGAACCCTGTGCGGGGGAAGTAGATCTGAACGAAGTCCTGAAACTGTCAGCTTCCTTTATTGAACCATATACCCTCAAGAACGGAGTCAAGCTGGAGCTCGAGCTGGATTCGAGCCTGCCAGGCATTGTGGGTGACGCGGATCATCTGAAGCAGGCCTTCCTGAACCTCATGATGAACGCCGTGCAGGCCATGCCGGAGGGCGGCCGGCTGCGGGTGAGAACGAAGTATGATCGCGACTCAAGCCTGGCGCTGGCCTATCTATCCGATACAGGGACGGGGATTGCGCCTGAGGATCAGCCCCGGATCTTCGACGTCTTTTTTACCACCAAACCCGGCGGCACGGGGCTTGGCCTGCCGCTGGTGCACAGGATCATCGACGAGCACCGGGGATTCATAGATCTGGAATCCGTGCCGGGGCGGGGGACGGCCTTTACCATTGCGTTGCCGGTTACCAGGGGCCTGGGATGGAGGGAGGTCACCAATGAAAAGCCATAAGCCGGTGATTCTGGTGGTTGATGATGAGCCGAACATGGCCTGGCTCTTTGAACAATCTTTCGCCGGCTTTTTCACCATCCGGGGGGCCACAAACCGGGATGAGGCGCTGGCGGCCCTTGGGCGATTCGATGTCGAACTGGTGATGCTGGATTTGCAGATCCCCGGCTCGGACGGTTTAAGCGTTCTCAAGGAGATCAGAAGCCGGTTTCCCGGGATGCCGGTGATCATGATGACGGCTTATGCCACCATCAAGACCGCTGTGGAGGCGATCAAGGCCGGGGCTTATGATTATGTTCTGAAGCCCTTCGACCTGGAGGAGTTGCGCCTGACCATGGAAAAGGCGATGGAGTTCGCCGGGCTGAAACGCGAGGTGGAGGCGCTCAGGAAGCAGTTGGGGTTTGCGCCCCAGGACGGCCAGATGCTCACCGCCAGCCCAAAGATGCACGAGGTGCTGCGCCTGGTGGAGAAGGTGGCGAATACCGATTTGGCGGTGCTCATCCAGGGGGAGAGCGGGACCGGCAAGGAACTGGTGGCGCGGGCGGTCCACAATCAGAGTTCCCGAAAAGAGGCGGCCTTTGTTCCCGTAAATTGCGCCGCTCTACCCGAAAACCTTCTGGAGAGCGAACTTTTTGGCTACGAGAAGGGGGCCTTCACCGGCGCCCAGTCCCGTAAACCCGGGCGTTTCCAGCTTGCGGACCGGGGGACGCTCTTTTTGGATGAGATCGGTGATATGCCGGTGGCCTTGCAGGGAAAGCTGCTGCGCGTTCTGGAGGGAAAGACCGTGGAACCGCTGGGCAGCACCCGGCCGGTGCCGGTTGATGTGCGGATCATCGCCGCCAGTAACAAGGATCTGCGCCAGATGGTGAAGGCGGGCGGCTTCCGGGAGGATCTCTATTTTCGCCTGGCGGTGCTCCCGATTGCGGTTCCTCCTTTGCGCGAGCGCCCGGAGGATGTGGAGCTTCTGGCCAACCATTTTCTGCGAGGCCTGTCGGTGAAGCACGGGCGCGAATTCCGCGGTTTTTCCGCCGGGGCCATGGCCATTCTCAAAGGTTACCCCTGGCCCGGAAATGTCCGGGAGTTGAAGAATATCGTCGAGCAGATCGTGGTGCTCTTTGACGGCCAACTGATTCTACCAGATTACCTGCCGCAGCACCTTTGGGAGGAACAGGGGGGAATCAGTCCTGGAGCCCGTTTTGCTGAAGGAAAAGCCTTGAAAAAAGAGATTGAAACGGTGAAGGCCAGGCTGGAAGGAGAGCGGATCCGGGCGGCCTTGGAGATGTTCGAGGGAAACCGCACGAAGGCCGCCAAATACCTGCAGATCTCCCGCCGTTCCCTGCAACTGAAGATCAAGGCACTGGGCCTGGATAAAGCGCAAAAGTTTTCGCACACTGCGAAGTAAATTTCGCAACAGCCCTTTCCAAATTCCTCTACCCATTTCCAACCCTCGTCAAATGCGCCGTTCATAGCCGTTCCTATTGGGTGATCCTGGGGGCGGCTTTTCTATTGTCCCGGCACATTTTTTGCATAATTTAAAAGATGCTGAGCATGTGACGACTCCCCGGACCAAGGAGGCTACGGCGCGATCATTCCCGGAATGAATTCCGAGGTTTTCTCGCACCGATTAATAAGAAAATAAAAAATGGGTATGTCCAGATATTTTACAAATAATCCACAAAACAAAGAGGAGGTCACAAGATGAGCACGGGAAAGCTGGAAGTCGGAAAAACGGCAGGCATTGAGCGGGTCCCCTTCATCAGCACCATCGCTTCGGCCACCAGCCGGTGGAGCACCAGATGGGTGCCGGATGCGTATGTCATCGCGGTGCTCCTGACATTTATCGCGGCGGCCTTTGCCCTGATCTTCACCCCATCGTCCCTCCTGCAAATCATTGACTACTGGGGCCAGGGCTTCTGGGTGCTGTTGACCTTCGGCATGCAGATGGCGCTGGTGGTCTTCACCGGCTACGTTCTGGCGGTGGCGCCCCCGGTGGGACGGTTGCTCAACCAGATTGCCGGATGGGCCAAAACCCCCCGGCAGGCGGTCTTCATCATGGCGGTGGTTTCCATGGTCCTGGGCCTTATCAACTGGGGGCTGAGCATTGTGGGAAGCGCGGTCTTCGTCCGCTATCTGGCCCGGAAGGTCCGGGGGGTGGATTACCGGTTGTTGGTGGCCGCCGCCTACCTCGGGCTGGGCACCACGTGGCACGCCGGGCTTTCCGCTTCGGCGCCGCTTCTGGTGGCGACGCCGAAGCACTTTCTTGAGGCCCAGATTGGCATTATCCCGGTCACCCAGACGATCTTCAACCCGTTCAACATGCTGATGGTTCTGGCGGTGATTGTGGTGCTGAGCATCATCACCCCGCTGATGTCGCCGAGGAAGAGCGAGACCGTCGAGGTCGAACCCGCGCTTCTGGAGGAGATGAAGGATTTTGAGCCGCCGGTCCGCCCCGAATTGACGACGCCGGCTGTGGGCATGGAAAACTCCCCGCTGGTCAACCTGGCCATCGGCCTGATGGGTCTGGTCTGGCTGGCGAACTATTTCTGGACCAAGGGGCTGGTCATTACCCTTGATGTGGTCAACTTCACATTCCTCATGCTGGGTGTGCTGCTCCACCGTACTCCGGCGTCGCTGCTCAAGGCGGCCCAGGAGGCCGGCGGGTTCGTCTGGGGGATTATCCTGCAGTTTCCGTTTTACGCCGGGATCTTCGGCATCGTCAACTACTCGCACTTATCGGATGTGATTGGAAACTGGTTTGTGAGCATCTCCACCGCCCGGACCTATCCGCTCATTGTCTACTGGTACTCCGGCCTGCTCAACTACTTCGTGCCCTCCGGCGGGTCCAAATGGGCCATCGAGGCGCCTTATATTCTCTCCGCCGCCAAGACGCTCGGGGTGAGCGCCAACACCACCGTTTTGGCTTATGCCTGGGGCGATATGATGACGGATATCATCCAGCCCTTCTGGGCAATCCCGCTTCTGGGGGTGGCGAAGCTCAAATTTCGCGACATCATGGGATTCTGCATCGTGATCTTCATCGTTTATGCGATCCTGGTATCGCTGGGATTCTACTTCCTGCCCTTTTAAGCGGTAAAGTATCCGGGTTTGTCTGGAGTCCGGGATTCAAAGGATCAGGATTGAGGTGAAGCCGATGAAAAAAGTGGTTGGCATCGATGAGGCGGCCGGCCGCGTGCAAGACGGGATGACCGTGATGATCGGGGGGTTCCTCGGTGTTGGCACGCCGGAATGGCTGATCGATGCGCTTCTGGCAAAAGGGGTGAAGGAGCTCACGGTCATCGCCAACGATACGGCGCAGCCGGAGCGCGGGATCGGCAAGCTGGTGGTGGGACGGCGGGTTAAAAAGGCCATCGTCTCCCACATCGGAACCAATCCCGAGACGGGCCGGCAGATGAATGCCGGTGAACTTGAGGTCAGGCTGGTCCCCCAGGGCACCCTGGTGGAGCAGATCCGGGCCGGCGGCGCCGGTCTGGGCGGCGTCCTGACCCATACCGGCGTCGGCACCCTGGTAGAGGAGGGAAAGGCGAAGATCGAGATTGGCGGCCGGAGTTACTTGCTGGAACTCCCCCTCCGGGCCGACGTGGCCCTGCTCAAAGCCTACAAAGGCGATACGAAGGGCAATCTTGTCTACCGCCGTTCGGCGCGCAACTTCAACCCGGTCATGGCCACCGCGGCGGATTGGGTGATCGCCGAGGTGGAGAAGCTTGTTGAGCCGGGGGAGATCGACCCCGATGAGGTGATGACCCCCGGCATCTTTGTGGATATGGTGGTGGAAAGGCAGGTGGCAGAAAATGGTTGACAGGAAGAGAGAAATCATCGCCAGGCGGATTGCCCGGGAGTTCAAGGACGGCGACGTGGTCAACCTGGGGATAGGGCTGCCCACCGTTGTCGCGGAGTACATACCGCAGGAGATCGAGATCGTCCTCCACTCCGAGAACGGTTTTGTTGGATTGGGTCCGGCTCCCGAGCCCGGCCGCGAGGATCCGGATCTGGTGAACGCGGGCGCGCAGCCCGTCACCATCAAGACCGGAGGCGCCGTATTCGACAGCGTCCTCTCCTTTTCCATCATCAGGGGCGGCCATGTGGACACCACCGTATTGGGGGCGCTGGAAGTGGATGAGAAGGGGAACATCGCCAGCTGGATGATTCCGGGCAAACTGGTTCCCGGAATGGGCGGCGCCATGGATCTTCTGGAGGGGGCCAAAAGGGTCATTGTGGCCATGGAGCATGTGGCCAAGGACGGTACCCCGAAGATCCTGAAGAGGTGCCGGCTCCCCCTTACGGCGGTGGGGGCGGTGGAGATGATCGTCACTGAAATGGGCGTGCTTGAGGTTACACCGGAGGGCCTCCTTTTGACCGAGGTGGCGCCGGGGTTGACGGTGGAAGTCGTGCAGGCCGTCACCGAAGCCACGCTGATTGTCGCTCCCTTTCTGCGGGAAATGACCGCGTGACCGGAGAACCAATCCTGACGGCGTCTGGAGGATCAGGGGTTGGGCGCCACTTCGGTGATAAAAGTTGTCAGCTGGTCCAAAAGGTCGATCTCCTGGAAGACGGCCAGCTCGTGCCCGTCCCGGTCGTGGGTGATCCTCACCACCGGCCGCGTCGGGAAATGCTTGTTGGGGCGGGAAACCACCGCCCTCTCTCCTGAACTCAGGATTACTTCGGTGCCTACCGGGTAGATGGCGATGTTCTCCACAAACGCGCGGACGATCTCGGGATCGAAATGGCTCCCGCTGCCTGCCATGATGAATTCGATGCCTTCATGCGGCAGGTAGCGGGGCCGGTAGATCCGGTCGGTGGTCAGGGCGTCGTAGACATCGGCTATCGCCACAATCCTGGCGTAGACGTGAATCTCATGATCTTTCAATCCCTTGGGGTAGCCGTGCCCGTTGAACTTTTCATGATGCTCCAGGGCGATAATCGCGGACAGGGAACTGATCTCCTGTTGCTTCCTGAGGACATCAAATCCAAAGGTGGTGTGGGCCTGGATCTCTTCAACCTCATCTTCCGCCAGCATTCCAGGTTTGTTCAAAATTTCTTCGGAAACCCTGGATTTTCCAATGTCGTGAAGAAGCGCGCCCACTCCAAGATCCCTGAGCTGGGGCCGGGGAATGCCCAGCGACAGGCCGGTGATGATTGACAGGATGGCCACGTTGGTGCAATGGGCGAAATGATAGTCGTTCATGGCCCTGATGTCGGTCAGATTCACGAGGATGTCCCGGCTGCTCAGAAGATCATCCACCATTCCCTCGACCACGATCTTGATCTTGAAGCTGTCAAAGGTTTTTCCAATCTTGGTGCCCAGCATGGCGTCCCGGGTGGCCTTGAGCACGCTCAGACGGGTCTGCTCGGAGACCACGTCGTCCACTTCCAGGTCGTCAAACCTGCCGTCATGGATGTAAACGCAGGAGATGCCGAGCTCCTTGAGCCGTTTGACATAGTTTTTCTTCAGCTTAACTCCGGAGGCTACCAGGATCTGTCCATCGGCGGAGTAGATGGTCTTGCCGAGTTCCATATCCGGTACAACGCTATCCAGGGAGATGAGTCGCACGGGGTATCCACTCCAAGTCTATACCACAAAATTTGCAGCAACTGCGAAACTGGATATTATACGTTGCTATGAAGTCTCACGATCTGTTTATCGGCAAAAATACTGGGTTGGCTTTAGGCGACGATCGCTTGCATTGGCCGAAATGTATGTGATTTTAAGCGTTTCCTTTAAATAGGTTGGTATTAGAAGGCATATCAGGTGTATGAAGCTTTTCCTAACGGCAGTCTTTGGTTTCCCAAAAAGACTTTTCATGGTATCATAATTATTAAGCTACCGCATAATCACCGCTCTCGCCCATCCGTGGGCTCCGCGGTGCCTCGACATCCTGTCGAATGGTGCCGGTAGTATGGGAACTGGGAGGATGATCAGGTTTGGATGACCCTGGCAGTATGTGGCAGCTTGTGCTTTTAGGAGTGCTGCTTCTGGGTTCGGCGTTCTTTTCGCTGATGGACAGCGCCCTGCGGGCAACGGGAAAGGTGCATTTGAAGCATCTGGCCGAGCAGGGGTCGGCCGGCGCCCGAGTGGCTGCAGAACTCCTGGAGGAACCCGACAGGTTGCGCGGCGTACTTTTGGTGGGGGACACACTGGCGAACATTTCTTTGGCGGCTATTGGGGCTGCGATAGCGGTTGAGGCTTTCGGCAACAAGGGAGTGTGGCTTGCAATTGCGGCGGTGGGCGTTTTGGTGCTCGTCTTCGGGGAAATGATACCCCGGGCCGTTGGTTCCAGATTTGCAGAGGCGGTGGCCGTCGGTTTGGCGCAGCCATTGCGGGTGTTGGCCGTGATTTTGAGGCCGGTGGCGGCCTTGAGCGGATCCCTGGTAAACGGTTTGATGTGGCTTTCGGGCCGTGACGGCCTCGGCGGAAACGGATTCATAACCGAGGAAGAGATCCGGAACATGGTGGAAGTGGGCGAAGAGGCCGGCGTGTTGGAACACGGCGAAGGGGAGATGATTCACAGCGTCTTTGAATTCGGGGATACCGAAGTCAAGGAAGTGATGCGGCCCCGGATCGACATCTTTTGTATCCCCGTTGATGCCGGCGTGCGGGAGGTACTGGATTCCGTGGTCAAGGAGGGGTACTCCCGAATCCCGGTCTATGAAGGAACGGTTGACAATATCGTCGGCGTGGTTTACGTGAAGGATCTGTTGCGAACCTCGGCCTGCGAATTGTTGGATACCCTCATCAAGGATGTGATGCGCCCGGCCTATTACGTTCCGGAGTCCAAGAAGGTTGATGAGCTCTTCCGGGAGTTGCAAAGGGCCAAAGTGCACATGGCCATCGTGCTTGACGAGTACGGGGGAACGGCCGGGCTGGTGACCATCGAAGACCTGATTGAGGAGATCTTCGGCGAGATCCAGGATGAATACGACGCGGAAGAACTGCCGTTCCCCGGCATCAACGAGGATACGGCGGTGGTGGATGCCCGGATGGGGATCAGCGAGGTAAACGAGGAGCTGGGCATTGCGTTGCCTGACGAAGATGCGGACACCTTTGGGGGGTTTGTCTTCAATCTTCTGGGGAAGGTTCCCACACCCGGAGAAAAGGTGCGTTATAACGACCTTGAATTCACGGTGGAGAAACTGGATAAGCGGCGGATCGCCCGGGTGCAAGTCACCGGGCTCGGCAACCAACCAAAGACGCCGCCTGAAAGCGCTGTGGGCAATTCGGTCGGCGGCACGGTTGCCAAAGATCCTTCGCTGGGCGTAAAGATTAATGCCAATGCTTGAAGCGCTCTGAAAAGGAATGCCCGTATACGAAACAAAGCATAAAACGCCCCGGAGTCAATTGTGTTCCGGGGCGTCTGGCTGTAAAAGCGATGATTTACCAGCCGCGATGATTTGAGGAATTTGATTGAGCCTCACCAGAGGATTTTGGAGGATGGCGGGGAATAGATCTACTGGTTTGGCCAAAGGAGTGCACGGGCCGAGCGAAGGAGGAAAAAAATGTCCGGTTTTCACGAAAAAGACTGCGATTGCGGCAACGATTGCGATTGCGCCGGGGATCATCGTGGCGTTGAGGAGATGGAGATGGTCTCGGCGCTTTTCCCTTTGACCTCGTCCGAGTCCAAGCGGCTGATTGCCAAAGGAGTGGCGGCTTTGCCGGAGGTGCGGCGCGCGCTCAAGAAAGGGCGGCTGGTAATCGCCGGCGGGACCACCAACGCTTTTGTGGCGGAGGAGCTTCTTGGCGTTAAGCTGGAAAAGGCCCTTTACACGGCGGGGATCATCACCGGCGGGAAGCTTTGCACCACTCCGCCGGAGAAGAGGATCCATCCCTATTGCTTAAAGGACGGCAAGCCGGTGGATTTGGGCCCGGCCGAGATGGCGGCGGAATTTGAGGCGGAGGATGTGTTTATCAAAGGGGCCGGCGCCGTGGACCACGAGGGCCACGCCGGGGTGCTGGTGGCCAGCCCCAATGGAGGCACCATCGGGACGTCCATGGGCCATGTCCTGGCCAGGGGAGCGCATCTGATCGTCCCGGTGGGGTTGGAAAAGATGGTCCCGTCGGTGATCGACGCCTCGCAGTCCTGCGGGACAACCAGGTTCAAATACTCCTACGGCGCCAGCCTGGGTTTGATTCCCCTGGTGAATGCCACGGTGATCACCGAGATTGACGCGTTGTGGCTCTTGACCGGCGTGACGGCGACCCATGTGGGTTCCGGCGGGGTCGGGGGTTCGGAAGGTTCGGTGGTTCTGGCGGTGGAAGGGACCGAGGAAGAGGTGGACGCCGCCTTCAATTTGATCAAGAGCATCAAGGGCGAGCCGCCGGTGGAGATGGTCAACCGCGACTGCGACGACTGCACCTACGACTGCACCATCGGCCGGCGCGGCGCTTGATCCGGCGGCCGGCCGCGGCGCCTGTCTGGTGGCCGGCCGCGGCGCCAGCGCATAATCCGAAAAAGAATTGCAGCAGTAAAAAGAATTGCAGCAGTAAAAAGAATTGCAGCGGCAATTGGAGGCTGGGATGATGATTGCCATTACGAACGGCAAGATCTACACTATTTCCGGGGGGATAATTGAAAAGGGGACCGTCCTCATTGAAGACGGAAAGATCCGGGCGGTGGGCGAGGGGCGGGAGGCGCCCAGGGGCGCCAGGGTCTTTGACGCCGCGGGT
>JAMCQP010000040.1 GCA_023381695.1 Bacillota bacterium | reverse complement strand
ATCTGTTTCCTCCGGCGCCGCCCTGGGGGCTACGGTGGCCATCAGCCTCAGGCTGAACGCACTGGCGGGGATCTTTGCGGTGCCCCTTCTCGCTTTTATGGGGGCGCTGCTGACCACCCAGGCGGTCTACCTTCTGTCCAGGGTGGGTAACAAAGTGTCGGTAACCTCCCTGCTGCTGGCCGGGATCGCCGTTGGATCGTTTTTGTCCGCGGTGGTTTCACTTCTGATGGTCTTGAAGAACGACGGCATGCACCAGATCATCTTTTGGATGATGGGCGGGTTTTCCGCCCGGGGCTGGGAGCACGTCTATATGGCCTTGCCCTATGTGCTGGCGGGCCTGGCGGTGATCTTCGCGCTGCGGCGGGAGATGAACCTGTTGCTCCTGGGCGAGGAGACGGCCCAACAACTGGGGGTAAATGTGCGCCGGCTCCAGATGATCCTTCTGGCGGCCGGCTCCCTGGTGGCGGCCGCCGCGGTGTCCGTGAGCGGGATCGTCGGTTTTGTGGGCCTGATCGTCCCGCATGTGATGCGGTTCCTGGTGGGCGCGGATCACCGGCTGCTCTTGCCGGCGGCGGCTCTGGCCGGGGGGATCTTTCTTTTGGCCGCGGACACCCTGGCCCGGACCGTCATGGCCCCTGTGGAGGTGCCCGTGGGGATCCTGACCGCTCTGACCGGCGCGCCGTTCTTCCTTTACTTGCTTCGCCGGTCTCGGGTGCAATAGCAGTTTTGATCGGGGGAAGCAAGATGAATGTGTTGACCGTGGAGGGGCTCTCTTTCACGTATGAAGGGGCGCCGGTGCTGGCCGGGGTAGACTTGACGGTGGACGCCGGCGAATTTGTGGCGATCCTGGGCCGGAACGGCTCCGGGAAGACAACCCTGCTCAAATGCCTCACAGGCGTTCTTCCTTACCGGCAGGGCCGCATCCTGCTCTTCGGTCGGGAGGTCAACCGCCTTTCACCGAAGGAGATCGCCCGGCAGGTGGCGGTGGTGCCGCAGCAGTTCTCCATCCAGTTTCCATTTCTGGTGGAGGAGCTGGTGTGGATGGGCCGGTATGCTCACCAGCGGCGCTTTCATCAGGAAAACTCGCGGGATTACGCGGCGGTGCGGGAGGCCCTCGCGGAGACCGGGGTGGAAACCCTGGCCGGCCGGCGGGTGACGGCTCTAAGCGGCGGGGAGTTGCAGCGGGTGGCCATCGCCCGGGCACTGGCGCAGGAGCCGAGGTTGATCCTGCTTGACGAACCGACGTCCCATCTGGACATCAATTACCAGATCGAGGTTCTGGATCTGATGCGGCGGCTCAACAGAAAGCAGGGTGTGGCGGTGGTCGCGGTCCTCCACGATCTGAACCTGGCGGCCCAGTACTGCGACCGGCTGGTTCTATTATCGGGGGGCAAGGTATACGCCGATGGAAAGCCGGGAGAGGTTCTGACGCCGGCAAAGATCCGGGCGGTCTACGGGGTCGAGGCAAGGGTGCACCAGGATGCCCTGACCGGGCGGCCGTACGTCGCGCCGCTTTCGCGTTTCTGGCAGGAGGAGGAGCCGGCCGGGCCGGCTCTGGGCCGGTTGCACCTGATCTGCGGCGGGGGCGGCGGGAGCTATCTGATGGAGATCCTGCACCGCCAGGGGTACGAAGTCTCCGCCGGGGTCATAAACCGACAGGACAGCGATTCGGAGGTGGCCGGCATGCTTGGCATCACGGTCGCTGAGGCGCCGCCGTTTTCGCCCATCGGGGAGGCCGAGCATGCCGCCAATCTCCGCCTGATCGGGGAGGCACGGGCGGTGATTCTGGCGGACATCCCTTTCGGCCGCGGCAACCTGCGCAATCTGGAGGCCGCCCAGGAGGCGCTGAACCAGGGTAAGCCCGTGGCGGTCTGCGATTTCCGCCCCATTGCCGCACGCGATTTCACCGGAGGAGAGGCCGCGCGGTTATACAATGGCCTGATGGAACGGGGGGTCCACCACCTTTCGGAACTGGGGGAACTCTGGTCCTGGCTCCGTCAGGTCATGCCCGGGGGGAAGGTCGTGCCGTAAGGTCTCCTTTAACCGTCTTGTCCGTATTTACCGCGTTGCACCGTATTTGCCCGCCGGTTGGCGGGTATTCTATTTCTCCGGGGCTCTCCCGATTTTCAGGCAGGGAAACCAGATTTTTCCGCGAAAGGATTTAAAGGCTCGCGAAAGGTTTTTAGGGGTTCGCGAAAAGTTTTAGAGAGTAAAGAAGGTCTTCGGTTTTGTAAAAGGGCAAAAGGAGACGGAGTGGATGGGCGAGATCAAATTCGGCACGGACGGGTGGCGCGCCGTGATGTGCGACACCTTCACCTTTTCAAATGTGCGGCTGGTGGCGCAGGCCATCGCCGACTACCTGCGGGCGCATTATCCCGCGGAAAGCGCGGAAAAGGGGGTGCTGGTGGGATACGATTCCCGGTTTCTGGCGGAACGTTTCGCGGATGAAGCGGCGCGGGTTCTGGCCGCCAACGGCATCCGGACCCTGGTCACGGCCGTGGACGCCCCGACCCCCGTGGTGGCCCACGCCGTCGTCGTTCGCCAGGCCGCCGGGGCGCTGATGTTCACCGCCAGCCACAACCCGCCGGAGTACAACGGTTTGAAGTTCATCCCCGACTACGGCGGCCCCGCCGCGCCGGAGATCACCAGAGAGATTGAGGAGCGTTTGGACGGGGTTTTAGCCCGGGGCCAGATGCGGCAGCTTTCGGCGGAGGAGGCCAGAGCCAGCACCCTCATTGAAAGCATCGACCCCCGTCCGGATTATTTGCATCACCTGAGCAGCCTGGTGGATTTCGGGCTGATCCGGAACGCCGGCCTACGCGTCATCTACGATCCCATGTATGGCACGGGGCGGCACTATCTCGGGCGGATTTTGACCGAGGCCGGGTGCCAGGTGCGGGTGATTCACGGGCAGCGCGATCCGCTCTTCGGCGGCTTGAATCCGGAGCCCACCGAGGAGCAGCTCGCGGAGCTCACCGGCCTGGTCAAAGGGGGAGAGGCCGATCTCGGGCTGGCCACCGACGGAGACGCGGATCGTTTCGGCGTGATCGACAGCCAGGGGAGGTATATCACCCCCAACCAGGTCATCTCCCTGCTTCTGGCGCATCTGGCCGGCAAGGGCGAGCGTGGCGGCGTGGCGCGGACGGTGGCCACCACCCACCTGATCGACCGCCTGGCCGTAAAGTATGGGCTGGCAGCCTACGAGACGCCGGTGGGGTTCAAGCACATTTGCCAGTTGATGCGGGAAAAGCCAATCCTCATCGGAGGGGAGGAGAGCGGCGGCTTGAGCATCGGCCGGCATATTCCGGAGAAGGACGGCATTCTGGCCTGCCTGCTGGTGGCGGAGCTGAGGGCCGCCGCCAAAAAGCCGCTTGCCCAGATTCTCGACGAGTTGATGCGGGAGGTGGGGCCAAGCTTCAGCCGCCGGATCGACATTCACCTGCCGGAAGAGAGGAAGCGGGCGGTCATCGAGAATCTGAAGATCAACCCGCCCGAAGAGGTGGGAGATCAGGCGGTCACCGGCGTAAACACCATCGATGGGGTCAAGGTGACCTTGAAGGACGGCAGCTGGTTTTTAGCGCGGCCTTCGGGGACGGAACCGCTGCTCAGGATCTACGTGGAGGCGGGAAGCGAGGGGCTTCTCCAGAAGCGGATCGCCGAGGTCCGGGCGCTGGTGGAGGCGTAAATGATTGAGATTTGTGTGTTGGCCAGCGGCAGTTCGGGGAATTGTATCTACATAGGCACCGAAAAAGCCAGGCTCCTCCTCGATGTGGGCATCAGCGGAACGCGGGTGGCCGCCGGGCTGCGGGCCATCGGGGTCTCCCCCTGGGAGCTGGATGGGATCATGATCACCCACGAGCACCGGGATCACGTTTGCGGGGCGGGGATTGTGGCCCGCCGTTTCGAGGTGCCGGTCTTCGCCACCGAATTGACCTGGGAGGGGATCGGCAACACGATCGGTGAACTTCCCGGCTGGCAGAGGCGCCTTCTGGACAAGAAGACGGGATTGCAGTTCGGGGACTGCCGGGTGGAGTTCTTCAACACCTCGCACGACGCCGCGGATCCGGTGGGCTGTTCATTTACCACCGACACCACCCGGAGCTGGAAGGTCGGGGTGGCCACGGATACGGGGGTGGCCGGCCCCGAAGTGCTGGCCGGTCTGGCCGGCGCGGACCTCGTAGTCTTTGAAACCAACCATGACGTGGAGATGCTGAGGACCGGACGGTACCCCTGGCCCCTGAAACGGCGCATCCTGGGCGACAGGGGGCACCTCTCCAATGAGGCGGCGGGCCGGGCTCTGGCGACTTTGATTACCGAAGTGGACCGCGTCAATCGCCCGAACCGGATCCTTCTAGCGCATCTCAGCAAGGAGAATAACCGGCCGGAACTGGCCATGGCGGCCGTGACCAGGGCGCTCGCCGCAAGAGGGGTGCGGGTGGGCGTGGACACCGCCGTCTCGCTCACCTACCGGGACCGGCTGGCGCCGCTCTGCCGCGTCGGCTGAAAACAAGGGGAATGAAGGAAAGGGGAAGAGAAAAGAAGTATGGTTAACTGGCGCAACTTGCCCAGACTAAGGGCCTGGGCCTACCTGATCACCTCCCTGGGCCTGATCTTGCTCGGGGGGCTTGTGGTGGCGGGTTTGACGGGGCATCTCGGGATCTGGTCGGCGCCCAGGGCCAAGGAGCCGCCGGCCGTCAAGGCCGAAACCCCCGCCGGACAGGACGTTCCTTTTGAGATTGCCACGGTGGATGTGGTGAAACGGGTGGGCCCGGCGGTGGTGATGATCAACACCACCACCCGGATGCGGGTCTACGACTTTTTCCACGGCCCTTATGTGACCGAGGAGAAGGGCATCGGTTCCGGGGTCATCTTCGACCAGGACGGACATGTGCTCACCAACAACCACGTGATCGCCGACGCCACCAAGATCCAGGTGGTCTTGCCCGGAAAGGGGTCGCGCCCCGGAACGCTGGTGGGCGCCGATCCTCCCACGGATCTGGCGGTGGTGAAGATCTCCGTGCCGCAAAACATGACGGTGGCCACCCTGGGGGATTCCACCACTTTGCAGGTGGGGGAGCCGGTGATCGCCATCGGCAACCCGTTTGGCTTTGACAACACGGTGACCACCGGCGTGATCAGCGCCCTGGGACGGACTATTCCCGCCGAGGAGGGCGGGAGCACCTCCCTGCAAAACCTCATTCAGACCGATGCCTCCATCAACCCGGGCAACAGCGGCGGCCCCCTCCTCAACAAGCAGGGGGAGGTGATCGGGGTCAACACGGCGATCTTCCAGCCGGCGCAGGGCATCGGTTTTGCCATCCCGGTCAGCCTGGCCAGGGAGATCGCCGAGGAATTGATCCGCTACGGCAATGTCCTGCGGCTGGGGATTGGAGGGGCCAACCTTTCCCCGAATCTGGCGCAACAGGCTTCCCAGGCATTTGGTTTCAACGTCCCGTCCGAGGGCATCCTGGTGATCTCCGTGGTTGCCGGCTCTCCGGCGGAACGAGCTGGTTTGCAGCAGGCCGATGTGATCGTCCAGGGCAACGGCAAGCCGCTGGTCAGGATCGAGGATCTTACCGCGCTGGTCCGCCAGGCGGGCCGGGGCGGCACAATCACCCTGGGGCTGATCCGGCAGGGGCAAAGGCTCCAGGTGGATGTGCTGCTGAAGTAAGCGCTTTTTTCCCGGATGAGCGATTCCACCGATGAGCGGTTTCTCGGCGCTTTCAAAATAAACGGTCCCGGTGGGCCTGGGTTTAGAGGGAGGAGCATGGGGATTCATGCACATCACCATCGTGGCGGTCGGGCGGCTGAAGGAGAGCTACCTGGTGGCGGCCGCGGCCGAATACCTGAAACGCCTTACCCCCTACGCGCGCATGGAAATACGAGAGGTGAAAGACGAGCCCTGTCCCGACCAGGGCTCGCCCGCCGATCAGGAGGCCGCCAGGGCCAGAGAGGCGGAGCGAATTCAAAACGCGTTGCAGCAGTCCTCCGGAGCGGCGTCCTACCGGGTTGTGCTGGATGTGGCCGGCCAAGAGATGACCTCCGAGGGTTTCGCCCGGCATCTGCAACAGCTCGGCCTTGAGGGAAAGAGCGATCTGGTCTTCGTCATCGGCGGCGCGGCAGGTCTGGCGCCGGTGGTACTCCAGGGGGCGGATCTGCGGCTCTCTTTTTCACGCATGACTTTTCCGCACCAGTTGATGCGGGTCATTCTCCTCGAACAGATCTACCGGGCGTTTAAGATTATCAAGGGGGAACCGTATCACAGGTAACGACGAAGAATGCCTGGCCCTTTTAGTAGGCCTTTGAAGGGGACATGTCTGTATTTGGACAAGAGGTGATGCCCTAATGCACCTGGAAATATTGGTGGAAGATCGCTCGGGCGGCGCTTTGTCAAGGGGGGATCAGCGAAGATGAACGCCAGGAACCTTACCATCGTTCAGACCAATGACACTCATGCCTATCTGGATCTACACCAGGAACTGTTCTGGAAGGGAGATCACGCCGTCTACCGCCC
Organism: Bacillota bacterium; assembly: GCA_023381695.1. Lineage (GTDB taxonomy): Bacteria > Bacillota > UBA5301 > JAMCQP01 > JAMCQP01 > JAMCQP01. Next base: position 37,909 of record JAMCQP010000040.1, on the reverse strand, counting down.
GGCGGGCGGTTACGCCCGGATCGCCGCGCTGCTCAACCAGATCCGGGCTGAAAACCCGGGACGCGTGCTGTTCTGCGACAACGGGGACACTCTGCATGGGACCTATCCGGCGGTCAGAACACGGGGGCAAGCGGTGGTCCCGATCTTGAATGCCCTGGGCCTGGACGCCATGACCGCGCACTGGGAGTTTGCCTATACCCCGGAGGGGTTGAAGCAACGCGCCGCGGAGCTCAAGTTTCCCATTCTGGCCGCGAACGTTTACCATAAAGAGTCAGCTAACTCCAGGGAGCCGGGCCACGACAAAGAAACAGATCGCAATGGGCAAAAACCCGGCCGCCGGTTCTTCCCGCCGTATCTCGTCAAGGAGATCAACGGCGTGCGAATCGGACTGGTCGGGCTGGCTTCGAATATCGTCGACAAGACGATGCCGCCTCTGTTTAGCGAGGGTCTGATCTTCACCCTTGGCCGGGAGGAACTGCCGCAGATCGTCGATGAACTTCGTTCCAGAGAGCAAGCGGACCTGATCGTCCTCATCTCCCACCTGGGGTTTCCCCAGGAGATGAAACTCCTGTCGGAGGTGAAGGGTATCGACGTCTGCCTCAGCGGGCACACCCACAACCGCCTGTACCGGCCCGTCTTGCAGGGGGAGACCCTGGTGGTGCAATCCGGCCACCACGGGTCTTTTTTGACGCGCCTGGACCTGGAAGTGGAGGGGCGGCGCATTGTAAACTACCGGCATCGGTTAATCGAGGTCGAAGCCGGCATCGAACCGGATCCCGCCATCGACGGGCTGGTCGGGGACGCGCTGGCGCCCTACAAGGAGATGCTCTCGGAGGTGGTCGGGGAGACCGCCACGCCGCTCAACCGGGCGGCATCCCTGGAATCCACCATGGATAATCTCCTCCTTGAGGCGGTGCGGGAGAGCACCGGGGCCCAACTGGCCTTTTCCAATGGCTGGCGTTACGGCGCGCCAGTGCCGACGGGGAAGATCACCTTGAACGATCTCTACAATATCACGCCCATGAATCCTCCGGTCTCCATTGTCGAACTCACCGGAGAGGAAGTGATGGCCATGCTGGAGGAGAACCTGGAACGCACCTTTTCCGCGGACCCCTACCAGCAGATGGGCGGGTATGTGAAACGCTGCCTCGGGCTGACCGCCTACATCCGGGTGGAAAACCCGCCTGGACGCCGCATTCAAAGGCTCTTCACCGGTCATGAGGAGGTCCGTCCGGACCGGTCCTACACCGCGGCCTTCATCACCCAACAGGGGGTTCCCGCAAAGTACGGCCGGAACCGTCAGGATACCGCCCAAAACGCGGTCGACGTTATGAAAGCATATCTGGCCGCGCATCGCCCGGTCCGCGCTGATTTGCAGGGGACCTTCACCGCTGTTTAGCTCTCTGGGCCGGAGGGGAATACTATGAGTAAAACAGCCCGAGGAGGAGTCAGCCTGTGGCCCGTAACGACGACAAGATCAGCAAGAAGGTTCTGGCGGCGATCAAGCAGGATGTGGAATTACGTGCTTATCATTATAATGTGGACACCATCGACGGGGAGGTCCACCTCCAGGGGGTGGTGGATGTCCTGGCCGAGAAGGAGCGGGCCGGGGAGATTGCCCGCGGGGTCGAAGGGGTCACCGGGGTGGAAAACGGCCTGACGGTCTCCACGGACGGAGCCATCACCGATTCGGACGTGGAATTCGAGGTGGCCGAGGAACTGCACCTGGATCACCGCTTCGATGCCGCGCGGATCAGTGCGGAAAGCCACAAAGGGGCAGTGCATCTCCGGGGAGAGGTCAAAACCCTGGCGGAAGCAGAAGCGGCCAAGGAGGCGGCCTCCCGTGCCCGCGGCGCCAAGCAGGTCATCAGTGAATTGAAGGTCGGCGCCGGGGAGCGGGTGGATGACGCTACCCTCACCAACCGGGTGGAATCCGCCCTGGCGGCCGACGGGCGAATCGACCCGGCCGACGTCCGGACCAGCAGCGAACGCGGGGTGGTGAGGCTTAAAGGAGTCGTGTCGGGCCGCGCCGACAAGGAGCTGGCCGCGGAGATCACCACCACCGTGGAAGGGGTTCGCCGGGTGGAAAATGAACTCAGCACGGAGATCGATCCTGCTTCCGATGTGGTCACGGAGATCTTCGGCGATTTTCAGGCGACGCCGCTTCTGGATGAAGCAAAGGTCAGCGTCTCGGTGGTCAATGGCCAGATCTTGGTGGAAGGCGAGGTTTACTCCTTCAAACAGAAGCGGGAAGTGGAAAGGGCCGTCCGGCGTGCCTTTGAAAAACACCGGGATGAGCTGATCGGGATTGACAACCGGCTGATCCTGGACTCGCCGGATCATTGAAATGGGAACGAACGAGTAGCGACTTGTTGAGACGTGGGTGCAATAGCAACGTACAATGGCAACGTGAGAAGAGTGGGCGGTTGGCCGCCCACTCCTGGTTTGAACCCTGTTCTCTTAAACCCCGGCTGTTGCTGAAATATGCTATAGGCTGGGACTACTTGTTGGCGCTGACGTCGAAGAAGTAGTTCCCGGACCCGGTATAGGACTTGATCCGGATCTTGTAGGTTCCGGTCACCGTCGGCAGAAAGCCGATGGTCTCCTGGCGTTTGGTCCCCAGGGAAGAGGCCACCTGGGTCCCGCTCGGGTTGTACAGGTAAAGGTCGAAGTCCGGGTTGCTGGAACTGCTCCAGTTGGGCATAATCAACGTGAGCGCGATGGGGAAGGTGGTGGAGGTGATGTTAATCGTCCAGTCGTCGTAGTCGCCGGTGCCGGTCAGCGTCCCGCTGGCATAATAGTGCAGGGGAACCACCGGCCCGGTGCCCGCAAAACCTCCCGCGCTCTTGACCGCCTCGTAACCCTGCAACCGCCCCGCGCCGTAGTCGATATCCGTTCCCGCCGGGCCCCAGTCGATGATCGTTCCCATAAGTTTGGACTTGACCTGCGCAGGCGTCAGCACCGGGTTGGCCGCCAGCATCAAGGCCACCGTGCCGGAGACGAAGGGCGTGGCCATGCTCGTGCCGCTCATGGACACGTATCCGTTGGTGGAATTGGCCCTGGCGGAGGTGATATTCACGCCGGGCGAGGAGATATCCGGCTTGACCCGCCCGTCGGCCGTCGGCCCCCGGCTGGAGAAATAAGCCTGCGAGAAACCTTTTTCGCCGGGATCGGCCATGGCGCCCACCGTGATCGCGTCGGCCGCCGCCGCAGGTGAACCGATGGTGTACCGGGCCGGGCCGGAGTTGCCCGCGGCCACCACCGGCGCAATTCCAGCCGCCGCGGCCTTGTTGAGCAACTGCGATGTGCTGTCGGTACCGTCGGAACTGCCCGTGGACCCCAGGCTCATGCTGATGATTTCGATGCCGTAGGCGGCCTTGTTCTGGATCACCCAGTCGATCGCGGCATCGATGTCACTGGTATAGCCGCTTCCCGCGGAATCAAGGACCTTGAGACCGATCAGCGCCGCGCCCGGGGCGACACCCTTGTAAGCCGGGTTGCCCTCCCCCGTTCCGGCGATGGTGGCCGCCACGTGCGTGCCGTGTCCGTTGTCGTCGTACGGAGTGGTCCGGCCGTTGATATAGTCCTTCCAGGCGATGATCTTGCCGGCGTCCAGATCCACATGGGCGCCGTCAATCCCGGTGTCGATTACCGCCACCACGATGTCCCGGCTGGAGTAGGAAGTCGGGTTTCCGTCCATGTCGCCGGTTACACCGAAGTCGGCGCGGGCCTTGGCCACCCCGAAATAGTTGGAAGCGGTGTCCATGAACGCCTGCATCTTCTGGTCATACTGTACGGAGGTGACGTTCGGCAGCCTGGACAAAAGGTCGATCTGCGCCTTGTCCAGGTTCAAAGCCAGGGCCGGGATGGAATGATACTGGTATTTCGCCGCCAGATCGCCCAGCCGGCCTTTGAGATCGTCCAGGAGCCGCTGCGAAACCGGCAGGTTGAACTGGACGATTACCGGCAATTTGTCCGCCGGCCCGGCCGCCGCCAGCTTTTCTTCCAGGTTGTCGAAGATCTTGTTGTGGTTCCCGTCATAGGCTTTTTCGGCCGCCACTTCTTCGAAGACCGGCGTGGCCACGGAGGCCAGGGAGGGATCATTGGTCAAGGGGCCCAGAGCCGGCTCCAGGGCCAGTACGGGGAAACTCATGCCGAGGGCAATCAGCACCAGCACCATAAATAGCTGGAGACCGTTGGGTTTCACTAGTTTTTTCAAGGCGTACTCCTCCTCTAAAACTTAGTTTGAAACATTCGAGCTCCATTTGGTTTCTACCTGGCGTCGTTCAGGGCCAGGGCCGGCGAGGCCGCACCCGCGCTGAGATCAAAGAAGTAGTTGCCCGCCCCGGCGTAAGAGGACACTTTTAAAGTATAGGTCCCCGTCCTGGTGGGTTTGAAGCTGATGGTCTCCTGCCTTTGCGTGCCGGTGGCCGATGCAACCTGGGCGCCGGCCGGGTCGTATAGATAGAGGTTGAAGTCCGGCGTGGAACCTCTCGGGAAGAGAGCCTTCCACCCGGGGATGATCAGGGTTACGGCGATGGGATCCAGGGTGGCGACGGTTATGGAGTAGCTGTCGTAATAACCGGTATTCGGCAGCGAGTCGGCGATATAGTAGTGGGCCGGGGTGGCCACACCCGTCCCGGTGAACTGGCCGGCGGCCTTGACGGCCTCATAGGTGTCCAGCCGCCCTTGCCCGTAATCGATGTCCTTTCCGGCCGGACCCCAGTCCCAGGAGGTGCTCATCAGCAGGTTCTTGACATCCAGGGAGGTCAGTGCCGGGTTGGCGGCCAGCATCAGCGCCGCGGTTCCCGAGGCGAACGGGGTGGCCATGCTGGTGCCGCTGTACTCGATATACCCGTTTCCGGTATTGGCATCGGCGGCCATGATGTAGCGGCCCGGGGCCGAGATGTCCGGTTTGGTCCGTCCATCGGCCGTCGGCCCGCGACTGGAGAAGTAGGCCTGGAAGAACCCGTTATGCCCCGGATCCCCCTGGGCGCCGACGGTGACGGCCTTCTCCGCGGCAGCCGGAGAACCGATGGTATATGTCGCCGGACCTTCGTTACCGGCGGCCACGACCACGGTGATGCCGCTATCCACCGCTTTGTTCACCATCAACGAGGTGGAATCGCTGCCATCGGAACTCCCGCTGGATCCGAGACTCATGCTGATAATTTCCACGCCGTAGGCGGCCTTGTTCTGGATCACCCAGTCGATGCCCGCGTCCACGTCGCTCATATACCCACTGCCTCTCCGGTCCAGAACCTTGACGCCTACCAGGGCGGCTCCGGGAGCCACGCCGGTGTAAGCCGGGTTGCCGTCGCCTTCTCCCGCGGCGATGCTGGACACATGGGTGCCATGGCCGTTGTCATCATAGGGGGCGGCCTTTCCGTTCACAAAGTCTTTCCAGCCGATGACCTTGCCGCCGTCCAGATCCACGTGCGTGGCGTCGATGCCGGTATCGATCACGGCGATGACGATGTCGCCGGGCCCATAGGAACGGGCCGTGCCGTTGGCGTCGCCCGTCACGCCGAAATCCGCGCGGGCCTTGGCCGCGCCGAACCAGTATGAGGCGGTGTCCATGGTAGCCTTCATGGGTGCGTCGTATTCGATATGTTTGACCAGGGGAAGCTTGCTCAACAGCTCGATCTGCTGCCGGGTGAGGGTGGCGGCGATGGCCGGGATGGATTGATATTCGTATTTGGCGGGGAAGTATCCGATATTTTGCTGTAAACCGGCCCTTCCCGGGGAATCCAGGGGGTTGTTGAAGACGACGATTGCCGGGAAGCTGTCGGTGGCGGAGGACGAAGCCATCATGTTTTCCAGATCATCAAAAATCTTGTTCAGGTTGGTGTCAAGGAATGCTGGCGCCGGACCGGCCGCCCTGGGGAGAATGGCCAACCCTTCCGCGCCCGCCAGGGCCGGCGAGAGTAAAATCAACAGCAGCAATACCGGCCAGATCTTCGAGGCAAAGCCGAGAACGCGTTTTTTCATGGGATCTCCTCCATCTTCTTTGGTTTTGCTTACCGGGTGGAAACAGATGTCAGTTAGTGAGAGTGCTCATAAAAAACCCCTGAAAATCGATCACCTCCTGTAACAGTTTACCAAATTCGGCCAGGAACTTTAATAAAATAAATACAAGGTTTCTTCAAAAGATCCTTCCGTGTTCAGAAAAATTTGTTGGTGCTACAGCGTGGACTTTTGGAAAAGGGAAAGGCGAAACGGATGGTTGAAGAAAAGAGTGGTTGAAGAAAAGGGTGGCTGAAATTGAAGACGGGCCGGGCCGGTAAAACGCCGAGACGCAACCGGCCCGGTCTTTCCAGGTTTTTTGGTTCAGAAGGTATAGCTGATTCCCAGCCCCGGGCCGCTTATGTAGCTGTCCAGCGGCCTGGAGTACAGAAGGTTCACCGAGACGTGGGGATTGGCCTGGTATTCCAGACCAATGCTGTATTCGGTGGCGTTCTTATAGGGGAAGAGCGTGACGCCCAGCTGGCCGAAGGCGGAAAGCTGCCTGTCCAGCCTCAGGTGGCCCAGGAGACCCACTTCAAAACGGGGACCCGTGGACGAATGGCTGTAATACGGCCAGCCGTACCAGTCGTAGCTCACCGTCTGGAACCCGGCGTAACCCGCCACCCGGTCGTCGAACCGGTACTGGAGATCCAGGTGGGCACTGGAGAGGCTTTCATTTTCTCTGAAGGCCAGGTTCATCACCGAGGCGGCGAAGGATAGATCCCTGGTCAACCCGTAATGGCCCCCGATCTCCACGGCGCTCCGGGACGCCCCCTCGCCGATGGCGTAGGAATAGATGGCGCCGTCCAGCGTCAATTTCCCCGGCCGCACATCCACTTTCGGCGCCCCGAAAACAGGCGCCGCCGCCAGCAGCGTCACGGCCACCGCAAGCGCCAGAAGAGCTCCCAATCCAAAAGATCGTTTCATTGTCTGTCACCCCCTTTGATCACCGTCATTTTAGCACGGGGAAATCTCCGGAACAAGAGGGATTTACTGCCAAAACGGCGAATTGACCGCTATGACGCGGGTGTGGTTAAGATTGGCTCCCAACCTGCCGAATTTAGACAGAGGGGGTGGAGAAGATGAGGCTTTTGAGGCTGGCAAAAGGCAGCATTTTTTCAACCGTTTTTCTGTTACTGTGGATGAGTGGGGCGGTTTTTCCGCTGGAGCAGGGGGCTTTGGCGGCGGAGGTCCCAGCCCTGGAGGCCGCGGAAACGGCGGCGGAGGGCGCGGTAGTGGCCGCGGCGGAACCCGCCCATTACTGGGACTGGCGCGGTTATGCCGATGAAGATGACCGCGACTATGACCATGGCCGGAGATACCGTGACTGGCGGCCTTACTCCGTGGAATGGTACGGCCTGCACAACGGCGAGGGCGGTTTCGGCTTCAAGTATGAATTTTATCCCGGCGCGCTTTTGACCTTCAACCAGGACAGAATGTGGCCAGACGGCAACTTCTGGTTCAGCGCGGGCCTCAACTACCGGGTCCCGCGGAACTTCCTTTTCTGGAGCTTCTACGGAGGGGGCGGCGTGACTTTTCGCAGGTGGGAGGGGACCGCGGCCCCGTACTTTGTGACCGGGACCCAGGTCTGGTTCTTTTTTTCGGAATACCAGTTCATGCTTGATGACGCCAGGACAAATCTGGCGCGTTCCGGTATCAGATTCAGGTTTTAAAGACGGGGATTTAAGATGAGGATCAAAAGACGAGATTGTAGAGACGGGAATTGAGCCAGGTCATGCAACAACGATTTCGCGTTTACCGTGCGACTTTGCGGATCTTGATGACAACTCTCCTGGTCTTTTTGGCCTTCACGGCGGCTTTTGGGCCGTTCCACCAAATAGCGCTGGCCGGCGGAAAAGGCGAAAAAGACGAAAAAGCGGAAAAAGCGCCGCTCTTTTCGGACCCGGATGTCCCGGATGGGATGGTGCTGTCCTATCGCAGCAAGATTGACGAAAAGGCGCCTTTTGTAAAGGTCGTTTACACGGCCAAGAAGCTGGCGGGCCCGGAGGGGCCGGTGTACGAAGTTCGTTCGGAAGCGGGGGACGGCAATGTTGTCACCATGAGGTTGCGGGCGGCGGACCTGCGCCCGCTTTTTGTGGAAAAGAGGAACGGTTCGAATCAGGTGGTTCAGACCACGGCATACGGGCCGGAGGAGGTCCGGTTGAGCTTGCCGCAGAAGGGCGTCACCCGGACCTTCCCCAATTCACCTGATTTGTACGACCAGGAGGCTCTCTTTTTCGCCTTTCTCGGATTTTCTTTTCAAGAACCCGGACAAGCCGAACGGCGGTCAAATCTTCGCCTCTTCATGGGCGAAAACGGCATCCACCGGATGTCCGTCGGGGTGGTTGCCGAGGAGGATGTCCAGGTTCCGGCCGGCGAGCTGGCAACGTACAAGCTGGAAATGGTTCCCGAGGATCTGGTGGGCCTGATCGCGGCCCGCTTCAAGACCTATTTCTGGTACACCCGCGGGCCGGGGCGCCATGGCTTTGTGAAATTCACCTTTCCGGCCTTCAACCAGATCTCCGAAAGCCTGGAGTTGCCCGATTGGGTCCAGGCGCCGCTCAGAAACGGCAAGTGAGGCCGCCGCCAAAACCGCTCCAGTCGTCCAGGACCCTTTTGTAAGCAAAACCCAGAGAGAGCGCTGGTGCTACCCGGAAATCCAGACCAAAACCGAGGTTGGTGAAGCTCTCCTTTCTGATGCGAGCAAGGGCCAGTGAGCCAAAGAATTCCGCTCTGAGGCTCAAGGGGACGTTAAACAGCAGGCCGGCTTCTCCGCCGTTTTCGGTGTGCAACCTGGTGTTTTCAAACCACCAACTGTCAATTAGAAGGCCCCCGAAGACGGCCAGGTTGTCGTTGAGCCCCAGTTGCAGATCCAGATGGCTTTCATTGAAGCGGGCTTCCACCCAGTGATCCAGTGGGGTGTCCGCAAGCAGATCCAGGGAAAGGTGGGAGCCCCGCAGGGCGAGGTTGTTGCCCAGCCCGTATTCTCCCCAGATCTCAAACCCCGGGATATTTCCCAGTTCCGGATCAACTTCCGATACACCGCTGTACAGGCTGGCTCCGATGGCGCCGTGACCCGCCTTGATACTGGCGCGCGGCGCCGCCAGAACCCCCGCCGGGACGGCCAGCCCCGCCAGCATCGCCAGAACGGCAATGATCCCTGCAAGTTTGATCTCCCAGGCTTTTTTCACTTGACTGCCTCCTCTGCAAAGTATTCTGTAGGATCTATGCGGTTTGCGGAGGAAGCAGTCCTATTTTTAACCTTCTTATTTTACGAAGAATTTATCACGGGTAGGTGAATGCAAAACCCAGCCCGAAGCCGGATTTGGCGGTGTCCAGGATGTCGCTGCGGTAGCTCAGGTTGAAGGACCACTCGGGCAAGATCCGGGTACTGGCCCCCAACATGTAGCCTCCAGCGAGCCGGCCGGGCAGGTATGCCAGGTAACCCTGGGCAAAGCCGGCGGTGTTTGAGCCCAGCGAGGTGGAAAGGTTCAGGCCCGCCTCGGGTCCCCCCGCCCGGGAATTGGTTCCCCCGTTTGCTACCTGGCTATGCCAGCCCAGAGAGCCGGTGATCCCCGGCGAATACCGCCAGAGCAGGCCGAGATGGTCGATGCCGCGGCTGTTTTGCCCTGGATAGTAAACACCCATGGAGGAGACACTCAAAGCAAATGCTGGGGTGAATGCATAAACTGTGGTAACTTCCAGGGCGGGAAGAGAGTGTTCCTTTTCATCGCCCAGGAGGTGGAAGTCCAGGCCCACCTGACCCGTGTGCGGTTTGAGGCCGGCAAGCGGCGCCGTCCAGGCCCGGGAGCCGGCGCCTGCCGGGAGACCGGCTAAAGCCAGAATAACGGCTAAAACCAGGGCAAGAATCGTAAACCTCAACAGATGTCCCCAAAAACCAGGCCTCATGATCTCCTCCAGGAACAAAAGATGGGATAGTTGCATACAATTTTGATCGGCTCATCCGGGGCGGACCTTAAGCCGGCGGTTTCAGACCCGGACCGGAAGAACTGGCGGCATTATGAAAATATGCCGGAATTTTTCTCCAGGGGTTCACTTTTCCAGGGGTTTTTGGTATACTACATTCGTTGATAAAGGAGGCAAACCCAGAATGTTACCAACTCCAAAGAAATTTACGCTCTGCGCGGGCAGCGCCGAAGGGTCCACACGATTGAACTCTTTTGACAACGCTCTTCTGGCGGCGGGGATTGGAAACCTCAACCTGTTGCGCGTGAGCAGCGTGCTTCCTCCCAGGGCGGAACTGGTGGAGAAGCTGGATATACCCCCGGGTTCACTGACTCCCACGGCCTATGGCTCGATTATCAGCGACGTGCCGGGCGAGAGGATCGCCGCGGCGGTCGGGGTGGGTTTCAGCGAGGATACTTACGGGATGATCATGGAGTTTTCGGGCCGGTGCACCAGGGAGGAAGCGGAAGCCGAGGTGGCCCGGATGGTGGAGGAGGCTTTTCTGAAACGCGGCCTGCCGTTGAAAAAGGTAATGACCAGAGGCTCGGATATCGTGGTGGAGCAGGTGGGCTGCTCCTTTGCCGCGGTGGCGCTCTGGTACTAAATTGGATCTGCGGCGCCAAGAAACAAGAGATGCGAGGCTGCAGGGAGCGAGGCGACGGAAGCGTACTGGTGGTACGCTGAGGAGCCGAGACGACCGACGACGGACACGATGTCCTAGTACCGGGCGTGCGCCAGGATGGCGCGAAACGTCCGGTGAAACGAAGCAGATCGACGTTTATTGGCGCCGCAGTGGAGGGTGGCTGCATCGATGGACCTGTGGTACACGGAAAAACAGACGGAGAATGTCGGCATAACTTGCAAGGTCAAGGAGACGCTTCATGCGGAGAAGACGGATTTTCAGGACCTGGCGGTGCTGGACACCCTGCAGTTCGGCAGGATGCTGGTGCTGGACGGAATGGTGCAGGCCACCCTTGCCGATGAGTTCGTGTATCATGAGATGATCACGCATGTTCCGCTCTTCACCCATCCCCGGCCACAGGATGTGGTGGTGATCGGGGGCGGGGACGGAGGCGCGATCCGCGAGATTCTCCACCACCCGTCGGTGCGATCCGCCACCCTGGTGGAGATCGACCGGCGGGTGGTGGAGGTCAGCCGGCGGTTCTTGCCGGAGATCAGCGGCGGCCTCGCCGATGCCAGGGTAACAGTGCGTTACGAGGACGGGATCAAACATATCGCCGGGGCAAAGGGGCGGTACGATTGTGTGATGGTGGATTCCACCGAGCCCGTCGGGCCGGCGGTCGGCCTCTTTTCCAGGGAATTCTACCAGGACATCTACGCCGCCCTGAGGGAAGACGGGATTTTTGTGGCCCAGACGGAATCGCCCTTCTTCAACCAGGATCTGATCCGCGGGACTTTCCAGTCTATAAGGGAGGTTTTCCCGATCGCCCGGCTCTATCTGGCGTCGGTTCCCACTTACCCGAGCGGGTTGTGGAGTTTCACCGTGGGCTCCAGGCGTTATGATCCGCTCAAAGCGCGGTTGCCGGAGAAGCTGCCCTTTGCCACGCGGTATTACACGCCGGCGGTGCACCGCGGCGCCTTTGCCTTGCCGGCGTTCGTGGAAGCGCTGTTGTAAAGATGGACAAGCCAGGAGATGATCACTTGCAAGGTCTTGATGACATTGTCCGCCGCAAGAATATCTTTCTTAACGCGGATAGCGACTACGCCACGGCAAAAGTTGTCCTGATCGGCGTTCCCATGGACTGGACGGTGAGCTACCGGCCGGGATCCCGTTTTGGGCCGCAAGGGATACGGGACGTCTCGGAGGGGCTGGAGGAGTACAGCCCCTACCTCAAACGTTCCCTGGCCGAATCCAGTTTTTACGACGCCGGCAACCTGATCCTGCCCTTCGGCAATGTGGTCGAAAGTCTCGAACTCATCTCCAGGGTCGTCCGGCGGGTGGTGGAGGATGGGAAGGTGCCGTTTTGCCTTGGCGGGGAGCATCTCATCTCTTTGCCGGCGGTGGGGGAGGTGGCGCGCAAATACCCGGATCTGGTGATCCTGCACTTTGACGCGCACGCGGATGTCCGGGATACATATTTCGGGGAGAAGCTGTCTCACGCCACCGTTCTAAGGCGCATCAAGGAGATCGGGCCGGGGGTGGACGTCTACCAGTTCGGGATTCGCTCCGGGGAGGCGGAAGAATTTGAATACGGCCAGACGGTGACCAGGATGTACCCCATCGAGGTGCTGGGGCCGCTGGAGGAGGTTGTCCTGAAGCTCGGCTCCCGTCCGGTATATGTGACCATCGACATTGATGTGGTGGACCCGGCTTTCGCTCCCGGGACCGGGACGCCGGAACCGGGGGGGATCACCGCCCACAGCATCCTCCGGGCGGTGCACATGATGAACGGGTTGAAGATCGTCGGCTGCGACCTGGTGGAGGTGGCGCCCGCCTACGATCAGAGCCGGAGCACCGAGCTTCTGGCTGCGAAGCTGGTGCGGGAGATGCTTTTGGTCATTCCCTGAACCGGCGATACATGGACTCTGAACCCACGATACATGGCAATCACCCCATAAATTGGCAATAAATCCACGTCAACCGGCCCCCGAAGAACAGGGGCTGGTTGCGAAAGAGATCAGAGCAGGGCATCTTGGGCAGGGCAAGCGTGCTTTGCGGCACTCGGGAGATTTAAGGAGGAAATTGCAAGAGATGGCAAGGTTTTCAGGCCGCAAGTTTTTCTGCGCGGTAATACTGATGGCGGTGGGTTTGGCGGGAGCGGCGATTCCAGCGCTGGCCGCGCCCACGATCATGGGGTCCACCGGGCTGATTGCCGTACCCAGCGCTGATGTTTTACCTTCCGGCCAGTTCGACGCCGGGTATCATTTTCTGGACGGGATCCACTTCTTTACCTTCAACATGGCCTTGACCCGGGATCTGGAGATGGGCCTCACTGTTGACACCGTGGGCCAGTACAACGGCTTGTTTATCGGCGGGAAATACCGGCTGCTTGCCGAAGCCAAGGACAAACCCGGAATCGCTTTCGGGCTGCAGGCGCCGTTGCGAGGGGAAAGCGGCCCCAACCTGTACGCGGTGGCCAGCAAGCAATTCCCCGACTTCGGCATCCGGGGCCATCTCGGCGTCGGCACCGGCGACGGGATCTTTTTCGGGGTAAGCAAGGAGCTCAACACCGTCTCGGTCAGCCGCCCCGGCCGCAGCGCGGCGGTTCCCCCGGCGACCCTGATCGGCGAGTTTGACGGCCATGGCATCAATCTTGGAGCGAGGTTTGCGGTCTCCAGGGAGCTGGCCGTCGACGCGGCGCTGATGGATCTGGGCGGCGGCAACAACGGCATGCTTGGGGTAAGCTACACCGCTAAATTCTGACCGGTTTTATTTCGTCGCAACGGGGATGAGTTTTTCATGGCGACTGTTGCATAAACCCTATAAAAAAGGTATAATTGACCTGGACAAGCTCCGGGTCGGTAATACCTCCGGGGGAGACGCTCGCGTGCATGGGCGTCTTCCCCTTTATGTTCAAAGGGGGAACGGCGCACTTGAGTATTACAACCGATGTCAAGGAAGGGCTGGCCGCGGCGGTACGGAAGGCGATTCAGGCGGCTGCGGCAAAGGGCGATCTGGCGATTGACGGGTTGCCCGAGGTTACCCTGGAAATCCCGCGGGAGAAGGAACACGGGGATTACGCAACCAACGTGGCCATGACGCTGGCCCGCGAGGCCCGTAAATCGCCCCGCCAGATTGCGGAGATCATCGTCAAGCATCTTGATACCAGCGGGAGCTACATCGCTTCCTTCGAGGTGGCCGGCCCCGGTTTCATAAACTTCCAGTTGGACGCCCGCTGGCTCGGCGAGGCGCTCCGGTCGGCGGAGGCGGAGGGCGCGGCTTATGGCCGCCTGCACCTGGGCGCCGGAGAGAAGATCCAGGTGGAGTTCGTGAGCGCCAATCCCACCGGGCCATTGCACGTGGGGCACGGCCGGGGGGCGGTGGTGGGCAGCGTTCTGGCCAACCTCCTGGAGCGGGCCGGCTATGCGGTGACCCGGGAGTACTATATCAACGACGCCGGGAACCAGATCGCCAATTTCGCCAAATCGCTGGACGCCCGCTACCGGCAGGCCCTGGGGGAAGAGGCGCCGTTTCCCGAGGAGGGCTACCACGGCCGGGATCTGGTGGAGTTGATGGAAAAGTTTGCGGCGGAGCATGGGGACTCCTATCTAAAGAAGAGCGCCGAGGAGCGGATGGCCGCCCTCACCAGGTATGCCCTGGCGGCCAAGCTGGAGGCGATCCGGGAGGATTTGACCGCCTTCGGGGTCACCTTCGACGTCTGGTTCAGCGAACAGTCCCTGCATGACGGGGGGGAACTGAAAAGAACCATCGAATGGCTGCAAAAAAAGGGTCACGTCTACGAAAAGGACGGGGCGCTGTGGCTGCGTTCCACCGCCTACGGCGATGACAAGGACCGGGTGGTGGTCCGGGAAAACGGGATGCCGACCTATATCGCGGCGGATATCGCCTACCACAAGAACAAGTTTGAACGGGGCTTTGACCGGGTGATCAATATCTGGGGCGCCGATCATCACGGCTACATCCCGCGGATGAAGGCTGCAGCGGCCGTCCTGGGATATGATCCGGACGCGCTGGAGGTTCTGATTGTGCAACTGGTCACGCTCCTCCGCAACGGGGAGCCGGTGGTCATGTCTAAACGGGCGGGTGAACTGGTGACCCTGGCGGATGTCATCGAGGAGGTTGGCAAGGACGCGGCGCGTTTCTTCTTCGTGATGCGCAGCGCCGATAGCCACCTGGACTTCGATCTCAGCCTGGCCAGGTCCCGGTCGGCGGAGAACCCGGTTTACTACATCCAGTACGCCCATGCCAGGATCTGCAGCATCCTGCGCCAGGCGGTGGAGGCGGGGATGATCCCGGAGGTTCCTCCGGGCTCCGACCTTGATCTTGGCCGCCCGCTGGCGGAGATCTCGCCGGGGTTCGGGCGGGCGGATCTGTCGCTGCTCAATACGGAATCCGAGATCGACCTCATGAAAAAAATCGCGCTCTTCCCGGAAGAGGTTTCCCAGGCGGCTTTGCGGCGGGAGCCGCACGCCATGGCCCGTTATGCCCTGGAACTCGCGGGGCTGTTTCATCCGTTTTATAATACGTACCGGGTGATCACGGAAGACCGGGGGCTGAGCATGGCCCGCCTGGTCCTGGTGGACGCGGTGCGGTTGACCTTGAAGAATGCGCTGGAGATACTTGGGATTGCCGCTCCGGGACGGATGTAACTTTACAAGTATATTTACGGAAGGTATAATGGTTTGGAGGCTGTGCTTTTCTTCACATATAACGGCCGGACCAGCCGGTACGGCCGGGCGGTTCTTCACCTATGGCGGAGCGGCGGGAGAGGCGGCAGATGCTATCACTGGTCCTGGAAAATCTATCGAAGGTCTACAACCGGCGGCAGGTCTTTGCGGGAGTGAATCTGGCGCTGGAGGGGGGGCAGTCCCTGGCCGTCACCGGCCGTAACGGATCGGGCAAGACCACTCTCTTGCGGATCATTTGCGGTTTTATCCGGCCCACCACGGGCGGGGTGAAGATTGCCGAGGGCGGCAGGACGCTTGGGCCTGACGAGCGCCGGCGGCAATTGGGCCTGGTGGCCCCGGATCTGGCGTTGTACGACGAGCTGACCGCCCTGGAGAACCTGCAATTCTTTGCCCGGGTGCGGGGATTGCGTGTCCCGGAACGCGAACTGGTGGAGTTGATTGAAAGTACGGGGCTGGCGGGGCGCGCCGAGGATCTGGTCTCCTCCTTCTCATCCGGCATGAAGCAACGGCTGAAATACGCCTTCGCTCTTTTGCACAAGCCGGGGATCCTGCTGTTGGACGAGCCGACCAGCAACCTGGATGAAGCCGGGATAGCGCTGGTGGACCGGATCGTGTCCCGGCAAAAGCGCGACGGTATCTTGATTTTGGCCACCAATGAGGCCCGGGAGGTGCAATATGGCGACCAGGTCCTACGGCTGGGTGTCTGAGGTTTCCGCGGTCTGGCGGAAAGATCTGCGCGCCGAGTTTCGCACCAAATACGCCATCAACGCCCTGATCATGTTTGCGGTGACCACGCTGACCGTCGTCAGTTTTTCCATCGGACCGTATGCGATAGCCCGGGAGGTCATGGCGGCGCTATTGTGGATCATCCTCTTCTTTTCGGCGATGTCGGGCCTGTCCAGGGCGTTTATTCACGAGGAAGAGACCCGCACCGTCAACGCCCTCCGGCTGTCCGCCCGCCCGAGCGTGGTTTTGGTGGGCAAGCTGGCGTTCAACATTTCACTTCTGATCATGCTCGAAGCGGTGGTCGTTCCCCTTTTTCTCATTCTCATGAACCTCCATATAGGCAATTATTCTCTTTTTTTACTGGTGCTGGTGCTGGGAACCATGGGATTGGCGGGCGCGACCACCATCATTGCGGCGATTATCGCCAAAGCCAGCAGCAAGGGGGCGCTTTTTGCCGTGCTCTCCTTTCCGATACTCCTGCCCCTTCTGGTGATGGCCATCAACGGGACCAAGCTGGCGATAAACGGCGCGCCGGTGGCTGAAGGCCTGCCGGAGGTCCGGATGTTGATCTCCTATACCGTGGTGATGGTGACCGCTTCACTGATGCTCTTTGAATTTGTTTGGAACGAGTGACTACCGGAATCTTCCGGCGTAAAGGAGGTGACAAGATGTTCTGGCAGATCCTTCTTGGGCTGTGGATGACCCTGGTTATCGCGGGGGCCTTTCTCTACGCTCCTCCCGCGGAGGGCCTTGGCGAACTTTCCAGGATTGCTTTCTTTCATATTCCCGTGGCCTGGGTGGCGGTACTGGCTTTCCTGGTCTCCATGATCAATTCCGTGCAGTACCTGCGCCGCCGTAACCTGGACAACGACCTCCAGGCGGCGATCTCTTCCGAACTGGGCCTGGCGTTTGCGATTCTGGCCACGATTACCGGCTCCATCTTTGCAAAGGCCACCTGGGGCTCCTATTGGAACTGGGACCCCCGGGAAACCTCGATCTTCGTGCTGTTGTTGATCTATGGGGCCTATTTCGCCCTGCGATCGGCGATTGAAGGCGAAGAACGGCGGGCGTCCCTGTCCGCGGTCTATTCCATCGTGGCTTTCGTAACCGTGCCGTTCCTCGTCTTTGTGGCGCCCAGGGTCTACTACTCGCTTCACCCGGACCCCCTGGTCAACACGCGGGGCAGTCTGGATATGGATGCAAGGATGCTGCAGGTTTTCTTCGCCTCATTGCTGGCCTTTACCGGTCTGTACGTCTGGATCTATCGCCTGCACCTGGCGATAGCCAGGCTCGGGTTGAAAGTGGGCGCAACGGGGCAGACCGCCACAAGTGGCCATTCGGAAGCTCACACGAAAGAGGGGTGAGGAAAGTGTCTCAACTCTATACGGTTCTGGGCGTGACGGTGACGATCTGGCTCGGAATCTTCATTTATCTGCTCCGGTTGGGTAAGCAGGTAAAGGAGCTGGAAAAGAGATGAAACGTACTTATCTGGTCGGGATCGTGGTGATCATCGCCTTTGCTCTCTTCGGGATCGGCACCTTCAAAAAATCGGTGACCCCCTATGTAACATTTACCGAGGCCAGAAATGCCTCCACCCCCGTCCAGGTGAGCGGGATGCGGGTGCCGGGAGAGGAAAGATACGACCTGAAAGCGGAGGAATTGCGATTCCTTATGGAGGATGCCAATGGGGATCGCCTCGAGGTGATCTACGCCGGGGTTAAGCCCGCCAACTTCGAGGAGGCCACCAGCATCGTGGCGATTGGAAAATATGCGGATGGCGCCTTTAGAGCCAACCAGCTGTTGGTGAAGTGCCCGTCCAAGTACCAGGGGAGCGTTAAACCGAAATGATGATTGGAAATCTGATGCTTCTGGGAGGATTTATCGCTTCTGGCCTGGCCGTAGTGGCATATGCCCTTGCCATGCGCGGCGATCAGAAGATGTTGATCCTGGGCCGCAGGGCTTTCTACACCCTGGCGGGACTGGCTACCGCCGCCGGTATTTATCTGATGTACCTGATCCTGACCCACCGTTTCCAGGTTGCGTATGTTTTTCAGTACTCGGATTCCAGGTTGCCGGCGATCTACCTGTTCTCATCTTTCTGGGCCGGGCAGGAGGGGACCTTTCTGCTATGGGCCGTCTTCGGCGGGTGGCTGGGGATATGGCTCCTTAAACGCGAGAAGAATTTTGAGGCCCATCTGATGCCCTTTATGGCCTTGATGCAGGCTTTTCTTTTTGTAATCCTGCTGAAAAAGAGCCCTTTTGCGCTGATGCCGCCGGAGCAGTTGCCGGTGGAAGGCGCCGGGCTTAACCCGCTCCTGCAAAATTTCTGGATGGGGATTCACCCGCCGGTGGTCTTTTTGGGCTACGCCGGCCTGACCATCCCGTTTGCTTTTGCAATGGCGGCTCTATTGCGCCGTGAATACGACACCTGGGTCAAGCGCGCCCTGCCCTGGACGCTTTTTGCCTGGCTGACCCTCGGGGCGGGGATCTTTATCGGTGGTTACTGGGCTTATAACGTCCTGGGCTGGGGCGGCTACTGGGGCTGGGATCCGGTGGAAAACGCCTCGCTCATCCCCTGGCTGGTCTCCACGGCTCTCTTGCACGGCATGCTGTTGCAGCGCACCAGGGGCACCATCCGAAAGACCAATATTATCTTTGCGACGCTGACCTTCTTGCTGATCCTGTATGGGACTTTCCTGACCCGTAGCGGGGTGCTTTCGGACTTCTCCGTGCATTCGTTCGCCGATCTGGGGATCACCGCCTATCTGGTCGGATTTTTGACCCTCTTCTTCCTCCTGGCGGCGGTGCTCTATGTGATGAGAGCCAGGGAGATCGCCGGCGAACCGGCCTACGAAAAGGTGGTCTCCCGGGAATTCGCCTTTGTGGCCACCCTGGGGGTTTTGGCGGCGGCGGCCATCGTCATCCTGGCCGGAACTTCCGCGCCGCTTTTGACCAGGATTTCCGGGAACCCCGGCAGTGTCAGCACCTCGTTTTACAACGTCACCAACACGCCGGTCGGGATTCTCCTGGCTTTGTTGCTGGGCCTCTGCCCCGTGCTGGCCTGGAAGCAGGACGGCCGGCAGGCGACGCTTTCAAGGCTTGTGGCGCCGGTGGCCGTGGCGGTGATCGGGGCGGTGGTCGCGGCGATTCTGGGGGTCCGGACACCCATTTATCTGTTCTTTGTGGCGTCGGCCATCTTTGGGGTAACGACCAACCTGATCATGTTTGTGTCGGTGCTCAGGGGCAAGATCATCAATACCGGCGGTTACCTCACCCACATCGGGGTGGGGTTGATGCTGGCGGGGATTGTGGCCTCCTCGGCCTACAGCCAGACGGTGAAGCTGAATTTGGCCGCCAACGAACCCCAGTCCGCCTTTGGATATCGTTTCACCTACCGGGGGATGTTTGTCCCTCCGGCGACGGGAAAGCCCGCCGTGAAGCTTGAAGTGGCCAGAAACGGCCGGAGCTTTGTGGTGGCGCCCGAGATGTATTACAGCCAGTATAACGACGGGATGATGCGCACCCCGTCCATCAAGAAGCTGGCTTTCGAGGATCTATATATCAGCCCGGTGGAAAAGCCGGAGGCCGGCCAGAGCGACGTCGTCCGGTTTGACATCGCCAAGAGGGAGACCAGGGAAGTGGCCGGGTACAGGTTCTACTTCGACAAATTCGACATGTCGCAGCACAACACCGGTTCCAACGTGGAGCAGGTGGGCGTGGTTTTACGGGTTACGTACCAGGGCAAGGAGACCACGTTAACCCCGTCTGTGGATTTTTCCGGCTCCGAGCCGGGATTCTTCCCCGCGCAGTTGCCGGGGCACAACGCCCAGGTTGAAATTGACCGGATCTCGGCCTCCGAGGGTATAGTGGGCCTGGCCCTGAAAGGAATCGCCCCGGATGGACGGGAAGTGCCGCCTCCGGTCGACCGGATGGTGATTGAGGTGAGCGTGAAGCCTCTGATCAATGTGCTCTGGCTCGGGACGCTTCTGGTCTTGATTGGCGGCGCGGTGGCCTGGCGGCGGCGGGACATCGAGTTAAACAAGCAGGCTTCCGAAAGCCGCGCTGGCGAGCTACCGGCGTAGAAAAGCAAGCAAGATTCCCGCTGAAAAGTCGACTTCTGCTCCAGGAGCCCCTCTTTTCAACGGGAATCTTACTGCATTCTTCAGTGCCGGGATATGACGAGATATGATTGGAAGTCTTTGGTCGTGCAAACCGCCTGCTTTAACGCAGGATTTAAGAAGGAATCCTGCGGTGGGTGTTGAATATAAAAAACGTAGGCAAGGTCTTCTTTTTTCGCCGGGAATTTAACCGCTTAAACGAAGTTGTGATGGAATTAAAAGGTGCGACAGGGGTGTGTTCTTCGGGTGGCCAGACCGACGATCAAGGACGTGGCCAGGCGCGCGGGAGTTTCCACCGCCACCGTCTCTTACGTGTTGAACCAGACCGTGCCCGTCTCCACGGAAACGAAGAGGCGGGTGGAAAGCGTCATCAAGGAGCTTTCTTACCGGCCGAGCGGTCTGGCCAGGGGTTTGGCCGGGCAAAGGACCAGGATTTTGGGGGTGGCGGCGCTGGGGTTCAACGACCTGGCGCTCTCCGACAGCTTTTTTGCGGAAGTGATCAAGGGCATCGGAGAAGCCACCTACCGGCTTGGGTACAGTTTTATGCTCTCCAGCCCTTCCCTGGGGGAAGAAGCGGGACGTTCCTCCATTGATGTTTTTTGCGATAAGGGAGTGGAGGGGATTATCCTGCTCAACGGCCGAGAAGACGAACCGGAACTGTCGGAACTGTCCCGGGAGGGGATTCCGGTCCTGTCCATCGGGCGGTGCGCCGGGGACTGGCCTTTTGTGGACACCGACAATGTTTACGGCGCCTATGAGGCGGTAAAGCACCTGATCAGCCTTGGCCACAAGAAGATGGCGCACCTCGTCGGGAAGCCGGGCCTGACCTCCAGCGCGGACCGGCTGGCAGGCTACCGCCGGGCGCTGGCCGAGGCGGGATTGCCGGTGGAAGAGGAATGGGAGGTTAGCGGGAGCAGCACCAAGGAGAGCGGCTTTCAGGCCATGCACCGCCTCCTGGCGCAAAAAGAGCGCCCAACCGCGGTATTCGCCTTTAATGACGCGGTAGCCATCGGGGCGATCAAGGCGATCCGGCAAAAAGGGTTGAAGGTGCCCGAGGATATGGCGGTGGTTGGGTATGGCGATGATCCGGTGGCTTCCTACGTGGATCCCCCGCTGACCACCGTCCGCCAGCCGATGTTTGAAATAGGCGCCCTGGCCGCCGAAAAGATGGCGGCCCTGGCCCACGGCGGGAAGATCGGCGGGGAACCGGCGCGCGTTTTGCTCCGGCCCAAGCTCATCATCCGTGAATCCTGCGGTTCATCCCTCTGGTTAAACTAGCGAAAGTGTCGCGCCAAGAAACGAGGGATGCGAGGCCGCAGGGAGCGAGGCGACGGAGGCGTACTGGTGGTACGCCGAGGAGACGAGACGACCGACGACGGACACGATGTCCTAGTACCGGGCGTGCCCCAGGATGGCGCGAAACGCCCGGTGGAACGAAGCAAACCGATGTTTATTGACGCGACAAAAAGGAGGAAGGAAAGTTGGCAAAAGTAGTACTGGAGCATCTGTTCAAGAAGTTCGGCAACGTGACGGCGGTCAGCGACGCCAGCCTGGAGATCAAGGACAAGGAGTTTGTGGTGCTGGTAGGCCCGTCCGGCTGCGGCAAGTCCACCACCTTGCGGATGGTGGCTGGTCTTGAGGAGATCACCGAGGGAAATATCTACATCGGGGACACGCTTGTAAACGACGTGCCGCCGAAGGATCGGGATATCGCCATGGTCTTTCAGAACTATGCGCTCTACCCGCACATGGATGTTTACAACAATATGGCGTTCGGGCTGAAGCTCCGCAAATTCCCCAAGGCCGAGATTGACCGGCGGGTCAAGGAAGCCGCCAAGATGCTGGGCATCGAGAACCTGCTGGAGCGTAAACCCAAGGCGCTCTCCGGGGGCCAGAGGCAGCGCGTGGCGGTCGGGCGGGCCATCGTCCGGGAGCCGAAGGTCTTCCTCATGGACGAACCCCTCTCCAACCTTGATGCCAAGCTGCGCGTCCAGATGCGGGCGGAGATCAGCAAACTCCACAGCCGGCTGCAGACCACGATCGTTTATGTTACACATGACCAGACCGAGGCAATGACCATGGGCGACCGGATCGTGGTGATGAAGGACGGCCTTATCCAGCAGGTGGGCGCGCCGCTGGAGATCTACGATTATCCGGTGAATGTGTTTGTGGCCGGGTTCATCGGCAGCCCGTCCATGAACTTCATCAATGCGGTGCTGGAGGAAGCCGGCGAGGATGTATATATCAACGCCAGGGCATTTCGCCTCAAAGTGCCGGCCAAGACGGTGGCCGAGTTCAAGAGCCTCAAGCAGTACCTGGGGAAAGAGGTCATCTTCGGCATTCGGCCGGAGGACATCGCCGACAAGGAACTGACGCCGAACGCCTCCGAGGAGGCGACCCTTACCGCCATGGTGGACGTGATCGAGCCGATGGGCAATGAGACCTATCTCTATTTGACCGCTGGCGACCACTCTTTTGTGGCGAGGGTGAACGCCCACACCAGGGCCACGGATGGGGTCAAGCACCCGGTGGTCTTTGCCATGGACAAGATTCACCTCTTTGATAAGGACACCGAGAAAGCAATCAACTGAGATGGCTTGAACATTCCTTTGAACATTCAAGGTAAACGCCCGGAGTTGAGGGAGAACGTCCTGCCTCCGGGCGATTTTCTTTGCCTGGGCGCGTCAGGCGAAGTTTTTTGGGTTGTCCCGCCGGTGGCGGTATGATATAATACGGAGGTTGTGAATGAGATAAAAGAGATTCAGGAGGTCTCTCCAATGGCTAAATACATCTTTATCACCGGCGGCGTGGTCTCCTCGCTGGGAAAGGGAATTACGGCCGCGTCCATCGGGCGCCTGTTGAAGAGCCGGGGGATCAGCGTATCCGTCCTGAAGTTCGACCCGTATATCAACATTGATCCCGGCACCATGAGCCCTTACCAGCACGGCGAGGTTTATGTGACCGACGACGGCGCGGAGACCGATCTGGATCTCGGCCACTACGAGCGTTTCATCGATATCAGCCTTTCCAAGCTCAATAACGTCACCGCCGGGAAGATCTACTGGGCGGTGATCAACAAGGAGCGCAAGGGCGACTACCTGGGCGGGACGGTACAGGTCATCCCCCACGTGACCAATGAGATCAAGGAACGCGTGATCCGGGTGGCCAAAGAGACCGAGGTGGACGTGGTGATTGTGGAAGTCGGCGGGACGGTGGGCGACATCGAAAGCCTGCCGTTTCTGGAGGCTATCCGGCAACTTAAAGTGGAGGTCGGGCGGGATGAGGTGATGTACATCCACGTGACCCTGGTGCCGTTCATCCAGGCGGCCGGCGAGCTGAAGACCAAGCCGACCCAGCATAGCGTCAAGGAACTCCGCAGCATCGGGATCCAGCCGGATGTGATTGTCTGCCGGTCCGAGCGGCCCATCCCAAAGGAACTTAAGGCCAAGATCGCTCTCTTTTGCGATATCGAGGAGGAGGCGGTGATCCCTAACGTGGATGCCGACAGCATCTACGAGGTGCCGCTGATCTTCGAGCGCGAGGGGCTTGACGATATCGTCATCAAGCGCTTGAACCTCCAGTGCAACGGCCATGATATGGAAGAGTGGCGGCGCATCGTGGACAGGCTGGAGAATCCGAAGAACACCGTGGAGATCGCCATCGTCGGTAAATATGTGGCCTTGCCGGACGCTTACCTGAGCGTGGTGGAAGCTCTGCGTCACGGGGGGATCGCCAACGACGCCAAGGTAAATATCCGCTGGATCCATGCGGAAAAACTTGAAACGGAAAAACTTGGACAGGAAGATTTGATCCGGCATCTGGAGGACGTCGACGGGATTTTGGTTCCGGGCGGATTCGACAAGCGGGGCATCGAGGGAAAGATCAACGCCATCCGCTATGCCAGGGAGAACCGGGTGCCGTATCTTGGGCTCTGCCTCGGCATGCAGTGCGCCGTGATCGAATTTGCCCGGAATGTATGCGGCATGAAAGGGGCGAACAGCACGGAATTCGACCCGGAGACGCCCTACCCGGTGATCGACCTCATGCCCGATCAGAAGGGAATCGAGGATCTGGGCGGGACGATGCGCCTGGGCATCTACCCGTGTGTGCTGGAAGAGGGCGGCAAGAGTTACGCGGCCTACAAGGATGAGATTATCTACGAGCGCCACCGGCACCGCTTTGAATTCAACAATGCGTTCCGGAACGAACTCACGGCCGCGGGCATGAATCTGGCCGGGCTTTCCCCGGACAAGCGCCTGGTGGAGGTTATCGAGTTGCCGGATCACCCCTGGTTTGTGGGGTCCCAGTTTCACCCGGAGTTCAAATCCCGCCCCAACCGGCCGCATCCGCTGTTCCGGGATTTTGTGGCGGCCGCGCTCTCCCGGCGCAAGGAAATCCCTTGAGCTAGCTTGAGCAGCACCGAGGTGGTTTAATGCCCGATATCACCAAATAATTGAGCCATCAAAAAACCGGAGGATATTGCCCTCCGGTTTTTAATGTCCCTTGATAAGCAGGTATATTGTGGCCAAAAGATGGCGAAACTGAAAATACCAGGAAACTTGCAAAGATTTTTCTGCAATGGGGTAAAGGAGCGACGCCTGATGGACGATACGTATAATAAACATAAGTACCAAAACGGTGTAGCCGGCGAGCCAAAAATTCGGACATTTACGCGAGGCGCGCTGGTAATAGCCCTTATCACGCTGTTGGGAAGCAAGTGGCCCGCAAATATAGCACTGGCCTGGGAGCGGAATTCCTTGCAAATCCCATGGGCGCAGGATGAGGTAGGCAAGCTGGTGGCGGCCGGAATCTGGCCGCGGGAGCTGGTGGCCAAATCCCCGGACACGCCCTTGACCCAGGGGGAACTGGCGCAGATCCTCAGCCGGGTGCTGGCGGTCACTTCCGCTTTGAAGTCGCTGACCGGCCAGGTGCGGGCGGTGGATCCGGCGCAGGGCCTGATCCAGGTCGCAACCGGCGGCGAGATCAAGACCATGCGGGTGAGCCGGGAAGCGATCATCTACCGGGAAGGGCAACCGGCTGCCCTGGCCGCCCTGCGCCCGGTCAGCAACGACGATTTTCAGGAGATCTACGCGATCCTCAACCCCTGGGGCGAGCTGGCTTATATCGAGGGTTTCTACGTGGGGGCGGAGGTCATTATCCAGCGGTTCGACCCGGTGGCGCGGACCATTACGGTCAGCCTCCCCGCCCAAAAGAATGCCGGCCAGACCCTGGCCCTGTCAAAGGATCTGCGGGTAATTGTGGGGGGGAGCGCTGCGGCGCTGGAGTTGCTTCACGCCGGACACCGGGCTTTTGTAGTCCTGGATATTGACGGAATGGTCAAGAAGATCGTCCAGTGATATCCAGGTATAAAAGGATTTTGGCGAAGGGCCACGAATTATAGATAAGCCGGGGCCATGATCTGTCTCCAATCGGATGCCGACCTGCTGGCTAGGGCCAGGATTGAGGAGACAAGCCCATGGCGAGAAAGGACTACTCAGATGATTGTCACTACCCAGCAAACACTCGCCCTGAGATGTCCCGCCTGTGGAAAACTGAATTACCATCAGCTCTCTCTCTTCGACTTTTCCGGCAGGCGCGCGGTCAAGGCAGAGTGTGGCTGCGGTTTCAACCTTTTTACCATCAGCACCCGGGATCACCGCTCGTATCTTCTGCAGGTGCACTGTACAATCTGCGAAACGTCGCATCTTCTCACCATGTCTGCTCAGGATATCTGGCAACCCGATCTGGCAAGCCTCTACTGCCCGGATACCGAAATGGAAATGGGTTTTTTGGGAAAATCCCAGCTGGTGCGCGAGGTTCTGGACAAGAAACAGTTGCCGCTGGAAGACCTTCTGGCCGACATGGACTACGACGATTTCTTTACCACGCCCGAAGTGATGCTGGAGGTCCTCCGGTCCCTGCAAAAGATCGCCAGCCGCGGGCATTTGTATTGCCAGTGCGGCAATTTCAACATCGAAGTCGGCGTTTTTCCGGAGAAGATTGAGTTGCATTGCCCGAAATGCGACAGTCTGGCTATTGTCTACGGCGAGACCGAGGAAGATCTCCGCGTCATCCAGCAGACACGGATCATTGAGCTTGTCGAGGGCGGATTTACCAGCCTCGACGGTCGTCATTTTCATTCCCGCAACCGGAAAGGTTAATCCCAGGGTATTCACAGGTCAGTTAATTAAAAAGGGAGAAGGGTTTGCTTGGCATTTGTCGCGGTAAGTGATCTTTTGCGCGCGGCAGACGCGGATGGTTATGCCGTTGGCGCGTTCAACCTCAACAACCTGGAGATTCTGCAGGCGATTATTGCTGCCGCGGAAGCGGAGCAGGCGCCGGTGATCATCCAGGCCACCCAGGGCGGAATCAAGTACGGGGGACTGGATTACATCGCCGCGATGGCGCGGGTGGCTGCGGAAGAGGCCCGCGTGCCCGTGGCGTTGAATCTGGACCACGGCACGAGTTTTGAACAGGCGGTGCGTTGCATCAAGGCGGGTTTTTCCGCGGTGATGGTCGACGGCTCGAAGTTGCCGTTCGATGAGAATGCGGCGCTGGTAAAGAAAGTGGTGGATGTGGCTCATGCCGTGGGGGTCTCGGTGGAGGCGGAACTCGGCAAGATCGGCGGCACCGAGGACAATATCACGGTTTCCCAGCGGGAGGCTCTGATGACCGATCCGGAGGAAGCCGCGGAATTTGTGGCGCGAAGCGGCGCCGACGCCCTGGCGGTGTCCATCGGTACCGCCCATGGCGTTTACCAGGGCGAGCCAAAATTGGATTTTGCACGTTTACAGGAGATTGCCCGGGCGGTCTCCATTCCCCTGGTCCTGCACGGGGCTTCCGGGGTCCCGGACGGGAGCATCCGGGAAGCTGTCAGGCTGGGGATTCGCAAGATAAATATTGACACCGAGATCCGGCTGGCCTTCGCCGGTTCGTTGCGCGAGCTTCTGGCCCGGGACGCCGGGGTCTACGACCCGCGGGAGATCCTGGGGACGGCCAGGGAGGCCATGCAGAAGGTTGTTCAGGAGAAGATCCGGCTTTTCGGGGCGTCCGGCAAGGCAAGATCAGCAGGCGGAGCAGGCAGATAGAAGGCAGACGCAGGCGGAAGGCAAACAGAAGGCGAGATCAATATTGCGGGAGTGACACAATTGAATATTGCAGAGCTTGAAACCAAAAGCTTGACCGAATTGCGGGAGATCGCCAGAGAGCTGGAGGTCAGCGGGTATTCCAAGTTGCGTAAGACAGATCTGATCGTGGCCGTCCTACGGGCGCAGACGGAGCGGGAAGGCCTGCAACTCTCACAGGGGGTCCTCGAAACATTGCCCGATGGGTACGGCTTTCTTCGCTCGGGCAATTATCTGCCCGGTCCGGCCGACATCTATATTTCCCCGTCGCAGATCCGGCGTTTTGACCTCCGTGACGGCGATGTGGTCCTGGGGCAGGTTCGCCCTCCAAAGGACAATGAGCGGTACTTCGCCCTTCTCAAGGTGGTGGCCATCAACGGCAAGGACCCGGAAGCCGCTTATCAGCGTCCCCATTTCGACAAACTCACGCCGGTCTACCCGAATTCCCGGTTGCGGCTCGAAACTTCACCGAAGGACATCGCCACCAGGCTGATCGACGTTATCGCGCCGCTGGGAAAGGGCCAGCGGGGATTGATCGTCTCCCCTCCCAAGGCCGGCAAGACCACTCTTTTGAAGAAGATCGCCAACAGCATCACCGCCAACCATCCGGAGGTGGAGCTGATTGTCCTTTTGATCGATGAACGTCCGGAAGAGGTTACCGATATGAGGCGCTCGGTGGATGGAGAGGTGGTCAGCTCCACCTTCGACGAGCCGGCGGAGAACCATGTGAAGGTTTCCGAAATGGTCCTGGAAAAGGCCAAGCGTCTTGTGGAACACAAGAAGGATGTGGTGATCTTGCTGGACAGCATCACCCGCCTGGCCAGGGCCCATAACCTGGTGGTGCCGCCGAGCGGCAGGACGCTTTCAGGCGGCGTGGACCCCACCGCGTTGTACCGGCCAAAACGCTTTTTCGGCGCGGCCCGGAACATCGAGGAGGGCGGAAGCCTCACCATCCTTGCCACGGCGCTGGTGGAGACCGGCAGCAGGATGGACGACGTCATCTTTGAGGAGTTCAAGGGGACCGGCAACATGGAGATCCACCTGGACCGGAAACTCGCGGAGCGGAGGGTCTTTCCGGCCATTGATATCTACCGGTCGGGCACCCGCAAGGAAGAGCTGCTCCTGGATTCGGACGAGCTGGAGATGATGTGGATCTTGCGCAAGGTTCTGGCTTCAATGGGCGTCCAGGAGACCACCGAACTTCTACTCGAACGGCTCACCAATACCAAAACCAACAAGGAACTGGCCAACCTCGTGATCAAATCCAAGTTTGCGGAGAACGTGCGCGGCTGAATTTCCAAAATAAGGCAGTACAACCGGGATACGGCAGCATAACCGGAACAAACCTGGGCAAGCTAAGTGGCAGCGTGGCAATAAAAGGTATGGAGAGGAAAATATACCTGGAATTGCCAGAGGAGGAGTATAGGATGACCAAAAGGTCAAGAAACCTGAGCTGCCTTTTACTCCCGTCAATTGTCGCAGGTTTGGTGGCCGGACTGGCCTTTTTTGCAGGATGGGGAATTCTGCGACCCGATCTGCCGGGCGGGCGGGCGTTTGCTCAGATTCCCGGGAGCAGGCAGCAAGAAGGCAACCTGGCGTTGCCCACCCACGTTGTTTCCCCCGGTCAGACCATCTATTCCATCGCCAGGTATTATGGGGTGGACATGAAGTTGCTCGTCCGCCTGAATGGGCTGAAGAACCCAAACCGGATCCTGGCGGGGCAAAAATTGCTGATTCCGTGGAAGAAGCCCAGTGCACCGGAGAATGACGCGGCCGGTATCGCCACTGGAATTGGCGCCACGGCTGTTTTCCACCGGGTGAGGGCCGGGGAAACTCTCAGCCGGATCGCCGTCCGGTACCAGGTAAGCCAGTCGGCCATCATTGCGGCCAACGCGCTGGAAGATCCTGATTATCTGGTCAGCGGCCAGGAGTTGCTCATCCCCCGTTTCGGCCCTGGGAAAGACACATCCCCGGCAGGCGCCGCGGTGGCCGGGAGCCCGCAGGCCCCCTCGCCCAGACCGGCTTATTCGCCTGCGCAAAGAACTGAGACCCCACGGAGGACCCAGGTGGCCTCGCGTGGCCAGAGTTATGCCCGGGCGTCAACGGCGCTGGATTGGCCGATGTACGGCCGGATCACCTCCGGGTTCGGGCCAAGATGGGGCCGCTTTCATGAGGGAATCGACATCGCCGGCGCAACCGGCGCCAGCGTGAGGGCCGCGGCGGCGGGGGTTGTTCGCCAGAGCGGCTGGGTGGGAGGTTATGGCAAGCTGGTTGTCCTCGACCACGGTGATGGTCTGGCAACCTACTACGGGCACAACTCCCAGCTTTTAGTCACCAGAGGGATGTCCGTGGAGCGCGGGCAGGTGATTAGCAAGGTGGGAAGCACCGGGGATTCCACCGGCCCGCATGTTCACTTTGAGGTCCGCTTGCACGGCCAGGCCAAGAATCCCTTCCTGTGGCTGAGGGGTGGAGGAAACTGAAGCTGATCTATGCCGATGAAAAGGGAGTAATGTTCGAAGATCCGGAGCTGGAGGCGGTTGGTCGCTCGGGTAATGAGATCTGGGAGATGGAAGAAAGTGAACTGATTCCCCTGCCGGAGGGAGCGGACCTGATGCTGTTGCCGGACCGCGCGCCGCTGGGGATGGACCCTTCCACGGGAAGATTGCAGACCGTATCCTGGTTCGGCAGAGAGGGGAGCCGGCTCTTTGCGGTGGCGGCTATCCTGCCGGCTGGATTTACGAGAACGCTGCTTCCCGCATACGAAGACCATTCCGGCGAGGCTTCTCAAAAGGAGAAAAAGGGCGGCTTCTTGCCGCTCTTTGGTTATACGGCGGCGGCCATGCGGGACGGCCGGGTCTACGTTGCCGCAGTCCAGACGGACGATTACCGGAAATGGAACCCGCTTTGCTACAACGATGAGACGTTGCCGGCCAGGATCGCCGAAAAAAAGCGGCTCTTTCCCGGCAACAGGATTGTGGAGCAACTGGCCAGGTGCTCCCTGGAATACCACTGCCTCACGGCCCAAAACTTCTTCTACCAGCGGTGGGAGGCCGGGTTGCCCGTGGCCCCCTCGTGCAACGCCAGGTGCCTCGGTTGTATTTCTCTACAGAGCGCGGGATGCTGCCCGTCACCCCAGCAGCGAATTGACTTTGCTCCCACGGTGGAAGAGATCGTGGAGGTGGGGGCGCACCACCTCGCCAACGCCAATGAGGCCATCATCAGCGGCGGCCAGGGATGCGAGGGGGAAGTGCTCACGCGAAGCGATGTCCTGGCCCGGGGCATAAAGATGATCCGGCAGGCCACTTCCCGTGGAACGGTGAACATCAACACCAACGCCGGGAACACCGCGGGGTTGGCCTTGCTTTGCGAGGCGGGGCTGGACAGTGTGCGCATCAGCATGATCAGCGCCCGCAAGGGGGTTTATGAGGCTTACCACCGGCCGGTGAGCTATACTTTTGAGGATGTTCTGGAGTCACTCCGGGTGGCCAGAGCCAACGGCGTTTATACTTCCATCAATTTGCTGGCCATGCCCGGCCTGACCGATCGCCGCGAGGAGATTGAGGCGTGGGAGGAGTTTATCGCCGGGACAGGGCTGGATTTGGTCCAATTCCGGAACCTCAACATTGATCCGGATCTCCTCTTTGATCGTCTGGAGACTTCAACGGGGGAAACAGCAGGTATTCCAAATTTTATTGAGCGGCTGCGCCGCGATTTCCCGCAACTGGCGATTGGCAACTTCAGCCGCCCGGTGCGATAAAAAGGGATATCCGGCGACAAAAGGGATGGATGGACGAGATGGACGAGGTTGGCTCTTGACGAAATGGACGGTGGATGTTACAATGAGAAAATGTATGGGGAGATGTTCGAGAGAGGGTGCAAGCGCATGAAAGAAAATATTCATCCGAAGTACTACAAGGCCAGGGTAACCTGTGCTTGCGGCGAAACGTTCGAATCCGGTTCGACCAGGCAGGAGATTCGCGTGGAGTTGTGTTCCAAATGCCATCCGTTCTTCACCGGCCAGCAGCGCCTGGTGGATACCGGCGGCCAGGTGGAAAAGTTCAAAAAGAAGTTCGAAAAGAGGGCGGCAAACAGAGCGTAGGCTCTGTTTTTTTTCTGGCTCGCAAAGGGAGATCAAGGTGCTGCATATCGGAGATTTTACCCCCGCCAACCCGGTGATTCTGGCGCCGATGGCCGGGGTGACCGACACGGTCTTTCGCCGGTTGGCGATCGAATTCGGTTGCGGGATGGTCTGGGGGGAGATGGTCAGCGCCAGGGCCGTCGTCCATGGCAACCAGAGATCGATGGAGATGTTGGAGATCGCGCCTGAAGAACGGCCGATGGCCATCCAGCTCTTTGGATCCGACCCCGGAACCATGGCCGAAGCCGCCCGCATTGCCGAGACCTTCAGGCCGGAGGTGCTGGATATCAACATGGGGTGCCCCACCCCGAAGATTGTCAAGAACGGCGAGGGGGCGGCCCTCATGCGGGATCCCAATCTTGCCGGGCGGGTGGTGGAGGCGGTGGCCACAGCCACCGTTTTGCCCGTAACGGTGAAGATGCGCAAGGGCTGGGACGCCGGATCGGTTAATGCGGTGGAGGTGGCCAAAACGGTGGAGGCCGCCGGAGCAAAAGCGATCACCGTGCATGGCCGGACCAGAGAAGCATTTTATTCGGGACGGGCCGATTGGGGGATCATCCGTGAGGTGAAGGAGCAGGCCGGGATCCCGGTGATCGGAAACGGGGACATGGACAGTCCGCAGGCGGCAAAGGCGATGCTTGACGAGACCGGCTGCGACGGGGTGATGGTCGGTCGGGCCGCGCTTGGCAACCCATGGTTGTTGAAACGGATTGTGCATTACCTGGGCACCGGCGAACTCTTGCCGCCACCCACCCCGGCGGAGCGGTTTTTACTGGCGGAGCGCCACCTGGAGATGATCGTCGCCCACAAGGGTGAATATATCGGGGTTCGCGAGATGCGCAAGCACGCGGCCTGGTATGTCAAGGGGCTGGCCGGCGCCAGCCGGGCCAAGGAGGCCATCAACCGGGCGACGACCGCTGGCATGATGCGGGCGATCCTCCGGACCATGGCGGAAGAATTTGGCGCGCCTTGATTTCCATGCAACTTTATTCTCCTTGACCGTGAGAGCAGATTTTGGTAAAATAGCGATGTACACAGCTTTGTGCACATCGCCTTTTACTTCCCAGCAGTTAAGAGAGGGGAGGGGCCGGTATGGACTTCGTACGCATCGGGGAAAAGCTCATCAACCGGAACAAGCTCCTGCACAAGATTGATCAGATTCTGGAGTTGCGGGTGAAGGGCCTTTCCCAGCAAGAGACGGCCGAGGAGGTGGGTGTGGATCGCACCTTTGTCTCCCGGCTGGAAACCCTGGGTGAAGTCCGAAAGGGTGGCAAAATTGCCCTGATTGGGTTCCCGATCAAAAACAAAGACGAGATCCAGAAGGTGGCGGAGAGAGAAGGGGTGGATTTCATCTACCTCCTCACCAACTCCGAGCGCTGGAATTACGTGAAGACCGAGGGCGGGCTCGAGATCCTGAACCACGTGATCTCCGTGATCACGCGCCTCAGGGAGCATGATCTGGTTATCTTTCTGGGCTCCAACATGCGCCTCAAGGAGATCGAGGAGATCCTTGGGAACGAAGTGGTGGGCATTGAGATCGGCGAATCCCCGATAGCGGAGGACAAGTTTGTGGACCCGGAGGAACTGGCGGAACTCATCCGGAAGCTGAAGAAGTAAGACCGGCAAGCGAGCTTGCGCTATTCAGGCTACGGACGCGATGTGGCGGCGCCAGCCGAGGCCCTGGACTAAAAAGGCGAGCTGTGGAATATTCTTTAGGAGGGCCAGAGACGATGAAAAGGGTTGTCAGCGTCAGCATCGGTTCTACCGCGCGGGATAAGGCCGTCGAGGTAGACATCCTGGGTGAGAAGTTTCGCATCGAACGCATCGGCACCGACGGGGACATGCAAAAGGCGGTCGATTTGCTCCACGAACTGGATGGGAAGGTTGCTGCTTTTGGAATGGGCGGCATCGACCTCTACCTCTGGGCCGGGAAGCGGCGCTATCTCCTGCGGGACGCCAAGAAACTGGCGGCGGCGCCGAAACTGACGCCTATTGTGGACGGCAGCGGCCTGAAAAACACGCTGGAACGCCGGGTGGTGGAATACTTACGGAACGAGGCCAAGATACCCCTGGCGGGCATGAAGGTCCTGCTGGTGTCGGGAATGGACCGGTTTGGGATGGCGGAGGCGCTGCAGGAGTCCGGGTGCGAGGTAATCCTGGGGGATTTCATGTTCGCGCTGGGGCTTCCCATACCGCTTCGTTCGCTCAAGGCACTGCACCGGGCGGCCAGGGTGATCGCCCCCATCGCTTGCCAGCTGCCCTTTTCCATGTTGTACCCCACCGGCGAAAAACAGAAAGAGAATAAACCGCGCTACGAGCGTTACTACCAGTGGGCGGAGATGATCGCCGGCGACTGGCATTTCATCAAAAAGTATATGCCTCCGCGGCTGGACGGGAAGATCATTCTCACCAACACCATCACCGAGGAAGATGTGCAGGAACTGCGGAACCGCGGGGCGGCGAAGCTTATCACCACCACCCCCGAATTGGACGGCCGTTCTTTCGGAACCAATGTGATGGAAGGGGTCTTGATTGCGCTGGCTGGTAAGCCGGCCAAAGACATGCAGCCGGCCGATTATCTGGCCCTGCTGGATCGGATCGCTTTCAAACCGCGTATCGAAAACCTGGCGTAGCCGGCAAGGGGAGAACTCCGCGTGCAAAGGTTCGGATTTGTTACCCACCCTGCCCGGGTCGAGGATCTATCCAGGCGGTTCGGCTTGGCCAGGGGCCTCTTGCCGTCCCTGGTTGAGGGGGTGGGAAGGCTCCTGCCACCCATGCGCGTGGCGCATCTGGAAGAGATTCGCTCCGCGGCCGGGCCGGCGGCGGAAGGCTGGGTAATCGGGTGCCCGCTCACGGCCCGGCAATTTGCGTCTCTGCCGGTGGAGTTTGTGGTCAACAAGGTGCTCAGGAGCGTGCGGCTGGCGGAGAAGTTTGGGGCCCGAATCGTGGGGCTGGGCGGGTATGCATCGGTGATCGGCAACGGGGGGCTGGCGGCGGCCAATGAGGCCGGCGTGGCGGTCACCACCGGCGCCAGTTATGCCGTCGCCGCGGCCATGGAGAGTATCGGCCAGGCGGCCGCGCAGATGGCGGTGGATCTCTCGGAGACCGAGGCAGTGGTGATCGGGGCGGATCTCCCGCTGGGGAGCGCCTGCGCCCGTCTTGTCGCCCGTGATGTCAAATATCTGTCCCTGATCGGGAAGAACGAGGCCAGGCTGGAACGGTTGGCCACCCACATTCTCCACGAGACCGGATTGGCGGCTCGCACCTTTGCCAGCGCGGAAACGGTGTTGCCGCAAGCGGATCTGGTAATTGTGGCCGCCTCTTCTTTAGATAGCTGGGCATCAGGGTTGAGGATGACGGAGGCTCTCTTGCCCTTCGATCCGGCATTCTTGAAGGCCGGCGCGATGGTCTGCGATCTGTCCGCGCCCGCCGGGGCGCCGGGGGATCTTCAGGGCCTGGAACGGTTGCGGAACGATGTCCTGGTCTTTGAGGGCGGGGCGGTGAAGATTCCCGGGAACACCGGGAGCGATTCGGACTGGTTGAATCTGAGCCTGCCGAAAGGATATACGCACGCCGCCGTGGCGGAGACGCTGATCCTGGCCCTTGAGGAGCGGTACGAAAATTTTAGCCTGGGGCTGGAGATCACCGTGGAACGCGTGGAGGAGATCGCCAGGCTGGCCCGGAAGCACGGCTTCGCGGTGTCCGGCTTTCACCGGGGAGGCCGCCTGGTAGATTCGCGCCAGATTGCCGCTGTAAAAGTTCATGCCGGGGGCAAACTTTCTGCTTGACAATTCACTACCATTCCCCGTATAATATAGAGTAAAATAAAAAGCAGCGGCACAAGTACTGTCAAGCACTGTCAGGGAGCACTCTGGCAGTGCTTGTGCTGGTATCTGCCTCCGGGCGAATCCGGGCGGCGAATCCGGGCCGCGCAAGGCCATGGGTTAGGCAAGGCGATGGACCGCGCGGAATAAAAGCCCGGGGGACCACGCATATTAAGCTTGATTTGCCTGGTAGTCCTAAGCAGCGTTAACTCTGATACTTCAGGAAGGGGACCGACAGGATGGCTGAAAAGGAAACTCTCCTGACCCACGAAGGTCTGGAGAAACTGGAAAAAGAATTGGACCACTTAAAGACGGTAAGGCGGCGGGAAGTGGCGGAAAGGATCAAACAGGCCCTGGAGTTCGGTGATATCAGCGAGAATTCCGAGTACGAGGACGCCAAGAACGAGCAAGCCTTTATCGAGGGTCGGGTTCTCACCCTGGAGAAGATGCTGCGCAATGCCAAGGTGATCGATGACGCCGACGTCAAGACTGACAAGGTTACCATCGGTTCGACGGTCAAGCTGAAGGACTTGCAGTCCAACGAGGTTTTGGAATACACGGTGGTGGGCTCGGCGGAAGCCGATCCTTTGCACTGCAAGATCTCCAATGAATCGCCGGTCGGCCAGGCCATCCTCGGCCAGAAGGCCAATGCCACGGTGAATGTCACGGTGCCGGATGGAATCATCAAGTACAAGATCATGAAGATTACCAGGTCATGAATCGGAGGTCTTTGGCAGTTGGAGGAGCAGGATTTTAACGCCGCGGAAAACCAGCCGGAGGATGAGAGGGAATCAAACGCCCTCATGCTGGCCAGGCGGCAGAAACTTGAAGAATGGCGGCAGCGGGGAGTGGATCCTTTCGGGCACAAGTTTGAACGCACCCATCTGGCGGCTGATGCTGTTGCCGAGTACGAACGTTTTGAACAAGAAGCGGGTGGGCAGGCCGTTGGTGCGGAGGGGCCCGAGGTGCGGGCGGCCGGGCGCGTGATGGCCATCCGGGGGCACGGGAAGGCGACCTTTGCCCATCTTCAGGATGTTTCGGGGCGGATCCAGATCTACGCCAAAGTTGACGTTTTGGGGGAGCAACCTTATCAGGCTTTTTCCACTCTGGATCTGGGCGACATTGTGGGCGTCACGGGGCGGCTGTTCCGGACTCATCGCGGCGAGATAACGGTGGCCGTCCAGCAGTTTGAACTCTTGTCCAAATCGCTCCGGCCGCTCCCGGAGAAGTGGCACGGCCTCAAGGATGTGGACACCAGGTACCGGCAACGCTATGTGGATCTGATCGTCAACCCGGAGGTCAAGCAGGTCTTTGTCGCCCGCAGCCGGATTTTGCATGCGGTGCGGGGCTTTCTTGCCAAGAGGAGTTTTCTGGAGGTGGACACCCCGACCTTGCACGCGATTGCCGGCGGGGCCAACGCGCGGCCGTTCATCACCCACCATAACACCCTGGACATGAATCTCTATCTCCGGATTGCCCCCGAGCTCTACTTGAAAAGACTGATCGTCGGTGGATTTGACCGGGTCTTTGAGTTGGGCAAAAACTTCCGGAACGAAGGCATCTCCATCAAGCACAATCCGGAGTTTACCATGCTCGAACTCTACCAGGCCTATGCCAATTACCAGGACATGATGGAGATCACCGAGCAACTCATCGCCTGGGTCGCACAGGAGGTCCTGGGCGCCACGAAGCTCACCTATCTGGATCAGGCCATCGATCTCACCCCGCCGTGGACCCGGATCTCCATGCTCGACGCCATAACAAAATACGCGAAGGTGGATCTCCGGGAGACCAATTCCGATGAGGAGGCCCGAGCTCTTGCCGGAAAGGCGGGCTTGAAGGTGGACCCCAAGTGGGACCGGGGGCACATGATCAACGAGCTCTTTGAGCAGTATGTCGAGCCCGGTTTGATTCAGCCCACCTTTGTCACCGATTATCCGGTGGAAATTTCGCCGCTTGCCAGGCGCAAGAGCTCCGACCCGCGGTTGACGGACCGGTTTGAAGCCTTCATCTACGGGCGGGAGATGGCCAACGGTTT
This sequence comes from Bacillota bacterium, assembly GCA_023381695.1. Lineage (GTDB taxonomy): Bacteria > Bacillota > UBA5301 > JAMCQP01 > JAMCQP01 > JAMCQP01. The sequence goes on along the minus strand of JAMCQP010000040.1, from coordinate 638 downwards.
CTCGGAGTTGAACGATCCCATCGACCAGAAAGAACGCTTTCAAAAGCAGGTGGAGGCCAGAGCCAGGGGCGATGAGGAGGCCCACATGATGGATGAGGATTATATCCGGGCGCTGGAATACGGGATGCCGCCCACCGGCGGTCTCGGCGTGGGTATCGACCGCCTGGTGATGCTTCTGACCAATTCACCTTCGATCCGGGATGTGATCCTTTTCCCCCATATGCGGCCGCGTGACTGAGGCTGAAGAAAATGGATACAAGTTTCTGAGACGGACCGGCAGCTGCAAGGTACAGGAAGGCAACGCCGGATGTTTCCATATTTTGCATGCATAAATATCTTGACGCCGGATAACAACTTATGGTATGATAGCACAGCTGTCATCTGCTAGAAACTGGCAGTTGACAAAGGGCAGCGGATGTGATAAACTAAAAAAGTCGCGCTCAAGAGGGCGCGACATCGTCGGCCTGATGGCCGAATGCTTGAATTACATCCCTGGTCCTGCACCGCCTTTGGCCCTCCGTGGCGTCGGCGGTATGCGGACCATCCCTGGTCCTGCACCAGCTTTGACCCTCTGTGGTGTCGCTGGTATGCGGACCATCCCTGGTCCTGCACCAGCTTTGGCCGTCCGTAGCGTCGCT
>JAMCQP010000008.1 GCA_023381695.1 Bacillota bacterium | reverse complement strand
TTGTGGACACCAGAAGTTGCACCGGCTGCCGCGGGCTCAAGGAGCCGCGGTGTGTCGAGAATTGTCCGGGGGATCTGATGGCGCTGGATGAAGCCACGGGCAAAGCCTATATCCGCGATCCACGGGACTGCTGGGATTGCATGAGTTGTGTGAAGTTGTGCCCCCATGGGGCTCTGGAGACCAGGTTGCCCTTCCAGCTGGCCAATTATGGGGCCAGCCTCAGGCCAAAGATGGCCAGGGACCGGATTACCTGGATCTTGACCGATCCCGCCGGCAACACCGAGGAGTATGTGATCAAGACAGTGGAGGCCTAGCCGAGGGCTGGTCCGGCAAGACGCGGGCTTAAGATGAAGATGAGTGCGAAGGGGTGAAATGGATGACGGTGGGAATCCTTCCTGATACGCAGAAGATCGCCCCGCGCGGGAGCTCGGTTTCCCACGGGGCGGCGATCTCCCACGGGGGTGCGGTCCCACCCGGGGGTGTGGTTCCCCATGGAGGAAAATTGGTGAATAGGATCGCCTCTGATCATGAACGGGCGGAACTCTTGGAGAAAGCGGCAGGGCTCAAAAGGATCGAGCTAGACGCCTGGGAGCTCTCGGATCTGGAACTGATCGCCAACGGCGCCTTCAGCCCTTTGCGCGGGTTTATGACCAGCGCAGATTACCGGGCGGTGGTCCAGGATATGCGGCTGGCCAGCGGCCTGGTGTGGAGCATGCCGGTAGTCGTTGGGGTGAGCCGGGAAGAAGCCGGGGCTCTGAAGGAGGGGCAGGAGCTTGCCCTCGTTGACCCGGCTTCACCCGGAAAAACGCCCGGCGGGGCGGTGGACAGGGAAGCCGGCGGAAGAGGCGGTAGGCCAGCCGGCAGGCGCGGGAAGATCCTGGGGACGATGACCATCGAGGAGAAGTATGCCGTGAAAAAGGGGGTGGAGGCGGAAAAGGTCTTCCGGACGATGGAACCGGCCCACCCGGGAGTAAAGAGGCTGCTGGAGAGGGGCGAAGTGCTTCTGGGCGGCGAAATCCGCCTTCTGGAACGGCCGGCGCGCCCCGGCTTTGCGGAATTTTACCTGGATCCGGCCCAGACCCGGCAGGAGTTTGCCCGGCGCGGCTGGCGGCGGGTGGTGGGTTTTCAGACTCGCAACCCTATTCACCGGGCGCACGAATACATCCAGAAGTGTGCTCTGGAGATCGTCGATGGCCTTCTCCTGCATCCGCTGGTGGGCGAGACCAAAGGGGACGACGTCCCGGCGCCGGTCCGGATGAAAAGTTACCAGGTGATGCTGAAAAGGTATTACCCGCCACAGCGGACCATGTTGTCCGTCTTTCCGGCCGCGATGCGCTACGCCGGGCCGAGGGAAGCGATCTTTCACGCCCTGGTGCGCAAGAACTACGGTTGCACTCACTTCATCGTGGGGCGCGATCACGCCGGGGTGGGCAACTATTACGGCAGCTACGACGCCCAGAAGATCTTCGAGGAGTTCGGCACGGAGGAACTGGGGATCACGCCGCTCTTCTTTGAGCACACCTTCTACTGTCGTTCGTGCGGGAACATGGCGTCGGCCAAGACCTGCCCGCACGGCCCGGAAGAGCACCTGGCTCTAAGCGGCACCCGGGTCCGGGAGATGCTTAAAGCCGGCCAGATACCGCCGCCGGAGTACACCCGGCCGGAGGTGGCGCAGATCTTGATTGAAGGGCTGGCCGAAAGCCCGACAGGAGGCAAGCGACGGTGAAAAGATCGACAAAAGGATCGGTGAAAGAGTTAGTAAAAAGATCGGTGAAAAGATCGGCAAGGTTCCTTATGGTGGCGGCCTGCCTGGTTATAATGGGTCTTCTGGCCCTGGACCACCCGGCGGGTCAGGTGCAGGCAGGCTCGGGGCAGCCATCGAAGCCCCTGATCATCCGGGTCGGGCATTTTCCCAACATCACCCATGCCCAGGCGCTGGTGGGCTTTGCGGATGGCACCTTTGCCAGGGCGCTCGGCCCCGGAGTACGGATCGACCGGAAGGTCTTCAACGCCGGCCCCTCGGAGATCGAGGCGCTGCTGGCGGGAGAGATTGATCTGGGCTACATTGGCCCCGTCCCGGCGATCAACGGGTTTGTCCGTTCCCGGGGAGGCCTCAAGATCGTGGCCGGCGCCACCAACGGCGGCACGGTGCTGGTAGCCCGGGAAGGCTCCGGAATTCGTAATCTGAAAGGTCTGGCGGGGAAGACCGTGGCCGTCCCCCAGTTTGGCAACACCCAGGATATTTCCCTGCGCCGCCTTCTGGAGGCGGCGGGTCTCAAGACGGTCAACCGGGGCGGCAATGTAACGGTCTTGCAGGTTGAAAATCCGGATATTTTCATGCTCTTTTTGCGCAAGGAACTGGATGCCGCCCTGGTGCCGGAGCCCTGGGGGTCGCGCCTGACCAAGGAAGCCGGCGGGAAGCTCCTTCTGGATTGGAAGGAGATCTGGCGTGGCGGCAACTACAGCACGGCGGTGGTCATCGTCCGGACCGAGTTTCTCAAGAAGCACCGGGATCTGGTGGAGAAGTGGCTGCGGGCCCATGTGGAGTTAACCGGACGGATTGCCGCGGACCGCGCGAAATATGAATCCACCATCAACAGCGAGATCAAGGTGCTGACGGGCAAGCTTTTGCCGCCGGATCTGGTCTCTTCCGCCATGGCGCGCATCGTTCCCACCTATGATCCCGTCAGCGATTCCATTGCGGAATTTGTCACCATCTCGCAAGCCAATGGCTATCTGCCCGAAAAACCGGACCTGGCCAGGCTTCTGGAGCTGGGGATTCTGAACCGGATTCTCAAGGAGAAAGGGTTTGCGCCTGTCAAGTAGCAGCAGCCAGAAAGAAGGTGCGGGTTGTGAAACTGCTCGTCAAAGACGTTATAAAGTCGTTTGCCACCGGGGATCGGGTGGTGGATACCCTGGACAACGTGAACCTGAAGGTGGAGAAGGGCGAGTTTGTGACGATTGTGGGACCTTCGGGATGCGGGAAGTCCACCCTCCTGAGCATCATCGCCGGGCTGGAGAAGCCCACCGACGGCAAGATCTACGTGGACGGCCGCGAGGTGGCCGGCCCCGGCCCGGACCGGCTGGTGATGTTCCAGGAGTCAGCGCTCTTTCCCTGGCTCAACGTCCTGCAGAACGTGGAATTCGGCCTGAAAGTTTCCGGCGTGGATAAGCGTTCCCGCCGCGAGATCGCCCGTCACTACCTGAAGATGGTCTACCTCTCCCGGTTTGAGTCCGCCTACATCCACCAGCTCTCCGGGGGGATGAAGCAGCGGGTGGCGCTGGCCCGGGCGCTGGCTCTCAACCCCGACATACTGCTCATGGATGAGCCGTTTGCGGCGCTGGACAGCCAGACCAGAAGCCTGCTGCACGCCGAGCTTGAGACGATCTGGGAAGAGACCGGCAAAACCATCGTCTTTGTCACCCACAACGTGGAAGAGGCGGTCACTCTGGCGGACCGGGTGATCACCTTCTCCGCGCGGCCGGGAAGGATCAAGAAGGAGTTCCATATCCAGCTGCCCCGGCCCAGAAACATTGAGACGCCCGATCTGGGCCGCGCCATAAACAGGGTCATGGAGGAGCTGAAGACCGAAGTAGAAAAGGTGGTTAAGGAGGAATTGGACAGTGACTGGGCAGTTGAAGAAAGCGCTCTTCTTTATTCTAATAATTGCCGGATGGGAAGCGGTCTCTAGAACCGGGATCTGGGCGGACTACCTCTTTCCGTCGCCCTTTTCCGTCCTGGCCACGCTGTTTAACGGTTTTAAGGACGGGACCTTTACCATCGCCATCATCGCCAGCCTGAAACGGATCTTCAAGGGATACCTGCTTTCTTTAGCCGTCGGGGTTCCCATGGGGCTTCTGATCGGCCGGGTCAAGTTCTTCAGCGAGACCGTGGGATCATTGATTCTGGGGTTGCAGACCCTGCCCAGCATCTGCTGGTTGCCGCTCTCCATCCTGTGGTTCGGCCTCAACGAAAAAGCGATAATCTTCATCGTGGTCATCGGGGCCATCTTCTCCATCTCCCTCTCCACCGAGGCTGGCGTCCGGAATATCTCCCCCCTCTACCTGCGGGCCGCCCAGACCATGGGCGCCCGCGGGTGGCGAATCTACCTGGAGGTGATCATCCCCGGCGCCCTCCCATCCATCATCACGGGCATGAAACTGGCCTGGTCCTTCGCCTGGCGGTCGCTCATGGCGGGTGAGCTTCTCTCGTCGGGGGTGGGCCTGGGGCAGGTGTTGATGGTGGGCCGCGATCTGGCGGACATGAAACAGGTGGTGGCGGTGATGCTGATCATTGCCATTCTGGGCCTGACCATCGACCGGCTGATCTTCCGGCTCCTGGAGGGCCAGGTCCAGCAAAAATGGGGGCTGGCCAGGCTATGAGGCGACAGTTACAGTTTATGAGGCATAACGGCGTGGCTCCTGGATCATTTCCCCGGGATCAGAAATGCCGATAGGCGCGAAACGGGGACGGAAAGGATCAATTCCCCGTCTTCCACCCGGGCCTTTGCCGGAGAAAAGCCGGCTTCCAGGGCCGGTTGCCGGTCCCGGGTTTGTTGCCCATCCAGGGTCAGTTGCCGGATTTCGAAGGTGGTCTGCAAGGCGGGAGCCTCTTGCTGGGACTGGATTGTGGCCCCTGGCTGGAACTGAATCGTGGCGTCTGAACGCTGGTCCGGATTGCCGACCACGATTAAGTGCCCGGGTTTCCTCCGGTTGATCGCTTCCCCCCTGCTGGACTGTTTCCCCGGATCCCCCATTTCACCGTCAAGGATCCAGTGTGTGGCATGGACCGTTCCCTGCGCGCTCAACCCGATCTCGTCCACAAACCTGCCGGCGGCAAAGTACGGCGCCAGAGCCCTGCGCATCCGCAGGGCTTTCCGCATGTATTCCTTGAGATCCTCGTCTTCCGGCAGAAACCGCCGGTTGAAGGCCACCCAGAAGATGCTGCCCAGCAGCATGGCTCGCTCCACATCCCGGTAAAAGTACGTCTCCCGGGCGGGGCGGTCGGCGATGTGGCGCGGGTGCACCATGTTGACCTGAACGTAATCCGGGAAGGTGTACTTGTACAGGTTGAAGAATTCGTCGTAAAGTTCGCCGTTCCAGGTCAGGTTGCCGGAAACATATTGCCCGTAGACGTCACCGCAGTTTTCGATCATGATAAAAGCCTGGGGATCTTGCTCTTCGATGCCGGCCTTCACGGCGGCGAGGATCTTGAGATAGCCGTGGTTGAAGGTGCCGTGGTGGCCTTGCCCATGATGGCTGTGCCCATGGGCGGGATCGTAGCACGGCAGGGGGGTGGCCGAGCCGAGCTGATCGAGGTAGATTCCCCGGGCGCCGTAGGATTTCACCATCCAGGCGGCCGTGTCCGCCAGGTGTTTTTGCCAGCCGGGGGCATCCGGGCACATCACGGCGAAGGTCCGGGGTTCATAGGTCTCGTGGGAAAGGCTCCCTTGCTCGTCCTTGACAGCCCAGGCCTGCCCCGAGGTGGGGAAGTAGTCCGAGGCGGTGTCAAAGATCCGCGCGTTGATGTAGAAGGTCACTTTTCCCCCGTGAGCGTTGACATAGCGACAACCTTCCGCCAGTTCCGCGGGCGAGCCCAGCTCCATGTCCGGGTGGTATTCGGGGTAGTTGTTGTCGAAGCCGCGGCGGTTCCAGCCCGCGATGAAGAAGTGGTCAACTCCTTCGGCCCTGTCGGCTTCGAACATCTCCGGGATCTCCTCAAACCGGTGAATAACCCGCCCGCCGTTACGAAAATCATAGCGGGGGCTCACCGCATATTCTTCCCGGAGCCTGGCCGAAATGGGCGTTTCGCGAAACCTGGACGTTCCGGGAAGCTCCGGTGTTCCGGCGAGCCCGGTTGTTCCGGAAAACGCCGGCGCGGGCACGATCCTCTGGAACCAGGTCCGGTAGCGATCCGCGCCCCAGTGCCAGTCGCTGGTGTGAATCCCCACTGCGTAGGGGTGGGAAGTCCAGGCGGCGCCCGGATCACAGGAGGCGTATTTCCGCATGGCAAGGCCCATCCAGGGGTCATCCGGCCCGCCGGTCTCGACCCTGAGCCCCGTCAGGAGGAATTCCGGGTCGTACGAGGCCAGGCAAAGCCCGCCATCCGGGTCGTAATAATCCATCCACATCATGGAGGCCAGGCCGCAGTAGTTGATCTCCCGGGAGTAGGCGCCGTCGGCCTCTTTTACCGTGTTGGCCCGGCTGAAATTCAGATAACGGGCAGAGGGGTATTTTTCCACGGGGTTGACGGTCTTTTCGCCGGCATGGTGGGGGTAAACGATTACGTCGTCGGTGTGCGCATCCCCCAGTTGCAGCCCCCGGAAATAGGGGAAGAGCACCTCTACCACGCGCAGGTCGCTGGCATGGTTTTCAAGCTTTAAAGTCCACAGGGTCTCCGGGCTGTCCGGCGCCACGGCAACTGTTATCCAGGCGTTTATGGGAACCGCTTCCCCGGCGTGAAACAGCCGGGAGTAAGTCATGGTCAGGCTTCCCGCGGCGAGTCGCATAACCTCAACCTCCCCGGGGAGGAGGGTGACTTTCCTGTTCAGTGAATCCAGGCAGACTACTGCCAGGGTATGGCCGCGCCAGGCCGAAGGGCGTTTCAGGTAGTTGTCGCCGGTAACCTTGTTCCAGATTGCCTGGAGCCTGCCGGTGGACTGATCAAATACAAGCTTGATCAGGCTGTTTTCATGCGTGATGGATGCAGGAGCGGATGTCATTTGGCGGAAGGTTCCTTTCATCTGATCTTATCGCGGGATGAGATCTGGTCTGATTATCGGGTAATCATCCGAACGACCGGTTGAGCGACCGGCTCGTCCGATCGATGTTGGCCAGGATAGCCTGATCCGGCCTGATTCCGGATTCCTGGAAAGCAAGGAGGAGGGAGCCGACCGCCGGCTCAAAACGGGGCTCGACGATCTCGCTGCCGGGCGCCGCCCCGGCAACAGTGGCGGCGAAGTAATCCAATAAGAGCCGCCCCGCCTTTCGAACCCCGCCGGTGAGCGCCACCCTGTAAGGGGTATCGGCGCCGCAGCTTCCGGCGCCGGGGCTACCGGTGAGTGCAAGTTTCCTGAGCACCGCCACGGCCAGCAGGCCGAGTTCCTTTCCGGCGGAACCAAGGATCCGGGCGGCCACGCCATCTCCGTCCGACGCCGCTTCGGAGACCAGGATGGCCAGCGCGGCGATCTGTTGCCTGGTCAGGCCCGTATGGTAGACAATATGCCGCAGATCGCTTTCCGCTACAAAATGCAGATGCTGCTGGAGTTTTCGGGTGAGCAGCGTCGGTTCGTCCCGGCCCTCGCTGGCCCTGACCACGGCCTTCAGGGCATTCAAGCCGATCTCGTAACCGCTGCCCTCATCGCCCAGCAAAGTACCCCAGCCGCCAACCACCACCTGGTTGCCGGAAGTGTCCATGCCCATGGCGAAGGAGCCTGTTCCGGCCAGGACCACCACGCCGGGGGGAGCCACCAGAGCGCCGGTAAAGGCGTTAAGAGCGTCGTCGGCGTTGGAGACCAGGCGTTCAAACCGGCACAGGCCGGCCAGGGCCTCCAGGCTGAGCTGCTGGTCGACCGCGGGTGCCCCGATGTAGATCGTTTCCACGTCGCTGATCCGGCGGCCTGTTGCACCGGCCTGCTTGAGGGCCTGGGCCACGGCCTGGCGTAAGGAGGATCTGGCCTCCTCCCTGGGGACAAAGACGGGGTTAACCGGCCCCCCTTCCCCCCTGCCCAGGATGGCGCCGTCTTCCGACGCCAGCAAGCAGAGTGTCTTGGTGCCGCCGCCGTCGACCCCGATAAAATATTTTTCCATCTTCGAGATCACGACCCCAATATCGCGTATCGCGAACTTACAACCCTTGTGCGCTAACTCACAACCCCCTGATATGCTGGCGGTACCTGGCCATCACCTTTTCGTTGTACTCGGCGCCGCCGGGCAGATTGGAACTCATGAAAACGGGCGGGACCTGCCCCGCCTCGATCAACCGCTCGATCACGCGGATGATCAGGACGTTTAAGATGAGCGCACCAAGCAGTGTGGAGATCGGCCCCACCTTCTGGGCCAGCCCGGGGAGTTCCAGCACGGCGTCACCGGGTATCACGCAATTGTCCAGGCAGATATCGGCGACCTCGAAGAGCTTCTTGCCCGAGGAATGACGTGGCTGGGCCGCAGTCGCCATGGCCAAAGAGCTTAGCGCGATGACCACCAGGCCCTGCGCTTTAGCTTCCAGGGCCATTTCCACGGGCACGGCGTTTATCCCGGAGTTGGAGAGGATGATGATGGGTTCGCCGGCCCTGGTGCCGGCTTCTTCCAGGATGATCTTCGCGTATCCGGGCAGTTTCTCCAGCCGGGTGCTTTTGGCGGCTCCCTGGTGGAGCATCAGGCCGGGCTCGAAGATCATGTTCACGGGTACAAGGCCGCCGGCCCGGTAGAAGAGCTCTTCGCCCAGCATATGGGAATGGCCTGTCCCAAAGATATGGAGAACTCCACCTTTTGCGATAGTATCGGCGATTACCTCGGCGGCCTTATCGATGGCGGCGACCTGGGTCTCTTCCACTCTGGCCATCAGTTTCCTTACTATCTGGAAGTATTGTGTGGCGTGCATTTGGGGGGATCTCTCCTTCCTCGGGGGAATGAAGAGGGCAGAAGGTCAGAAACCCTCTGCCCGGTCACGGATGGCGGTGGAGAACCACGTGGAACTTGTACTTATCCCCGCGATAGACGGACTTGGCAAATTCCACGGGGCGGCCGTCCTCCAGCGAAGTAATCCGTTCCGTTAGCAGGACCGCATCCTTTTCCCTGATGCGCAGAAGGTGCGCCTCCTTTTTGGTGGCCAGCGATCCTTCCAGAAACTGCTCGGCCTTATTCAGGCGCAAGCCGTACCGGTTTTCCAGGAGCCCGTAGAAGGACTGGCCGCCCAGATCATCTCCTAAAAGTTCGGGGCAGACGGCGTAGGGAACATAGAGGGTCTCCACCGCCAGCGGTTCGTTGTCCGCCAGGCGCAGGCGCTGGATGCGAACGACCTTTTCGCCCTCTTTGAGTTGCAAGGACTTGGCGATCTCCGACGGCGCGGGGATGAGCTCCTTGCTGAGCAGGCTTGCCCCAGGCACCAGCCCGCGCTGCCACATATCCTCCGTGAAGCTGGTCAGTTTGAGCAGATCCTGTTGCAGCTTGGGTTTGGCCACAAAGGTACCCTTGCCCTGGCGACGGATAACCAGCCCCTCGTTTACCAGGGCGTTGATGGCCTGTTTCACGGTGATTCTGCTGACGTCGTAGCGTTCACAGAGCTCCTGGTCGGTGGGAATCTGATCCCCGGGCTGGAGGGCGCCGCCCTCGATCTGTTTCCGCCAGAACTCCTTGATCTGCAGGTAAAGAGGGATCGGGTTGTCTCTGCTTACGGATTCCACCAGGGCTCTGCTTGCGGACTCCACCGGTCGCACCTCGACTTTGCCGTTGGAATTTTGGAAAGGATATAGTTGGCATATTGATATACCAACTTATATATTGGCTCTCCTTTCCAAAAATCCTTCTTACGCCACCGGAAAAAAGCGGCAAAAGATAAGTTTTACGGGGAGGAAAACCGCGCAAAGCGGAGAATAGATATGGCGCAACTAGTTTTCGATTGGCACTTATACCTATGCCCATCCCATTCTATCCCTCATCCCTTACGAGGATGTCTTCCGCCAGATCAAGAAGGGCCGGGAATGCGACGAGACGGCTTGGGGGTTCAGGCCGGAAGGTTTTAACCCGGAAAACCCGAAAAACCTCACCCGTGTGGTGATGCTTTAGAGCTTTTGGGGTCCATTGCCATAGACGGCCGGTTTTGCTTAAAACGGGGCGAAAGGCGGTTGTTGACTTTCTATCTGGACTGCAGTAAAATGATGTTAAAGGCGGGACCAAAATGATACATGTGGGATACAAAATGACCCACGGTGATCCCGCAAATCTGATTCATCGGCAAGCCGGGAGACGAGCGAGTCTCAAGGCCAGGCCGGGACCAAGGAGGTACATTAAATGGTATGTCCTGATTGCAAGACCGCCAATTTCTCGGGAGACGCTTTCTGCAAGAAGTGCGGCGCCGATCTGTGGCGCAAGACCAACATCCACGACGACTCCAAAAAGACGTTGTGGCAGAAGGTAGCCGGTGGGGCTTCCTACAAGCACAGTTGAGCGATCAACTGTGCTCTTTTTGGGGGGTAAGGGAGAGCGAAAGGGAGAGCCAGCGACAGGCTCTTTTATTTTTTTGAAGCGTTATTTGGAAATGGCGATATCCCCGTCTTGGCTGTTCAGATTCAACTGGACCTCGCCGGTTCCGATATGAGCACGCACGCGGCTGGGGCCCATCTCATCAATGACCAGGCCGGGCAGGCCCTTGATCCGGAAATTTCCCCGGGAAGCGGAGGCTTCAATCTCCACCGGTGTCAGGTCCGTCAATGTTACCGCGATGTCCCCCCGCAAAGTTTCAAGATGGTAGGAACCGGGCGCCCAGATCCGGAGCCGCCCGCTGATCGCCCCTCTGGAGGAAACTATCCTGGAACCAGGGCGCAGGTCGACATTTTCCAGGAGGATCTTGCCGTCCGAGGTCGCCAGATCAAACTTCCCCGCCGCGTTCAGGACGTCGATCTCGCCGTTGCCGGTGGAGGCTGTGACCTGGTCGCGGACCCGGATCCCGCGTATGGCGATCTCACCTTTTCGGACGGTCAAGGAAATGTTTTGCAGAGATTGGTTCGGGAGAACCACCGTCAGCCGCACCGTGGCGGAGAACCACCAGCCGGGGGTGCGCGGGGGGCGGGTAGCGATCCGCAGAACGCCCTCTTCCTCCGAGACTTCGATTTTCACGCTGTCCAGGGATCTCTGGGTGAGGGCCGCCCGCACGCCGCGGCCGGTCTTCTGGATCCTTATTTCGGGCTGGGCCTGCTCCTTATAGGCTACTTCCACGGGCCCCAGAGGGTTTTCCACGACGAGCTCTTGTACGGTCTGGCCTGAGAGGGGAAGGATGGAGAAATCCTCCACGGTTTTTCCACTGGCAGAGCCACTGGTGAAACCACCGGCGACGGTCAGTAATGCCAGCAGGATGAAAGCCCCGGCGAGTCGGTAAGCTACGGCAGACAACCGGCGAATTTTTTGGAGCATGGCGGTATCCTCCCGTGCTTATTGCGGTTTGGCGTTTACTGGCTTGAAGGCAATCACCCATCGCCAGTTTAATTCACCCATTTGCTTGAAATTCCTGCAAGAGAACTTGCATGCTGGTTGGACACACCGGTTGACGCTTGTAAAGGAATATCCGGTCGTAGTTACAGCACGCCGGTTGCGGTAATCAAAATGAAGGCCACGTAAAAGGCGCCGGAGAAGAGCAAAGTGCCGGAATGGAGGCGGCCGGTCCGCCGCAGGGAAAGGTAGACCATCCCGGCCGAAAGGATGGCTAAAATGGCACTGGCGGCGGCAACGGGGGAGAGAGCCCAGGGGGTAAAGGCGATGCCCAGAGCGGGAATCAGGGAACTCTGGAAGACCATTGCTCCGGTGATGTTGCCCAAAGCCAGGGTATCCTTGCCCTCACGGATCCAGATTACGCTGTTGAACTTCTCGGGCAATTCCGTGGCAATGGGCGCGATAAAGAGCGATAGAACCAGGGCGGGAATTCCAAAAGCCGTCGAGAGGCTGCCCAGGGCGTTCACGAAGAGGTTGGCGGCCAGGGCGATGCCGGCGATGGCCAGCAGCACCTGTGGCAATATCAGGCTCAAAGCGGGGTTTCCGGTTTTCCTGGCGAAATATAGCGGCGCAAGCTGGTGTTCCCCCGTTCCCGCGCCGTCTTGGATGGTGCGCGCTGCGTAGTACAGGTAAGCAGCTACCAGGGCCAGGGCAATCACCGGCCTGATCCACCCGGCGGGAAGCAGGGAGGTGGCCACCGCCACGGAGTAGACCACCAGGAAGAATCCCAGATCCCGGCCCATGATGGAGGTGTCGATGGAGAGAAAAAGGCGGACAACGGCGGGCCTTGTTGCCGGAACGGTCCCTGCCGTACCGCCGGAACCAACGGGATCAATGGGACCATGGGAAGCAGTATCGCCGGTGGAATCTACGAAATTGGCAGCCTCAACGAAACTCGGCGAGTCCGATTTTCCGCGCCTTAATCCGCGCCTGAACAGGATCACTGAAAGCCCCACGATGAAGAAGGCCAGGGTGCTGAGCATGAACGGCGCTCCGAGAATCGCCCCGATTCCAACTTCATGCGATCCCTCTCCTCTGTTAAACAGAATGGCGATGATCGGGATCAGCGTCTCCGGCAGCGCGGTGCCCACCGCGGCCAGGATGCTTCCCACCGCCCCTTCCGATAGGTTCAGCCTCTTGCCCAGCCATTCAATCCCATTGGTGAAAAAAGTGGCGCCCAGGAGAATCAAGCCAAGGCTTCCGGCCAGGATGGCGAGGTTGAGAATCAGCAGAATCCCTCCAGTATAATAAGTTTATCAGTAAGAACGTCATACGGCCATACAGGAGTTCCAATATCCAGCGCGAATATATTTTTCCAAACATTATTTTTAATATATAGTGGTTGTACATGGTGGTTATGTTTAAGCACATCAAATTGGATAGACTGGATAGACTTGGTATAGAGCTTGTCAGTGTGACGAGTCCAAGGGAGAAGTTAAAAACTATGAAGCGACTTCAGGATATTACTCTTACACCTGACCAGTTAGAGGCTTTAGCTGAAATACAACGCAGGTTGGTTGGCGAGTTCGACGTGGATTCAGTGATGCTATATGGCTCTGTAACGCGCGGAGAGTTGGATGAAGAATCTGATATAGACCTGCTCGTTCTGACCCCACACCCGCTCACCCGCCCTGTACGGCATAAAATAACCGATATGGTCTTTGAAGTTAACCTGCGATACAATACCAATTTCAGCACGCTTGTTGTGGACCGTATTTCCTGGGAGGAGGGCCCCATTTCTGTTCTACCCATCCGGGACGAAATTCTCAAGGACGGTGTTGCGCTTTGAGCAATGAAGAACAGCGTGAAGAGGTTGTTCGCTATTGGTGGTCCAAGGCCGGGGAGAGCCTGGCCTCCGCCCGACGTGAATTTGAAGCCAGGTCCTATGATTTTGCGATAAATCGACTTTATTATGCGGCCTTTTATGCGGTAAGCGCGGCACTTCTTGAACGTCGATTGTCTTTCAAAAAGCATTCAGGAGTCCGAGCAACTTTCCATCAGGAATTTATCAAGACGGGTGATAGAAATAATAAGGGCCAGATAAAACGCACGGAGGCGGAATTAGCTGATGAAAACCGACATGAAGCTGCATCAATTTTTGGTAATGGGGCTGAATACCCAAGTTTAAAAGCAAAGAAGAGCCAGTGGGCGAAGGCTGTTGCTGAGTTTATAGCTGGAAAGCGTCCTGCACCCGGAACCGAAGGAAACAACCTTACAGAAGTATTTGCTCAAGAGGACAAAGATGCACTTCGCAAGCCGCGTGATTTGTTTTCAAACGCAGATTGGCAGCGAAAACTTGAGATCGTTGCAACTGAACTTGTGGAACTGCGAACCCGCTTCGAACTGGCAGCAAGAGGCGGAGAGATGATTATTCGACCCGACGGCTTCTATGCGTTTCAAAACCATGATCTCCCACATGAAATCGACGCGCGACGAAGCGCTTTTATAGCATTATTCAATGAAATTTTATGCGAAGCAAGCTTGCCGACCATAAAGGGAATTGTCCCCTGGCGAGGATACTGGTAAAGATTGTTACATTTCGAATGTCATCTGGACGGACGCCCTTACCCTGATCTTCCCCGATTCAACAGGAGTGGCCACCGGCGCCCGGTCTGCGAAGGACATGGCCCTCATCTGCGCAGCAAAGGGCGTGGGCTCAAGCGCGGACGAGATCAGCACGGGCCTGCCCAGGGAGGCGCCGGCGGCTTTAGCCATGACTTTGGCTTTGGATTGCGCATCGGCGATGGCTTTTTCGATAACTTGCCTTTCCAACGCGGATTGATCAGCTATGGAAAATGAGATTCCCTCCACATTGGTGGCGCCGGCGCGCACGGCTTCGTCGATCAGGCTGCCGATGCTTTCCGGGTTGCGGACGATCACCCGGAGCTGGTTTGACGCCCGGAACCCTACGAGTTTTTCCCGACCCGGTACATTGGAGGAGGTTCGTACCGGAAACAGGTTGTAGCCGGAGGTCTGGAGATCCTCGCGCGCCACGCCAGCCTTTTTGATGGCATCGACGACGGCCGCCATGATCTTGGCGTTCTGCCGCTGGGCCTGGGTTGCTGAGGGGGCCTGGGATTCCACCCCGAATGTAACCTCCGCGATATCCGGTGCAACTTTGATCTCTGCTTCCCCGTTTACCGTGAGCCTGCGTTCCGGCTGATTTTGTTCAGCCGCCACGGACCAACCAGCAAAACCCCAGATAAAGGCGACCACGACCACCAGGATTATGAAAGAAACGATCAAACCAAGGTGGGTTCCGCGATCCATCTTCATGCCTCCTTCAGCTTTTGTTTTAATTTTAATCTCCACCTTACATTTTACCGTATAGCTCGTCCAAAAGCCAGCATGAAAATTGTAAAGGTGAGTTGGCCAAACTGGCGAAACAGTGTCTAGGACGCTTTGAAAGTGGTTTGAGATGGTTGGAAAAATGGTTTGTAGAAGTGATGTGTGGAAGGAGGCATGAATCATGGATTTGGGCAGTATGACTGCACGAAGCTGATCTTCCCGAACGATAGGTATTCTTTGGGTAAAGCCGCCCTGATCTACCGCGGCGGTAGACCCGTCGGGTTCGTCGTGCTCCAGCTGGCCGGGCGACGGGGAGAGGCGGGGGAGAGCTACTTGAAGATCCTGGTTCTTTCCGGAGAAGAAGGGAAGTCGGGATTTCAGACGGTAATCCGCTGGTGTGAGAAGAACGCCATAGGGAGGCTCACCATCCCGGTTTATACCGCTGATTGGTGGGCTTGCCAGGAACTCCTAGATCACGGTTATACAATTTCCAATTCTGCGATCCGGATGTTCTACCGCAGCGATGGCATCGATTATCGCCGGGAAAGGCCGCTTCTCCTCTGTGAATGGGCTGGATGAGAGACGGTGACGGATAAGACCGGTGGGGTCATTTCGAAAAGATTGGGTGAAAACTTGTTTTCAGGCGCGATTAAGCACCTAACGGAAAATACGATTCCCGACACACGCCTGCCTTGCATGAATACCCCCAAAAGTCGGTGTGTGCTGAGAAAGCATCGTGGGTTAAACAGATCAGGGATTCTTTCCATCTGCCGCATCTGGGCATTTTGCATTATTCAGGGGATCAGTGCGTCGGCGGGGCGGAATTTGTTCCCTCGCTGGCCGTGCCGTATCCGGTGCCCAAAGGCGACAAGATGGCTTTCCTGACCTGTTCCTTCCTCTCCGATGAGGTAGCCGATTACCGGACGGCGCCATTACGAAAACTGGAAGAGGAGCTGCCCGGGCTCGGGTTTTCCGAGCTGATCGCGGTTGTCTCGGAGGATGTGGTCTTCCCAAACGGAACCCTGAAATGGTTTCTTGACCGGGGATACCGGGATCTGGGGGAGGTCTACTTTGAAGAGCGGGACTTTGCGCGGCAGCATCTGGTGAAGAAGGAGCTGTAGAAAGGTTGATAAACCGGTTGCTAAAATGCCGGGCTGATGCTAAACTGTATTTAACATGGCTGGGCGCGCCTCCCCGAACCCACGTCGGAGAGGTCTTTTTTCAAGGGGACGATTAGGTTTGCAGGGGGCGATAATTTGGGGCGGAACAACCGCCGTCAGGCTGTACTGGTGGCTGCCGGGCACTTATTCAACGATTTTTATAACAGCCTTTTGATTCCGATCCTGCCCATTCTGGTCAGCGAGTTGCGTATTTCCCTGACCATGGCGGGGGCGGTGGTCTCCACCTTGTCGGTGACGACCTCTCTTCTCCAGCCCGTATTTGGGTGGTTGGTGGACCGGCGGCCCCGCCTCTGGATCCTGGCCCTGAGCCTGGCCTGGATTACCACCCTGATGACTCTCACCGGTTTTGCCCCACATTATGGGATCTTCCTCTTTATGGTGGGGATGGCGGGTCTGGGATCCGCCATCTATCATCCCCTGGGTTCGGTGATGATGACCCGGGCCGTCGGCGGGCGAAAGAGCCTGGCCATGTCCATTTACACCTCCATCGGCAACTTCGGGGAGGCTCTGGTTCCCTTGATCGCCACCCCGGTGGCCATGGCGCTCGGGCTCAAGGGTTTGGTGTCCCTGGCTGCACCGGGTTTAATTCTGGCCTGGCTGATCTTCAGGGCGTACCGGCGGGAAAAAGCGTTGGAGGCCGGTGGGGACGACGGGTTTTCCGCCCGGGAGGCGGGGAAGGCGCCTGTGGTGGAGGTCCCGGCGGCCGGGGCGCAGGTGACGGAGGCCCAGGCCATGGAGGCCCAGACCGTGGAGGCCCAGGTGGTGGGGACTCAGGCGGCGCCGCCGTCAACAGCTTCCTCCCGGCGTTCCTGGCTCTGGGTGGCGGTTCTGGACCTGGTTCTCATCCTTCGTTCCGCTGTCCACATAAGCCTCATCGGGTTTTTACCGGTTTACCTCGTCCAGCGGGGTTACAGTAATGTCGCCGCGGGACAGATCCTGTTCGCCTTTATGGCCGCCGCCGCCCTGGGGATTCCCTTCGCGGGGCTTCTGGCGGATCGCTACGGCAGAAAGCCGGTGATGCTGTTTTCCCTGGCCGGAGCCTTCGGGTTTATCAGCCTTTTCCTGGCCTTTGACGGCGCGTTGGGGGTGGTGATGCTGGCCCTGGCCGGCGCCCTGATCCTGGCCTCTCTTCCGCTGGCCGTTGTGGCGGCCCAGGAGATGTTTCCGGCCCGGGCCGGCATGGCTTCAGGGTTGATGATGGGCTTCGCCTGGGGGATCGGTGGGCTGGGCGCCACGGTAACTGGGGCTCTCTCCGACGCCTTCGGGGTGGCGGCCGCTTTGCACATCATGATCTGGCTGCTTCTCCCGGCGGCGGCCCTGGTGGCTTTCTTGCCGTCCCATGTTTCGCTGCCGGAGTCAGCACCTGTCCGTGCCACTGGGGCATAGTGCCGCGCGAGATACCGATAAATTGAATGCAAAATCCTTTATAAAATCAATGCAAACGGAAGGAGGTCTGGAAGTGGAATTTTTACCCAACCGCTACGATTCGATGCAATACCGCCGCTGCGGCCGGTCGGGGCTCATGTTGCCCGCCATCTCCCTGGGGGCCTACGAGACTTTCGGCAGCTACAAGGGGGAGGATGTGGCCAGGGAATGCCTGTACAGAGCTTTTGACCTGGGAATCACCCATTTTGATCTGGCAAATAATTACGGCATCCCGCCGGGCAACGCGGAACTGGTCGTGGGAAAGATCCTCAAAACCATGCCCAGGGATGAATTGATCATCTCCACCAAGGCGGGCTGGCGGATGTGGCCCGGCCCCTACGGCGAATGGCTCTCCAAGAAGTACCTGGTGGCCAGCCTGGATCAGTCGCTCAAGAGGCTCGACCTTGACTATGTGGACATCTATTACGTCCATCGGCCGGATCCGGTCACCCCGCTGGAGGAGACCATGGAGGCGCTCGATCTGATTGTCCGCCAGGGGAAAGCTCTCTATGTAGGTGTGAGCGGCTTTTCCGGGGCACATTTTGAGCATGCCTTTGAGGTTGTGGAACGAAGGAGCCTGGCGCCAATCACCATTCACCAGCCGGCTTATAACCTTCTCAACCGCAGGATTGAATGGGATTTGCTGGATCACACGGAACGCAAGGGCACCGGGATAATCGTCTTTGTGCCTCTGGCCGCCGGGCTTTTGACCAGCAAATATCTGGACGGAAAGATTCCCGAAGATTCGAGAGCAGCGGCCGTCTGGGGAAAGGATCGGGTAAAGGCGGTTGTCACTGAGGAGAACCTGCGCAAGGTTCGTGCTCTGAACGAGATTGCGGCAAGAAGGGGGCAAACTCTGGCCCAGATGGCTCTGGCGTGGGCGCTGCGGTTGCCCCGGATTACCAGCGTCCTGGTGGGGGCGTCGCGGGTTTCCCAGATCGAAGAGAACGTCGCGGCACTGGCCAATCTCGATTTCACTGCGGAGGAGCTGGCCGAGATCGACAGGATCACCCTGGAACCGGCTGCTCCCGGCCGAGGCTAAAGACGGGGTCATGTTTGCCATCAACCGCTACGAAACGCCTTTCATGACGGAGGTTCAGGGCGGGGGCGTGGCGGTGGGCCGGCGTCTTGCGGGCCAGGCGTCGGTCGGGCCGCCGGTGCGCCTGGATGTGACTGCTGACCCGCAAAAGGGTGTTACCGGCTGGAAGTTAAGCGTTGGTGGCACATTTTGAACAATCCCTCGTTGAACGGGGGCATAATACCTCCGGCGCACAAAATCCGATCGAGGAGGATCGTCATGAAATCTTTCACCACCTACGAGATCTTTAAGACTCAACGCCATCGTGAATATGTGAACATCACCCGAAAGGTCGCCGAAGCGGTAAAAGCGAGCGGAGTGCAGGAAGGCATGGTCCTGGTCTCCGCCATGCACATCACCGCGGGGGTGTACGTCAATGACGCCGAGGATGGGCTCATTCACGACATCGATGAATGGCTGGATAAGCTGGCCCCGCCCCGCCCGGACTATCGCCACCACCAGACGGGGGAGACAAATGGGGACAGCCATTTAAAAAGGCTTCTCATCGGGCATCAGGTGATCCTGCCGGTTACCAAAGGTGCTCTGGATCTGGGACCATGGGAACAGGTTTATTATGCGGAGTTTGACGGGCAGCGCCCGAAGAGGGTCATAATCAAGGTGATGGGAGAATAGATCAAACCAGCGGGAATCTCTTTTCTGATTGAGTGACGCGTGCTTGTTAAACTACGCGCGTGGTGGGCAAAAATCAATTTTGTTTGGCAAGATTGCGCCAGTAGAAAGCGTCTTCGGGTATGAGACCAAATACTACCGCATAATACAGAAGCTGAGCAAGAGCCATGCCAATGACGCGGTAGCGATGGTTGCTGGAGAGGGGAAACTGGCTCCCGATTTGAGAAACAGCCAGCATCCAGAACTTGTAGTTGAGCCCTTAAGACGGCGGGTGAGGAAGCTCTTCGAGCGCTACCGGCGGATTAACCGTGGGGTAGCCGTAGTAAATGATGGCGGGAAGAGATGCCGGATCAAGGTGGTAGATCGTGGGGAAGAAGTCCCTCCAGGCACAGTTAAGTTGCCATTTTGATGCTGCTCGGCCTGGGAGCGGCGGCCATGGCGGCGGGTCCTCATGATGCGCTCAACTGTTCTGGTTGTCATAACATCCACTACGCCGTGGGGTCCAAGGTCTTTGCGGTGAACAACAACCAGGCCGATAACCTGCGGGCCGGCGCCCCTATCGACGGGGTGTCCGGGCTGTGCCTCGGGTGCCATGAACAGGCCAACAATCCGACCCCGGCTTACATCAAGCCCGAGGTGAAGGAAAAAAAATAAGGTCCAAAACGGGCGGCCTGGGCCAGGAAAATTGAGCATAGCTGTGGAATAAGGCGGGGGAAACCGGACGGGAAGTCGGACGGAGAACCCCGCCTTGCTTTCAAAAGGAGGATGGAATGTCCGTGAAAAGGTCTATCCTTCTTCTATCGCTTACCCTGCCAAATTACCATTGACAAGAGGATCATTCTCCTCTAAAATACAAGTAACCTAATCGGAATTACGGTATTTAAAGGAGGTTGTGGTCATGTCGGGTATTTTTCAGGATGTAACCCAATTGGTGGGAAAGACCCCCCTGATCAAATTAAATAAGGTGGTTGGCGAGGGAGCCGAGGTACTGGCCAAGCTGGAGATGTTCAACCCGGCCGGCAGCGTCAAGGACAGGATTGCTCTGAGCATGCTGGACGCGGCGGAGAAACAGGGACTTTTGCACGAAAACACCCTGATCATCGAACCCACCAGCGGCAACACGGGCATCGGGCTGGCCATGATCGCCGCCGCCAGGGGCTACCGCCTGGTCTTGACCATGCCGGAGACCATGAGCGTGGAGCGGCGTAACTTGCTGAAGATTTACGGGGCGGAGTTGGTCCTTACGCCCGGGGCCGAGGGCATGAAGGGAGCCATCCGCCGGGCGGAGGAACTGGCGGCGGAGAACCCCAACTCTTTCATCCCGCAGCAGTTCATGAACCCCGCCAACCCGGAGATCCATCGCCGGACCACCGCGGAGGAGATCTGGGCGGATACCGAAGGACGGATTGACATTTTTGTAGCAGGAGTGGGAACCGGCGGTACTATCACCGGGGTTGGAGAAGTGCTCAAGACACGCAATCCGCACATCCGATTGGTGGCGGTGGAACCTGCGGACTCTCCCGTTCTCTCCGGAGGCCAGCCCGGGCCGCACAAGATCCAGGGAATTGGCGCCGGCTTTGTGCCCGAAATTTTAAATATCGAGATCCTGGATGAGATCTTCCAGGTAACCGAACAGGATGCGGTCCAGGCCGCCCGGAGGCTGGCCAGGGAAGAGGGGATCTTCGTGGGAATCTCCTCGGGAGCGGCGGCCCATGCGGCGCTGACGGTGGCCAGACGGCCCGAAAACGCCGGCAAGCGGGTGGTGGTGGTGCTCCCCGATACCGGCGAGCGTTACCTGTCCACCATCCTTTTTCAGGGAATCTGATCTTAATAAGCTGTTAACTGCCCTTTCCGGCTGTTGGTTGGGACCAATGGAGGTAAACATGGCCTATAGATATCTTTACCCGGATCTTAACGCCGAAATGCCGGAGAAGAAGAATGTGCTGGAGCATACCCCCAATCCGGCGTCCAAAGAAATGATTGGTCGCCTGGAGGAATTGGGAGTTGAGACCGCTCTGGATCGTTTTGAGGCCCAGCAACCCCAATGCGGCTTTGGCCTGAGGGGGCTCTGTTGCCGGATGTGCCAGTGGGGGCCCTGTCGCATCGGCCCCAAAAGCCCCCGGGGGATCTGCGGGCGTGATTTAAATATGGTGGTGATGAGCAACATCGTGCGCTCCCTGGTGGCGGGCCTGGCCGGCCACGGGCGCCACGCCCACGAGGTGATCATGGCGATCATCGCCTCTGCGGAGGGGAAGGCGGATCTTCCCCTGCTGGGCGAGGCCCGGGTGTGGGAACTGGCCGAGAAATTCAAACTGGAAGTCGCCGGCAAGTCCTTCCGGGAAATGGCTGAAGAGGTGGCTCTGGTCCTCCTGGAGGATCTGGGCCGCCTGGACGACCGGCCCATACGCATGCTGGAAGCCTACGCCCCGGTGGAGAGAAAGGAACTCTGGTCGCGCCTGGGGGTGTTGCCCAGGTCCGCTACATACGAGGTAATGGAAACGTTGCATATGACCACCCTGGGGGGCTGCAGCGACTGGACGGCGCTGGCTGCGCAGGAGTTGCGGTCCGCTCTGGCTTACTGTTACAGCACCCTCTTTGCCTCATCCATGGCCACCGAGATCCTTTATGGCATTCCCAGGCCCAGGCCCGCCCAGGTCAACTACGGGGTGATGCGGGAAGACCACGTCAATATCCTGCTGCACGGGCACTCCCCGGTAATGGCCGAAAAGGTGCTCGAAAAGATCAACTCTCCCGAGATCCAGGCGCTGGCCCGGCAGGCCGGGGCCGGAGGGATTGTGGTGGCCGGCATGTGCTGCACCGGTGACGAACTTCTGGCCCGGTACGGCGTTCCCACGGTAACCAATATTCTGGGGCAGGAACTGGCGCTGGGGACGGGAGCGGTGGATCTCCTGGTGGCGGATATGCAGTGTGTCATCCCGGGGGTGAAGACGGTGGCGGACTGTTTTGGCACCGAGGTGGTCACCACCTGCAACTCCAATCGCATTCCAGGCGCCACCCACATTCCCTTTGACGCCGAAAGACCGGAGACCCTGGATGAGGATGCCCTCAAGGTGGCGCGCCTGGCGGTGGAGGCCTTTGCCCGGCGGGACCGCTCCAAAGTGCATATTCCCAAAGTTGTTGCCAGCGCCATGGCGGGTTGGAGTTATGAGGCCATTGTGGAGGCCTTTGGCGGTGTGGACCGGCTCTTACAATTGCTTAAAGAGGGTTCCATCAAGGGTATTGCCACCGTGGTGCTTTCCACCGTGGCGGCGGTACGCAACGTAGACCCGGCCTACCTCAAGGTGGCCCAAAACTTCGGCTCATCCCAAAGGGATATCCTGGTCAAGGTCGTGATCCCGGCGGCCTTCCCGTATATCACTATCGGGCTGCACATCGCGCTGGGCGCCGCGTGGGTCTTCCTGGTGGCCGGAGAGATGATGGGAGTTCGTTCGGGTCTTGGTTTTTTGATCATCGATGCCAGAAACCAGCTACGCACGGAGCTGGTGGTTGTGGGGATACTGGTCATCGGCCTCCTGGGCCTTTTCCTCGACAGGCTCATCGGATACCTGGAGAAGAAGCTCAACACCCGGTGGGGCCTGGAGAAGTACCGGTATCGAGCTGGTGAAGAGGGATGAAAGAGGACAACAATGTCAAGATCCGGGTATCCCAACTGGAAAAGACTTTCCGTAATACAGGTGGAGAAACTACTCAGGCCCTGGTGAGCGTAAACCTCGAAGTCCACGAAGGTGAATTTGTGTGCCTGTTGGGCCCAAGCGGCTGCGGAAAGAGCACCCTGTTGAATATTATGGCGGGCTTTAAACGCCCAAGCCGGGGTGAAGTTCTCATTGACGGCAGGCGGGTGACGGCTCCTGATCCCAGGTACGTGACCCTTTTCCAAAACTATGGGCTCTTTCCCTGGCGCAATGTGCTGGGCAACGTGGAATACGGGTTGGAAGTCCAGGGAGTGCCAAAGGAGGGGAGGCGGCGGGTGGCCAACCAGTACATCTCCCTGGTGGGGCTGGACAAGTTCATCTATAACCACCCCCATGAGCTTTCCGGCGGCATGCAACAGCGGGTGGCGCTGGCCAGGGCATTGGCGGTTGACCCGGAGATTATCTTTATGGACGAGCCGTTGGGCGCGCTGGATGCCATCACCCGCATTCGATTGCAGGAGGAAATATCGCGTATCTGGCGGAATAAGGAGAAGACCATTGTCTTTGTCACCCATGACATTGAAGAAGCGGTATTCCTGGCGGATCGGATTGTAGTGATGACCCCATGCCCGGGCCGGGTCAAAAGTACCATCCCGGTCCCCATGGGCAGGCCTCGGCACCGCACTCATCCCGATTTTGTGCGGGTGCGGGACCAGGTTTATGTCGAACTGCAACTCGAGGAAGAAGAGATCCTGGATTACCATAGCTGATTGCGGTATTGATTCAGCTGGCGCTGGTGATTTGAGATGAGAGGCGGGAAAACCCCCCGCCTTAATTTTTCCGGTTTATGTTATCATGTGATAACATTTTTCTTGACCTCCGGCAAATACTTGCGTAAAATAGAAATGGGTGAGTTGCCCGGATTGGCGGCAATTGGCAACTCGATTGCCCAGGAGAATGGCTTCATGGTATCCATGATACCGGATATAAATGCTTTACTTATCGAAGTAAAGAAGGCGGTTTCATCCGGATGCTTTACCTTGGAAGATCGATGGAAAAATCTGCATGCCCTGAGCAAGTACGGCTACACTCTGAATGATGTGAAACTGGCAATTGGAAGATTGACTTATCAGGACTATTGTTGGGGACCCGAACTGGACAGAGATACTTCTCGTGGTGGGGAATTCTGGTTGTGCGGCTGTTCAATAGGAGGAGTAACCTGGTACATAAAACTAAAACTTCTAAGTAAGGCTGATGGCAACGAGGTTCTATGCCTGTCCTTCCATGAAGCCAAATATAAACTCACCTTTCCGTATCGTGGGTTGTCATTAAAGGAAGGGCGAAGTACTTATCATAAAAGCACTTGCCATAAAGGAGAGTTTGCCATGGTTAATTTAGTTTTCTGCCCGAACTGCGGGAAAGAGCGGGAATATAGTGTGGTCCGGAAAGTAGAAAACTACGATGTCAAGGGGGAGGGGGTAGGAATCGAGACTCGTGTTGCGATATGCGAAGTTTGTGGTGAAGAGGTGTTTCAAGAAGATCTTGATTCAGCAACTATTGCGGCGGCCTACGATGAATACCGAAAGCGTCACAACTTATTGTTGCCCTCTGAAATTAGAGAGGTTCGCGAGCAATACGGGCTTAGCCAGAGAGCCTTTTCACGCCTGTTGAATTGGGGAGAGATTACTATCCATAGATACGAGTCCGGTTCCATCCAAGATCAATCTCACAATGATCTCCTGGTCTTACTAAGAGATCCGCAAAATATGAAGACTCTGCTTGAAAGGGAAAGTGGCAAGCTTCGTTCTAAAGAACTCTCCAAATTTGAAAGCAGACTTAAATCGTTATCTGGCAAAACAAAAGACCATTTCCACGCGCATTTGAATGATCTTCTGGAAGCAGAGGATATAGATATCTATACTGGATTTCGCCCGGTAGACCTGGATAGGCTGGCGAACGTAGTTCTGTATTTTGCCGCGAAAGAAGAGGGTTTATTGAAGACGAAGCTAATGAAGCTTCTCTGGTATAGCGACTTTCTCAATTTCAAACGGCACACTGTCTCCCTGACTGGTGCCCGGTATGTTCATTTTCCGTACGGCCCTGTTCCAGAAAGGTTCAATTTGCTCCTGGGCTTGATGGATGGGGATGTGATTAATATTGTCCCGGTTGAGGTTTATGGATATGAGGGTGAGCAAATCTTGCCCAGACAGTGCTTTGATCAGACGTTGTTTTCCAGCGAGGAATTGGGGGTCCTACAACTGGTATACGACCAGTTCAAAGATTCTAATGCCAGCGCGATATCCAAACACTCCCATCAAGAGCGCGCTTATCGGGAAACTCGTGATCAAGAAACGATTTCGTACGAATGGGCAAAGTACCTCAGTTTGTAGGTACAACTTTGGATTTGGCCCGAGGTTGGGATTGTAAAGTCCCCGGAGCCCTTAACCACGCTCGGCAACCATCACCAGCGGCAAATCCCGCATGTCGCCATGCACCCACTTCACGTCCACCCCGGATTCCCTGGCCGCCTGTTTTGCGGCCCCGAGGAGGTGCTCGCTCAGGTCATAACCTGTAACCTGAAAGCCCTTTCGAGCCAGTTCGATTCTGTGCCGACCGTACCCACAACACAGATCCAGGATAGAGGCGCCAGGCTTAAGAGCCAAAACTCCGAGCAGGAACTCGACTTCCTTTGCCGTTCGCTCCGGCTTGAAGAGCGGCCCGTAAACCCTCAGGTAGTCCTCGTCAAATATTTCCCTGTACCACACTACCATTGCTCCACCTCCCGAACATGCCACTCCGTCTACTTTAGTAGTCCGGAATAGCATGTTTTCTTATTTTTACGCCTTTCTTATTTCTACGCCAGGTGGCCCGGAGAATCCATTTTTCTACCCTTCACAGGAAAAGGGCTTCCTAAAAGAGAAAATTAGCAGGGGTAGGGTAAGGTTGTTAAAATATTAAAAAAACAGGTTTGGGGAGAGCGGCTGGAATGGGGAAGAAGTCCACACCCACCATCTTCTGGGATTTTGACGGCACGCTGGCCGATAGACCTGGCCTTTGGGGCGGGGCGCTTTTGCAGGCGCTGGACGAACATGAACCGGGTCATGGCGTCCGGATTGAGCAAATCCGCCCTCTTCTCCAACCACGTCCCGGAGCTGCCGCAGATTGTCTCCGGCCTGGGGTTGGAAGGCCTGATTCGGCATTCCATATCCTCAGCGGTCATCGGCTATGAAAAGCCCCATCCCGAGGCATTTCGCATCGCGCTGGCGCTTGCGGGAGATCCGGAGGAGGTCTGGATG
The DNA here is from genome assembly GCA_023381695.1 of Bacillota bacterium. GTDB lineage: Bacteria > Bacillota > UBA5301 > JAMCQP01 > JAMCQP01 > JAMCQP01. The sequence continues at coordinate 19,209 of JAMCQP010000008.1, read as the reverse complement.
GTGGGCGACAATTTTCTGGCAGACGTAAATGGGGCCGAGGCCGCCGGAATTCCAGCGGTTCTTGTCCGCAGTCCGCGAAATAAGAACGCCCGATATTACGCCGGAAATCTCCTGGAAGCCGCCGCAATTATCGAGTTCGCCTCCAAATTTAAGATGGTGGGGGGGAATGCACTACAGATGGCGGGGAAAAAAGCCTTACACTCCTTAAAATCTCCGGAATTCCCCAAGCCCTCAAAATCCTCAAAACCCGTAACGCCCGGCTTGAAGCGCCCTGCTGTCATGCCGGGCCTCGAGGCCCGGATGATCATCTACATCGTTCTGTTGTTGACCATCCTGATGCTCATCACCACCTATATGGGGATTAACAGGGAAAGCCAGGGGATCTTCGACCAGATGCAGAAGGACGGGGTTGCACTGGCCAGATCCTACGCGCTGAGCGCGGAGAACGCCATCTTGCTGAAAGCCGGGCTGGGGAGGATCACCGGCGCGGCCAGCAGGACCAGGGGTATCAGGTATCTGAAGATCCTCGACAAAGACCGGAGGATTATCGGTCACACCGATGTCACGCAGATCGGCAACGTGGATCGGGATCTCATTTACCAGAGGGCGCTGAACACGCCCATCACCGCGGTGGAAAAGGGGAAGACGCCCATCACCATGGTGGACAGGAACAGGCAAGAGGGAGATATCTTCCGGGTGATCATCCCTCTGGTGATTCTGGATTCCACTGCCGGGGTCCTTGAGGTCGGCCTGGATATGACGGGCATCTCCGAGGCCGTTCAACGCACCAACAACCAGTCGCTGGTCATTGCCCTGGCGGCCTTTCTCTTTGGCGGGGCGTACATCTGGTTTTTTGCGCGCTCCCTGACCCGGCCGGTGAAGGGCCTGGTGGCGGCCGCCGAGAGGATCGCCTCCGGGGATCTGGATCAGGAGATTACGGTGAAGACCAGGGATGAGATTGGCCATCTGGCCTCGTCCTTCAACCACATGACCCGCAGGTTGCGGGAATACACCGGGAATCTGAAGAGGATCAACGCCCAGCTCGAGGCGGATGCCGCCACCATCGAAAAGTTGCGCCGCTACACCGAAAATATCCTGGCGAGCATCAAACCCGGGGTCCTTACGCTGGATCTGGAGGGGAGAATCACCACCCTGAATAGATCCGGCACGGAGATTCTTCAACTGAAAGAGTGCGACGTGATCGGCCGGAGAATTACGGAGGTCTTTGACGCCCGGGAGCGTTTACGATCCATCCTGGAAGAGGGAATAATTTCAAGGAAATTGTGCCATGGCGACGAAATCTCCATCGGGGAAGAGGATGGAAGGGAGACGCTCCTGGTTTTGAACACCGCCTTCCTCTACGATCAGAACTCCGAGATCGTCGGGCTGGCCGCGACCTTTGAAGACATTACGGAGGTCCGGGAACTGCAGAAGAGGATCAATGAGTCCGAAAAGCTTGCGGCCATGGGGGAACTGGCGGTGGGAATCGCCCATGAGGTGAGGAACCCTCTGGGCGCCATCAAGACCTCCGCTCAATTTTTGGAAGAGAAGTTCGGCCCGGAGGATATCCGGTACAGGTTTGCCAAGCTGATTGTCAGGGAAGTGGAACGCCTGGATCAACTGGTGGAACGCCTTTTGAATTTTACGCGTCCGGGCGAGAAGGATTTCCAGTACGAGGATGTAAATGAACTGGTGGAAAACTCGTTGACCCTGGCGGTATTGAAGGTGAACGATCAAAGGCTCGTGGTGGACAAACACTACGAAAAGGGGATCCCGCGGCTTTTCGCGGACGCCAAAAGGTTGCAGCAGGCTTTCTTGAATATCTTGCTCAACGCCATCGACGCCATGCCCGGTGGCGGGACATTGACCGTCAGAACCTCCCTTGAATCGGAAAACCGGTCTATCAAGATCGAGCTCAGCGACACTGGCGAGGGGATTCCTCCCCACCGGCTGGAAAAGATCTTCACCCCGTTCTTCACCACCAGGCGGCGGGGGACGGGATTGGGCTTGGCCATCGTGCATCAGATCATCTCCGAACATAACGGGACCATCGGGGTGCAGAGCAAAGTCGGTGAGGGCACCCTTTTTACCATCAGGCTGCCATCTTTTGCCGGGTATGAGGAGGGGAGCGACCGTGGCTGAAAAGAGCTGGTTCCGCGTACTGATCGCCGTGGCGTTTTTGGCGTTGATCCCGCTTGTATTGGCGGGCGGCCTCCAGGCGGCGAATAAGGAAAATAAACGGATCGGAGTGGCTCTTTTGACCAGAGAACACGAATTTTACCGCGAATTGGAGGCGGGCCTGGCCACCGAGGCCAAAAAGTACAACTATAAGCTATCCATCCTTTACGGGGAGTTCGATCACGGCAAACAGGCCGCCCAGGTGGATGAACTCATCGCCAAAAGGGTGGACGCCCTGATCCTGGCTCCCTGTGATTCCAAGGCGATCGGCGATGCCATCTTGAAGGCCAACGCGGCCGGAATCCCGGTTTTCACCGTGGATATCGCCAATCTTTCGGGGAAGGGCAAGGTGGTGGCGCATATCGCCTCGGACAACGTGGAAGGCGGGCGGCAGGCGGCCAGGCTGATGGTGGAAGCCCTGAAGGGCAAAGGCAAGGTGGTGATCATCAACCACCCGAATGTAACCTCGGTGATGGACAGAGTGTCCGGCTTCAGAGAGTACCTGCGGGATTACCCAAAGGTGGAGATCATGGCCGACATCCCCGCCTGGGGGCAGCGGGGGAGGGCGATGTCCATCATGGAGGACCTCCTGCTCATGCTGCCGAACCTGAACGGGGTTTTTGCCATCAACGACGATTCTGTAGCCGGACAAGCATTTTTAGAAAATGGGACACGTGGTTTTAGAAAAAGCACCTCCGTTGGAGAGTGCTTCTTTTATACCCATTAAAACCGTATTTTAACTATATATAATGCCACTTCTGGGGTTAAATTACCCGCTGCAAATGCCGGCGTATAAACAGCAATGACGAGCACCAGGAGCCAAACCGTAACAATCCTCGCTTTCAAAAAATATCCCCTCCCAATTTTTCTGTACATGGAATATTCGTCATTTATAACAACGTTCCTTATGTTTCAAATTTATGGTAAATGGAAGAGGGGAGGGGTGTTATGCTTTCCTTTGTTGCTTACAAGATACCCACTGCCTCCCAGTAAAACTGATTTGCACCAGCAGTCCCAGCACGTACAGCATCAAATGTACCACTTGCTGCCACGTAATTTGTAGCCCGTATTACCTCCGCCACATTTATAGGCGTTATTTGTATCCCGAGAAGCTTTTTGAATTTCTTTGGCAGAGTTACGGTCTTTGTGGATGTTGTGTCAGCTATAGTCGCAATCCCAAATTGCTTGGTAATCAAACCATACGTATAATTGGTCCCGGCAGCATCTTGATAATCAACGCCGGTTACCAATTCGTTGGCAGGGTTGGGGAGGTAAGCAACCGGTAGTTCCCCGAGCACCGCCCAGGCACTATCGATATAGACAACATCAGTCCCACTTATTGCGCCGTCCGTATTGCTGTATATGTAGAAAAAAAGCAAGATCGCATCGGATGGGATGGTTGCGGTCAAAACAATCGTGTGCCAAACACCATCAGCAGGGATTTGAGCCATTTGTAAAGCACCAGAGCCTCCATGCCCAACTTGTATATATGTTTTTCCTAAAGTATTTGTAGCTGGCGCCATAGCCCGTACAATGAAAGTCACTTTGCCAATGAACTTTGCCCATGACAGCCATTCGTCATGGCGTTGTGCCAACCCTGCCCAGTTGAAGTTTAGGTTCTGCTGCACCTTGCAAGAATAGGCGCCACGGTCCTTTACAGTCGTGTCTTTTTGGACATTTGCATTCTGAGCTATCCAACCGTCGGGAGATTCGGTATCCAACCCGCTCCAACTGGACAAGTCTCCGTTTTTGAGAATGTTCCCAAACCCCTGTGGCAAAAAGGCCTTCCCCGTCATTTTGTCCACATTAAGAAGGTCAGACCCCACAAGGTCGATCCCGAGAGGCCAAATTAGCCTTCCCCACTGTTGACCACTAGCGGTCAGTCTTGATCTATAATTTCCCTCATATACAGTGGTTGCTGATGCGTCGGTGATATCCACCGGGTTACCATAGAATTCATTACGTAAGACACGAGTATGTGTACTTGCAACGTCGATGTCCAGGTTTGGAGAAGAGAAGCCAAACTGGCAATCCTTAATTTTGATGTTCCTGCAAGAGTCCAGATCTACGTCTACAGTCATAGGGTTGGTAGTATAGAAGCAGCAACCTTTAATTTGCCAATTTGCTTGCCCTGTTATCCAAACGTGCTTTTGCCCGTTAGCCTCAAACCAGGTGTCCTCAATTGTCCCGTGTTGCGCCCGGGTCAAAACCACGACTCCATAGGTGGTATTGCCTTCGACCGTGCAGCCTTTAAGTCGTAATCCATCGCCACCCTCAATTTTGACCCCTGTCTGGTTCATTCGGATCATGCATCCGTTAACCACATTAGCGTTAGAGTATTCTTCGGCAGTCGGATTTTTGACCATGTGAATTCCAATATTGTTCTGGCCAAAATACGAGTCGCTTATAACCCCCTTTAGGCCAAATTGACATTTTAAGCCGGCTCCACCGTTGAGGTCAGATCTGACGTTCATAATAAGCCAGTGTTGAGCAGTATTTATAAAAATGCCATTCCCACTTTGGGGGTTTCCTTCGATCTCGAGATCGCGAATTGTTACATTCTCGGCCCAGTTCCCGAACTCAATACCGTTTCCCCCAGAAGTCGAGGGGTTTTGAATAATGGTTGCCCCGCGACCAGCCCCCATGAGGGTCATATTTGAATAAAGGACAACCTGTTCGTTCCATACGCCAGCCGGCACATACACAACACCACCGTTTCCGGTGGACCGCAAATCCTCCACCGCAGCTTGAATGCTTGTATAATCAGCAGCGTTGCGGATCCGCATAATCGTTTTTGAAAGCCATGCCCGTCGAGATCTATCAATGAGTGCAGAAGTTATTTGCGTGGTTCCATACGGCAGTTTTATATCACCAAGGAGTATACTGCCATCGGTAGGAATGGCAGGCTTGGTGGCTGCCCCGGTCGCCGCTTCGGCACCAGCCAGGCTGCTCAAGGCAAAGCTTTCATCAGCTTTGTATAAAACTGAGGTACCATATCCGTCTTTTCGTGGATCAGAGTAGGCGCGGATAAATCGAGCCACAATAGTAATCCATCGCTCATTTCCTGCGGTAGCGGGGAGTTGGGCGGAGCAATCGACAACCTGCTGAGTGGGGACATAGATACGTTGCCCATCTTTAGTGTAAGCGATTCCCCCCGGAGCTGGTGCAGTAACAAGGACAGTAAGGTTTGCGGGAGTGTTTGAAATCAGGTCTAACCCATAAAGGATCCCTGTACTTAAAAAATCTTTTACGATGTTTTGGTCCGCTGTTTCAATGTTAGTTTGAAGGTCACTTAAATCCTGTTCAACGACATCTTGATCGAAATAATATTGTTGTCTATTCACCGAAAACCCTCCTCACCAAATACTTGGATAGAAAATCCCAAAAGTGATATGTGCCGGGGAAAGCTCATCAAGCATTTGGCGCACTCTTGCTTCAATATCGGGAGAAAGCGGTTGATCAAAGTATACTCCAAACGCCGCAACGGCGCGGGTAGACATTAGTCTGGTGTTTACTCCAAGTCTGCTATAGCCTGGTCGGCCAAGCTTCCAGCATTCCCGTTGGTATTCCTTAATGGTAAACGGTACCGTCGTGATATCTGCAATGGCTTCTTCAATTGCCTTCCGGGTCCCGGCAGCAACATAATAATTAAATGCGTCCATGACCAGGTTTCGGTAGATATCATCAGGTTCTCCCGGCTTACGTTTTATCCAACGCGCCTCACCATGCAGGTCAAGTGCTTCGCCGGTGGCTGTCTTGATTAACCAATTCCGCCGAAGGGCAAAGATTGACTGTTTCAGCGCATCAAACTTCTCTCCCAAGGTCCGGATCCAAATCTTGAGCTGGGATTCCCATGTGGCTTTAAGAAATTTCGTGAGGAGCTCCCAAAAATAATCAACGAAACTCATAGCTCGGTCACCCGTGCAACCGTTATTGTAAGCAGATTTAAGCCCGCGACATGGTCAGTGGTAACGGCAACATCGTTTGATGGGGCGTTGACGATAACATTAACCACCTTTTTAATGCCCCTTAAAAGGTAAATAATTTGGGTACGAAATACATCTTGGCCGATTTTCAGGCGCTCAACTCCCGCGACTTGTTCAATCCTGAACAATGCCCGTATGAGGCGCTCCCCTTCACTCTTGGCATCTGCAAGTTCAAGATCAGTGGCATCCGGCGCCATTTGGAGCAAGACATTCACATCCATTAAGTCCGCCACCGCAGCACGAACGAAAACATCAGCGGTCATAGGTGCCCGTTCGTTTATGTAAGTTTGAACCTGACTTACCAGAGCCGAAGAGGTAGAGCTACCGCTGCCCAGGATAATCACATCTACGGTATTTGCTCCCCGTGGTGCCCGTTCAACGAGGACGTCTTCTACACCTGCCACTTCCTTTGCCCAGGAGATATATGACCGTTTAACGCTTCCGGTGGCCAGTTCAAACCACCGCAAAGTGTACCGTTCGCGCAATGAATCGTCACTCTCGACGTCTGTTCCCTCTTTGGAGAGCCAAGAAGCATCATTTCGGACAAAATCAATGCCCGAAACGTGGGTGACAAGGTTATGGATGGTTTCTGCACCAACGTTATATTGGGAGCCTTCAAATTCAGCCCGTACCGGAACCGATACTTGCAAGCTCCCGTCCAATAGGATGGTTTCAGCAGTAGTGAAAAAGCGCAATTCCTCACCTTTAGCCGAAAGGTCAGTACGAACGATGGTACCAACCGGAATAAGAACATTTCCCTGTGTGCCCTGGCGCCCAAAAATGACCACCCCTTCCGCCTTCGTGGACGGGTGCCGAGTAAGCCCAAGCTCGGCGGCTTTGGAATCCAGCCACTGGCCTGTGGCATACTGGGGAAACCCCTGGGGCAATACCACCAGCAGCAAATCATATAAGTCAGCCAGACCTTGTAAAGATAGCTCCAGCAGGGTGCGAAAAATTCCCCCCGTATTGAGATTTGTGATTTTTGATTTCAGGTCCTGAAGGCGTTTGAAGGTTTCAACCCGGAGATCATCAAGGCTTTTCCAGGAAATCATGCTCTTAAAGTCCACTGTTGAATACCTCCGCGGTTATTTCAGTAAGGGAGTAGCCGAGTACAAGGTTGATGGGATTTCCCTCATCAACAGGCCGGCAGGTGATTTTAACGACGATTTTCCCCATCTCCCAGGATTCCACTTGAGCAACCGTTGACCCAGGCTCAAGCCTTGGATCCTGCTCTACCGCTTCTTTTAACTCATCTTCCAAAGCCAGTCGCATTACCAACGTATCTTCTGTGTGGAGATAGGAGTAAATATCCACGCCAAATTCAGCGTCATACCACAAACCGCCTTTGGGAGTTGTACAACGGTGCATCAAATCCTGAAGGAGGCAGTCGCGGCCGGAAGCCAGCGCGACATCACCAGATGGCGCAATGATAAAATCGGTGTTGCTAAAAGCCATATCTACTCCCAGGTGTTCGTCTGCCATATTAACCACCTACACCTAACCCGTAAAGACTTTCTGGGAATCGTGGCCACTCATCGGAGAAGTGGGCGGCCCAGAGTTACCAGTGCTTGTAGGATGCACATGGGAATCAAAGATCTGTTTCACCACATCAGCGAAGGCTACCGGGTGGCCGCCACCGGCCAGCGTCACCTTGGGCACTGTAACCTTGGCCTCCGCGCCGGCGTTCATTTCTATTATTGCCGGTGTCAACAGGTAAATGTTTTTATGAGCGTCGATCTCTATCCGGGTACCGTCCGAATGCTGGACGATAAACGAACCGAGTGGGTGGGCCGGGCTATCAAACCCTTCGCCAAGAATTGCGTCTACGAATGGCTGAGCTGGATCATTGTAGTAGAAAGCCACGCGCACTATGGCGCCCACCACCGGTAGGCAGTAAACTCCCCGCGCCGGACCAGCCCACAACACCGGTATCTCCACGTCAGGAATTACCGGGGCTTTTTTATTTACGCTCCCGTCTGGGGACAAGGGCTGTACATCGACAGAGTACCGATGGTTAAAGGGATCCATCCGGCCGGCACCCTCGTAAACTTTAACGACCTTGGCCCGGATCGGGAAGTGGTAACCTCTGAGTTCAGGAAAAAGTTGTAGAAAGACACCCTTCAATACCTTTGCTAACTCGGTATGATTCGCCATTCAAGCCATGTCCTCGCTTTCTCGCCCTGGTGATGGTTAACCCCCTCTATTTTTGCTGGCACTTCTTTTTGCCAAAACCGCTGATCTCGAATCCGAATTACATGGGAATGACGTAGAAAAGGCAAAATGACTGTTTGTAATTGCCCGGTTTCCTGATCTGACGGTTTTAGATCAATGATGTTTTTGCCGTATTCAAAGACCACCACTTCTTTTTGCTGATATCTGGGCGACTCTTCCCATGTCCCCCAAAAAAACTCGCCTTCGGGCTCAAAGTAGTAAGTCCAACCATCCAACTGCCAGGTTTGGCTTATCAGCCGGATAACCCCGATTATGTCTATCTCGTGAACCACAAAAGCATGACGTTTTGGAAGCGCCTTGGCGGTAAGCTTAAATGCCGCAACACCTGCTTTGGCCAGACAGTATTTGATGATTTCAGCAGGGGTAACATCCACAAACGTTTTGGTGATTTTGGTATCTTTAAGCGCCTCCATCTGGTTTCTGGCATAAATAGTCACCGCTCTTTGCCACGAGACATCAGCTACTGTACCTGTAAAAACATTCCAGAGCCCCTTTTCTCTATACCCTTCCCGAATCTCTACGGGCATCCCCTTAATAATCGCGCCGGTTTTCACTCCTTGGGCATCCAACGCCATTTCGGCGCGATCAATGGGGGACTGGTAGTCGGAAAAAACATCAATCCTTTTTGCCTTTTGGACCAGATAAGGCCCTATTTTGATTTCATAGTAAGGAGAAATGTACTCTAACATTTATGACACCTTATCATCATCCACGGCTGGGCTGGTTACCAAAGATTTGGTTGTTTTTGTCTTACCTGATTCTGCAAATCCTTGTATGGTTCCAGTCGAGGATGTTTTTGGCTTCACTTGCGCTTCTTTGCGAATGAGGACCGGCCGATGTTCCGTAAAACTAAGGCTGGCCCGCAAGGTATCGTTCTCGTTGTTCTCAGCCACATTTAGGCCGGCAAAGATTACTTCCCGGATTCCATATGCTGAGGTCAACATACTTACAATCCGATAGATAAATGGCTTGGCCTGCTTGTCAGTAGCTTTAAAGACCCGCGCGATCACCTGGAGCTTGTCATAGCATGTGCTTTTTTCGTCGGTCAGGAGCCGTAGCCGCAAAGTGAGTGTGGCGTCCTCAAATCCCAAGGGCTGCTTGGATTTGCCGGACCCACCGGTCCACATTTCATCCACTTTCACCTGGTCGTCAATCTCCCACGCTTCAAAAATACCTGGAAGAACAGTGCTCCCAAGCTTTACTTCCCCATATTCTTGTGTGATAATCGTCCTCATCCGCCTTGTCCCTCTGCAAAGCGTTTTAACTCTTGATAAAAATCGTCTGCATCGTCCATGCGCTCTACATGGATGTGAATATCCCCATAGATATTCAAGCCGTTGGCCGTTTTTTGATTTGGCTGGGTTTGCATCCTCTGGTCAGCGGCCGGACTGGCCCCACTAAAGTTAAGAGGAATTGTCCCCCCGGCTGCTCCCGCGCCTGCCAGAGCCATCCCCAGCGGGGCGATGGCGGTAAAGCCACCGGCAATGGCATCTTGAAGGCTGGGGAATTGAATCTGCGCTCCCTTTTGGAATGTAGTCACGAACGCCTGGCCGCTTCTGGTCAAAGTGGAGAGCGGCCCTTCTTTGGCGTCGCTGAAAGGCAACAGGTTCCGGATGCCTTGCAAACCGCCTTTAATGATCGTCGCCGGCGTGGCAATAACGGTTTTGATTCCATTCACAAAAGCCTGGATCAACCCAACGCCGGCTTGGCGAAAGCTCTCATGAAGACTTGCCACAAAAGTTAAAATGTTGCTCAAAGCCGTTTTAAAGCTATTCCAGGCATTGGCTACAATTATCCGTGCCATGTCCCAATTTTTGGCTAAAAGGACCACTGCCGTCCCCAGGGCGACGATGCCCACAATTATCCAGGTGATTGGATTGGCAAGCAGTGCGGCCGTAAACGCCCAGGCGCTGGCGATCAAAGGCGGCAGAGAAGTCATCGCCGTGCGCAGGGCCTGCCGGCCCATCGTTACCATACTTACGGCCATTCGTCGCGCGCCATTTGCAGCAATGTTGGCGCCGGCGCCGATCTTCCCCAATAGTCCCGCAAAACCTGCGCCTTTGAGGACCCACAGAAACCCCTTGCCGATCTTTGCGAGCATCATCAGGCCATAACCGCCCATGGTGATGAAGGCCGCCGTTACCGTCAGGATAGGGGCCAGGATGCCTAAAACCGCCGCTCCCACGCCGATTAGGAGTACAATGTTCCTGGCCAGGGTAGGATGGGCCTTGGCAAAGCCCGAGACGCTATCCACCAGCCTGCGGATCACCGGGGTGGCTCTATTGATGACCGGGATCAAGTTATTGCCAAGATCGATTTTCAGGGCCGTAATGTTGTTCCGCAAGATCTCATACTGTTGACTGGCTGTCCTTTCCCGTTCCGCCTGGGCGGCGGCTGCCGCGCCGGCCGCGTTTTGCACCTGGGCCATGCCCTTTCGCAACTCGCCCAACTGCCCGGTAAGAAGTGCTACAACGCGGATCCCTTCATCGCCGAAAGCCTGCTGGAAGGCCATTTTAACGTCATCGGACATCCCGGCGAAATCGCCAAATTTGTCGCGGATGTTCTGTAAAGTGCCGATAAAATCGACTCCGCCGGTAGCGTTCCGCGCCACCTCAAATCCCAGTGCGCGGGACGCCTTGGTCATTTGCCGCATGGTGGCCGCGTAAGCGGTGCCGGCCATGCTACCCTGTAAGCCGGCATTGTTGAGCTGCCCAATTACCGCGTTCAGTTCTTCTACGGAAGTACCAAATTGCAGAGAAGCCGGAATGGCATATTTTAGGCCCTCCGTGAGCTGATTCAAGTTCTCGAATTGGAAGTACTGCTGAGTCTTCGTGAGCACGTCGCCCAGCCGGGTCATTTCGGACTGGGCATCCTTGGTCTTATCGGCCATATTGTTGTACATGATGGCCAGGAGGTTCCCCGTCTCGGCGGCGTCAGCCATGGACGCCTTGGCCACCCGCAAGGCGGTTTCCGTTCCGGCAATCGCCTGTATATCATTTAGGCCGGCGCTGGCCATCATATATGATGTTTGGAGGTACTTTTGCACGGAGTCGCTATGTGCCTTTGACCAGGAGAGAGCCGCCTGCTTGGTTGTTCCCAGGGACTTTTCCAAAGATCCCATAGTGGAGGTAGTCACGGTCTTCAAGATCGCCATGCTGTCCTGAACTTCCATGGTGGGGGCCAGGATCTCGGCAACCGCGCCTTTCATCTTGCTGGCGGCGCCTTCGACAAATATCCCGGCCGTGGACATCCGCTGGCCGAAGGTGACCATGGCATTGGCCCGGTTCATGGTCTTCTCCAAATCGGTTACCGACTTGGCCATTTTCCGAACAGGGGCGGTCATCTGGTCGATGACCGAGATAATCGCGCTCAGCTTGAATAGCGAATCCATGCGACTTGACTACCTCCTTTCCGTGATGTATGCTCTTCTTAAGAGGTGATAGGCAATGTTCAGCTTCCTGAATGTGTTCTTCTTCTTCTGGGGGATCGGGGCGCTACTCGGGCTTACCTGGGTGTTTATCCGCTATGGGATCCCGATCTTTATCTTCGTGCTGTGGGAAGGTGTCGTAATCGCCAAAAAGGCTTTCATGGATGGTTGGAATCAGGCGGAGGCCGCCCGGCGGCAGCAGCTTGCGGACAAGGAGTCTAAATAAGCCCGGCCTCTTTGAGAGCCTGGAGGAAAGCCTCCTTCGTCTGCCGCACCTTCCGTTTTTCCAGGGAGTAAGCCTTAGCCGCCAAATTCAGAAACTCCTCTTCCCCCAACTTGCCTATCTCTTCGTCGCTTAACCCGAACTGCGCCTGAATGAGAAGTTCCGCCTCCAGGAGCCCGTTTTGCTCAAAGGCTTCGGCCCGCCTTACAACCTCTTCACTGTAAAAACCTGGTTGACACCCACGATCTCTGACAACTTATTTCCGATGCTGATGGCCAGGCCCGGCTTTTCCTCGAACAGCTTCCGCAGTACCTGTTCATCAGGGTAAAGCCGGCAGTCAAAGACAAATTGGGAAGTAGCTTTCAACGTTTCGCCGGCGGCGGACTTGGCAAACCGGGACAGCTCCTCCCGCCCCGGCCGCTTGAAATACAGCGTCAGCGGTACTTCTTCCGGCTTGTCGTCATCAGTTTCCGCCCGGAGTTCGTAGACGCCTTCAAACTCCTTTTTCCATTTCTCGATCTGCTCTTTGCTGACTAACTCAGGCATTTAGGCTCCCTCCCGAAATTTAAGAATGGGTCAGACGTTGGCCGGCAGGCCGTTCCAATTGATCCCGCCCAAAATGGTGAGGTCGATCTCGACATTTACCGACTTGTCTCCCTGCTTGGTTGCGTTGGAGGTCCCAGTGATTTTGCACTGCTGCAATTTGTCGGTGGCCAAGCGTTCGTCCTCGTTTGCGTAAGAAACGCTGATAGGGAAGGGCGGCAAGCCGTAAAGCGATTTTGCGTTCTGCTTGGCGTAATCCACCAGCCGATTGAACTCTTCTCTTTTCAAGGAGAGTTTCCCCTCCGCGGAGTAGTTGCCGGCACCGTACCCCTGCGGGTTGGTGCCTTTTCCGTATACGGCCTCGACTTCTTTTTTGTCGCTGTAGTCAATGCCTTCAACATCGATCAGCGTGCCGTGGGGGAGGGCAATGGTCACATCCTCCCAATCGTAGCGCTTACCGTTGATCACTGCTGCTCACCGCCTTTGCTGAGCAAAGGGTTCTCCAGGCCGATCTCCACTTCGATCCACCGCATGATCGGCACGGGCACGATCCGGACCTTGGCCTTGAGCGTGGGCGTAGAGATGATGTCCTGATCTCGTGGAATAACCACGCGGCCCTGGAGGATCTGCTTGTCGGCCACCATGATGTTAAGCGGCGATTCAAGCTGGGCTTCCAGGGCATCCAGCCCCTCGGGGGTGGCCTCGGCCTGCGCGAACCGCAGCGCCGCCGTCCTCACCAGCCGGCAAGCCTTGTCCATTACCCGGCGGGTCTCCGTGTAACGGAAATCGGAGATCACCTCGGCCATCATCCGGGCATTGGTGATGTAGAAACCGTTCAGGCCCACGTACTGCCGGAAAGTGCTATACCGTGCATTATCCAGCCGTAGAATCTGCGCTTCGTTGATCCCCACCGGATTCAGCCGGATGATCCCCGGCAAAGAACCGTCCATCACCCGGCCGGCGGAACGTTGTTCGGGAATCTTGCTCACCCGGCCAAGGAGCACGCCGGCGCCATTTCTGTCCACGCTCCGGCCAGTGAGCATGTCTGAGATCTCCGGCCGGCCAGCCACCACGGAAACGCGGGTGGAGGCAAAAGAGGTGGACATGGTCTCCAGGGCCGTGACCCACTGATCAACCGTCTCACCGGCGTTCGGCCCCCGCGCCTCGGCCACAATGTGGATATAGCGGAAGTTCCCTTCGGCGGTGGCCGCCTTGGATGACAGGGCTGCCCACATCGCTGCGTCGCTATTGCCCACCACGTGAATGAACTCGTACTCCAGGGCCGCCGCCAGGAGAACATCCAGGGCGGCATTTACGCTGGTAACGCTGGCCCCCGGCGCCTTGGCGGTGAAGGTGTACTTGTCCCCGACTTTGAATGAGTTGGCCGGGGTCACGGCGTCCGCCGTGAAGGTCAGGGTCAGCCCAGTGCCCGTGATCACGTAGCTTCCGGTCTGTGGCACGGTGATCTTCGGTGAGTAGGTGTCCCCGCCGTCCAGACTGTACCGGAAGGTGGCCTCATTCAGCGTGCCGGCGTCCAGGATCTCCACGATTACCTCGTAGCTGTCAAGCGGAGGCCCGGCCGCCGTCATGTTCCCGGTACCGGTCTTGGTCGCGGTGACGGCGCTCACTGTGCCGGCAATGTCACCGTTGGCGCGCACAGCGTAGACAAGCTGCGCCCCGGTCATGAAGGAGTCTGCCAGGGCATCGACCAGGGGGCCGGTGCCAAAGGCCGGGGTGATTTGATCCGGGGAGCTCAGGGAAACGATCCCCCCCACGTTTCCGGCGGACGACACGCCTACTTTGGCGTGGAGGCCGGACAGGGAAGGCGGCAGTAGCCCCAGGCCACCGTCCAGGATCGTGATATTTACATCCGGTAATCCTGCCAAACTTGTTCACCTCCTACCGCTGACACATTGGCCCTTTGAGCCAACGGTCAACTTTCTTCAAAAACTCTTGTTCGGGCAGCCGCTTGCCGGCGCCCCAGTTATATTCCACTTTGACCCCGGCCAGCACCCAGGCTTCGATCTTGTTCTTCTCTGCCAGATCTTCGATGGTGGGATCCAGGGGCTCGCCCGGCGGCGCCCCGGATGTTGTCGGGGTCTCTTTGGCTTCCGTCTTCTTGCTTTCAGCCATCCGTAAACACTCCTTTTCCCGCTTTACTTCACGATCTCCGGCTCGGGAATGGCGGTATCCACGAGCTTGACAACCTTGTCCACGTACACCCCGCCATGACACTGCACGGTGACCAGGATGGAAGCCTTCTGGTTTAAGAGGCTTTTGTCCACGGCCACGGGTACCTGGCTTACCGCCTCAATCTGAATGGCGTTATTGTTGGTGTCCATGATCCGTCTGTCCAGCTTCGCCAGAAAATCCACCAGGCGTAGGTCCACGGCATCGCCGCTACGGTCAATCAAAAGGAGCATCAGCTCAAGGTCCCGTTGGTAAACTCGTCTCCGGTAGGTTCTGGTCATAGTAGGAACATCGTCTTCCTTGCCGATCCGGCTCCCGTCCCGCGCCAGGGGTTCCGGCTTCTCCTGCCAAACCACCGCGTAGGGTAGAGGGGTGTACTTTGCAAGGTCTTCCGGATCGTCGGAGACATCGTTAACCCCGATGCTTTTTAAGACCTGGATCAGGTAGTTCTTGCAAAGCTCAATCACCGTAGGGCCTCCTCAATGCGCTCCTGGATAATCTCCTTGATCTCCTGTTCGTCGTCTTCGCTTACCCCGATGAAGGGCCGGGCCGGGATCTTCACGCTCTTTTTTACCAACCAGCGGTCACCCACTTTGAACTTCAGGTACTTCTTGCGCTTGGCCCGGATCGTGGTGGGTTTGTCATCCTTCCCCTGCATGACGGCAGCATAGATGACGTTCGTTCCGATGGCCACCTGATCAGGCCGCGCCCGGTAAGTGATGGAATTTTTCAGCCTGGCGGTATCCACCAGGGTCTGGCCGCCGCCTTCCCTGGCGCGGCGGGAGGGCGGCCATGGTTTGCCGTCCGGCCCCACGCCGTTTTCAAAGCGCTCTTGGGTGGAAGAGACCATGGCCTCCCCGATCTCTTTGTGTAGCCCTGTGAAATTGAAGGCAACCAGCTTCTGAAGCTGCCGTTCAAACCCCGTCCAATCCCCGGTAATCTTTATGGCCATCAGAACCCCTCCAGCTTTGGCCGGGAAAACCGCCGGGGAGGGTTGGAGATGTCCACTCCCTGCGGCGGGGGAGGGGCATTGCCGGAATCGCCGAGACTCACCAGCCCCCTGGCAATCTTCTCAAGCAATTCGATGGCCGCTTTGTACCTGTCGGCAATGATCTTGTCCGGGCTACCCTCCTCGAACCCGCGCCGGGAAAAGAGGTTATAGAGGGCGATGTCCAGGGCGAGTTTCTTGATGATCCCCGGTACCGGGTTAAAAGGAACGGGGTAGCGGGACCGGCAATAACTGTCGATCTCGTTAGCCGCGTCAATCATTGCATCATCGACCTTGGTCTGGTCGATGGCCCCCGTTCCCGCGTCGTCCGTCAGCTTGACCAAAACCGCTTGCGGGATCTTCTTGAGGAGATCGTCCACGATGCAATACATTACTCAGTCTTCTTTCCGCCCCTGGGCGCCTTCTCGGCCTTCTTGTCCTCTGAACCGTCGGGCTTGTCTCCGGCGTCGGCGGAAACCTCTGCCTTGGGCTCGTCCGGAATCTCTTCCGCCACCAGCATGGGCTCGGCCTTCAGAGTTTTGATCTGCCCGGCGGAGAAAGTCCCGTCCGGGTAGATCGTGGGTTTGTCCGGATGCTCGATCCCGCAGCGCCGAAAGCCGCTCCTCTTCGACACGATCTTAATTGCCATCGTCACTTGCTCCTTTTGCGGTAATTTCACAGCCTGGCTATGAGCCCGGCGCCATCACCTTAAATCGTGCCGGTGCTCCCATAAGCCATCTGCCACAACCCATAGCCGGCGTTGTCCCGGCAATCCGCGCCGTACAGGTACTCCTTCCGCATGAAGACGTTCGTGTCTTTATCATCGAACATCGCCACGAAATTGAGCGGCTTGCGGCGCTGGAAGAGTAGAGGCTTGACCGGCTTGGTGGTATCCAGGAGGAACCAGGCCGCCGGGTTCTTGGCCAGGCGCGGCACGACGAGGACCTCCGCCGAGTTCTGATTGATGTTTGTCGCGCCGGCGGCATCTCGCTCCGCCTTCAGAATCTGGAGAGCGGTTGCCCGGAGTTGCGGCGGGACTACCAGCAAATTCGGCGTGATTCCAAGCGGCTCTCCGTTCTCGTCCGTGGTACCCATCATGGCCGCGTAGGCCGCATTATATGAAGCGGCGCTCAACGCGGCGGTGGAAACGTTGGACTGGACTGGGCCGTTGCCGTCCTTGTGATCCGCATCGAAGAAGTACTGGCCATCGTAGCATATCCCTGTAAACCCCGCCAGGAGAAGATCGAAGATCAGGTCATCCGGATGCAGGGCCCCCGCCTGGCCAAGAGCTTGAACCAGCGGGTTGTAAAGGCCGATGGTATCATCCTCGATGTCCTCGCGATCCACTCCGACCGTAACTTCCCAGGTCTTGTTCCGGAGCGTGTAACCGTAGGCGGATAGGTTCTGGATGATCCTGTCCCCGATCCACTCTCGCATCCGGGGGATCTTCCCCAACCACTTATAGAGTTCTTCCTTGGTGGTGGAGGGGACTACCGTGGCGATCTTCTCATATTGGGACTGCGCGGCCTGAAAAGCCTGGTTGAAGATCACCTTAAAGCCCCGGTAGATGCTTTGCAAAGCTGCCTGATCGACAATCACTTAAAATGCCTCCCTTTAGCTTGCTGGGCTCATGGTCCCTTTTAGGAACCGATGATGCTGCCCGCTTTGAGTTTGTTCAGCAATCCGTTGATTACTGACTTGCACTCGTTGACCAGCGTCACCACCGCGTCAAACTCCGCTTTGGTTGGCGGGGACGCCGCCGCCGCCACCGCGTTTGCCGCCGCCACGCTGGCCTGGGTCTGGGCGCGAAGTCGACTGATGTCGAGCCAGACCTTGGTGGCGGATTCCACCTCCGCGATGATCCCGCATCCGACCCCGTTGGCGGTGGCCTTGGCCACGGTCTGGTCATCGCTTACAAAGACTGGGATCCCGATGTCGGTGACGGCCATGGCGGCCGCGTCAAACGGGAAACGCCCGTCCACCCAGACTTCAATCACTTGTTCGCCATTTGCGCCGGCGGTGTTATCCACGTACTGCTTGGCCACCCCGGCAAACCGGAAGCCCGCCGTGTCCGCCGCCGGCGCGGCATAGCCCGCCGCGTTGAGGCAGACCAGCGAACCGGCGAAGATTTTGGCTCCGGCCGCCACGCCGTAGGCCGTGATTTGCCCCTCTTTACGCGGGGTGTTACGATCCCTGGTAAGAGCCGCCATTACTTGTCACCCCCGAACTTCTTGAAGTCTTCCTCCGAAATGCCCAACTGCTTGTTGATGAGCAGTTGGGCCTCATCGATTTTACCCCCGCCACCAGCCGGAGGTGCTCCGCCGGCGACCTCCGTCACCGGGACTACCTGGGGGGCATGCGCCAGGAACGCCGTGAATCCGGCCGGGTCTTTCATGGCGTACTCCTCGGCCCACGCCTTCTGGGCCGGGGCGACTTTGCCCTGTTTCAGGGCCAGGGCCACCAGGTCGTCACGCTCTTTCAGCGCCAGCTTTTGTTTAAGCGCATTGAACTCCTCGACCGAGACGTGGCCGGAAGGGTTCTTCAAGGCAATGATTTTGCCCTTGGCCTCATCCAGGCTCGCGCCTTCCCCCAGGTCCAGGAGGCTCAACACATCTTTGTGGGCCACCACCTTGGCCCGGCCGGCCAGGTTGTCCACGGTCTGTAAGACCGTCTCCTCCGTGGCCTCGGCCGCCAATCCCAGCTTTTGACGCAGTTTCTCTAACAGATTCATGTCTTGGACGTCCTCCTTTTGTTTTAGGCTGAACTTGTTGACAATCGGCTCCATGCCGTCGATGGCCGGCGTATTGGTAAGAGCGCCGGAATGAATGGCGATTACCCGGTTATCCGACTTGCGCACCAATATCACCGGGGAAAAATACCGGTACTCGCGGTTGGTAAGAAACTCCCTGGATTTCGGGGTCCATTCCACTTTGCCCCAGATTCCATCCGGGCCTCGGTCGAGCATCTCCTTGATCCAGCCGGCGGCCGGGGCCACTTCGCCGGTCAGGGTCTGGTGTTCGTAGTCGATCACCAGGTCGTTGATTTTCAGGTCAAAGTTGGTCAGGATCTCCTGGACCGCCTGGCCATCTACGAGGAATGAGCCTTTTTGGCTTCGGATCGTGCCGGCGGGGAGGAGCTGGATCATTTCCGGTACGCCATCAATGGCCTGGGCCTCCAGCACGAAGGGGGTAAGGTCTTTGTTGACCTGTTCCCGGTACTCTCCCAGCTTGAACTTCTTTTTGAATTGCTCCAGGCGCTGGTTGATGATCGCCTGTTCGGTCTGGCTGTATTGCGCCCGGTTGTCCGCCTGTCCCCAGTACCGGGCCGCCGTCTGCTCCGCGTCGGGGCAGGGGTAGCGGAAGTTCACCGGGTCCAGGTAATCTTTCTCGTCAATCCCCGGCCAGCGCTGCATGTGTTCCGCCGGCATGATCCGAAGCCAAAA